>NZ_JBIVXY010000005.1:0-574347 GCF_044769485.1 Kitasatospora sp. NPDC090308 | reverse complement strand
GGTTACATTCCGAACCCGGAAGCTAAGCCTCACAGCGCCGATGGTACTGCAGGGGGGACCCTGTGGGAGAGTAGGACGCCGCCGAACAATCTTTGTGGGAAAGCCCCCTGACGGGATGTCAGGGGGCTTTCTTGTTGTAGGGTCGGTCCCGCACAGTTGTCGGTGGTGAAAACAGGAGGCTCCGCACAGTGGAGGTCCAGGAGACGCGCGTTCAGACCGACCGGGTCCTCACGATCCCGAACCTGCTGAGCATGGCTCGGCTGGTGGGCGTGCCGATCTTCCTGTGGTTGGTGCTGTGGCCGGTCTTCGGGGGGCCGAAGAACGACGGGTGGGCGATTGTCGTTCTGATGTTGAGCGGGGTCAGTGACTACCTGGACGGGAAGCTGGCCCGGCGGTGGGGGCAGATCAGCCGGCTGGGGCAGTTGCTGGACCCGGCCGCGGACCGGTTGTACATCGTGTCGACGCTGGTGGGTCTGACCTGGCGGGAGATTCTGCCCTGGTGGCTGACGGCGCTGCTGGTGGCGCGGGAGGCGTTCGTCGGGGTGGTGCTGTTGCGGCTCAACCGGGCGGGTTACGGGCCGTTGAACGTGAGTTTCCTCGGGAAGGCGGCTACGTTCAATCTGATGTACGCGTTTCCGCTTCTGCTGCTGGGGGTGGGCACAGGGTGGGTGCACCAGGTTGCGGGAGTGGTGAGTTGGGCGTTCATCTGGTGGGGGACGACGCTGTACTGGTGGGCCGGTGCGCTGTATGCGGTGCAGGCCCGGCAGATCCTCCAGGCGGAGCACGCTGCTGCCGTTTGAGATCAGCCTGAGACGTTTTACACGCCCTCCGCGGTGAGTCGGACGTTTGCTTCCGGGTAGGGATGCGTCGGACCGGTTTGATGGACCCGCAGGGGTTCACCACCGCGAAGGAGGACGCACCCGTAATGAAAGCCGTTGTGATGGCGGGCGGAGAGGGCACCCGACTCCGCCCCATGACTTCCAGCATGCCCAAGCCGCTGCTGCCGGTGGCCAATCGGCCGATCATGGAGCACGTGCTGCGGCTGCTGAGGCGACACGGCCTCAATGACACCGTGGTGACCGTGCAGTTCCTGGCCTCGTTGGTCAAGAACTACTTCGGTGACGGCGAAGAACTGGGCATGCACCTCACCTACGCCAACGAGGAAACCCCGCTGGGCACGGCCGGCAGCGTGAAGAACGCCGAGGACGCGCTGCGGGACGATTCCTTTCTGGTGATCTCCGGCGACGCACTGACGGACTTCGACCTCTCCGATCTGATTGCCTTTCACCGGGAGAAGGGCGCGCTGGTGACGGTGTGCCTGACCCGGGTGCCGAACCCACTGGAATTCGGTATCACCATCACGGACGAGGAGGGGAAGGTCGAGCGCTTCCTGGAGAAGCCGACCTGGGGGCAGGTGTTCTCGGACACCGTGAACACCGGTATCTACGTGATGGAGCCGGAGGTCTTCGACTACGTGGCGGCCGGCGAGTCGGTCGACTGGTCGAGCGACGTGTTCCCGCAGTTGCTCAAGGAGGGCAAGCCGGTCTTCGGCTACGTCGCCGAGGGCTACTGGGAGGACGTGGGCACGCACGAGAGCTACCTGAAGGCCCAGGCGGACGTCCTGGAGGGCAAGGTCCAGGTCGAGCTGGACGGGTTCGAGATCTCGCCGGGCGTGTGGGTGGCCGAGGGTGCGGAGGTGGACCCGGAGGCCGTGCTGCGGGGGCCGCTGTACATCGGCGACTACGCCAAGGTCGAGGCCGGCGTGGAGCTGCGCGAGCACACCGTGCTGGGGTCGAACGTGGTCGTCAAGCGCGGGGCGTTCCTGCACAAGGCCGTGGTGCACGACAACGTGTACGTGGGGCCGCAGAGCAACCTGCGCGGCTGCGTGGTCGGGAAGAACACCGACGTGATGCGGGCCGCCCGGATCGACGAGGGGGCGGTGATCGGTGACGAGTGCCTGATCGGCGAGGAGTCGATCGTCGCGGGCAACGTCAAGGTCTACCCGTTCAAGACGATCGAGGCCGGCGCGTTCGTCAACACCTCGGTGATCTGGGAGTCCCGGGGCCAGGAGCACCTGTTCGGGGTGCGCGGCGTGTCGGGCATCCTGAACGTGGAGATCACGCCCGAGCTGGCCGTGCGGCTGGCGGGGGCGTACGCGACCACGTTGAAGAAGGGCGCGACGGTCACCATCGCGCGTGACCACTCGCGTGGTGCGCGGGCGTTGAAGCGGGCGATGATCTCGGCGCTGCAGACCAGCGCGATCGACGTCCGGGACCTGGAGAACGTGCCGATGCCGGTGGCCCGGCAGGCGACGGCGCGGGGGAGCGCGGGCGGGATCTTCCTGCGCACCACGCCGGGGGTGCCGGACTCGCTGGACATCCTGTTCTTCGACGAGCGCGGGGCTGACCTGTCGCAGGCCGGGCAGCGGAAGCTGGACCGGGTGTACGCGCGGCAGGAGTTCCGGCGGGCGTTCCCGGGCGAGATCGGCGACCTGCTGCACCCGGCGAGCGTGTTCGACTCGTACGCGACGAACCTGTTGCGGTCGGTGGACACCTCGGGGGTGCGGGAGGCCGGGCTGAAGGTCGTGGTGGACGCGGCGCACGGCAGTGCCGGGCTGGTGCTGCCGAGCATCCTGGGGCGGCTCGGGGTGGAGGCGCTGACGGTGGCCGGCGGTCTGGACGAGTCCAAGCCGACCGAGGGCGCCGAGGAGCGGAAGGCGGCGCTGGCCAGGCTGGGCGGGCTGGTGGCCTCCTCGCAGGCCGCGTTCGGCGTGCGGTTCGACCCGGTGGGTGAGCGGGTGTCCTTCGTCGACGAGCTCGGTCGGGTGATCCAGGACGACCGGGCGCTGCTGGTGCTGCTGGACCTGGTGGCGGCCGAGCGCCGTTCCGGGCAGGTGGCGCTGCCGGTGACGACGACCCGGATCGCCGAGCAGGTGGCGGCGTACCACGGCACCCAGGTGATCTGGACGACGACCTCGCCGGACGACCTGGCGAAGGCCGCGGCGGCGGACGGCACGATCTTCGGCGGCGACGGGCGCGGCGGCTTCGTGGTGCCCGAGTTCTCCGGGGTGCTGGACGGGGCGGCGGCGTTCGTGCGGCTGGTCGGCCTGGTGGCGCGGACGCAGCTGACGCTGAGCCAGATCGACGCGCGCATCCCGCAGGCGCACATCCAGAAGCGGGACATCGCGACGCCGTGGGCCGCCAAGGGCATGGTGATGCGCTCGGTGGTGGAGGCGGCCGGGAACCGGAAGCTGGACACCACGGACGGCGTGCGGGTGGTCGAGCCGGACGGCCGGTGGACGCTGGTCCTGCCGGACCCGGCGGAGGCCGTCACCCACCTGTGGGCGGAGGGCCCGGACGACGAGGCGACCGAGCGGCTGCTCGACGAGTGGGCCGCGGTCGTGGACGGCGCCGGGAGGTAGTGCGGAGAAATCCCGGTGGGGGCGGGCCCGCGGGTCCGCCCCCACCGGTGTTTGTCACGATCCTGTGCCGAAACCCTCCTGCGGGGCCCGGGGCTGGTCGTGGGGCACCTCGTGGTCGTGAAACGATGTGGCGCATGCCAGCAACGCCGACGCCGAGTGACCCGGAGGGGCGCTTCCGCCGCCCGGACGCCTCGATGTCCCTGCTGACCACGGTCATGGAGCACTCGCTCGACGACGGGTACGCGGCGGCGGCCCGGGCGCGCGGGGCGGAGGGCAGCTCCCGGATGCCGTCGACGGCCAGGGGGCGGCTGGTGCTGGCCCTGGGGCTGGCGCTGGCCGCGGTCGTGGTGACGGTCGGGGCGGTGAACACGCACGCCGCGGCGCCCGTCCTGGCCCAGGAGCGGGACGCCCTGGTGACCCGGGTGAACGACGCCAACAAGGCGGCGGACGAGTTGCAGCGGCAGGTCGAGGCGGACCGCGACAGGGTCGAGAAGGCCCAGGAGGCGGCGCTGCAGACCGGCGACGACAGCGCGGCGGCGCAGCTGGCGGCGCGCACCGGGACCGGGGAGATCACCGGGCCGGGCGTCAAGCTGGTGATCGACGACGCGTCCGGGAGCGGTTCGGGCGGCAACGTCAGCGATCCGCGGAACACCGGCGGCTACGGCAAGGACGGCCGGGTCAAGGACCACGACCTGCAGTACGCGGTGAACGGGCTGTGGCTGGCCGGCGCGGAGGCGGTGTCCGTGAACGGGCAGCGGCTGACCGCGCTGTCGGCGATCCGGGCGGCCGGCGACGCGATCCTGGTGGACAACCGGCCGCTGGTGCCGCCGTACACGGTGCTGGCGATCGGGGACGGGCCGCGGCTGGCGCAGGCCTTCCAGGACAACGAGGGCGGCCGCTACCTGAAGATCATCCAGGACAGCTACGGCATCCGGTCGACGGTGTCGGCGCAGAAGTCGCTGACGCTGCCGGCCGCGCTGGGCGTGACGCTCCGGGTGGCCGGGCCGGAGGCGTCCCCGTCCCCGGAGTCCTCGGCCGAGCCGTCGTCCTCCCCCTCGTCGTCCCCGTCCGTTTCACCGTCGCCGTCCGGTGCGCCCTCGGGGTCGCCGGGTGCGGCGCCGTCGAAGTCCGCGCGGTCGACCGCGACGAAGTCCACTTCCACTGGAACAGGAGCTGCTACACCGTGATTGCCGTACTGGGTCTGGTGATCGGCGTGATCGTCGGCGTGTTCGTGCAGCCGGAGGTGCCGAACGCGGTGGTGCCGTACCTGCCGATCGCGGTGGTGGCGGCGCTGGACGCGGTGTTCGGCGGCGTGCGGGCGATGCTGGACGGGATCTTCGACGACAAGGTCTTCGTGGTGTCGTTCCTGTCGAACGTCGTGGTGGCGGCGCTGATCGTCTTCCTGGGCGACCAGCTGGGCGTGGGGTCGCAGCTGTCCACCGGCGTGGTGGTGGTGCTGGGCATCCGGATCTTCTCGAACGCGGCGGCGATCCGCCGGCACGTGTTCAGGGCGTAGGGAGCGGCTGTGAGCGAGGAGCGGGAGCCGCGGGAGCGGGACGCGGGACGGCCGGAGCCGGAGGTGCCGGTGGTGCCGGAGACGGGGGACACGCCCGGCGCGCGGTCCGCGGCGGCGGCGCGGGAGGCGTCCGGGGAGCCGCCGGTGGTGGCGTCCGCGGGGTCGGAGCCGGTGGAGCCGCCCGCGGACGGGCGGACCCGGCTGAGGGCGGCGGTGTGGCCGCCGCGGGTGTCGCGGGGGCAGCTGGTGGTGGCGCTGCTGCTGTTCGCGCTGGGGCTGGCGCTGGCGATCCAGGTGCGGTCGACCAACGACCACAGCGAGCTGCGCGGGGCCCGGCAGGAGGACCTGGTGCGCATCCTGGACGAGCTGGACGGGAAGCAGCAGCGCCTGCAGTCGGAGCGGACGCAGCTGGAGCAGTCCCTGGCGCAGTTGGAGAACTCGTCCAACCAGGCCAAGGAGGCCCAGGAGCAGACCCGCAAGAAGGCGGCCGAACTGGGCGTGCTGGCGGGGACGGAGAAGGCGACCGGCCCGGGGATCGTGCTGACGATCGATGATCCCCAAGGGCAGGTGAAGGCGGATATGCTGCTGGACACCCTGCAGGAACTCCGAGCGGCGGGGGCGGAGGCGATTCAGATCAACGACGTGCGCGTGGTGGCCGGTACGTACTTCACCGACAACTCGTCGGGCGGCGGCGTGCAGATCGACGGGAAGAGCGTCTCGCAGCCGTTCCGCTTCACCGTCGTGGGCAACCCGCAGGACCTGGCTCCGGCGCTCAACATTCCCGGTGGTGTGGTGCGCAGCCTGGAGAACCACCAGGCGCGGGCGACCATCGTCCAGCAGCAGAAGGTGCTGGTGGACGCGTTGGCCACCCCGAAGCCGTTGCAGTACGGCAAGCCGGCGGCGAAGTGACGGGGCGCGCTCCGTACGGTTCGTCAGCTGCGGGCAGCCCCCGGTGGTGGGTTTCCGCGGCGGGTCGGCGACACTGGGTCTTACCGTTCGTCAGTCCCCGGCCGGATGCCGGGCCCACCGCCACACCGAGCCTTGAACCCTGCCCCGCGGGCGGTTCTGTCACACGCAAGGGGATTCGCCCGTGAGTTTTCTCTCGAAGCTTTTCGGCCGCAACAAGAAGGCCGCCGAGGCGCCGACCGCGCGTTACCGGCAGGAGGACGCCGGGGTGCCCCCGATGCGTCCGGCGCCGGAGGGGCAGCGCCCGATGTACCGGGACGACGTGACCCAGGGTGCGGGCATCCCGACCGGGCAGTTCGACGGGGCCTACGGCGCGTCGGTTGATTCCCCGGGCGGGCCGCGCATAGGTTTCCCGGCAGGACCCTCAACCTCCGGTGGAGGGTTTGCCCCGGACCCCTATGCCGGGCACGTCCAGTCGGGTGTGCCGCGCCAGGAGGCTGTGAACATGGCTGGCACCAGCCCGTGCCCGCGGTGCGGGAACCGGAACCCGGCCCAGGCCCGGTTCTGCTCGAACTGCGGTACTCAGCTGCGTGGCGGCGGGTTCCCGGAGGGCGCGGCCGAGACCACCTCGACCATCTCGATCTCCGGCATCGAGTCGTACGACCCGACGGCGACCTCGACGGGTGCCACGCCGGCGCTGTCGGCCGAGGTGATGGCGGCGATCGACGCGCTGCCGCCGGGCTCGGCGCTGCTGATCGTGCAGCGCGGCCCGAACTCGGGCAGCCGGTTCCTGCTGGACTCGGACGTGACCACGGCGGGGCGGCACCCGCAGGGCGACATCTTCCTGGACGACGTGACGGTGTCGCGTCGGCACGTGGAGTTCCGTCGGCAGCCCGACGGCGGCTTCTCGGTCGCGGACGTGGGCAGCCTGAACGGCACCTACGTGAACCGGGAGCGGATCGACGAGGTGCTGCTCGGCAACGGCGACGAGGTGCAGATCGGGAAGTACCGGCTGGTGTTCTTCGCCAGCCACCACCGGGGGTACTGACCACTTCTCCGTTTGGAGCCCGAGTGACCCCACAGATTCCTACCCCGTCCCTCGGGTCCTCGCCCGTGCCGGCCTCGCGCCGCACGGGCGAGGCGCGCCGGCGGGGTGACGAGCTGCTGTCGATCGGCGCGGTGCTGGCCTTCCTGCGGGACGACTTCCCGGAGGTGACGATCTCCAAGATCCGCTTCCTGGAGGCGGAGGGCCTGGTCGAGCCGCAGCGCACCCCGTCCGGCTACCGGAAGTTCTCGGCGGCGGACGTGGAGCGGCTGGCGTACGTGCTGCGGATGCAGCGCGACCACTACCTGCCGCTGCGGGTGATCCGCGAGCACCTGGACGCGATCGAGCGCGGCGAGCAGCCGCCGGCGCTGCCGGGGGCGGAGTCCCGTCCGGGGCCGCTGGAGGAGGCGGACCGGGAGCTGGCGGCCGCGGCCGCCGGGCCGAGCGGGGTGCGGCTGGGCCGGGCCGAGCTGATCGCGGCGGCCGAGGCGCAGGAGCGCGAACTCGTCGAGTGGGAGTCGTACGGCCTGGTGCAGCCGGGCCCGGACGGCGGGTACGACGGGGAGGCGCTGCAGATCGCGCGGCTGGTGGCGGAGCTGGGCCGGTTCGGCCTGGAGCCGCGGCACCTGCGGGCGATGAAGGCGGCGGCGGAGCGCGAGGTGGCGCTGGTGGAGCAGGTGGTGGCGCCGCTGCGGCGGCACCGCAACCCGCAGACCCGCGCGCACGCGGAGGCGACGGCGCGGGAACTGGCCACCCTGTCGGTGCGGCTGCACGCGGCGATGGTGCAGGCGGGGCTGCGCTCCCGGGGCTGAACGGCCGGTGGCGCGGGGGCGGGCGGCGGTCCTGATCGCGGTGGCCGCTGCCTGCTGCGCTTTCCTATCGGGGGCGCGCGCCATAGGGTTGCTGGTGTGAATGAGCTCGACGTCGTGGGTGTCCGGGTGGAGATGCCCTCCAACCAGCCGATCGTGCTGCTCCGGGAGGTCGGCGGTGACCGCTACCTGCCGATCTGGATCGGGCCGGGGGAGGCCACCGCGATCGCCTTCGCCCAGCAGGGCATGACCCCGGTGCGGCCGCTGACGCACGACCTGTTCAAGGACGTGCTCGGCGCGCTGGGGCAGCAGCTGACCGAGGTGCGGATCAACGATCTGCGGGACGGGGTGTTCTACGCGGAGCTGGTGTTCGCCGGTGGTGTCGAGGTGAGCGCGCGCCCCTCGGACGCGATAGCGCTGGCGCTGCGCACCGGTACGCCGATCTACGGGAGCGAGGAGGTGCTGGCGGAGGCCGGCATTTCGATCCCGGACGAGCAGGAGGACGAGGTCGAGAAGTTCCGGGAGTTCCTGGACCAGGTCTCGCCGGAGGACTTCGGGGGCGGCCCGCAGTAGGCCCCGGGCCCCCCGTTCCGCTAGCCCGGTCGGCGGTGCGCCGCAACTCGGCTCGACCGGAAAACCATTCCGCTACCCGCGCATGGGGCACGAATAACCACTCGATGGGGTGAAGTTTCTGGAAGCCCCCGGCGTGGCGATCGTTGACGGTGCTTTGGCGACTGCCTACCGTCAGGTGATGGCCCGCCGGACGGGCCACCCGCAGCCCGGGGCCCGGCAGGGCTCCTGCGGGTCCCGTGGGGCCTTGGGCGGAATGGACGGAGGTTGGCGATGAGCGGCACCGGCGACGAGACGCGTTCCGGAGCGCTGTGCGCGGTGCACCTGCCGCGCGCCGGCCGGGCTCTGATCGGGCGGCCCTGGCGGCCCGAACCCGAGGCGGAGGAGCTGCCGCGGCTCGGCCGCTTCCCGGCCGTCCAGCCCGGGCAGCCCGCGATCGAGCGGCTCGCCCCGACCTCCGCGCTGGTCGGCTACCGCGGCCCGACGGCCTGCGCCGCGGCCGGCATCACCTACCGGCAGCTCGACTACTGGGCGCGCACCGGGCTGCTGGAGCCCTCGGTGCGCTCCGCGTACCCGGCGGGCGCGCAGCGGCTGTACAGCTTCCGGGACATTCTGCTGCTGAAAATCGTCAAGCGGCTGCTGGACGCCGGCGTGTCGCTGCAGAACATCCGGGTGGCCGTCACCCACCTGCAGTCCGCCGACCCGGCCGACCTGACCGGGCTGACCCTGATGTGCGACGGGGCGACGGTCTACGAGTGCACCTCGCCGCAGCAGGTGGTCGACCTGCTGAACGGCGGCCAGGGCGTGTTCGGCATCGCGGTCGGCGCGGTCCGGCAGGAGCTGGAGGCCACCCTGGGGCGGCTGCACGGCGAGCGCACCGACACCGGCGAGACGCTGCTCGGCGACGACCCGGGCGACGAGCTGGCGCAGCGCCGCAACCGCGCGGGCTGACGGCGCGGCGGCCGTCCGGCCGGGTCGGGGAACCGGTGGGCCGGTCCGGGCCGTCCTGGTCCGTGTGTCGACGATCTTGAGGTGTGCGGGGCGGCGGGCCCGGGCGGTGTGGCGCGCGGTGCGCCCGGTGGACCGGCGGCGGCAGCGCCGCTGGTTCCAGGCGGTGGTGCTCTGCTCCGCGCTGGGGCTGGCGCCGGACGCCTGGCTGCACCTCACCCAGTCCGGGCGGGTCGGCACGGTGGCCGACGCGCCCGAGGCGCCGGTCGCGGTGGTGTTCGGCGCGGGGCTGATGGACGGCGCGCCCTCCCCGTACCTGGCGCACCGGCTGGACGCGGCGCTGGAGCTGTACCGGGCGCACAAGGTGCGGGCGATCCTGGTGACCGGCGACAACGGCACCGTCCGGTACGACGAGACCGACGCGATGCGCGGCTACCTGATCGACCGCGGGGTGCCCGCGGTGCGGGTGGTCGGCGACTACGCGGGCTTCGACACCTGGGACTCGTGCAGCCGGGCGCACCGGATCTTCGGCGTCGACCGGGCGCTGCTGGTCAGTCAGACCTTCCACGTCCGGCGGGCGCTGGCGCTGTGCGCGGCGGCCGGGATCGACGCGTACGGGGTCGGGGTGGAGGAGTGGCACGACGTCACCTGGGAGTACGGCGAGGCGCGGGAGGTCGGCGGTGCGTTGAAGGCGGCGGTGAACGTGCTGCTGCGGCCGGACCCGACGCTGCTGGGGCCGCGCGAGGACGGGGTGGCGCGGGCGCTCGCGGACGCGGACGCGGCGGGGGCGGGCGGGACCGGCTGAGCCGGGGCCGCGCCGGGGGAGCGCCGGGGGATTGTCGGTGGGGCGCGGGATGATCGGGCGGTGCGGACCGTGCCGAGCATCATCCACCTCGACATGGACGCCTTCTTCGCCGCGGTGGAGCAGGCGTCCAAGCCGAGCCTGCGCGGCAAGCCGGTCGTCGTCGGCGGCCTCGGCGGGCGCGGCGTGGTCTCCACCGCCTCCTACGAGGCCCGGAAGTTCGGCGTGCACTCGGCGATGCCGATGGCGCAGGCCCGCCGGCTCTGCCCGAACGCGGCGTTCCTGACCGGCCGGTTCGAGGCGTACCGGGCCAACAGCGAGATCGTGATGGGCCTGCTGCGGGAGCGCTCCCCGCTGGTCGAGCCGCTCAGCCTGGACGAGGCGTTCGTCGACCTGGAGGCCGGGCCGTACGGGCCCGCGCTGGCCGCCGCGTCCACGCCCGCGGCGGGCGCCCAGCTGGTGCTGGCGCTGGCCGAGGACCTGCGGGCCGACATCCTGGAGCGCACCGGGCTGACCGCCTCGGTCGGCGCCGCGGCCTCCAAGCTGATGGCGAAGATCGCCTCCGAGCGGGCCAAGCCGGACGGGCTGGTGCTGGTCGAGCCCGGCACCGAGCGGGCGGTGCTGGCCCCGATGCCGGTGCGGGCGCTGCCCGGGATCGGCCCGGCCACCGAACAGGCGCTGCGCCGGGCCGGGTTGACCACGGTGGCGGACCTGGCGGAGGCCGGGTTCGGGGAGCTGGTCGGGCTGCTCGGCAAGGCGCACGGGGCGGGCGTGTTCCAGATGGCGATCGGCTGGGACGAGCGGCCGGTGGTGCCGGACCGGGACGCCAAGTCGGTGTCGGTGGAGGACACCTTCGAGGTCGACCTGGCCGACCGGGACCGCATCCTGCGCGAGATCGAGCAGCTCGCCGCGCGGTGCGTGCGCCGCCTGCGGGCGGCCGGGCGCTCCGGGCGGACGGTGGTGCTCAAGGTCCGCCGCTTCGACTTCTCGACGCTGACCCGCTCCGAGACGCTGCGCGGGCCGACGGACGACGAGGAGGTGATCGCGGCGACGGCGCGCCGGCTGGCCCTCCAGGTCGACGTCACCGGCGGGGTGCGGCTGCTGGGCGTGGGCGTCGCGCAGCTCGCGGACTACACCCAGGAGGACCTGTTCGCCCAACTGGAGCGGGAGGAGCGGGAGTCGGGGACGGCGGCGGTGGTCGAGGAGGCGGTGGCGGAGCCGGTGGCGGCCGATCCGGCGGCCCGGCGCTGGTGGCCCGGACAGGACGTGACGCACCGCGAGTTCGGCCCCGGCTGGGTGCAGGGCAGCGGGGTCGGCCGGGTGACGGTGCGCTTCGAGACGCCGTACTCGGGGGTGGGCCGGGTGCGGACGTTCGCGGTCGGGGACGAGGAGCTGGAGGCTTCGGGCGCGCTGCCGCTGCGGCCCCCGGCGGGGTGAAGGGCGTGCGGGGGGCGGAGGGAGCAGGAGCACCCCCCGCCGATGCCCGTGGCGGGGGGTGCTCCTGCTGCTCGCGTGTGTCCAGTACGCGAGGGGGACGCCGTCAGGCGTCGGTCTTGGTGAGGGCCGGGGCGGCCTGCTCGGCGGGGGCCGGGGCGGACTTGACGGCCCGGATGGCGAACGGGACGGCGGCGGCCACCAGGCACATCGCGCCGGCCACCCAGAAGGCGTTCCGGTAGGCGTTCTCGGTGGGGAGCTGGATCGGCACCGGGAGCTTGAGGATGTCGCCGGTGAGGATCGCGCTCATCACCGCGGTGCCGACCGCGCCGCCGACGGTGCGCAGCACGGCGTTCATGCCGTTGGCGATGCCGGACTGCTCGGCGGGGACGGCGCCGTTGATGTAGGCGGGCATCGCGGCGTAGGCGAGGCCGACGCCGAGGCCGAAGACCGCGGAGGAGAAGTAGATGTCGAACTCGGCGCCGTGGCGCAGCGCCAGGTAGGCCATCGAGACGGCGCCGAGGAAGCCGCCGAGCACCAGCGGGAGGCGGGGGCCGCGGCGGGCGATCAGCAGGGCGCCGAGCGGGGCGGCGACCATCGAGCCGATCGCGGAGGGCAGCAGCATGACGCCGGCGTGCAGGACGGTGGCGGTGAAGCCGTAGTGGGTGAGCTTCTCCGGGGTCTGCGCGAAGTTGCTGATCACCATGAACGAGCCGTACATGCCGAAGCCGATCAGCAGGCCGGAGATGTTGGTGAAGGCGACGGCGGGGCGGGCCATCATCGACAGGTCGACCAGCGGGTGGGTGACCTTTGACTCGACCAGGAGCCAGACCAGGGCGACCACGGCGGCGACGGCGAACAGGCCGAGGGTGCGGGTGGACGTCCAGCCCCAGTGGTTGCCCTGGCTGACGGCGACCAGCAGGGCGGAGAGCCAGCCGGCCAGGGTGAGCGCGCCGAGCGGGTCGGCGCCGCCCTCCTTGTCGGTGACCGGGTCGGCGGGGACCCGCAGGACCACCAGCAGGACCGCGATCAGGCCGAAGACCAGGCCCATCCAGAAGATCGACTTGTAGCTCCAGTGCTCCAGCAGCAGGCCGGTGGCGACCAGGCCGAGGCCGGAGCCGACGCCCATCGAGGCGGAGATCGCGGCGACGCCGCCGGTCACCTTGTGCCGGGGCAGCTCGTCGCGGACGATGCTGATCGCCAGCGGCAGCACGCCGCCGCCCGCGCCCTGCAGCACCCGGGCGACCACCAGCCAGGTGAAGGAGTGGGTGGCCACCGCGAGGCCGGAGCCGAGCACCAGGCCGGCCAGCGAGACCAGCAGCATGGGCTTGCGTCCGCGCAGGTCGCCGAAGCGGCCCAGCAGCGGGGTGAGCACCGCCGCGGAGAGCAGGTTGGCGGTCATCAGCCAGGTGATGTTGGAGCCCGAGACGTTCAGCTCGCGGGCCAGGCCCGGCAGGATCGGGACGACCGCGGTCTGCACCACGCTGAAGGCCAGCATGGCCAGGATCAGGGCGGGCAGGACCCGGGCGCTGGTGGGCTTGGCGGCCGTGGGGGTGGGCTGTGGTGCCTCACTCACGGGGACTCCTCCGACAGGTTGCTTCAGAAAGGCGATAGTGCAGGGACTGAAGTAACGATGTCGGGAGATGCTTCACCCTGTCAAATATCGATCGGTGAAGCTTTGGCAAAGCGCCGGCCCCGACCCGCCGGAGCGGGCCGGGGCCGGACGGCCGACGGGCCGTCAGGAGCGCAGCGGCTCCGGGCGGGCGTGCTCCGCGCTGCCGTTCGCGGCCGACTGCGGCCGGGCCGCCGGCGACTGCGGCTGCGCGTTCCACGGTTGGCGCTGCCGCGGCCCCTCGCCGTCCCCCTCGCCGGTGGTCGCGTCGTGCACCTCCACCTGCTCGCGGCGCAGCTCCTCGCGGACCACCTCCTCCTCGGTGTACCGCTCCACCACCAGCCGCACCCGCTCGATCGGCGCCAGGTACTTGTGCACCACCGGGCGCTCCTCGCGCAGCGTGACCTCCTCGACCGCCTCGGCGATCTCCTGCTCGCTCAGCGCCGCCCGCTCCGCGTCCGACACCGGGATCCGCTCCACCCGCACCCGCTCGCGCACCACCGGCACCCGGCGCTCCACCTGCTCGGTGGTCACGTACTTGCGCAGCCGGGTGGTGCCCACCTCGTGCCACTCGGTGCTGATGTCGATCCGCTCCTCGCGGCAGGTGATCTCCACCGGCGCGGTCGGCTCTGCCGCGGCCGACCGGGCGGACGGCTGCTGCTGCTGCTGCGACCGCGGTTGCGGCTGGGCCTGCTGGTGCCTGCCCGCGGCGTGGGCGGCCGGGGCCGCGGCGGCGGCGCCGGGGGCGGGCGCCGGGGTGGGGGAGGAGGCGACGGTGCCGAAGTCGCGGTCCGCGGCGGGCGCCGCGGGCTCCTCGCGCGGGTGCTCCTTCGCGGTCGCCGCCGCCCCGGCGGTCCCGGCCGCCGCTGCCGTCCCGGTCGCCGCTGCCGTGCCGTCCACCGCCGCCCGGCCCGAACCGGCGTCGCCGCCCGTGTCCAGCCCGTAGTAGCGGTACAGCTGCAGCTCCTGGGCCGGCGAGAGGTGCTGGCCCACGCCGAAGTCCGGCGACTCCTTGATCAGCGACTTGTCGTACGGGACGCGCAGCTCGTCGCCCGCGAACTCGCTGGTGGTCAGCGGGACGAAGGCGTCCCGGCCGAAGATCCCCGTGCGGACGGCCGCCCACTCCGGTTCGCCGGTGGCGTCGTCCAGGTACACCTCGTCGACCGTGCCGATCTTGTCACCGTTCCGGTCGACCGCCTTGTGTCCGATCAGGTCGCGCGGATCGATATCGGTCTGCACGCTGTCCTCCAGTCCTGCTGCTCCTGGGAAGATCCGTCCGGAGGCGGCCGGAGGAGCGTGCCGGGCCGCCACTTCACACCAAACGGCACGTCACGGACGGCGGCACCCCGGACACCGCCGTCCGGGGCAGATCACAGGGCCGCACCGGTGATACGGGAGGCCCGCGCTGGTAACCTCGGAGGCGACCGCCGAGCCCGCTCGGGAGAGTCCCGGAACCGCCCGAACGGCGGGGTGCGGGGCGCCGAAGGAGCAACCCCTCCCCGGAATCTCTCAGGCATCCGTACCGAACGGGCCAGGTCACTCTGGAAAGCAGGGCAGGACGGTCGGCACCGGAGCCGGCCGACCCGGCCCTCGCCGACGGTGCAAGCCGGGCGGGCCCGCGCGGTCCGGACGTGCGAAGCTCTCAGGTACCGATGACAGAGGGGGAGGCTGACGGGTTCGTACGCCCAGGCGCTCCCACGGCCGCCGACCGCGTGCGTACCACCGCCGGTCCGCGACCAGGAGGCCCGACCCCCATGAACGCCCAGCCGACGCTCAGCGACCTTGAGCAGGCCAGCCCCTTCGAGCACCGCCACATCGGCCCCGACAGCGACGCCCAGCAGAAGATGCTGGCCCAGGTCGGCTACGCCTCCCTGGACGAGCTGTCCGACGCCGCCGTCCCCGACGCCATCCGCAGCCTCACCGCGCTCGGCCTGCCCGCCGGCCGCAGCGAGGCCCAGGTGCTCGCCGAACTGCGCGAGCTGGCCGGCCGCAACCAGGTCCTCACCTCGATGATCGGCCTCGGCTACTACGGCACCTTCACCCCGCCGGTCATCCTGCGCAACGTGCTGGAGAACCCGGCCTGGTACACCGCCTACACCCCGTACCAGCCGGAGATCTCGCAGGGCCGCCTGGAGGCGCTGCTCAACTTCCAGACCGTGGTCGCCGACCTGACCGGCCTGGACACCTCCGGCTCCTCGCTGCTCGACGAGGGCACCGCCGCCGCCGAGGCGATGGCGCTGGCCCGGCGCGTCACCAAGAACAAGGCCGGCGTCTTCCTGGTCGACGCCGACACCCTGCCGCAGACCCTCGCCGTGATCGAGACCCGCGCCGAGCCGACCGGCGTCGAGGTCGTCACCGCGGACCTGTCCGACGGCATCCCCGCCGAGATCGCCGAGCGCGGCGTGTTCGGCGTGCTGCTCCAGTACCCCGGCGCGTCCGGCGCGGTCCGGGACCCGAAGGCCGTCATCGAGCAGGCGCACGGGCTCGGCGCGGTGGTCGCCGTCGCCGCCGACCTGCTCGCCCTCACCCTGCTGCGCTCGCCCGGCGAGCTCGGCGCCGACATCGCCTGCGGCACCTCGCAGCGCTTCGGCGTCCCGATGGGCTTCGGCGGCCCGCACGCCGGCTACCTGGCCGTGCGCGCCGAGTACGCCCGCAACCTGCCCGGCCGCCTGGTCGGCGTCTCCGTCGACGCCGACGGCAACCGCGCCTACCGGCTCGCCCTGCAGACCCGCGAGCAGCACATCCGCCGCGAGAAGGCCACCTCCAACATCTGCACCGCGCAGGTGCTGCTCGCCGTGATGGCCTCCATGTACGCCGTCTACCACGGCCCCGACGGCCTCGCCGACATCGCCCGCCGCACCCACCGCTACGCCGCCGCGCTCGCCGCCGGCCTGCGCGCGGGCGGCGTCGAGCTCGCCCACGACGCGTTCTTCGACACCGTCACCGCCGTGGTGCCCGGCCGGGCCGACCAGGTCGTCGCCGCGGCGCTGGCCGGCGGCGTCAACGTGCACCGGGTCGACGGCGACCGGGTGTCGGTGTCCTGCGACGAGACCACCACCCGCGCGCACCTGGCGGCCGTGTTCGCCGCGTTCGGGGTCGAGGGCGCCGAGATCGCCGAGGACGCCGACGCGCTGCCCGCCGGGCTGCTGCGCGAGGACGAGTACCTCACCCACCCGGTCTTCCACAGCCACCGCTCCGAGACCGCCATGCTGCGCTACCTGCGCCGGCTCTCCGACCGCGACTACGCGCTCGACCGCGGCATGATCCCGCTGGGCTCCTGCACCATGAAGCTCAACGCGACCACCGAGATGGAGCCGGTCACCTGGCCCGAGTTCGGGCAGCTGCACCCGTTCGCGCCGGTCGACCAGGCGGCCGGATACCTCACGCTGATCCGGGAGCTGGAGCAGCAGCTGGTGGAGGTGACGGGCTACGACGCCGTCTCGATCCAGCCCAACGCCGGTTCGCAGGGCGAGCTGGCCGGCCTGCTGGCCGTCCGGGCCTACCACCGGGCGAACGGCGACACCCAGCGCGACGTCTGCCTGATCCCGTCCTCCGCGCACGGCACCAACGCCGCCTCGGCGGCGATGGCCGGCATGCGGGTCGTGGTCGTCAAGACGCTGGCCGACGGCGACGTGGACGTCGAGGACCTGAAGGCGAAGATCGCCCAGCACGGCGAGCAGCTGGCCGTGCTGATGGTCACCTACCCGTCCACCCACGGCGTGTTCGAGACCGAGATCACCCGGATCTGCGAGCTCGTCCACGAGGCCGGCGGCCAGGTGTACGTCGACGGCGCCAACCTCAACGCGCTGGTCGGCCTGGCCAAGCCCGGCAAGTTCGGCGCGGACGTCTCGCACCTCAACCTGCACAAGACCTTCTGCATCCCGCACGGCGGCGGCGGCCCCGGCGTCGGCCCGGTCGCGGTGCGCGCGCACCTCGCGCCGTACCTGCCCAACCACCCGCTCCAGGCCGAGGCCGGCCCCGCGACCGGCGTCGGCCCGATCTCGGCCGCGCCCTGGGGCTCGGCGGCGATCCTGCCGATCTCCTGGTCGTACGTCCGCCTGATGGGCGGCGAGGGACTCAAGCGCGCCACCCAGGTGGCCGTGCTGAACGCCAACTACATCGCCAAGCGGCTCGCCCCGCACTACCCCGTGCTCTACACCGGCCCCGGCGGGCTGGTCGCGCACGAGTGCATCATCGACCTGCGGCCGCTCAGCAAGGAGACCGGCGTCAGCGTCGACGACATCGCCAAGCGGCTGATCGACTACGGCTTCCACGCGCCGACCATGTCGTTCCCGGTCGCCGGGACGCTGATGATCGAGCCGACCGAGTCCGAGGACCTGCACGAGATCGACCGGTTCTGCGAGGCGATGATCGCCATCCGCGGCGAGATCGAGAAGGTCGGCGCGGGCGAGTGGGCGGCGGACGACAACCCGCTGCGCAACGCCCCGCACACCGCGGCGATGCTGGCCGGCGAGTGGGCGCACCCGTACACCCGCGAGGAGGCGGTCTTCCCGGCGGGCGTCAACCCGGCGGACAAGTACTGGCCGGCGGTGCGGCGGATCGACGGCGCGTACGGCGACCGGAACCTGGTCTGCTCGTGCCCGCCGCTGGACGAGTACGACGCGTGAGCGCGGAAGCCGCCCGGCCGGGGGAGTTCCCCCGGCCGGGCGGCTTCGGCGTGGGGCCCCGGGGCCCGGGGGTGTCAGGAGTAGACGGGGCCGGTGAACTTCTCGCCGGGGCCGGTGCCGGGGGCGTCGGGGACGAGGGAGGCCTCGCGGAAGGCGAGCTGGAGGGAGCGGAGGCCGTCGCGGAGGGGGGCGGCGTGGAAGTTGGAGATCTCGGGGGCTCCGGCGGTGACCAGGCCGGCCAGGGCGGTGATCAGCTTGCGGGCCTCGTCGAGGTCCTTGTCGGCCTCGCCGCCCTCGGCGAGGCCGCACTTGACGGCGGCGGCGCTCATCAGGTGGACGGCGACGGTGGTGATCACCTCGACGGCGGGGACCTCGGCGATGTCACGGGTCAGGTCGTCGAAGCCGAGGGCCTGGTCGGACTCGGGCGCGTGGTCGGGCTGGCTGGTCAAGGCGTCACTCCGGAGTGCTGGTGCGAAAGCGGGGTACGGATGGAGCGTACAAGGCGGGTGGCGGGGGGTCGGAATACCGGTCGGCCCCGGAACGCTGGTATGATTCGAGACTGACCGGCCAGGCGAGCCTTCGGGTTGCCCGGCCAGCAAGTGGAGGCTCCACTCCAGGAGGCCCGAGAGGGCAACCGCGAAAGTCTCCCACCTGATCGGCCGAAGGGCCGGCGGGTCCGGTCCGTGGTGGGCGCCGCGAGGATTGCCCGCTGCCAGTGGTGTCCGTCAGGACATCCCGGAACGTGTGGAGCCCCGCCTGTACCGTGCGGGGCTTTTTTCGTGCGTTCGGTGCTCCTGCCAGAGGGCAGCGGCAGCGGAGCATGAATGAAGCCCCGCCCAGTGGTCGAAACCACTACGTGC
Source organism: Kitasatospora sp. NPDC090308 (assembly GCF_044769485.1). NCBI lineage: Bacteria > Bacillati > Actinomycetota > Actinomycetes > Kitasatosporales > Streptomycetaceae > Kitasatospora > Kitasatospora sp. NPDC090308. The sequence goes on along the minus strand of NZ_JBIVXY010000005.1, from coordinate 555,796 downwards.
GACCGCCGCCCGACGGCCGCATCGGAAAAGGTGCAACCGAGGAGGCCCCATCAGCACCGAGCCCCGCATCAACGACCGGATTCGCGTCCCCGAGGTGCGACTCGTCGGTCCCAGCGGCGAGCAGGTCGGCATCGTCCCGCTCGCGAAGGCGCTGGAGCTTGCCCAGGAGTACGACCTGGATCTGGTCGAGGTCGCCGCCACGGCGCGACCGCCGGTGTGCAAGCTCATGGACTACGGCAAGTTCAAGTACGAGTCGGCCATGAAGGCCCGTGAGGCGCGCAAGAACCAGGCGCACACGGTCATCAAGGAGATGAAGCTCCGGCCGAAGATCGACCCGCACGACTACGACACCAAGAAGGGTCACGTCGTCCGGTTCCTCAAGCAGGGTGACAAGGTCAAGATCACGATCATGTTCCGCGGTCGTGAGCAGTCCCGCCCCGAGCTGGGCTTCCGACTGCTGCAGCGGCTCGCGGACGACGTCCAGGACCTGGGCTTCGTGGAGTCCGCTCCGAAGCAGGACGGCCGAAACATGATCATGGTTCTCGGCCCGCACAAGAAGAAGACCGAGGCCATGGCCGAGGCCCGCGCCGCCGCTGACGCCCGCAAGGCGGAGCGGCAGGGTCGCGGACCGGCTGCGGACCAGGCGGACGACGTGGACGGCGAGGTGGACGAGGTCGAGGAGACCGAGGCCGCCGAGACCGCGGACGACGACGCCGAGGCCGCCGAGGTCGAGCAGCCCGCCGAGGCCGCCCAGGACGCCTGAGCCTTCGGGTTCGGGAGCCGGGAGGCCGAGGCACCCGGTTCCGGGGCGTCCCGCCCTGGAGACGAGATCCATCCAGTTCCGGCCCGCGCCGCACGGCGCGGGCCGGAACGGACCGACGAGGAGATACGGCGACATGCCGAAGCAGAAGACGCACAGCGGCGCCAGCAAGCGCTTCAAGATCACTGGCTCCGGGAAGGTGCTGCGCGAGCGTGCCGGCCGTCGCCACCTGCTCGAGCACAAGCCCTCGACGCTGACCCGCAAGCTGGCCGGCAACGCCGAGATGGCCCCGGGCGACGCGAAGAAGATCAAGAAGCTTCTCGGCAAGTGATCGCCCGCCCGCGGCGCCGCCGCGGGCACCCGCTGATCCTTACCGACCGAATCGAATAACGGACCGCCGGCACGATCCGAGGTCCGGAACCAAGGAGTAATGAAGTGGCACGCGTCAAGCGGGCAGTGAACGCCCACAAGAAGCGCCGGGTCATCCTCGAGCGGGCCTCCGGCTACCGCGGTCAGCGCTCGCGCCTGTACCGCAAGGCCAAGGAGCAGGTCACCCACTCGCTCGTCTACAACTTCAACGACCGCAAGAAGCGCAAGGGCGACTTCCGCCAGCTCTGGATCCAGCGCATCAACGCCGCTGCCCGTGCCAACGGCATCACCTACAACCGCTTCGTCCAGGGCCTCAAGGCCGCGGGCGTCGAGATCGACCGCAAGATGCTGGCCGACCTCGCGGTGAACGACTCGGTGGCGTTCCGCGCCCTGGTCGAGGTCGCCCAGAAGGCGCTGCCGGAGGACGTCAACGCCCCCAAGGTCGCCGCCTGATCCAGGCCGTCGCCCCGAAGCGTTGCCCCGGACCCGCAGGCCGCCCGGCCTGCGGGTCCGTCGCGTACCGCGCCCCCGCCCGCCCGTGACGAAGATCGTGAGCATGAGCACCGAGACCCCCCTGCTGACCTCCCTGCGCTCCCCGCGCGTCGTCGCCGCCCGCCGGCTGGCCAAGCGCAACCAGCGCGGCAAGGAGCGGCGCTTCCTGGCCGAGGGCCCGCAGGCGGTCCGGGAGGCGGTGGCGTTCGGGCGGCTGCCGGACGGCGAGCACGCCGTGGTCGAGGTGTACGTGACGGCGGAGGCGGCCGAGCGGCACCCGGAGATCGTGGCCGCCGCGCGGGACGCCGGACGGCCGGTGCTGACCGCCACCGAGGAGGTCGTCGCGGACATCTGCGACACCGTCACCCCGCAGGGCATCGTGGCGCTGTGCCGGTTCATCGACACCCCGTTCGAGCAGGTGCTGGCCGCCCGCCCGAAGCTGGTCGCGGTGCTCGCGCACGTGCGCGACCCCGGGAACGCGGGCACCGTGCTGCGCACCGCGGACGCGGCCGGGGCGGACGCGGTGGTGCTCACCGACGCCTCGGTGGACCCGTACAACCCGAAGGCGGTCCGGGCGTCCGTCGGGAGCCTGTTCCACCTGCCGGTGGCGACCGGGGTGCCGGTCGAGGAGGCGGTGGCCCGGCTGCGGGCGGCCGGGGTGCGGGTGCTGGCCGCGGACGGGGCCGGGCGGCGCGACCTCGACCAGGAGCTGGACGAGGGCACCCTGGAGGGCCCGTGCGCCTGGGTGTTCGGCAACGAGGCCTGGGGCCTGCCGGAGGAGACCCGCGCGCTGGCGGACGAGGTGGTGCGGGTGCCCATCCACGGGCACGCGGAGAGCCTGAACCTCGCCACGGCGGCCGCCGTGTGCCTGTACGCCTCCGCGCGCGCCCAGCGCTCCCACGACGGGTGTCGCGCCGAGGGCCGGGCGCGCTAGGGTCGGTCCCTGGGCCGGCGAGGGGGCGGGCGGGGGAGGACACCCATGGGCGGCGTCAACTGGGCAGCGGTCGAACCTGACGACCTGCCGGACGGACTGGTGGTCGCGGACGGGCAGGGCCGGGTGGTGGTCTTCAACCGGGCCGCGGAACGCATCACCGGCCGCTCCGCGCACCGCGCGATCGGCGTGCCGCTGGAGCGGGCGCTGCCGCTGGAGGACCTGGACGGCCGCCGCTGGTGGCCGCTCACCGACCCGTACGGCGGGCTCGCGGTGCGCACCGGGCAGCCCGAGCGGAACCTGCTGCTGGACGGGCGCGAGGTGCTGGTGTGCGCCAGGTACGTGCGCGAGCGGGCGGCCGGGCCGGTGCGGCAGGTGGTGGTGACGCTGCGCGGCACCGAGGCGCGGCGGCGCACCGAGCGCTCGCACGCCGAGCTGATCGCCACCGTCGCGCACGAGCTGCGCTCGCCGCTGACCAGCGTGAAGGGCTTCACGGCGACGCTGCTGGCCAAGTGGGAGCGCTTCAACGACGGCCAGAAGCGGGTCATGCTGGAGACCGTCGACGCGGACGCCGACCGGGTGGTGCGGCTGATCGCCGAACTGCTGGACATCTCCCGGATCGACGCCGGCCGGCTGGAGATCCGCAAGCAGCGGATCGACCTGGCGGCGGCGGTCCGCCGGCACGTGGCCGGGAAGGTCGCGGCGGGCATCCCCGCCGAGCGCTTCGACATCCGGGTGGCCGGGCCGCCGGCCGAGCAGTGGGGCGACCCGGACAAGCTCGACCAGGTGCTGGCCAACCTGCTGGAGAACGCGGTCCGGCACGGCGAGGGCACCGTGACCATCGAGGTCGGGCCGGCCAAGGAGCTGGTGGAGCGGGCCGGGACGCCGCCCCGGACGATCGAGGGCACCGCCGTCATCGTCAGCGACCAGGGCGCCGGCATCCCGGAGGAGGCGATGCCGCGGGTGTTCACCCGGTTCTGGCGGGGCTCCAGGCGGGGCGGCACCGGCCTGGGCCTGTACATCGTCAAGGGCATCGTGGAGGCGCACGGCGGGGTGATCCGGATCAGCCGGGCCGACGGCGGCGGCGCCAGGTTCCGGTTCGTGCTGCCCGCGGGCGTCCCCGACTTCATGCTCTGACCCGGACCGCGGCGCGGTCCGCCGCCGTGGGGGGTCGCGGCCTGCGACTACACTCGACCCCTGGCGTTCCTGGACGCCCGGCGACGCAGCAGACCTGATCACGAGCAGGAGCACGGGAAAGATAGAGATGTCGGCACCCAATAAGTCGTACGACCCGGTCGAGGTCGAGGCCCTCAAGCCCGAGGTGGTGGAACAGGCCCGGGACGAGGCGCTCGCCGCCTTCGCCGCCGCCGCCGACCTCGACGAGCTCAAGCAGGCGAAGGTCGCGCACACCGGCGACCGCTCCCCGCTGTCGCTCGCCAACCGCGAGATCGGCGCCCTGCCCCCGCAGGCCAAGGCCGCCGCGGGCAAGCTGATCGGCCAGGCCCGCGGCGCCGTCAACCGGGCCCTGGCCGAGCGCCAGGTCGAGCTGGAGGCGGAGCGCGACGCCCGGGTGCTGGTCGAGGAGGCGGTGGACGTCACCCTGCCGTACGGCCGGGTGCCGCGCGGTGCCAGGCACCCGCTGACCACGCTCGCCGAGCGCATCGAGGACACCTTCGTCGCGATGGGCTACCAGGTGGCGTCCGGCCCCGAGGTCGAGGCGGAGTGGCTGAACTTCGACGCCCTGAACCTGCACGCCGACCACCCGGCCCGCTCGATGCAGGACACCTTCTTCGTCGAGGCCCCCGACGGCACCGCCGACTCCGGCATGGTGCTGCGCACCCAGACCTCGCCGGTGCAGATCCGGGCGATGCTGGCCGGCGAGCCGCCGCTGTACGCGGTCAGCCCCGGCCGGGTCTACCGCACCGACGAACTGGACGCCACCCACACCCCGGTGTTCCGCCAGGTCGAGGCGATCGCGGTGGACGAGGGCCTCACCTTCGGCCACCTCAAGGGCACCATCGAGGTGCTGGTGGAGAAGCTGATCGGCGGCGGCCTGGAGCTGCGCTGGCGGCCCTCGTACTTCCCGTTCACCGAGCCCAGCGCCGAGATCGACCTCCAGTGCTTCGTCTGCCGCGGCGCCTCGGTGGGCAACCCCGACCGTCCGTGCCGGACCTGCTCCTCGGAGGGCTGGATCGAGCTGGGCGGCTGCGGCGTGGTCAACCCGCGGGTGCTGGTCGCCGCGGGCATCGACCCGAACCGCTACAGCGGGTTCGCGTTCGGCCTGGGCCTGGAGCGGATCCTGATGAACCGTCACAACGTCGCCGACATGCGCGACATGGTCGAGGGTGACGTCCGCTTCACCCTCCCGTTCGGGATGGAGATCTGATGCGCGTCCCGCTTTCCTGGCTGCGCGAGTACGTCGACCTGCCGGCGGGCGAGACCGGCCGCGACGTCGCGGCCCGGCTGGTCCGCGCGGGTCTCGAGGTGGAGACCGTCGAGCAGCTCGGCACCGACGTCAAGGGCCCGCTGGTGGTCGGCGAGGTGCTCTCGATCGAGGAGCTGAGCGGCTTCAAGAAGCCGATCCGGCACTGCTTCGTCAACGTCGGCGGCGCCAACGGCACCGGCGAGCCGCAGGAGATCGTCTGCGGCGCCACCAACTTCCAGGTCGGCGACAAGGTCGTGGTGATCCTGCCCGGCGGCGTGCTGCCCGGCCCGTTCCCGATCTCCGCCCGGCAGACCTACGGCCACACCTCGGCCGGCATGATCTGCTCCGCCCGCGAGCTGGGCATGGGCGACGACCACCACGGCATCATCGTGCTGCCGCCCGAGTACGAGCCCGGCACCGACGCGATCGAGCTGCTCCAGCTGGTCGACGAGGTGCTCGACATCGCGGTCACCCCCGACCGCGGCTACTGCCTGTCGATGCGCGGCGTGGCCCGCGAGGCCGCCGCCGCGTACGGCCTGCCGCTGGCCGACCCGGCGCTGCTGGACGTGCCGCCGGCCAACGCGTACGGCTACCTGGTGAAGGTCGCCGACCCGGTGGGCTGCGACCGCTTCGTGGCGCGCACCGTGACCGGCGTCGACCCGGGCGCGAAGTCGCCGATCTGGCTGCAGCGCCGCCTGCAGAAGTCCGGCATCCGCCCGGTCTCGCTGGCCGTCGACATCACCAACTACGTGATGCTGGAGGTCGGCCAGCCGCTGCACGCCTACGACCGCAACCGCGTCGACGGGCCGATCCAGGTCCGCCGGGCGGTGGCGGGCGAGCAGCTCACCACGCTGGACGGCGTCAAGCGCGAGCTGTCCGCCGAGGACCTGCTGATCTGCGACAACTCCGGCCCGATCGGCCTGGCCGGCGTGATGGGCGGCGCCAGCACCGAGATCCTCGACCCGGTCGTCGACCCGGAGACCGGGCTGGCCAGCGGCACCACCGAGATCATCATCGAGGCCGCGCACTTCGAGCCGGTCGCCATCGCCCGCACCGCCAAGCGCCACAAGCTGCCCTCCGAGGCGTCCAGGCGCTTCGAGCGCGGCGTCGACCCGGAGGCCGCCCGGGCCGCCGCGCAGCGCGCCGTCGACCTGCTGGTGCTGATCGCCGGCGGCACCGCCGAGGCCGGGGTCACCGACATCGCCGCCCCGCACCCGGTGCGCACCATCCCGATCGACGCCGACCTGCCCGACCGCGTCGCCGGCGCCGAGTACGGCCGCGAGACGGTCACCCGCCGCCTGCAGGAGGTCGGCTGCACCGTCGTCGGGGCGGACGTCCTGGAGGTCACCCCGCCGTCCTGGCGGCCCGACCTGACCGACCCGTACGACCTCGCCGAGGAGGTCATCCGGCTGGAGGGCTACGACAACGTCCCGGCCCGGATGCCGGTCACCCCGCCCGGGCGCGGCCTGTCCGAGGCGCAGCGCTTCCACCGCCGGGTCGGCGTGGCGCTGGCCGGCGCGGGCTACGTGGAGATCAACGCGTACCCGTTCGTCGGCGACGCCTCCTTCGACGGCCTCGGGCTGGACGCGGACGACGCGCGCCGCCGCACCGTCAAGCTGGTCAACCCGCTGAACGACGCCGAGCCGGCGCTGCGCACCACCCTGCTGCCGGGCCTGCTGGGCGCGCTGCGGCGCAACGTCGGGCGCGGCAACACCGACCTGGCGATCTTCGAGACCGGCACGGTGTTCCTGCCCAAGGCCGAGCCGAAGGTCGCGCCGCGGCTGCCGGTGGACCGCCGCCCGACCGAGGAGCAGCTCGCCGAGCTGGACGCCGCCCTCCCGGACCAGCCGCGCCGGGTCGCCGTCGCGCTGACCGGCGAGCGGCTGCCGTCCGGCTGGTGGGGCAAGGGCGCGCCGTCCGGCTGGGCGGACGCGGTCGAGGCGGCCCGGGTGGTCGCCGCCGCCGCGGGCGTGGAGCTGACGGTCCGCCAGGCGCAGTACGCGCCGTGGCACCCGGGGCGCTGCGCCGAGCTGCTGGTCGGCGAGGAGGTCGTCGGCCACGCCGGCGAGCTGCACCCGCGCGTCGTCAAGGCGCTGCACCTGCCGGAGCGCACCAGCGCGATGGAGCTCGACCTGGACCTGCTGTTCGAGGACGGCCGCCGGGTCTCCGGCCCGCCGGTCTCCGCCTACCCGGTGGCGACCCAGGACGTGGCGCTGATCGTGGACGCGGGCGTGCACGCCGCGGACGTGGAGGCGGCGCTGCGCGAGGGCGCGGGCGAACTGCTGGAGTCGCTGCGGCTGTTCGACGTGTTCACCGGCGAGCAGGCGGGCGCGGGCAAGAAGTCGCTGGCGTACACGCTGCGCTTCCGGGCCGCCGACCGGACGCTGACGGCCGACGAGGCGTCGGCGGCCCGCGCGTCGGCGGTCGCGGTGGCCGCCGAGCGCACCGGCGCGGTGCTGCGCGGGGCCTGACGGCCCGTCGGAGCCCCGTCGCGTCCCCCGGGTGGGGGAGCGGCGGGGCTCCGGCGCGTCCGGGGTCAGACGCAGGTGGTGTCCCGCAGCGCGGACAGGAGCCGGCCGACATCGGCCTGGTCCGGGTGGCCGGTGCCGAGGGCGGTGTGGTCCGCCGTGCTGCGGGCGCGCCCGTCGGGGTCCTTGGCCGAGGGCGGGGTGGGCGGGCGCAGGACGGCGCGGGTGGCGAGCACCCGTGCGGGTTCCGGGTTTTGCGCGGTTCGGGACGGGGCTGCTAGGTTCTCGTGGTCGGCCTTCGAACGCGCCCCCGCGGCAGCGTCGGAGGCTTTTTTCATGACTGATCACGGGTATCTGGCGCTGCTGCGGCAGCGGGAGTTCGCGGGGCTGTACGCAGGTTTCACGCTGTTGGCGGGGGCCGGGACGCTGTCGGGGTTCGCGCTGGGCACGCTGGTGCAGGCGCGCACGGGGTCGCCGTTCCTGACGGCGGTGAGCATGTACGGGTCGTCGTTCGCGGCGGTGCTGGGCGCGTTGACGCTGATGTCGGTCGCGGACGGGGCGCGGCCGCGCCGGACGCTGGTGGCGCTGCACCTGCTGGCGCTGGCCGCGACGTTGGGGCAGGCGGTGCCGGGGCTGCCGCTGGCGGCGCGGTTCGGGCTGCTGCTGCTGGTCGGGTTCTTCCAGTCGCTGGGGACGGGAACGCGGATGGGCCTGCTGGCGGAGATCGTGCCGCCGGGCGGGTACGCGCGGGCCCGGTCGCTGATGAACGTCACGGCGGGCGGGGCGGCGGTGCTGGGGTTCGCGCTGGGCGGGGCGCTGCTGGCGGTGCTGACGCCGTACCAGGTGCTGGGCGCGGCGGGCGGTCTGACGGCGCTGGCCGCGGCGGTGGTGGCGGTGACGGTGCGGGAGCGGTCGGTGCGGCCGCCGCGCCGGCCGGGCCTGCGGGAGACCTGGCGGGGCAACGCCGAGCTGCTGGGGCGGCCCGGGCGGCGGGCGCTGCTGCTGAACCTGTGGGTGCCCAACGGGCTGGTGGTGGGCTGCGAGGCGCTGCTGCTGCCGTACGCGCCGTCGGCGGCCGGGACGCTGCTGGCGGCGGGCGCGGCCGGGATGCTGGCGGGTGACCTGCTGGCGGGTGACCTGCTGGTGGGGCGGCTGCTGGACGCGGCGCGGCGGGCCCGGCTGGCGTACGGGCTGCGGCTGCTGCTGGCGGGGCCGTTCCTGCTGCTGGCGGCCGGGCCGCCGGTGTGGGCGGCGGCAGCGGCGGTGGGCGCGGCGGGGGTCGGGTTCGCGGCGACGCTGCCGCTCCAGGAGCGGCTGCTGGCGCTGACGCCGACCGCCGCGCAGGGGCAGGTGCAGGGTGTGGAGTCGGCGGGCCGGATCGCCTGGCAGGGGGTCGGTGCGGCGCTGGCGGGCGGGTTGGCGCAGTTGGTGGAGGTGCGCTGGGCGATCGGCGCGCTGGCCGGGGTGTCGCTGCTGGTGACGGTGCTCTCGCGCCCGGCGGTGCGGCGCGAGGGGGCGGCGGGGCGGCCGGGGGCAGGGGCAGGGGCCGGGGTGGGCGCGGAGGCGGCTACAGCGGGCGGTGCATGACGTGCAGTCCGACGTAGCCGAGGCGGGGGTGGTGGAAGCCCTCGGGGACGGTGCCGACGATCTCGAAGCCCAGCGAGCGGTAGAGGCCGACGGCCGGGGCGTTGGTGGCGACGACGGCGTTGAACTGCATGGCGCGGAAGCCCCGGGTGCGGGCCCAGCGCAGGGCCTCTTCGCCCAGGGCGCGGCCGGTGCCGCGCCCGGCGTGGTCCGGGTCGACCAGGAAGCTGGCACTGGCGACGTGCGCGCCGTTGCCCGCCTGGTTGTTGTTCATCTTGGCGGTGCCCAGGACGGCGCCGGTGGTCTCGTCGACGGCGACCACGGTGCGGTTCGGGGCGGGCAGCATCCACCAGCCGCGGGCGGTGTCGGACGTCAGGTCGGTGGGGTAGGTGAACGTCTCGCCGGCGGCAACGACGCGGTGGAAGAACGGCCAGACGGCGTCCCAGTCCCCGGCGGTGGCTTCGCGGATCTCCATCCGGCCCAGCATGGCCGCCGGCGCCCCGTCCGGCCAGCGGTTTTCCGGCGGTGTCCGGGTGGCGGCGGCCGGGGCGGGCGGGGCGCGGGGCGACGGCCCGTCGGGCGGTCCGGGCGGACGAGTTGAACCGGATGCGGCCGGACGTCTTGCGGGAGCGTGAGGCGGACGCTTCAATCTTCGTTAGGAAAGTTTCCTAACCCTCTGCTGCGGGCACCCCCATGCCCGCAGCCGGCAGACGGAGCGTCAGAATGCACCCCAGCAAGCACCGCACCGCCCGCACCACCCGGGCCGCCCTCGCGATCCTGGTCGGCGCCCTCCCGCTGACCCTGGCCGCGGCCGGCACCGGCCACGCCGCCACCCCCGCGGCGAGCCCCGCGAGCGCCGTGGCGGTGGCCGCCGTCGGACTGGACGACCCGGCGAAGAAGGAGATCGCCATGGAGCTGGTCTCCTCGGCGGAGAACTCCTCGCTCGACTGGAAGGCCCAGTACAAGTACATCGAGGACATCGGCGACGGCCGCGGCTACACCGCGGGCATCATCGGCTTCTGTTCCGGCACCGGCGACATGCTCGAACTGGTGCAGCACTACACCGACCTCAAGTCCGGCAACGTGCTGGCCAAGTACCTGCCCGCGCTGAAGAAGGTCAACGGCAGCGACTCGCACTCCGGCCTCGGCACCGCCTTCGTCAACGACTGGAAGACCGCCGCCAAGGACACCGTCTTCCAGCAGGCCCAGAACGACGAGCGCGACCGGGTCTACTTCAACCCCTCGGTCCAGCAGGCCAAGGCGGACGGGCTGCGCGCGCTCGGCCAGTTCATCTACTACGACGCCATCGTGATGCACGGCCCCGGCAACAGCTCCGACAGCTTCGGCGGCATCCGCGCCGCCGCCATGAAGAAGGCCAAGACCCCGGCCCAGGGCGGCGACGAGACCACCTACCTGAAGGCCTTCCTGGACGCCCGGAAGGTGATCATGAAGCAGGAGGAGGCGCACGCCGACACCAGCCGGGTCGACACCGAGCAGCTGGTGTTCCTGAACGCCAAGAACTTCGACCTCAACCCGCCGCTCAAGTGGAAGGTCTACGGCGACCCGTACCAGATCAACTCCTGACCCCCCGGGTCGGAGACGGCCCGAAACGGCCGGAAGTAGCCCGAGCGGCCCGAACGGCCCGGCGCCCGTGCGCGCCGGGCCGTTCGCCGTGCACCGGACGATTCGCTGACGTACCGTCAACACACTTGCTGCGCACGGTTATTACGGATCGGACACATCCCGGACGGGTGGCCCCGGCGGCTCGTAGCGTCGGCCCTGACCCGTGTCCGTCCCGAGGGGAGACCATGCGCATCCGAGCGATCGCCGCCACCGCCTGCCTGGCCGCCGCGGCGGCCCTGGCCGTGGCGGGCTGCGGGCGGACCGGCGGCACCGGGGCGCAGCTCGCGCAGGACGCCGGACGGGCCGCGTTCGGCGACGTCGAGGTCACCGCCTGCGGGGTGGACGACGCGCTGCAGTGGCCCGCCGCCACCGTCCGGATCACCAACCACACCGCGACCACCAGCAACTACGTGGTGCAGATCGCCTTCGAGGACGGCAGCGGCCGGCAGGTCACCGAGGGCGTCGCCGCCGCCGGCTCGCTCCCGCCCGGCCAGGACGCGGTCGAACAGGCCCAGGGCACCGCCGACCCGCACGGCCCGGTCAGCTGCCGGGTCGCCGACATCGTCCGCTACGCCACCCCCTGACGGCCCCCGCCGCCGGGCCGCGTCCCCCACGAAGTCGGAGCGGCCCGGCGGCGTGGCGCCGGGTGTCGGCGCGTCAGGACGCGGTCCGTCAGGCGGCGGTGTAGTCGTAGAAGCCGCGGCCGGACTTGCGGCCCAGCAGGCCCGCGTCGACCATCCGGGACAGCAGCGGCGGGGCCGCGTACAGCGGCTCCTTGTACTCGTCGTACATCGACTCGGCGATCGAGACGATGGTGTCCAGGCCGATCAGGTCGCACAGCCGCAGCGGGCCCATCGGGTGGGCGCAGCCGGCCTCCATGCCCTTGTCGATGTCGGCGGCGGTGGCCACGCCCGACTCGAACATCCGGACCGCGGAGAGCAGGTACGGCACCAGCAGGGCGTTGACCACGAAACCGGCCCGGTCGCGGGCCCGGATCGGCTCCTTGCCCAGGGCCTCGACGGCGAACTGCTCGGCGCGGGTGGTGGTCTCGGCGGAGGTGGTCAGGGTCGGGATGACCTCGACCAGCTTCTGCACCGGCGCCGGGTTGAAGAAGTGCAGGCCGATCACCTGCTCGGCCCGGGTGGTCGCGGCGGCGAGCTTCACGATCGGGATGGAGGAGGTGTTGGAGGCCAGGATTGCGTCCCGGCGGGTCACCACCTGGTCCAGGGTGCGGAAGATCGCGACCTTGACGTCCTCGCGCTCGGCGACCGCCTCGACCACCAGGTCCCGGTCGTGGAAGTCGGCCAGCTCGGTGGTGAACGACAGCCGGGCCAGCGCCGCGTCCCGGTCCTCCTCCGACAGCTTGCCGCGCCGCACTGCGGTCTCCAGCGAGTTGGTCAGCCGGGTCCGGCCCAGTTCCAGGGCCTCGCCACCGGCTTCCGAGACCAGCACGTCCAGACCGGAACGGGCGAACACCTCGGCGATGCCCGACCCCATGAGGCCGCAGCCGACTACTCCGACGCGTGCGATGTCACTCAACTCAGATGCCCTTCGGAAGGAGCCGGGGATCACCCGGCGGTGGTGTCGCGGACGCCGCGGCCCGGTGGGGGCCGGGCGGTCCGCCCGGACGACGGTACTACCTGCCTTAACGCCCGTTCACATCGGTGCGTGCCGACGGCCCCCGCGCCGGGCCCTGGGCCGAACGGGTGGGCGTCGGCAGTGCGCCGCGCGCGCTCCCCGTGCGCCCCCTCGGGCGGGACCACAATGCGGAGGTCCAGCCGGAGGAGGGAGCAGGCGGATGGGGACGGGATCACTCACCGGGCAGGTCGGAATGGTCACCGGGGCCGGCCGCGGCATCGGCCGCGAGATCGCCATCGGGCTCGCCGCCGAGGGCATGGCCGTCGGACTGCTCGGCCGCACCCAGGAGACGCTGATCGCCACCCTCAAGGAGTGCGTCCGGCACGGCGCCCGCGGCGTCGCCGTCACCGCCGACGTCACCCGGCCGGGCGCCGTCCGGGAGGCCGTCCGCTCGATCGAGCGCGACCTCGGCCCCCTCGACCTGCTGGTCAACAACGCCGGACAGGTCGACCGCGCCGAGGTGCCGCTCTGGGAGACCGACCCCGCCCAGTGGTGGCAGGTCGTCGAGACCAACCTGCGCGGCCCCTACCACCTGCTGCGCCACGTCCTGCCCGGCATGGTGCAGCGCCGCCGCGGCCGGGTCGTCAACCTCAACAGCGACTTCGCGCTGCGCCCCGACGGCCACTACACCGCGTACGCCACCTCCAAGGGCGCGCTGCTCCGGCTCTCCGACAACATCGCCGACTCGGTCGGCCGGCACGGCGTCGTCGTGCTCGACATCAGCCCCGGCACGGTCGCCACCGAGATGACCGCCGGCATGCCGGTGTTCCGGGACACCAGGGCCTGGGGCTCCCTCCCGTACATGGTCGCCGTCACCGTGGACGCCGCCCGCGGCCGCTTCGACGGACTGCACGGACGCTTCCTGCACGCCGGGCGCGACAACCTGGAGACCCTGGTCGCCGCCGCACCCGCGATCCGCTCCACCGACGCCCGCACCCTGCGACTGCGCCCGTACGGACCGGACGACCCGCTGGCCTGAGCCCCCCCTCGCCGGCCGGCGCTCCCCCCGCCGGGTCAGAGCTCCAGCAGGGCGGCCAGCTCGGCCTCCGGCAGCGAGCCCGCCGGGCGGCCCTCGCGGGCGAACGCGGCAGCCAGCCGCTGCAGGGCCGCGTTGAGCGGCACCGGCACCCCGTGCAGCCGGCCCAGCAGCACCACCTCGCCGTTCAGCCAGTCCGCCTCGATGTCACCGGTGCCGCGCGCCAGCGACTGCCAGGACGAACCCCCGGCCCGCGGCCCGCCCGCCAGCGGCACCTGCGCCACCCGGTCGCCGCGCCGGGCCCGCTGCTCCTCCTCGGACGGGTGCGCGATCCCGGCGGCCGCCAGCACCGCCTCCCCCTCCGCCCGCAGCCGCCGCCACACCCGCAGCCGAAGCTCGCCGTCGATCGGACCGGCCACCGCCTCCAGCGCGTTGCCCAGGTTGCTCAGCAGCTTGGCGTACTTCCAGGCCATCACGTCCGCGGCGAGGGGCGCGTCGAAGTGCGAGTCGGCCAGGTCGGCGGCGATCCGCCCGGCCAGCTCGTCCGTGCCGTGCGGGTAGCGGCCCAGGTGCAGCACGCCCGAGCGCGGCGAGCCCGCCGCCGCGACCCGGCCCGGCTCCAGGTGCGAGGACGGCAGCCACACGCACATCCCGTACACCCGGGCGAAGCGGCGCAGCGCCAGCCGCTCGTTCTCCACGCCGTTCTGCGCGCACACCAGCGGCAGCCGCTCGCCCGCCGTCCCGCCGCCCGCGACCGGGCGCGGCGCCCACCGGTCGAGCAGGGCCGCCGAGTGCTGGGTCTTCACCGCCAGCACCAGCACGTCGTCCGGGGTCAGCCCGACCTCCTCGGGGCCGCCGACCGCCGGGACCGCCAGCCGGTGGGTGCCGTCCGGGACGGTCAGGCGCAGGCCGTCGGCGCGCAGCGCCGCCAGGTGGGGGCCGCGGGCGACCAGCAGCACCTCGCGCCCGCTCTGGTGGAGACGTCCGCCGATGGTGCCGCCGACCGCGCCGGCGCCCAGGATGAGGTAGCGCATGGGTCGAGCATCGCACGGCCGGGGCCGGGGGTGACGCCGGGTCAGGCGCAGAGCTCGGAGGCCGTCACCGCGTGCAGGCCCTGCCCGGCGAGGCCGTCCAGGATGGCCGGCAGCGCCGTCACCGTGCCCGGGTGGTCCATGTGCAGGGCGACCACCGAGCCGGCCGCCGCCGCCCGCAGCACCCGGCGGGTCACGGTCTCCGCGCCCGGGTCCGCGTAGTCGCGCGGGTCGACGTCGAAGGACAGCACGTGCGGGTAGCCGACCCGCTGGGCCTGCTCCTTCACCATCGCGTTCGCGTACTGCGCCGCGGACGGCCGGAACCAGCGGCCGATCGACCCGGTCAGCCGCTCCAGCCGCTGCGCGCACTGGGCTATCTCCTCGTGCGCCTGCTCGGCGCTCAGCGCGCAGATGTCCAGGTGGTTCTGGGTGTGGTTGCCCAGCTCGTGCCCGCCGGACAGGATGCGCTCGGCGATCCGCGGCTGCTCGTCCAGCCAGCTGCCCACCGCCAGCACGGTCAGCCGGGCGCCGCGCTGCTCGGCGGTGGTCAGCAGCGCGGTGGCGATCGCCGGGTCGCCCTGCCCGTGGAAGGTCAGCGCCAGCTGCGGCCTGGTGCGCGGGCCGGTCACCACCTCCTGCGGGGTGTCCGCGGCCAGCGGGGGCAGCGCGAACGGGGTGGCGCTCGGGGACGGCGAGGGCGACGGCGACGGGGACCCGCTCGGGCCCGCGGCCGGCGACTCGGTCAGGTGCGCGGGCTGCGGACGGGCCGCCACCGAGGGGCCGTCCGGGCCGTGCACGTCGGAGGGGCCGCCGCACGCGGCGACCAGGCCGCCGGCGGCGCTCAGCGCGGCCAGGCGGGAAGCGGAACGCAGAACACTGCGGCGGTCGACTGTCATCGCGGCCCAGCTAAGCCGAGGTTCCGCGGGGGCGGCAAACGGCAGCCGCCCGGACGAGTGGCCGCCCGGCCGGAAGGTGACGGGGCGTGAGCGGCCCGGCCCGGGCACCGGGCTGCGGCGGGATCGGCCGGGCGGGGCGGGGTGGGTCAGGTCGCCGCGCCGAACAGCAGGGCGCCGGTCACCAGGGCGGCGCCCAGCAGCTGGAGCGGGGCCGGGACGGTGGCGGTGAGGACCGCGCCGGAGAGGGTCGCCGTGAGCGGGATCAGCCCGCCGAACAGGCCCGCCCGGTCGGCCGGCAGCACCGTCAGCGCCGAGTACCAGAGCAGGAACGCCCCGCAGGTCAGCACCGGGCCCAGGTAGAGCAGCGCGAGCAGCTCGCCGCCGGTGGGCACCCGCAGCGCGGACGGCGAGAGCGCCGCCGCCGCGGCGAACAGCGGCACCGCGAGCAGGGTGGTGTACGCGGAGACCCGGACCGGGCCGAGCCGCGGCAGCAGCGGGACGGCCAGCAGCGAGAACGACGCCTCGCACAGCAGCGTCCCGGCCGCGTACAGCAGGCCGAGCGCGTCGCCGTGGCCGAAGCCCTGGGTGAGCGCCGCGCCGCACACCACCAGGGCCGCCGCCGCGAGCAGCCGGACGGCCGGGCGGCGCCGGGACAGCAGCGGGCCGGCCACGCCGAGCAGCAGCGGGGTGCAGCCGACCACGCTGCCGACCACCGCCGGGTCGGTGTGCCGCAGGGCGGCGACCAGCAGCAGGTTGAACCCGAACAGGCCGGTGCCGGACAGGGCCAGCAGCAGGGCGAGTTCACGGAGCGTCAGCCGGTGGGCGAGCCGCGGCCGGCGGCGGGCCAGCGGCAGCAGGATCGCGGCCGCCAGGGTGTAGCGCAGGGCCTGGCCGCCGGCCAGCGGGTAGGCGGAGAACGCGGCGCTCACCCCGGTGGAGGCGCCCAGCAGGGTCATCGCGCCGGCCGCGCGCAGCGAGCCGGGCGGCCGGGCGGGAGCGGTGACGGCGGTGGTGGTGGTGCCGGCGGTGGTGGTGTCGGGCATGGCTGCCACGCTAGGAGTGCGGTGGTCCGGTTCCCAGGGCCACTCGGGGGGCCCGATGGAGGACCAATCCGGAGTGCGGGCCGCCAGGCCCGGTCCGGCCGGTCTTGCCGGGCGCGCGACGCCGGATCATCCCGGCTGGAAGCACCGGCGAAACACCCGAGTACACCCAGTACGAGGGCGTTGCGCCGGCACTCCCAGCCGGGCGCCCGACGCCGCGCGCTGATCCGACAAGACCGGCCGGACAGGGCCTAGCCTGGGGGCTCGTCCGGGCCCGGGGCGGGCCTCGGCCGGTCCGCCGGTCGGCCGACCGGCCGGTCTGGTGCGGCGGAGGGGCGGTCGGGGTGCGGGAGTTGCTGATCAGCTGGGAGCCGGGCGGCGGGGACCTGACCGGGCGGCTGACCCGGGCGCTGCGGGCGGCGGTGCGGGAGGGGCGGCTGGCGGGCGGGGCGCGGCTGCCGGCCAGCCGGGCGCTGGCGGCGGAGCTGGGCGTCTCGCGCGGGGTGGTGGTCGAGGCGTACGAGCGGCTCGCCGCCGAGGGCTACCTGGTGGGGCGGCGGGGATCGGGCACCCGGGTCGCGCCGGGGGTGGCGGTGGAGCGGGCCGGGGCGGCGGTGCGGGCGCCGGCGGCCGAGCCGCGCTACGACCTGAAGCCGGGCTCGCCCGACCTCGGGGCGTTCCCCCGGACGGCCTGGGCGGGGGCGGTGCGGCGGGCCCTCCAGGGGGCGGCCAACCGGGACCTCGGGTACGGGGACCCGGCCGGACTGCCTGGGCTGCGGCGGGAGTTGGCCGCGTACCTGGGCCGGGTGCGGGCGGTGGCGGCGGGGCCGGAGCAGGTCGCGGTGGTCAGCGGGGTCGGGCAGGGGCTGGCGCTGCTGGTGCCGGTGCTGGCCGGGCACGGGCTGCGGCGGATCGCGGTGGAGGACCCCGGCTCGCCCGGCACGCTGGCCCTGCTGCGCGCCCACGGGGTCGAGCCGGTCGGCGTCCCCGTCGACCAGGAGGGCCTGGTGGTAAGGGAGTTGGCGGCCGGCGGGGCGGACGCGGTGCTGGTCACCCCGGCCCACCAGTACCCGACCGGGGTCGCGCTGTCGGCCCGGCGCCGGACCGAACTCGCCCGCTGGGCCCGGGCGGGCGGGCTGGTGCTGGAGGACGACTACGACGCCGAGTTCCGCTACGACCGCGAACCGCTGGGCGCCGTCCAGGGGTTGGCGCCGGAGCGGACGGTCTACCTGGGCTCGCTCAGCAAGACCCTGGCGCCCGGCCTGCGGCTGGGCTGGGCGGTGCTGCCCGGCTGGCTGGCCGAGGACTTCCGGCAGGCCAAGCGGTACGCCGACCTCGGCACCGGGGCGATCGACCAACTCGCCTTCGCCGCGCTGCTGGAGAGCGGCGGCTACGACCGCCACCTGCGCACCGTCCGCCCCCGCTACCGGGCCCGGCGCGACGCCCTGGTGGACGCGCTGCGCGCGCACCTGCCGCGGGCCGGACTGCGCGGCGTCGCCGCCGGGCTGCACCTGTACGCCGACCTGCCGCCGGGTGCGGACGAGGCGGCGCTGGCCGCGGCGGCGCTGCGCCGCGGGGTGCGGGTCGCGGCCGTCGGGCCCGGGCGGCTCGCCCCCGGCGGGCCGGCCCTCGCGCTCGGCTACGCGGTCCTGCCCGAGCAGCGGCTGCGCGAGGCGGCGGAGCTGCTCGGACAGGCCCATCGGGAGGTGAGCTGACGGATCGTCAGATCAAGCGGGGAGAGAAGCCGGTGACGGGCCGTCAGAAAATGTGGACCAGTCGGTCGGTGGCGATCACCGTCACGACCACCACCAGGGAGAGCACCGCGCTCAGGTTGATCGTCTGGACCAGCCCGCGCTGCTCCCGCGGCGCGTAGCCGAGGCCGGCCCCGGCGGCCAGGCCGGTGAGCAGGCCGCCCAGGTGGCCCTGCCAGGACGAGAAGCCCGCCGACAGCACCATCCACACCACGAAGGTCACCAGCAACTGGCTGCCGCCGAGCGGGTCGTAGCCCTGGCGGCGGCTGAGCACCCAGTAGCCGCCGGCCAGGCCGAAGACCGCGCCGGACGCGCCCAGGGTCAGGGTGTGCGGCGCGAACAGGTACTCCAGCGCGGCGCTGCCCAGCGCGGACAGCAAGTAGAGCGCGAGGAAGCGCAGCACGCCGAGGCGCTCCTCGACCACCCGGCCCAGCGTCCACAGCCAGTACATGTTGAACACGATGTGCAGCACGCCCATCGGCCACGCGGTCGGCTCCAGGTGCAGGAACGCGTGGGTGATCAGCCGGTACCACTCGCCGTGCGCCACGCCCGACAGGTGCGGCACGTACGTGGCCGGGTCGGTGCCCGCGGGCGGCGCCAGCACGCCGGAGCCGAGCATCGCGAACCGGTCGACCGTCTCCGGCCGGACCAGCTCCACCAGGTACGCGGCCACGTTCAGCGCGATCAGCACGAGCGTCGCGTACGGGCGGGTGGTGATCCGCCCGCCGAACGCCGTCCGGGCCCGGCGGACGCCCTGGTGGCCGGACTTGACGCACTCCACGCACTGGTAGCCGACCGCGGCCTCGCGCCGGCAGTCCGGGCAGACGTGCCGGTCGCAGCGGGTGCAGCGGACGTACGACTCCCGTCCGGCGTGCCGGAAGCAGGTCGGTGACGCCGCCTCGGGAGCGTCGGCTCCCGGGGCGGGGTGTGCGGTGTCCATGGCGTGGCCTCCCCTGGCCGGTGGTGCTCGGCCGCGGGGCGTCCACGGCGATGTCCCACGGCGAAACGGCGCTCACCCTAGAGCACGGCGCGGACGGCGCGTCCGGCAGGGGAGGGCCGGGGCGGCGGGGGCCGGGCTCAGCGGCGGACGGTGCTCAGCACGACGAACTTCGGACTGCCCGCCACGGTGCGGCAGTTGCCGAACAGGCGGCGCAGCGTGACGTGGTAGCCCAGGTGGCGGTTGCCGACCACGCGCAGTTCGCCGCCCGGGCGCAGGACGCGGCGGGCGCCGGTGAACATCCGGCGGGCGACGGCGTCGGTGGTGGCCTGGTGGGAGTGGAACGGCGGGTTCAGCAGGACCAGGTCGGCGGAGGCGTCCGGGAGGTCGGCGAGGGCGTCGGCGACCAGGAAGTCGGCGCGGCGCTCCGGGCCGAGGTTGGTGCGGAAGGTCTCCTCGGCGGAGGCCACGGCCTGGAACGACTCGTCGACGAAGAGGAGTTCGGCGTCCGGGTCGGCGAGGGCGGCGGCGGTGCCCAGGACGCCGTTGCCGCAGCCCAGGTCGACGACCCGGCGCGGGGCGCCGGCCGGGGCGGGCAGGTGCTGGAGGAGGAACCGGGTGCCGATGTCGAGGCGGTCGGCGCAGAACACGCCCGACTGGTTGGCGACCTGGCGCCCCGAGAGCACGCCGATGCCGCCCGGCAGCCGGTAGCGCAGCGGCCACGGGTTGGCGGGGCGGGCGAGGGCGGGGTCCGGGGTGGTGCGGATCAGACGGGCCTTGCGGACGGCGAGCGAGGTGCGGGTCGGGCCGAGGATCCGCTCGAACAGGGTCAGGGTGGAGGTGTGGATCTCAGTGACCATGCCGGTGCCCAGCACCGGGGTGTCCGGGTGCACGGCCGGGGCGAGGCGGTGCAGCTGGTCCTCCAGCAGCGCGAGGCTCTTCGGGACGCGCACCAGCAGCAGGTCGATCCGCTCCGGCGGGGCGTCCTGGGTGCTGCGGACCTCGACGGCGGCCGGGTCGAGGCCGTTGCGGGCCAGGTTCGCGGCGACCGCCCGGGAGGCGAGGTGGGAGTCCGTGACGGCGGTGACGGCGGCACCCTTCGCGGCCAGCGCGGTGCAGAGCGCGCCCCAGCGGTCGCCGAGCACGGTGACGGCCCCGTCCAGCGGCACCGCCCGCTCGTCCAGGTCGCGCAGCAGGTACTCGTCGGCGGCGTCCCAGGCGCGCAGCTGCTCGCGCGGGTCCTCGGGGAAGCGGGCCAGCTCGAACTCGCCCCAGGCGGTGGTGAAACAGTTCATCGTGCCCCCAGGCTAGCGGAGGGCGAGCAGGTCACCGGCCGGTGACGGAGAGTGGGGCGGACGTGCGGCAGCGGCGGGAACGGGTGGTCGGGGCGGTCCTCGGCTCGGCGGTCGGGGACGCGCTCGGCGCGCCCTTCGAGTTCGGGCCGGCCGGGATGTTCGGGGCGCGCTTCCCCGGCGCGGCCACCATGTGCGGCGGCGGCGGGTGGGACGCGGGCGAGGCCACCGACGACACCCAGCTGGCCGTCCACCTGGGCGAGTCGCTGCTGGCGGCCGGGGGACTCGACCTGCCCGACATGTTCGAACGGTTCCGGGGGTGGGCGGCGGGCGGCCCCAAGGACATCGGCATCCAGACCGAGATCGTGCTCGGCGGCGGCCTGCCCTGGGACCTCGCCGCCGCCGTCCACTTCCAGACCGAGGGGCGGGCCGCCGGGAACGGCGCGCTGATGCGGGCCGTCACCGGGGCGGTGTGGTTCGCCCCGCAGGGGCGGGCGGCGACGATGGCCGCGGCCCGCCGGATCACCGCCCTCACCCACGGGGACGGCGCGGCCTGGGAGGGCACCGCGATCCTGCACGAACTGCTGCGGGTCGCCCTGGACGGCGGCGATCCGCTGGCGGCCGTGCCGCGGACGCTCGCGGCGGTGCGGGCCGAGCACCGGGAGCGCTGGGCGCGGGTCCTCGCGCCGGACTGGCGGCCGGAGCTGGCCACCGAGAGCAACGGGGCGGTGTGGGCCTGCCTGGGTTCGGCGCTCTGGGCGCTGCGGGTGACCGGCGGCTTCCCGGACGCGCTGCGGGCGGTGATCGACCTCGGCGGCGACACCGACACCACGGCGGCCGTCACCGGCGGGCTGGCGGGGGCGGTGTACGGGGCGGACGCGATCCCGGACGCCTGGCTGGGGCCGCTGCACGTGCCGCTGCCCCCGACCGGGCGGGTGCTGCGGGCGGGGGAGCTGGCGGCGCTGGCGGTGGCCCTGGACGCGGGCGGCCGGGGGGAGGTCGCGGGCGGGCGGGTCAGGGGGTGGTGAGGACCAGGCTCGCGTTGTGGCCGCCGAAGCCGAAGGCGTTGGTGAGGGCGGCGGTGTGCGGGAGCGGGCCGGGGGTGGTGAGCAGCCGCAGGGGCAGGCCCGGGTCGGGGGTGGTGAGGTTGCGGACGGCGGGGGCGTACTGGTGGTGCAGGGCGTAGGCGGTGGCGAGGGCGGCGAGGGCCCCGGCGGCGCCGAACAGGTGGCCGGTCATGGACTTGGTGGCGGTGACGGCGGGGCGGTGCGGGCCGAAGACCCGGCCGAGCGTCTCGGCCTCGGTGAGGTCGCCCTTGGGGGTGGAGGTGGCGTGGGCGTGCACCAGGCCGACGGCCTCGGGCGGCAGGCCGGCGTCGGCGAGGGCGCGGCGGACGGCGCGGGTCTGGCCGTCGGGGTGGCCGGCGGTGATGTGGTGGGCGTCGGAGGTGACGGCGGCCCCGGCGAGGACGGCGTAGCGGCGGGCGTCCGGGCGCAGGGTGGCGCGTTCGAGGACGAGCACCGCGGCGCCCTCGGCGATGACGAAGCCGTCGCGGCCGGTGTCGAAGGGGCGGGAGGCGCGTTCGGGGTCGTCGTTGCGCAGGGAGTGGGCGCGGGCCTGGGCGAAGCCGGCCAGCGGGAGGGGGTGCAGGCAGGCTTCGGTGCCGCCGGCGACGACGACGTCGGCGCGGCCGAGGCGGATCAGGTCGAGCCCGAGGGCGACGGCCTCCGCGCCGGAGGCGCACGCGCTGACGGGGGTGTGGGCGCCGGCCCGGGCGCCCAGGTCGATGGAGACCCAGGCGGCGGGGCCGTTGGCCATCAGCATGGGGACGGTGTGCGGGGAGACCTTGCGGACGCCTGAGCGTTCGAGGACGTCGTCCTGGTCGAGCATGGTGACCGCGCCGCCGGTGCCGGTGCCGATGACCACGGCGAGCCGCTCGCCGTCGACGGCGGGGCGTCCGGCGTCGGCCCACGCCTCGCGGGCGGCGATCAGGGCGAGCTGCTCGCTGCGGTCCAGGCGGCGGGCCTCGATCCGGTCGAGGACCGCGGCGGGCTCGACGGCCAGTTGCCCGGCGATCC
The DNA here is from genome assembly GCF_044769485.1 of Kitasatospora sp. NPDC090308. Classification (NCBI taxonomy): domain Bacteria; kingdom Bacillati; phylum Actinomycetota; class Actinomycetes; order Kitasatosporales; family Streptomycetaceae; genus Kitasatospora; species Kitasatospora sp. NPDC090308. The sequence continues at coordinate 533,505 of NZ_JBIVXY010000005.1, read as the reverse complement.
GGATCGGCAGGTCGGCGGCCCAGGGGCGGTCGAGGGCGCGGATGCCGTTGCGCCCCTCGCACATGGCCTGCCAGGTGGCCGGGGCGGTTCCGCCGAGCGGGGTGGTGGCCCCGAGGCCGGAGACCACGACGGTGTCGTGTGCGGTGCGCATGGCGATACTCCCGTTGTGATGGCAGCACAATGATCGGGTTCTCCGGCGGTCGGCCGGGTGATCCGATGCCGCCTACTCTGCCAAGGGAGATGCGGAAGTTCGGCTGCCGGGCGCGACCGAGTCGCATGCGGTGAGTTTGTAGGGTCGTGACAAGCGGTGCTGACGGAATGTCACGGCAGCAGGGTGCGGGCCCGGGTCAGCAGGGCGGTGAGGGCCAGGTCGAAGGCGGCGTCGGTGCGCCCCGGGCCGGCGGCCCGCAGGGCCTCGGCGAGGCGGGGGGTGTCGGCGTTCGGGTCCCAGACCGTCTCGGGGGCGGCCAGGTCGAGCACGGAGCCGAGCACCACGTTCTCCACGGCGGTCAGCAGCGGCATCACGACGGGCGGCGGGAAGCCGCTGTCGACCAGCAGGACGACGGCGCGCTCGTACTGGTCGAGCACCTCGGGGGCGGCCACCTGGCTGGTGGTCAGCAGCAGGACGGTGCGCGGGTGGGCGGCGAACGCGGCGCGGTAGGAGCGGGCCCACGCCTCCAGCGCGGCGTCCCACGGCCGCAGGTCGAGGGTGGAGAGGTCGATCGCGGCGGAGACCTGCACGCGCAGCAGTTCGACGATCCCGGCCCGGCCGTCCACGTGGTGGTAGACGGAGGCGGTCTGCACGCCGAGCCGGCGGGCGATCTGCGGGACGCTGAAATCGCCGCTCTCGTCGACCAGGGCGAGGGCCGTCGCGCCGATCCGCTCGCGGTCGAGCAGGGCCTTGCTGGGCCGTCCCACCGGTGCCGCCCCTCCGTCGCCTGGTCCTCGCGCACTGCCGTGACCTCGGATTCCGGGTCTTCCCAGAGGGTAGTGCGCGGGGCTAGGGTGCGTAAACCATCAACCTTTAGGTTTATGGTCGTCCGCAGTCGGGACCACCAGCCGGACTCCCCACCCGGCCGCCAGAAGGGCTCCCCATGACCGAAACCCCCCACGCCGTTCCGGGCGCCGCCACCGCCCCGGGCACCGCCACCACCCCCGGTGACGCGCCCACGCTGCGCCGCGGCAGCCTCGGCACCGCCGACATCGCCTTCTTCGTGGTCTCCGCCGCCGCCCCGCTCACCGTGATGGCCGGCGTCGCCCCGCTCGCCCTGCTGATCGGCGGCACCGGCGCCCCGACCGGCTACCTCGCCGCGGGCGTCACGCTGGCCGTCTTCGCGGTCGGCTTCACCACCATGAGCCGGCACGTCCGCAACGCCGGCGGCTTCTACGCGTACATCACCCGGGGCCTCGGCCGCCCCGCCGGCTTCGGCGCCGCGCTGCTCGCCCTGCTCGGCTACCTCGGCATGAACATCGGCGTGTTCGGCCTGCTCGGCTCCGCCACCCGGGACACCGTCCAGGCGCTCACCGGGCACCGCGTCCCCTGGCTGCTGCCCGCCCTGATCGGCCTGGCCGTGATCTGGTACGGCGGTTTCCGCTCCATCGACTTCGGCGCCCGGCTGCTCGGCGTCCTGCTGCTCGCCGAGACCGGCATCCTGGTGCTGCTCGCCGCCGCCGTGCTGCTCAAGGGCGGCGCGCACGGGCTGAGCCTGCACTCCTTCGCGCCCGGCCACGTGCTCACCGGCGGCATGCCCGGCGTCCTGGCGATGGCCTTCGCCGCGTTCACCGGCTTCGAGTCCACCGTCATCTACCGCCGCGAGGCCCGCGACCCCGACCGCACCGTCCCGCGCGCCACCTACCTGGCCGTCGCCTTCCTCGGCCTGTTCTACGCCTTCGTGGTGTGGACCGTCATCCAGGCGTACGGCGACACCGAGGTGGTCGCCGCCGCCGCCCAGGACCCGGGCGGCCTGTTCTTCACCGCCATCGACCGGTACGTCGGGGCCTGGGCCGCCGACCTGATGCACGTGCTGATCGTCACCAGCATCCTGGCCTCGCTGCTGGCCTTCCACAACGCCACCAGCCGCTACGGCCTCGCCCTCGCCGAGGAGGGCCTGCTGCCCCGCGCGCTCGGCCGGATCCACCCCCGGCACCGCTCCCCGTACGTCTCCGGGCTCGCCCAGAGCCTGCTCGGCCTGGTCGTGGTGGCGGTGTTCGCCGCCGCCGGGGCCGACCCGTACACCCAGCTGCTGCTGTGGGTGAACACCCCCGGCATGCTCGCCCTGGTCGCGCTGCAACTGCTCGCCGCCGTCGCCGTGCCCTGCTGGTTCCGCCGCCGCCCCGGCCACGGCGAGGGCGCGCTGCGCACCGTCGTCGCGCCCGCCGTCGCCGCCGTGCTGCTGACCGGCGCGCTCTGGCTGGTGGTCGACCACATCGGGCTGCTGACCGGCGCGTCCGACACCGTCAACCGCGTCCTGATCCTGATCGTCCCCGCCGTCTTCGCCGCGGGCGTCCTGTACGCGCTGCGCACCCGGGCCCGCCGGCCCGGGGTGTACGCCGCGTTCGCCGCCGAACCGGCCGGGGACGCGCCGTCGCCCGCCGACTCCCCGGCGCGCGGCGCGGCCTGACCCACACTCGGCTGTCGAGACCCCCTCACCGGTTCTCGCCGACCTCTCGCCGCCCCCTCGCCGACCCCTCGTTCCAGGAGCTCACCGTGTCGCCCGACACCATCGTCCTCGCCCGCACCGTCCACACCCTCGACGACGGCCACCGCGCCGCCGACCCCGCCGCCCCGGTGGGCGCCGTCGCCGTCCGGGACGGTCTGATCGCCGCCGTCGGCACCGCCGCCGACGCCCGCGACTGGCGCGGCCCCGGCACCGAGGTCATCGACCTCGGCGACGCCGTCCTCGTCCCCGGGCTGGTCGACGGCCACAGCCACCCCGCGTTCGGGCTCGAACTCGCCACCGGCGCCGACCTGTCCGCCGTCCGCGACCTGGACGGCCTGCGCGCCGCACTGGCCCGGGCCGAACGCCTGGACGGCTGGGTGCTGGCCTGGAACCTCGACCACAACGCCTTCGGCGGCCACCCCGTCCACCGCTCCGTGATCGAGGACGTGCTCGGCCCCGACACCCCCGCCTTCGTCCGGCTCTACGACGGCCACTCCGCCCTCGCCACCGGCGCCGCCCTGCGCGCCGCCGGCATCACCGGAGCGCGCGCCTTCGCCCAGCGCGCCACCGTGGTCTGCGACCCCGACGGCACCCCCACCGGCCACCTGATCGAGCACGCCGCGATGGACCTGGTCACCGCCGTCCTGCCCCGCCTCCCGCTGGACCGGCGGCGCGACGCCCTCCACGACCTGCTGCTGACGATGGCCGCCGGCGGCCTCGCCGGGGCGCACGTGATGGACGCCGGCGGCGACATCCTGGAACTCGTCCGCGCCATCGAGGACACCCGCCACCTGCCGCTGCGGCTGCGCATCGCCCCCTGGTGCATGCCCGGCACCGGCGCCGAGGGACTGCGCGAACTCGCCTCCCTCCAGGGCGAGTCCGGACGCAACTGGCTGGTCGGCGGCGTCAAACTCTTCGTGGACGGCACGGTGGAGGGCGGCTCGGCCTGGCTGGAGCGCCCCGACTGCCACGGCGAGGGCACCGCCGGGCTGTGGCTCGACCCCGCCGAATACACCGACGTGGTGCGGCAGTTGGACGCGTACGGGGTGCGCACCGCGACGCACGCGATCGGCGACGCGGGCGTGCGGCACGTCCTGGACACCGTCGCCGCGCTGCCCGGGCACGGCCGCGGCCGGCACCGGATCGAGCACATCGAGACACTCGGCGACGAACAGGCCCGCCGCTTCGCCCGGTTGGGCGTCCCCGCCTCCATGCAGCCCACCCACTCCGCGTACACCCGGGCCGACCACACCGACGCCTGGTCCACCCGCCTCGGCCCCGAACGCGCCGACCGCGCCTGGATCTGCCGCACCTTGCGCGACACCGGCGCCACCCTCGCCCTCGGCTCCGACTGGCCGATCGCCCACCACGACCCGCGCGGCGTCCTCGCCTACGCCAGGCTGCGCCGCCACGCCGGCACCGACACCGCGCCCGTCAACCCCGGCCAGGCCCTCACCCCGCTGATGGCCCTGGAGGGCTACACCACCCACGCGGCCCGCGCCGCCGGCGAACCCGACCACACCGGCCGCATCGCCCCCGGCCTGCGCGCCGACCTCACCGCCTTCGCCCTCGACCCGCTCACCGCCGACCCGGACGCCTTCGCCCGCTCGGCGGTACCGCTCACCATGTCGAACGGCGTGGTGACCAACCGGGGCGGGGCGTAGCCGAGTTCGAGCGATCTGCGGTCCGGCGGTGCGCTGGTCCGGTGGCGCCCCGGCCCGGGTCAGGGCGGGGACCCGAGGTAGGCGTGCAGGGCGGCCGCGCCGGTGAGGAGGGCGCGGCCGCGGGTGGTGAGGCGGTCCTGCCAGGCGGTCAGGGTGGGGCGGACGGCTTCCGGGGAGCCCGCCGTGCGCAGGCGGTGCAGGAGGTCGGCGGTGCGGGCCAGGCTGTGGCCGCCGCGGCGGAGTTGTTCGGCGAGGAGCAGTTCGCGGACCTGCGCGGGCGGGTAGACGCGGTAGCCGGTGCGGGCGTCCCGGGACGGGGTGACCAGGCCCGCGCGCTCCCAGGCGCGGAGGGTGGCCGGGCGCAGGCCGAGGCGGTGGGCGAGCGGTCCGATGCGGGTCGCGGCGGCGGGCGGCTGGCCGGGAGCGTCGGGTTCGGGCGGCAGGTGGTCGAGGGCGGTGCGGACGGCGTCCAGGGTGCGGCGGTCCTCGGCGAGCAGGGCGTGGCTGCCGTCGATCAGGCGCAGCGCCTCGGGCAGGTCGCCCGCGTTGGCGGCGCGCATGATCGCGGTGGCGGTCGGGTGGCCGTGCCCCGGGAGCAGGGCGAGGAAGGCGCGCAGCGCCGCCGCGTGGCGTTCGCCGTAGCGCCGGTACCCGTGCGCGGAGCGGTCGGCGGGCGGCAGGACGCCCGCCTCCTCGTAGTTGCGCACCGCCTGGGTGGACAGGCCGTGCTCGCGGGCGAGATCGATCGGGCGCAGCGGCATGGTGGTTGAGGGTTTTCTGCTCGATTCCCGGGCTGAGAGCGGAAAAGTCTACACCGTGGCTTCAACGATACGGTGGAAGTCATGACTGTCTCGCTCGGGGACGCCGCCCGCCCCTTCTCCGCCGCTTCCCTCGCCGCCCTCGTCCCCGCCGGCACCCGGCTGCTCGCCCTCGGCGAACCCACCCACGGCGCCGAGGAGTTCCTCGACCTGCGCAACGAACTCTTCCGCCACCTGGCCACCGACCACGGCTACCGCTCGATCGCGGTCGAGAGCGACTGCCTGGCCGCCCGCGCCGTCGACGCGTACGTCGGCGGCGCGGCGGGCGAGTGGGACACCGTGGTGCGGGAGGGGTTCGGCCACGGGTTCGGGGAGTTCGCCGGGAACCGCGAACTCGTGCGCTGGATGCGGGAGTTCAACGAAGGGGCGGAGGAGGGTGAACGGCTGAGGTTCTACGGGGCGGACGGCCCGCTGGAGATCACCGGGGCCGCCGCGCCCGGCCCTTCGCTCCTCCGGCTGCACGACTTCCTGGCCGCGCGACTGCCCGGCGAACTCCTGTCCGACCGCGCGGAGTTGCAGCGCCGCTGCGGGCCGGACGACCGCTGGACCGAACCCGCCGCCGCGCTCGACCCGACCCGCTCGGTGGGCCGCACCGAGGACGCCGTCCGACTGCGCCTGCTCGCCGACGAGTTGAACGTCCTGCTGGCCGCGCACCGCCCGCAGTTCGACGATGACGAGGACGCGCGCTGGCAGGCCGAACTCGACGCCCGCACCGCGACCGGCCTGCTCCGCTACCACGCCGCGACCGCCGGGGGCGGGCCCGACCGGCTCAACTCCCTGATGCGGCAACGCGGCCTGATGATCGCCGACAACCTCGAGGCGATCCTCCGCCGCGAGGCCCGCCGCGGACCGACCCTCGCCTTCGCCCACAACCGGCACCTCCAGCGCGAGGCCGCCCGCATCCCGCTCGGCGACCACCCACTCCGCTGGTGGAGCGCCGGATCACTCCTCGAATCCCGCCTCGGCGACGGCTACGCCTTCCTCGCCACCACCTTCGGCCACCGCGCCCCCGACGACCACCCCGCCCCCGACACCCTCGAAGGCCGCCTCGCCACCCTCCCGGCCCCGCGCACCGTCCTCGACCCGACCCTCCTCACGGCGGCCCTGCGCGAGTCGGGACCGGTGAAGGCCCGAGTCCCGGCCGACCACACCTACTTCGGGCTGGACCCGGAGACGCTGGGCCTGGTCGACGGAGTGGTCTTCGTCCGGGCCATCGCACGCCAGCAGGGGCCGTTCGGCGGCGGCTGAGGAAGGGCGGGCGGCGCGTCCCGGGGCGGCCCGGAAACCCGTGGCGAGTGCGGGACGGCCGGGAGAGGATGCCGGGATGCGTCATGTGTGGAGTGGGCTGGCCGGGAATCCCTCGCTGCCGGCGGGGGCGGTGGACCGGCTGGTGGAGCTGGCGGAGCCGGATCTCTCGCTGGACCTGGCCGAGCGGGCGGACCTGACCGAACGGCAGGTCGAGGTGCTGGCGGAGCGCGGCGCGGCGGTGGCCGGGCACCTGGTGGAGACCGGGTACCTGGTGGCGGAGCGAGTCGACCCGGAGCGGCGGCCGTTCGCCGCGCTGGCGTTGCTGCGGGCCGGGAAGGGCCTGGGCGGGTGGGCGGTGCTGCTGGCCGAACGGCGGGAACTGTGGCCCGAGTTGGCGTCCTGCCCCGGACTGCCGGCCGAGGTGGGAAGCCGACTGCTCGCCGAGGGGGACCGGGACGTCCTGGTCGAACTCGCCGAGGCGCACCCCGACCCCGGCGTCCTCGCCGCGCTCGCCGCGCACCCCGCGCCGTACGTCCGGCAGGCCGTCGGGTGGAACGCGTCCACACCGCCCGCCGTCCTCGCCGATCTGCTGAACGATCGTCCACCGCTGGAGAGTTGTGAGGTCTGCACCCGCCACCCCGCGCCGTGGACGCACCCGCGCGACTGCCCCGACCCGGACTACCGACTGCCCGGCGGGGCCGCCTGCGACGGCAGCCACCAGTACGCCCGGCACGCGATCGCGCAGGCCGCGCTCGCCCACCCGGCCGCGCCCGTCGCCGACGCCCTCCGCCACCTGCGCGACCCGTCCCCGTTGCTGCGCGCCCGGCTCGCCGCCCGCACCGACCTCGGCCCCGCCGCGTACGAGCTGCTCGCCGCCGACCTCGTGCCGCAGGTGCTCGAACCGCTCGCCGAGAACCCGGCGATCGGCGAGTGGTTGATCCGCCGACTGGCCGACCACCCGCACGAGTCGGTGCGCCGGGCCGTCGTCGCCAACCCCGCCGTACCGCTGGACCTCCTCGACCGGCCCCGCTCCGATGCCGCTCTCAAGTCCTGGACGGTGCCGCCGCCCCGGATCGCCGCCGCCGACCACACCGAGACCGAACGGCTCGCCGCCGCCACCGACCCCGAACCGCGCCGCCTGCTCGCGCTGCGCCGCGACCTGCCCCCGCACGTCCGCGACCGCCTCGCCGACGACCCGGTGGCGAAGGTCGCCAACGCCGTCGCCCCCCACCCCGGCCTGAGCGCACGGCAGTTGACCGCCATGCACCGCCGCCACGGCCGCGCCGTCGGCCCCGGCATCGCCGCCAACCCGGACACCCCGACCGCCCTGCTGCGCACCCTCGTCACCGGCGACCACAACGCGGCCACCCTGCGCGCCATCGCCCGCCACCCCGCCGCCGACGGCCCGACCCTCACCGCGTGCCTGCGCGACCGGCGGGCCCGCGACCGGGCCGCCACCCACCCCGCCCTCCCGCTCGACCGCGTCCGCGCCCTGCTCACCGACCCCGCAACCGCCCACCACGCCGCCGCCAACCCGGCTCTCCCGGTCACGGACCTGCTGCGCCTGATGCCCCCGGAGTAACGGACCGGCCGCAGCCGCGCGGGCACCCGGACGCGGGTGGGCGGATCACCCGGTCACCGCCGTGCGGAGACCAGGTGGAGCGGGGCGCCGGTCTCGGCGGCGCGCACCCCCCGGCGGCCGGGCGGGGGGACGACGGGGGCCTGGTCCGGGAGTCCGCCGCCGACCGGGTGGGGGACGCCCAGGTCGGTGCCCGCTGTGGCGGAGTCCATCAGGACGGCCGGGCCGTCGGTCTCCCAGGTGCCGCAGTCCTCCGTGCCGTCGAGGAGCAGCGCGACCGGGGTGCAGCCGCCCCAGGCTGCCAGGGCGGAGCGTGGGACGACGATCAGCGGGCCGCCCGTCGACGGCACCCAGGTGGGTTCCAAGGCGGCCGTCCTGCCCGTACGCGCCGACCCGGGCCGGCCCTCGAGGGGGAGGGGCGGCCCGGGTGGGGGTGGGGGCGGGGTCAGCGGGGGGTGTCCTCGCGGCTTTCGATCAGGACGGCGGGCTCCAGCGGGGAGGCGATCTCCTGCGGGCGGCTGCGGGAGGCCCAGTCGCGGATGCCGAGCACCACCATGACGAAGAAGATCGCGTAGACGATACCGGAGAAGTACAGCTCCGAGTGGACCGCCAGCGGCACGCCGACCAGGTCGACCGCCAGCCAGACGAACCAGAACTCCACGTAGCGGCGGGCCTGGCTGTACATCGCGATGATCGAGCCGACGAAGATCCACGCGTCCGCCATCACCATCCACAGCGGCGCGCCCGGGTAGAACGAGGCGTCCTGCCAGTTGAGCACCGCGCCGAACGCGAGCGTGCCGAGCACCATCGCGGCGGCCAGCACCGCGCGCTCGGTCCAGTTCGCCCAGCGGACGTTGATGGTGCCCTCCTGCGCGCGGCTGCGCTTCCAGGTCGCCCAGCCCCAGGACGCCGAGACGATGATCACGACCTGCCGGGCGGCGTTGCCGCCGAGGTGCACGTTCAGGCTGGCGATCAGCAGGAACACCGAGCCGAGGATCTGCACCGGCCAGGCCACCAGCGACCGGCGCAGGGCCAGCCAGACGGTGGCGAGCGCCAGGATGTTGCCCAGGAAGTCGGACCAGTAGACGGGGAGGCCGAAGAAGCCGAACTGCTCGTTCAGCCAGTGGAACGCGCTCATGACTCACACCTTTGTTCGTTCGGAGCGAGGTGGTGGGGGGGAGGGGGTGCGTGCCGGAAGGGGGTGGGGACGGTCGGCCCCGCCGGGAAGCGGGGGAGCGGCGGGGCCGACCGGGTTCAGGGGGTGGCGGTGCGGGGACCCGCGGTGGGGGCGGGTGCGGTGGCGAGCAGGGCCGCCGAGCGGCGGACGTCCTCGTGGGCGGCGCGCAGCAGGTCCTCGACGGTGGCGAACCTCTCGGTGTCGCGCAGCCGGGCGACGAACCACAGCTCGACCCGTTCGCCGTACAGGTCGAGGCCGTCCGGGGCGTCGTGGCAGTGCACCTCGACGTGGACCTCGGACGAGTCGCCGAAGGTCGGGTTGGTGCCGATGCTGATCGTCGCCCGGTGCACGTCCCCGGTCGACGGGCGGGTCAGCCAGCCGCTGTAGATCGCGGGCGGCGGGACGACCGCGCCGGGCGCGGGGGAGAGGTTCGCGGTGGGGAGGCCCAGGCCCCGCCCCCGGCCGGCGCCGTGGACGACGGTGCCGGACAGGGGTGCCGGCCGCCGCTCAGGCATGCGGGGTGAGCTCGCGGAACTGGCTGGTGTGGAAGACCAACGGCTCCACGCCCGGGAACAGTTCGGCGCTCAGCAGTTCCAGCAGGACGATCTCGTGGTCCCCGCCGTCGTACGCCGGGCCGACCCGGGCGGTCAGCCACAGCGCGGCGTCGTGGATCAGCACCGCGCCGTCGGCCGTCGCCTGCCAGGGCGTGCCGTCGAACCGGTCGCCCGCCCGGGAGGCGAGCCTGCGGCACAGCGCGCCCTGGCCGCGGCTGAGCACGCTCAGGCCGAGCACCGGGGCCCCGGCCAGCCGGGGCCAGGTGGTGGAGGTGCGGGCCACGCTGATCGCCACCATCGGCGGCTCCAGCGAGATCGACACGAAGGAGCTGGCCGCGAACCCGACCGGCCCGCCGCCGCGCAGCGCACCGACCGCGACCACGCCGGTCGGGTACGCCCCGAACGCCCGCCGCAGCGCGCCCGCGTCCAACTCGGAAGAAATGCTGGGGTTTCGGTCGGTGGTGGCCATGACCGTCGCCGTCCTCTCGTCATGCCTGGTGCGTCGTGCCCGTGCGGCCTGAAGCGGTGCGGGGGAGGGGAAAGGAGGAGGGGGAGGAGGGGGAGGAGGGGAAGCGGGTCAGTGGCGGTGCCGCGCGGCCGGGTGACTGGCGGGCAGCGCCCGGTCGCCGGAGCCGGTCAGGCGCTCGCGCAGCGACTCGCCGTCCGCGTACTCGCCGCGGAACGCGCCGCGCTCGCGCAGGATCGGCAGCACCGACTCGACGAACTCGACCGTGGAGGCCGGCTGGACGGTCGGCGAGAGCAGGAAGCCGTCCAGGTCGGCGCCCTCCGCCAGGGCGCAGAGCTCGTCGGCGATCTCCTCGGCGGTGCCGACCACCGGGCGGGCGCCCACGCCGTGGGTGTGCCAGTCGGCGAGCACGTCGCCGACCGTCTTCCCCGCGAACCGGGCGACCTGGGTCTGCGACATCTCGGTGGACAGCTCGGTCATCGGGGTGTCCGGCGCGTACGAGGACAGGTCCAGGCCGGTGAACATCGCGTACGAGGCGACGGTGACCTCCGGGCGCTGGGCGTCCAGCACGCGCTGCCAGCGGCGCTCGGCGTCCGAGGTGGTCGCGCCGACCACGCAGGAGAACGCCGACATCACCTTGACCCCGTCGGCCCCGCGCCCGGCCCGCACGGCCTCCGCGCGGATCGCCTCGGTGTGGTCGGCCAACTGCTCGACGCTGCCGCTGCCGACGAACATGCACTCGCCGTGCCGCCCGCCGACCCGGCGGCCCGCCGGGGACGCGCCGGCCTGGAACAGCACCGGGGTGCCCTGCGGGGAGCGGGCGGTGTTGCCGTAGCCGTGCGAGCGGAAGTACGGGCCCTCGTGCGCGACCTGGTGCACCTTCGCCGGGTCGGCGAACCGGCCGGCCTTGTCCTTCTCCAGGGCGTCCGGCTCCCAGGCGCCCTCCCAGTACTTGTAGACCAGGTCGAGGAAGTCCTCGGCCATCGCGTACCGGTCGTCGTGCGCGACCATGTCCATCCCGAACGCCTTCACGGCGGTGTCGGCGGTGCCGGTGGTCACCACGTTCCAGCCCAGTCGGCCGCCGGAGAGCTGGTCCAGGGTGGCCAGCCGGCGGGCGAACGCGTACGGCGGCTCGACCAGCACCGAGCCGGTCACCACCAGGCCCAGGTCGGTGGTGGAGGCCAGCAGCGCCGAGGCGATCACGAACGGGTCCAGCCGCGGCAGGTCGAGCGTCTCCTCGGTGGCGATCGGCGGGCGCACCCCGCCGATCTCCGACCAGCCCCAGGCGTCGGCCAGGAACAGGAAGTCCAGCTTGGCGTCCTCGCACAGCCGCGCGACCTCGCGCCAGTAGCCGAGGGTGTCGAACAGGTGGCGGCGGCTGTCGGGGTGCCGCCAGGTGGCGGTGCCGCTGGCGTTGGTCTGGGCGTTCTCGAACAGGCCGAGCTTGAGGCTGCGCATGGGTGTTCTCCGTTGAACAGGCGGTGCGGGGGAAGCGGTACGGCGGGGTGGTCGGGACGCCTGGACGTCGGGACGTCGCGGGCGGTTCGGGACGCGGGGACGTCACGGGCGGTTCAGGACGCGGCGGGCCCGGGGGAGTCGAGCTGCGCCGCGCGGGGCATCGAGGACTGGGCGCCGAGCCCGGTGACGGCCAGCGAGGCCGCCCGGACGGCGCGGGCCGCGGCGGTGGGCAGGTCGGCGCCGCGGGCGAGCGCGTCGGCGAGGGCGCCGCAGAAGGTGTCGCCGGCGCCGACGGTGTCGACGGCGTCCACCACCGGGGCGGGCAGGTGGACGCTGCCGGGGTGGCCCGGCCGCTTGATCAGCGCCCCGTCCGCGCCGAGCGTGACCACCACCGCCCCGCAGGGCAGCACGGCGCGCTCCAGCAGCTCGCGCGCGGCGGGCAGTCCGGAGACGGGCTCGGCGCCGAGCAGGGCGGCCAGCTCGCCCAGGTTGGGGACCAGGACGTCGACGGCGGCCAGCACCTCGGGGGCGACCGGACGGGCCGGGGCCGGGTTGAGCACGACCGTGCCGCCCTGCTCGCGGGCCCGCAGCACGGCGGCGGCCACCACCTCGGCGGCCACCTCGTGCTGGACCAGGAGCACCTCGCCGGGCGTGCGGGCCAGCCACTGCGGCAGGTCCTCGACCGAGAGCACGGCGTTCGCGCCCGGGTTGACCACGATGGTGTTCTCGCCCGCGCGGTCGACCACCACCGAGGCGATCCCGGTGCCGGCGTCCGGCGCGGTGAGCACCGCGTCGAGGTCCACGCCCTCGGCGGCCAGCACCCGCCGGATCGGCGCCGCGTCCGCCCCGACCCGGGCCACCAGGCGCACCTGCGAGCCGAGCCGGGCCGCTGCGACGGCCTGGTTGGCGCCCTTGCCGCCGACGCCCTCGACGAAGCCCCGCGCGAGCACGGTCTCGCCGGGCCGCGGCAGGTCCTCGACGGTCAGGACGAGGTCGCGGTTGACCGAACCGACGACGGTGATGGACGGCATCTGGACTCCTCGGGAGATCGATCTCCCACACTCTGGACCAGCGCTCACGGGCCGTCAAGTACCCTCGTGCTGCGCATTGCGCCGACTCGGGTCCACCGGGGCGCCACCCGCCGTTCCGAGGTCCGGCGGGCACCGTTCCGGGACCGGCGCCGCCGCCGAAGACCGCTCCGACAGCTCAGCCGCTCCGACAGCTCCGACCGTTCAGCCGTTCAACCGCTCCGACCGCTCCGACCGCTCCGACCGCTCCGACCGGGGAGGACCCCCACGTGACAGCGCCCCGACTCCTCGACGTGGCCGCCGCCGCCGGCGTCTCCCGCGCCACCGCCTCGCGCGTCCTGGCCGGCACCCCGCGCAACGTCGACCCCGACCTCGCCCGCCGCGTCGAGGAGGCCGCCCGGCGGCTCGGCTACCGCACCAACCACTCCGCGCGGGCGCTGCGCACCGGCACCACCGGCACCGTCGGCGTGGTCGTCCCCTCGCTCGCCAACCCGTACTTCGTCCAGCTCGCCGACGCCATCGCCCAGCAGGTCCGGGCGGCCGGCGGGCAGCTGGTGGTCTCCGACGCGGCGAACTCGCCGGCCATCGAGGCCGAGCAGATCGAGACCCTGCTGAGCGGACGGGTGGACGGACTGCTGGTCGTCCCGGTCTCCGCCGCCGCCTCCGGGGCCGCCGTCCGGGCCGCCGCCGGGCGCGCTCCGGTGGTCCTGTTCGACCGCTGGGCGCACGACTCCGGCACCGTCGCCGTCACGCTCGACAACGCCGCCGCGATGCGCCTGCTCCTCGACCACCTCGACGCCCTCGGACGCCGCCGGATCGCCCTGGTCGCCGCCGACCAGGCGTCCTCCTCCGGCGCGGAACGGCTCGCCGCCTTCACCGCCGCCCGCGGCGCCGACGCCACCACCGTCCTGCTGCCCAGCTTCACCACCGACGCCGGCCGCACCGCCGGGCGCCGCGTCGCCGAACGCCGCGCCGAGATCGACGCCGTCGTCTGCGGCGCGGACGTCCTCGCCGTCGGCCTGGTCAGCACCCTCCAGCGCTCGGCGGTCTCCGTCCCCGGCGAGATCGCCGTCACCGGCTTCGACGACACCGAACTGCTCGAACTCCTCGACCCCCCGATCACCTCCATCCGTCACCCGCTCGCCGACATGGCCGAACGCGCCCTCACCCTCCTCCAGGGGCCGGCGGCCGACCGTGCCGAGAACGTCGAGCGCTTCCCCCCGCAACTCGTCGTCCGCGCCTCCACCGACGCGGACACGCACGGCTGACCGATCGTCAAATCACTTACTGCGGAGGGAAGTTCGCTCCTCCTCCCGCCCCGCCCGCACGCGACCGACCGGGCCGGGTGTCAGCTCTCCCGGGCCTTCGCCCGGTTGACGTGGGCCTGGATCCGGAGCCAGCCGGGGTCGGCGGGGGAGGCGTCGGTGACCGTCTCCAGGCTGTCGGCGTCCCAGGTGCCGCGGCCGTCGGTGAGGACGAGGTGGGGCTCCGGCGCGCCGTCCGCCGGGATCTCCTCGGTGCCCGCGAGGAAGGCCGCGAGGCTTCCGTCCGGGGCGGCGCCGGTCGGCGCGGGGCCCGCCGAGAGGAGGGCGAGTCCGCCGTCGGCCCGGGCGGCCAGCAGTTCGCCGGCCGCGGTGGCGGCCGGCGCGGTGACGGCCGCACCGCCCGGGCCGGGGTGCTCGACGGCCGTCCGGGCCTCCGCGTCCAGCTCGATCAGGGTGCCGCCGGGGGTGCCGATCCACAGCGCGCCGGGGCGGGGGCCGAAGGCGAGGGCGTGGCGGTGCCACTGCTCGTCCGTGCCGAGCACCGCGTGCAGGGCCCTGCGCAGCGAGGGGAAGGCGAAGACGTCCAGCGAGTCGACGTAGGCGTTGCCCCGGAGGGCGACGTGCCGTCCGTCGGCGCTGAACAGCGGGGCGCCGTAGCCGTCGGCGTCGAGGACCAGGGCGCGCCGCACCGGTCGCATCGCGGCGGGCCCGCCGCCGGGGCCGTCGCCGGAGCGGGCGAACAGGCAGAGGGTGCCGCCCTGCTCGCTGACCAGGGTGGCGACGAGCCCGCCGGAGGGGTGGACGCCGACACCGGTGTCCCACCAGTGGGCGGAGCGGGTGGCGGGGGCGCCGGTGGAGGGGTCGAGGACGTCCGAGGTCTCCGCGCCGCCGCCGGAGGGTGCGGCCCACAGGCTGCGGCCGTCGGGGCTGAACGCCAGGTGCCGGTAGCCGGTGCGGGCGGGCAGCGGGGCGGCCGGGCCGTCGGGCGTCCAGCGCCGCAGCGCGCCGCCGTCGCCGACCACCAGCAGCGGCTCGTGCGGGTGCCAGGCGACCGGGGGCGGGACGGGGCCGCCCCGGGGGGTGGTGACGGCCGCGACCTGGAACGACGCGAGGGTGCGCAGCCGCCCGCCCGAGCAGTCCCATACCCGGATCGACCGGCCGTCGGCGCCGGTCCCGGCGGCCGGCGGGAGGCGGGGGTGGCAGGTCAGCCGCTGCACCGGGAGGTCGTCTTCGTCCAACAGGCGTGCCACGACGGCGAGATCGGTCATGGGCGCACCCCAGGGGGCGGGTGCGACAGGGTTCGGGCCCGCCGCATCCTTGCATGATTTTGCTGGGTTGCGTATATTCATGCCGGGCTTCAGGAGGGAATGCCATGGTATTGCGAGTAGCCGTAGCCGGAGCGAGCGGGTACGCGGGCGGTGAGGTGCTGCGACTGCTGCAGGCGCACCCGGAGGTGGAGATCGGGGCGCTGACCGGCGGTTCCAATGCGGGCCGGCGGCTCGGCGCGCTGCAGCCGCACCTGATCGGCCTGGCCGACCGGGTGCTGGAGCCGACCGACGTCCAGACGCTGGGCGGGCACGACATCGTGTTCCTCGGCCTGCCGCACGGGCAGTCCGCGGAGATCGCCGCCCAGCTCGGCGAGGACGTCCTGGTGGTCGACCTGGGCGCCGACCACCGGTTGAAGTCGGCGGCCGACTGGGAGCAGTTCTACGGCTCCCCGCACGCCGGGACGTGGCCGTACGGCCTGCCCGAGCTGCCCGGCCACCGCGAGGCGCTGCGCGGCAGCCGGCGGATCGCCGTGCCGGGCTGCTACCCGACCGCCGTCACGCTGGCGATGTACCCGATGTTCGCCGCGGGCCTGGCCGAGCCGGAGGCGGTGATCACCGCCGCGTCCGGCACCTCCGGCGCGGGCAAGGCCGCCAAGACGCACCTGCTGGGCAGTGAGGTGATGGGCTCGATGAGCCCGTACGGCGTCGGCGGCGGCCACCGGCACACCCCGGAGATGGCGCAGAACCTGGCCCCGCTCGCGGGCGAGCCGGTCACCGTCTCCTTCACGCCCACCCTGGCGCCGATGCCGCGCGGCATCCTCGCCACCTGCTCGGCCAAGGCCAGGCCCGGCACCACCGGCGCCGAGCTGCGCGCCGCGTACGAGAAGGCGTACGGCGACGAGCCGTTCGTCCACCTGCTGCCCGAGGGCCAGTGGCCGCACACCTCGTCCGTGTACGGGTCGAACGCGGCGGTGCTGCAGGTGGTGCTGGACGAGCACGCCGGGCGGATCATCGCGATCAGCGCGATCGACAACCTGGTGAAGGGCACCGCGGGCGGCGCGGTGCAGAGCATGAACATCGCCCTCGGCCTCCCCGAGGAGCTCGGCCTCCCGCTGAACGGAGTCGCACCGTGACCACCCAGAGCCAGCCCGGCGGCAACACCGGCGTCACCGCGGCCAAGGGCTTCCGCGCGGCGGGCGTCACCGCGGGCATCAAGGCGTCCGGCACCCCGGACCTCGCGCTGGTCGTCAACGACGGCCCGCGGCACACCGCCGCCGGCGTGTTCACCTCCAACCGGGTGCACGCCGCCCCGGTCAAGTGGTCGCGCCAGGTGCTGAACGACGGCGAGCTGGCGGCCGTGGTCCTCAACTCCGGCGGCGCCAACGCCTGCACCGGCCCCGAGGGCTTCCAGGACACCCACGCCACCGCCGAGAAGGTCGCCGCCGAACTCGGGATCGGCGCGATCGAGGTCGCGGTCTGCTCGACCGGCCTGATCGGCGTCCGGCTGCCGATGGACAAGCTGCTGCCCGGCGTCGAACTCGCCGTCGCCGCCCTGTCGGAGACCGGCGGCGAGAGCGCCGCGATCGCCATCAAGACCACCGACACCGTGCACAAGACCGCCCAGGTCACCGCCCCGGCCGGCTGGACGGTCGGCGGCATGGCCAAGGGCGCGGGCATGCTCGCCCCCGGCCTGGCCACCATGCTGGTCGTGCTCACCACCGACGCCGAGGTCGACTCCGCCGCACTGGACGCCGCGCTGCGCGACGCCACCCGCACCACCTTCGACCGGGTCGACTCCGACGGCTGCATGTCCACCAACGACACCGTGCTGCTGCTCGCCTCCGGCGCCTGCGCGGTCGCCCCCGAGCAGGCCGAGTTCGCCGAGGCCGTGCGCACCGTCTGCGCCGACCTGGCCCGCCAGCTGATCGGCGACGCCGAGGGCGCCTCCAAGGACATCCGGATCGACGTGGTCAACGCCGCCACCGAGGAGGAGGCCGTCGACGTCGCCCGCACCGTCTCCCGCAGCAACCTGCTCAAGTGCGCCATCCACGGCGAGGACCCCAACTGGGGCCGGGTGCTGTCCGCGATCGGCACCACCTCCGCCGCCTTCGACCCCGACCGGCTGGACGTCGCCATCAACGGCGTCTGGGTCTGCCGGGACGGCGGCGTCGGCGAGGACCGCGACCTGGTCTCGATGAAGGACCGCGAGGTCGTCATCACCGCCGACCTCAAGGCCGGTCGGGCCTCGGCCAGCATCTGGACCAACGACCTGACCGCCGAGTACGTGCACGAGAACAGCGCCTACTCCAGCTGACCCACGGGGGCCGACAACCGCCATGCAGATCGCACCCAAGGGCGAACAGGCCCGCAGCAACGCCGCCCTGCCCAAGGCCCGCACCCTGATCGAGGCGCTGCCCTGGCTGGAGCGCTTCCACGGCAAGACCGTGGTCATCAAGTTCGGCGGCAACGCCATGGTCGACGAGGACCTCAAGGCCGCGTTCGCCCAGGACGTCGTCTTCCTCCGGTTCGCCGGACTGCACCCCGTCGTCGTGCACGGCGGCGGCCCGCAGATCAGCGCCCAGCTGGAGAAGCTCGGCCTGGAGTCCTCCTTCACCGCCGGCCTGCGCGTCACCACCCCCGAGACCATGGACGTGGTCCGGATGGTGCTCGCCGGGCAGGTCCAGCGCGAACTGGTCGGCCTGCTCAACACGCACGGCCCGTTCGCCGTCGGCATGACCGGCGAGGACGCCCACACCATGACCGCCGCCAAGCGCTACGCCGTGGTCGACGGCGAGCAGGTCGACATCGGCCTGGTCGGCGACATCGTCAACATCGAGGCCGGCGCGGTGAAGGCGCTGATCGCCGACGGCCGCATCCCGGTGATCTCCTCGATCGCCCGCGGCGCCGACGGCCACGTCTACAACATCAACGCCGACACCGCCGCCGCCGCCATGGCGGTCGCGCTCGGCGCCGAGATGCTGGTCGTGCTCACCGACGTCGAGGGCCTGTACAAGGACTGGCCCGACTCCGACGACGTGATCAGCCAGCTGACCGCCAGCGAGCTGGAGGAGATGCTCCCCACCCTGGCCACCGGCATGCTCCCCAAGATGGAGGGCTGCCTGCGCGCCGTCCGCTCCGGCGTGGGCACCGCCCGCGTCCTGGACGGCCGCGTCCAGCACAGCCTGCTGCTGGAGATCTTCACCGACGAGGGCATCGGCACCATGGTCGTGCCGGACGACGAGAGCACCGTACTGGGGGGACTGGCATGAGCAGCAACGACGCCATCATCGAGCGCTACCGGCACGCGCTGATGAACAACTACGGCACCCCGCGCATCCCGCTGGTGCGCGGCGAGGGCCCGCTGCTGTGGGACGCCGACGGCAAGCGCTACCTCGACCTGGTCGGCGGCATCGCCGTCAACGCGCTGGGCACCGCCCACCCGGCGGTCGTCGAGGCGGTGACCGGGCAGATCACCACCCTGGGCCACGTCTCCAACCTGTTCACGGCCGAGCCGACCATCCGGCTGGCCGAGAAGCTGATCGAGCTGGACGGCCGCCCGGGCCGGGTGTTCTTCTGCAACTCCGGCACCGAGGCCAACGAGGCCGCCTTCAAGATCTCGCGGCTGACCGGCCGCACCCACCTGGTCTCGCTCCGGGGCGCCTTCCACGGCCGCACCATGGGCGCCCTCGCGCTCACCGCCCAGCCCGGCAAGCAGGACCCGTTCCGGCCGCTGCCCGGCGACGTCACCCACGTCCCGCTCGGCGACGTCGAGGCCCTGCGCGCGGCCGTCACCACCGACACCGCCGCGGTCTTCCTGGAGCCGATCCAGGGCGAGAACGGCGCGATCCCGCTCCCCGAGGGCTACCTGAAGGCGGCCCGCGAGATCACCCGCGCCACCGGCACCCTGCTGGTCCTGGACGAGATCCAGACCGGCATCGGCCGCACCGGCCACTGGTACGCCCACCAGGCGACCGAGGGCGTCGACCCCGACCTCGTCACCCTCGCCAAGGGCCTCGGCGGCGGCCTGCCGATCGGCGCCGTGCTCGCCTTCGGCCCGGCCGCCGACCTGCTCGGTCCCGGCCACCACGGCACCACCTTCGGCGGCAACCCGGTGGTCGCCGCGGCCGGCCTCGCCGTGCTGGACACCATCGAGCGGCAGGGCCTGCTGGAGCACGCCGCCAAGCTCGGCGAGCGGCTGCGCACCGGGATCGAGGCGATCGGCGACCCGCTGGTCGACCACGTCCGGGGCAAGGGCCTGCTGCTGGGCATCGTGCTGACCGCGCCGGTGGCCGGGAAGGTCCAGGCCGCCGCCCAGGAGGCGGGCTTCCTGGTCAACGCCGCCACCGCGGACGCCGTCCGGCTGGTCCCGCCGCTGGTGCTCACCGAGGAGCAGGCCGACACCTTCCTCGCCGCGCTGCCCGAGATCCTCCGGACGGTCCGCGAAGCCGCCCCCGACGCGAACAGCTGAGCGTCTTTCAGGAGAATCATCAGTTATGACCGAACCCCGCTCCGAGCACACGACCCCCGCCACCGGCCCCACGCCGCAGGTCCCGCAGACCCGCACGGCGCGCCACCGGCGGATCGTGGACCTGCTGACCCGTCAGCCCGTCCGCTCGCAGAGCCAGCTCGCCAAGCTGCTCGCCGACGACGGACTCGTGGTCACCCAGGCCACCCTCTCCCGGGACCTGGACGAGCTCGGCGCGGTGAAGATCCGCAACCGGGACGGCGCGCTCATCTACGCCGTCCCGGCCGAGGGCGGGGACCGCACCCCGCGCGCCCCGATGGGCGAGTCCGCCAGCGAGGCCCGGATGGCCCGGCTGGCGGGCGAGCTGATGGTCTCCGCCACCGCCTCCGGCAACCTGGTGGTGCTGCGCACCCCGCCGGGCGCGGCCCAGTTCCTGGCCTCCGCGATCGACACCGCGGAGGTGTTCGAGATCCTCGGCACCATCGCCGGGGACGACACCGTGCTGCTGATCAGCCGCGACGCGGCCGGCGGGCAGGCGCTCGCCGACCACCTGATGCAACTCGCCCAGGCCAAGTCGCAGTAGCTCCGAGGCGTTTCAAACACGCTGTGCGGTACTGGTTTGTGAACTCATACGCGGTGGTGCATACTTATGCCTAACGCCGCATGGAACCTGTGTTGTGAATGGAGATAGCCGTGACCGATCGCGTCGTACTCGCCTACTCGGGCGGTCTGGACACGTCCGTCTGCATCGGCTGGATCGCCGAGGAGACCGGCGCCGAGGTCATCGCCGTCGCCGTCGACGTCGGCCAGGGCGGCGAGGACCTGGAGGTCATCCGCCAGCGCGCGCTCGACTGCGGCGCCGTCGAGGCCGAGGTCGCCGACGCCCGCGACGAGTTCGCCGACGAGTACTGCCTGCCGGCCCTCAAGGCCAACGCCCTGTACCAGGGCCAGTACCCGCTGGTCTCCGCGCTCTCCCGCCCGGTGATCGTCAAGCACCTGGTCGCCGCCGCGCAGAAGCACGGCGCCACCACCGTCGCCCACGGCTGCACCGGCAAGGGCAACGACCAGGTCCGCTTCGAGGTCGGCATCCAGTCGCTGGCCCCGAGCCTGAAGTGCATCGCCCCGGTCCGCGACTACGCGATGACCCGCGACAAGGCGATCGCCTTCGCCGAGGCCAAGAACCTCCCGATCGTCACCACCAAGAAGAACCCGTACTCGATCGACCAGAACGTCTTCGGCCGCGCCGTCGAGACCGGCTTCCTGGAAGACATCTGGAACGCCCCGATCGAGGACGTCTACGAGTACACCCAGGACCCGGCCGCCCCGCGCGAGGCCGACGAGGTCGTCATCACCTTCGAGGCCGGCGTGCCGGTCGCGGTCGACGGCCGCAAGGTCACCGTGCTCCAGGCCATCGAGGAGCTCAACAAGCGGGCCGGCGCCCAGGGCATCGGCCGCCTCGACATGGTCGAGGACCGTCTGGTCGGCATCAAGTCCCGCGAGATCTACGAGGCCCCCGGCGCGATCGCCCTGATCACCGCCCACCAGGCCCTGGAGAACGTCACCGTCGAGCGCGAACTGGCCCGCTACAAGCGGCAGGTCGAGCAGCGCTGGGCCGAGCTGGTCTACGACGGCCTCTGGTTCTCCCCGCTCAAGCGCGCCCTGGACGGCTTCGTCAACGAGGCCAACCAGCACGTCTCCGGCGAGATCCGGATGGTCCTGCACGGCGGCCGCGCCGTGGTCAACGGCCGCAAGTCGGACCGGTCGCTGTACGACTTCAACCTCGCCACCTACGACACCGGCGACACCTTCGACCAGTCCATGTCCAAGGGCTTCATCGAGATCTTCGGCATGTCCTCGAAGATCGCCGCCCGCCGCGACCTGGCCTGATCCACCACCGGTACCCGCCCCGACCGCCCGTGGCGGCCGGGGCGGTGCCACACCCAGACCTGCTGTGCCACACCCGAAGGAGCCCACGCGATGACCGCCGACCAGCCCGCAGACGTCCGCCTCTGGGGCGCGCGCTTCGCCGACGGCCCCTCCGAGGCCCTGGCCAAGCTCTCCGCCTCCGTCCACTTCGACTGGCGGCTCGCCCCCTACGACATCGCCGGCTCCAAGGCGCACGCCCGGGTCCTGCACGGGGCCGGGCTGCTCAGCGCGGCCGAACTCGACGCCATGCTGGCCGGGTTGGACCAGCTGCTGGCCGACGTCGAGTCCGGCGCGTTCGTGGGCACCGTCGCCGACGAGGACGTCCACACCGCCCTGGAGCGCGGCCTGCTGGAGCGCCTCGGCCCCGACCTCGGCGGCAAGCTGCGCGCCGGGCGCTCGCGCAACGACCAGATCGCCACCCTGTTCCGGATGTACCTGCGCGACCACGGCAAGGTCATCGGCGCGCTGGTCCTCGACCTCCAGCACGCCCTGGTCGGCCTCGCCGAGGCCCACCCCACCACCGCGATGCCCGGCCGCACCCACCTCCAGCACGCCCAGCCGGTGCTGTTCGCCCACCACGTCCTCGCCCACGTCCAGGCCCTCGGCCGGGACGCCGAGCGGCTGCGCCAGTGGGACGCCCGCACCGCCGTCTCGCCGTACGGCTCCGGCGCGCTGGCCGGCTCCTCGCTCGGCCTCGACCCGGAGGCCGTCGCCGCCGAACTCGGCTTCGAGCGCGGCTCGGTGGGCAACTCGATCGACGGCACCGCCTCGCGCGACTTCGTCGCCGAGTTCGCCTTCGTCACCGCGATGATCGGCATCAACCTCTCGCGGATCGCGGAGGAGATCATCATCTGGAACACCAAGGAGTTCGGCTTCATCACGCTGCACGACGCCTTCTCCACCGGGTCGTCGATCATGCCGCAGAAGAAGAACCCCGACATCGCCGAGCTCGCCCGCGGCAAGTCCGGCCGCCTGATCGGCAACCTGACCGGCCTGCTGGCCACCCTCAAGGCGCTGCCGCTCGCCTACAACCGCGACCTCCAGGAGGACAAGGAGCCGGTCTTCGACTCCTGCGACACCCTGGAGGTCCTGCTGCCCGCCTTCACCGGCATGATCGCCACCCTGACGGTGCACCGCGAGCGGCTGGAGGAGCTGGCCCCGGCCGGCTTCTCGCTCGCCACCGACATCGCCGAGTGGCTGGTCAGGCAGGGCGTCCCGTTCCGGGTCGCGCACGAGGTGGCCGGCGCCTGCGTCAAGGTCTGCGAGGCCGAGGGCATCGAGCTCTCCGACCTGACGGACGCCCAGTTCGCCGCGATCTCCCCGCACCTCACCCCCGAGGTCCGCACCGTCCTCTCGGTCCACGGCGCGATCGCCTCCCGCAACGGCCGCGGCGGCACCGCCCCGTCGGCCGTCGCCGTCCAGCTCGCCGAGATCAAGGAGGACCTCGCCGCCCAGCAGTCCTGGCTGGGCTGAGCGGTCTCCGGCAGGCACCGGCCCGGGGGCCCGGGGGACGGCGGAACGGCTCCTGGCCCGCCGTTCCCCGGGCCCCCGGCCGTCTCCCGGCCTACGCTGGAGCCATGGCCACAGCAGCCATGGCGCTCGCCGAGGGGTTCCGGGGCGAGATCGTGGTGCCCGGGGACGTCGGGTACGACGCGGCGCGGGCGGTGTGGAACGCGGCGGTGGACCGGCGGCCCGAGCTGATCGCCCGGTGCAGCGGCGTCGCGGACGTGCTCCAGGCCGTCGCGGTGGCTCGGGAGCACGGCCTGCCCGCCGCCGTGCGGGGCGCCGGGCACAGCCTGGCGGGCCTGGGCACCTGCGACGGCGGCATGCTGATCGACCTGTCCCGGCTGACCGGCGTCCGGGTGGACCCGGCCCGGCGGCTCGCCCGGGCGCAGCCGGGGGTGACCTGGGGGGCGTTCGACCACGAGACGCAGGCGTTCGACCTGGCGACTACGGGCGCGCCGTACTCGGCGGCGGGCATCGCGGGGACGACGCTCGGCGGGGGAGTCGGCTGGCTGGCCCGGTCGTACGGGCTGACCTGCGACAACCTGGTGGAGGCGGACGTGGTGACCGCCGAGGGGCGGCTGCTGACGGCGAGCGCGGCGGCGCACCCGGAGCTGTTCGCGGGGCTGCGCGGGGGCGGCGGGAACTTCGGGGTGGTGACCTCGTTCACGTACCGGCTGCACCGGGTGGGGCCGCACCTGCTGTGCGGGGCGGTGTACGTGCCGGTGGAGCTGCTGGCGCCGACCCTCGCCGCGGTGCGGGACTTCATGGCGGACGCCCCGGACGGCCTGACCGTGATGGTGGAGTTCGGGCGCCCGCGCGGGATGCCGCAGCTGCCGGACCGGACGGTGCTGCGGATCGGCCTGTGCTGGTCGGGCCGGGCCGACCGGGGACGGGAGGCGGTGGCGCCGCTGCGCGCCCTGCCGGGGGTGGTCGCGGACACCGTGCAGACCCGGCCGTACCCGCTGTGGCAGCGGATGCTGGACGCCGGCCTGGGCCCGGGGGCGGGCAACGCGGGGCGCTCGGAGTTCCTGTCGGTGCTGGACGCGGCGGCGATCGACCGGCTGGCCGAGCAGGTCGACGCGGCGCCGGGCCCGCTGGCCCGGGTGCAGCTGGCGTTCCTGGGCGGCGCGGTGGCCCGGGTGGGGCCGGAGGACACCGCGTACACCTACCGGACGGCGCCGTACCTGCTGAGCGCGGTGGCGCGCTGGACCGACGGCCCGGCGGAGCCGCACGCGGCGTGGGTGCGGCGGTGCTGGGAGGCGATGCGGCCGTTCTCCTCGGGCGGCGCGTACGTGAACCTGATGGGCGCCGAGGGGCAGGGCCGGGTGGTGGAGGCGTACGGGCTGGCGAAGTACGAGCGGCTGGTGGCGCTGAAGGAGCGGTACGACCCGGCGAACCTGTTCCGGGTCAATCGGAACATCCGGCCGAACGGGTGACGCGGGGGCGCCCGGGCGGGCGTGACGCTCGCCACGTCGGGCGTCGGGAAGGTTGAGAGCAGGGGTCGGCTGGGTAGAGCGGTGGCGAACGTCTCTCTTGACGGTCGCCCGACTCCCCGGATACTGAGCGTGAGCGTGTCAGTTCCGGCTGTCCGGGCCACCGTCCGGCGGGGCGCGTCGCGCTTCTCCCGGGCCGGGCAGATCCCCGTCCGGGCACACCTCGGACAGGAACCGGTGCCAGACCCTCACTCGCACGCGCCGGGCACTTAACGATGGAGGCCCCCGCACATGGGCATGAGTGTGATCATCGCAGCGGCACGACCGGAGGAGGCGGAGCAGATCCTCAAGCTCCAGTACCTCGGTTACCAGAGCGAGGCGGAGCTGTACAGCGACTGGACGCTGGAGCCGCTGACCCAGACCCTGGAGAGCCTCCAGGCCGAGATGTCCGAGCACCGGGTGCTGGTGGCCCGGCTCGGCGACGAGGTGGTGGGCAGCGTCCGCGGCTGGGTGGACGCCAAGGGCGTCGGCCAGATCGGCCGACTGGTGGTGCACCCGCGGATGCAGCGGCACGGCCTGGGCCGCCGCCTGCTGGAGGGGCTGGAGGCGCAGCTGGCCGCGGACGGCGCGACCGGCGGCTTCGAGCTGTTCACCGGCCACCGCAGCCTGGGCAACCTGCGGCTGTACCGCCGGCTCGGCTACCGCGAGACCGAGGTCCGCGAGGTGTCCCGCCGGCTGTCGATCGTGACGCTGGCCAAGCCGGTGGCGACCAGCCTGGCCGCCTGAACCAGGCGACACCGGCCGCCTGAACCGCGCGGCACCCGGGCCCGACCCGGCGCGGCGCCCGACCCGAACGAGGGGTCGGGCGCCGCAGTGCTTGTGCCGCAAGGATCGTGTCCGCAATGCGGACAGCTGGTCCTGAAAACTGGGACACGGACCATATGTCTGATTTACTGGGTTCCATGACCACGACGACGACATGCATCCCCACCGGCGCGACGCCGGCAGGTGAGTCGCGCATGTGCGGCCGTCGAATGTGTCGCCGCTGAGGGCCACCGCCCGGCGCCCGCTGACACCCCGTCCGCTGATGACTCGTTAGGGCCACGCCCACGGGCGGCCCGCCCGACCGGCGGACATGATCGGAACGAAGCCGGCAGCCCACTCTTCCCGGGCACCCGCGTGCCCATCCCGCCATCGGCGCGGACGCCCCCGCGGCCGTCCGCCGACCGTCCGCCGACGAACAACGGAAGCAGCTGTGATCACCACCAAGGGCCTGACCAAGGTCTACCGCTCCGGCGGCCGCGAGGTCCGGGCACTGGACGACGTCGACCTGCACGTGCGGCAGGGCGAGGTGTTCGGCGTCGTCGGCACCAGCGGCGCCGGCAAGTCCACCCTGATCCGGTGCGTCAACCTGCTGGAGCGGCCCAGCTCCGGCACCGTCACCGTCGACGGCGTGGAGCTGACCGCGCTCTCCGGCGGCCGGGAGCGCGCCGGGCGCGAGCTGCGGGAGGCCCGGCAGCGGATCGGCATGGTCTTCCAGCACTTCAACCTGCTCTCCTCGCGCACCGTCCAGCAGAACGTCGAACTCCCGCTGGAGATCATCGGCCTGGACCGGCGCGAGCGCCGCCGCAAGGCCGCCGAACTGCTCGACCTGGTCGGCCTCGCCGACAAGGCCCGCCAGTACCCCGCCCAGCTCTCCGGCGGCCAGAAGCAGCGCGTCGGCATCGCCCGCGCCCTGGCCGGCGACCCCAAGGTGCTGCTCTCCGACGAGGCCACCAGCGCCCTCGACCCGGAGACCACCCGCTCGATCCTCAAGCTGCTGCGCGAGCTCAACCAGCAGCTCGGCCTGACCGTCCTGCTGATCACCCACGAGATGGACGTCATCAAGTCGGTCTGCGACTCCGCCGCCCTGATGCGCGGCGGCAGGGTCGTCGAGAGCGGCCGGCTCACCGACCTGCTCGCCGACGGCCGCTCCCGGATCGCCCGGGACCTCTTCCCGCTCGGCGACTTCGGCACCCGGGACCCGGAGCGCACCGTCCTGGAGATCACCTTCCAGGGCGACGCGCCCGCCCAGCCGTTCGTCTCCCAGCTGGCCCGCACCTACCAGATCGACATCAACATCCTCGGCGCGGCCGTCGAGACCATCGCCGGCCGCCTGGTCGGCCGGATGCGGGTCGAACTGCCCGGCAGCCACACCGACAACGTGGTGCCGATCGGCTACCTGCGCCAACAGGGACTCCAGGTGGACGTCCTCGACCTGTCGAACGGAGCGGCGGCATGACCTGGGACCAGATGCAGGAACTGATGTGGCCCGCCACCTGGGAGACCTTCGGCATGGTCGGCATCGCCGGGCTCGCCAGCCTGCTGATCGGCCTGCCGATCGGGCTGCTGCTGGTGCTCACCGACAAGGGCGGCCTGCTGCAGAACCTGGCCGTCAGCCGGGTGCTCGGCGCGGTCGTCAACGTCGGGCGCTCCATCCCGTTCGTCATCCTGATCGTCGCGGTGATCCCGCTCACCCGGGCGATCGCGGGCACCACGCTCGGCTGGCAGGCCGCCAGCGTCCCGCTCGCGATCGGCGCCGTCCCGTTCTTCGCCCGGCTGGTGGAGACCTCCGTCCGCGAGGTGGACGGCGGGCTGGTCGAGGCGCTCAAGTCGATGGGCGCCGGCACCGGCTCCATCGTCCGCAAGACCCTGCTGCCCGAGGCGCTGCCCGCGCTGGTCGCCTCCGCCACCACCACGGTGATCGCGCTGATCGGCTACTCCGCGATGGCCGGCGCGGTCGGCGGCGGCGGACTCGGCGACCTCGCCATCCGCTACGGCTACCAGCGCTTCGAGACCACCTTCATGTGGGTCATCGTCGCCGAACTCGTGGTCATCGTCACCGTGATCCAGCTGCTCGGCGACCTCGCCGCCCGCCGGCTCTCGCACCGCGGCGACTACCGCAGCCCGCTCGGCTTCTTCCGCTCCGCCGGTGCCGAGCCGAAGGACACCGAGGAAGACCTGCTCTCCTCGCACTGACTTCCCGCCCTCGCCGAAGCCGAGGGACGGGTTCCCGGCCCCACCAGGGCCGTTCGCATCCCGCAGAAAGGCACTTTTCGTGCGTAACGTCCTGAAGACCACCGCCCTGACCGCCACCGCCGCCGGCCTCGCGCTCACCCTGGCCGCCTGCTCCTCGGACTCCTCCGGCTCCGGCGCCTCCGCCGACCCGAACAAGCCCCTGGTGGTCGCCGCCAGCCCCACCCCGCACGCGCAGATCCTCAAGTTCGTGCAGGACAACCTGGCGGCCAAGGCCGGCCTCAAGCTGGACATCAAGGAGGTCAGCGACTACGTGACCCCCAACACCTCGGTCCAGGACGGCTCCGCGGACGCGAACTACTTCCAGCACCAGCCCTACCTCGACGACTTCAACAAGAAGAACGGCACGGACGTCGTGTCGGTCGAGACCGTCCACCTGGAGCCGCTCGGCGTCTACTCCAAGAAGGTCAAGAGCATCACCGAGCTCAAGGACGGCGCCCAGGTCGCCGTCCCCAGCGACGCCACCAACGAGGGCCGGGCGCTCAAGCTGCTCGCCGACAACAACGTCATCACCCTCAAGGACGGCGCCGGCACCACCGCCACCGTCCAGGACGTCACCGGCAACCCGAAGAACCTCAAGTTCAAGGAGCTGGAGGCGGCCCAGCTGCCGCGCTCCCTCGACGACGTCGACGCCGCCGTCATCAACGGCAACTACGCGCTGGGCGCCAACCTCAAGCCCGCCACCGACGCGCTGGTGCTGGAGAAGGCCGAGGGCAACCCCTACGCCAACATCCTCGCCGTCAAGAAGGGCCACGAGAGCGACCCGCGGGTCCAGAAGCTCGCCGAGCTGCTGCACTCCGACGAGGTGAAGAAGTACATCGACGACAACTTCCAGGGCGCCGTCATCCCGGCGTTCTGACCCCCCGTCCGACCCCGCCCGGCCCCGCCGGACCTCCCCGCGGTGCCCCCGGCCTCCCCGCCGGGGGCACCGTGCTGACGAGCCGTGAGGTGCGGAGCGGGTACGCTGGCACGCCCGACGAAGGGGCGGGGCGTACGGTGTGTCCACGACCCGGCGAGGAGAGACGGCATGGTTGCGAACTTCCCCGAGACAGCCATCAGCACCGAACGGCTGCTGCTGCGCGCCCTTGAGGACCAGGACGCCCCCGCACTGGCCGCCATGCTCGACGACGAACTCGTCCAGACCTGGACCGGACACCCCCGCCCCTACCGGGAGTCCGACGCGCACGAGCTGATCGCCCGTCAGGCCCCCGAACGGCGCGCCCGGGGACGCGGAATCGTTTTCGCCGTCACCGAGCACCTCACCCAGCGGCTGGTCGGCCTGCTCGAACTCGACCGCACCGACTGGCACCTGCGCGCCACCGAGGTCCGCTTCGTCACCGCCCCCTGGGCCCGCGGCGAGGGCTACGCGCCCGAGGCCGTCCTCGGCACCGCCCAGTGGCTGTTCGAGGACCGCGGCTTCCAGCGCCTCGAACTGCGCACCGCCGCCGGCAACACCGCCGCCCAGCAGGTCGCCCAGAAGACCGGCGCGATCAGCGAGGGCGTGCTGCGCAACGCGGCGATAGTCCGCGGCGGGGAGTGGGGCCCGGGCCCCGAGGAGCACACCGACCTGATCGTGTGGAGCCTGCTCCCCGAGGACCTCGACCTGCCCGAACCCGTTCACCCCGACGACCGCCACCACGCCCTGCGCCGCTGAGACCCGGCCGCACCCACCACCGGACCCCGGGCCGCCCCCGACCGCGTTCCCGACCGCGTTCCCGGCCCTGCTCCGGTTGTTCACGCCCCCGGCGCGCGCCACGGCTCCGCACCACCCCGGCCAGGCGGTAGCCTCTGCGCAGGGAGCGCCCGCGGCGCACCCCACCAGGGGCGGACACACGGCACGAGGGAGAACGGCCGCAGATGGCTGACCGGATCACGGTCATCGGGTGGGACGGCACCCCCTTGACCCAGAGCGCCGCCGACGCACTCGCCGGAGCCACCCTGGTCGCCGGAGCGGGCTACCAGCTCGCCGCCCTCCCCGTCCCCGAACGCGCCGAACGCATCGGCCTCGCCGACCTGCGGGCCGCCGCCCGGAAGATCGCCGACCACCGCGGCGCCGCCGTCGTCGTCGCCGAGGGCGACCCCGGCTTCTTCGGCGTCGTGCGCACCCTGCGCCGCCCCGAGTACGGCCTCGAACTCGAAGTCCTGCCCGCCGTCTCCTCGGTGGCCACCGCCTTCGCCCGGGCCGGAATGGCCTGGGAGGACGCCCAGGTGGTCTCCGCCCACGGCGGACGGCTGCGCCGCGCCGCCAACGTCTGCCGCGCCCACCCCAAGGTCGCCGTCCTCACCACCGGTGGCGCCGGGCCCAGCGAACTCGCCCTGATGCTCCGCGGCGTCCCCCGCACCTTCGTGGTCTGCGAGGCGCTCGGCACCGCCGAGGAGGACGTCACCGTCCTCACCTCCGAACGCGTCCCCGACCACGACTGGCGCGACCCCTCCGTCGTCCTGGTCATCGGCAACGTCCCGCCCGCCGAGGCCGCCTCCGGCTGGCTGGCCGGCCGACCGCTCGACCACCCCGGCCCGCAGCGCGGCTGGGCGCTCCCCAGCCGGGCGTACGCCGGAGCGGACGCCGACGCCCGGCGCCCCCGCGCACTCCCGCCGCACGTCCGCGCGCTGGCCCTGGCCCGGCTCGCCCCCGCACCGGGCGACCTGCTGTGGACCGTCGGCGCCGGGGACGGCGCGCTCGCCGTCGAGGCCGCCCGGTTCGGCGCCGCCGTGGTCGCCGTCGAGGCCGAACCCGCCGACTGCGCCCGGATCTCCGCCAACGCCCGCAAGGCCGGCGTCGAGGTCGAGACCGCCGCCGGCTCCGGCCCCGACGTGCTCGGCGCCCTCCCCGAACCCGACGCCGTCGCCGTCGAACACGGCGGCCCCGCCATGGTCCGCGCCGTCGCCGCCCGTAAACCCGAACGGGTGGTCGCCGTCGCCCGCACCCTCGCCGAAGCCGCCGAGACCCGCCAGATCCTGGACGCCGCCGGCTACCGCGTCGACGGCCTGCTGCTCCAGTCCGCCCCCCTGCGCGCCGAACCCGACACCGGCGGCGGACCCTCCTTCGGACGCGGCGACTACACCCTGCTGATCTGGGGCGAACCGTACGACTGACCTCCGCCGACGCCCCCGCGGAGCGTCCGTCCCCGGCGGTACGGTGATCCCCGTCGCATCCGGACAGGGTTTCGAGATCGGCCCGGCCGCGGCCGGTAGGGTTTCCCCGGGGGACCAACCCGTCGAGGCAGTCCCGTGTCCGATCCGGCACGGTTACCGCCGATTTGACGCGTTGCAACCCGAACGGCCCGCTTCGCGGGCATTCGACGCGGTGCGCACCCGCCCGGAAGAATGCCGTGAGGGTCCGGAGCGGCCGCGCCGTCGTGCCGGTTGCCCGGGGCCGTCGTTGTTTCTGATGGCACGCCACCCGTGCGGGTGACGGCCGGTGGAGTAAGGGACGGGTCGGTGCGGCCCCGCCCCGGCGAAGTGGCGGGGCCTTCGGGGAGCCGCCGAGGACGCGCAAGCGGCCTGGAAGGAGCATTGACATGACCGACGGCGGCCACGCCCCCAGTACCGGTCCCCTCGCGCCCGAACCCGGGCCCGGCGGACCCGTCCCGGAGCACCACCTCGGCGCGCCCCTCCAGCCCGCCGCGCCCGCCGGGCCCTGGCACGGCGACCAGCGGCCCGCGTACACCTTCCTCGACCAGCCCGACGGCGACGAGGAGGACGACGTCCTGCTGATGCCCGGCCCGCAGACCGCCTGGGGCGACGCCGTGCACGGCACCGCCGAGTCCGCCGAACCGGCCGCGGAGCCGGTGGCCGAGCCGCTCGTCGCGCCGCTCGGCGAGCCGCTCGTCGCGGGTGAGCAGCCGCCCGGTACCCCCGTCGCGCCGTCCTGGCCGCCGCTCGAACCCCCGGTCCTCACCGCCACCCCGCCCGTCGAACCGGCCGCCGGGCCGTCCTCCGCACCGGCCGCGCCCGGCGCGGAGGGGGTCGGCAGCGGCACCCTGCACCTCGGTGCCCCGCAGGCGCAGGCGCAGGCCCAGCCCGTGGCCCCGGCTCCGGCTCCGGCCGCCGCCGTCCAGCAGCCGGCGCCGCCGCAGCCGCGCCGCCCGCTGCACGCCGGGCCGCCGATCCCCGACCCGTCCCTGATGACCGGTCACGTCCCGGTGCGCTCGCTCGCCGACCGCGGCCCGTCCTTCCCCGGCGGCACGCCCGCGTACGGGGTGCCGGTGCTGACCGCCGAAACGGTGCAGCAGCAGGCCGCCGTGCAGACGCAGGCCGCCGTGCAGACGCAGGCCCCGGTGCCGCCGCAGGCACAGCCGCAGCCCGCGCCGGCCGTGCAGGTGCCCGCGCCGGTGCAGCCGCAGGTGGTGGAGGCCGCGGCGGCGGTCGTCGCCGAGCCGGTGGCCGTGGCCCCGCCGGTCGTCGAGCCGCCCGTGGCGGTCGAGCCGGTGGCCGAGGTGCCGGTCGCCGTCGAGGCTCCCGCGCCCGCCGCCGAACCCGTCGTGGAGCAGCCGGTGGCCGTCGAGGGCTCCGTGGCTCCCGTGGCTCCCGTGGCCGGGCCCGCCGCGAACCTGGCACCGGTGTTCGTGGAACCGGCCCAGCAGGTCGAGCCGCCGGCCGCCGTGCCCGCCGCCGAGACCGTCGAGCCCGTCGAGTCCGTCGAACCTGCGGCGGTGGTGGCCGAGGCGGCCCCCGCGCCGTCCGAGCCGCAGCCGGAGGTGGCCGCCGAGCCGGTGGCCGTTGAGCCGCCCGCCGTTGAGCCGACCGCCGTTGCGGCGGTCGACGCGCCGTCGGCCGAGCAGCCGGAGGCCGTCGCGGCGGAGCAGCCCGCGCAGGCCCCCGCCGTGGAGCCCGAGGCCGCGCGGCCCGTCGAGGCCGCGTCCGCGCAGACGGTGAGCGGCGAGGCCGCCGCGGAGCCGATCCCCGCTCCGGCGGGCAAGTCGTCCGGGCGGGGTGCGCACCGGCGGATCTCCGCCTTCCTCGCCGCGCCCGCCGGTCTGCCGCTGCTGGAGCCCGAGGGCGCGCAGGCCGCCGCGGAGCCGCAGCCCGAGGCCGTCGCCGAGCAGCCTGCGGTCGAGGCCCCCGAGGCTCCCGCGGCCGTCACGGCCCCCGAGCAGGCGCAGACCGCGACCCCCGCCGCCGAGCAGCCGGTGGAGCCGGTGGCCGAGCCGGTCGCCGAGACCGCCGTTGCGGCCCCCGCCGAGGAGACCCAGCCGCAGCCCGAGGCCGAAGCCGCCGCCGAGCAGCCGGTGGAGCCGGTGGCCGAGCAGGCGGCCCAGCCGGTCGCGGCGTCCGAGGCCGAGCCCGCGCCCCGGCCGGAGGCCGAACCGGAGCAGGCCGAGCAGCCGCAGCCCGCGGCCGTCGAAGAGACCGCCGGAGCCGACGTCGAAGCCGAAGCCGCCGAGGTCGAGACCGTCACCGAGTCCGAGTCCGAGTCCGAGTCCGAGGCCGCCGAAGGGGAGCGCCCGCCCGCCGCGCCGGGTTACGACGAGGCCGGGCGGGAGGCCGTGCACCAGGTGATCAGGGAGCGGCGCGACGTGCGCAACGGCTTCCGGTCGGACGCGATCCCGCACGAGGTGCTGATCCGGGTGCTGGAGGCGGCGCACACCGCGCCGAGCGTCGGCTACTCGCAGCCGTGGGACTTCGTGGTGATCCGTTCCGCGAAGACCCGCCGGAAGATGCACGAGCTGGCGGAGCGTCAGCGCGAGGCGTACGCGGACTCGCTGCCCAAGGGCCGGGCGAAGCAGTTCAAGGAAATCAAGATCGAGGCGATCCTGGAGACGCCGGTCAACATCGTGGTGACCGCCGACCGCACCCGCGGCGGCCGGCACACCCTGGGCCGGCACACCCAGCCGCAGATGGCCCCGTACTCGGCCGCGCTGGCCGTGGAGAACCTGTGGCTGGCGGCCCGCGCCGAGGGCCTGGGCGTCGGCTGGGTGAGCTTCTTCGACGAGGAGGAGCTGGTCCGCGAGCTGGGCCTGCCCGAGCACCTGGAGGTCGTCGCCTACCTGTGCGTCGGCTACGTGGACGCCTTCCCGGACGAGCCGGAGCTGCAGCAGCAGGGCTGGGCGAAGAAGCGCCCGCTGTCCTGGGTGGTGCACGAGGAGCAGTACGGCAACCGCGCGCTGCCCGGCGAGGAGCCGCACGACCTGCTGTCCGACACCCTGCGCGGCATCCGCCCGCTGGACGCCAAGGCGCTCGGCGAGGCGTGGGACCGGCAGAAGCGGATGACCAAGCCCGCCGGTTCGCTCGGCGTGCTGGAGATGATCGCGGCCCAGCTGTCCGGCCTGGCCCGGCAGTGCCCGCCGCCGGTCCCGGAGCCCGGCTGCGTGGCGATCTTCGCGGGCGACCACGGCGTGCACGCCCAGGGCGTCACCCCGTGGCCGCAGGAGGTCACCGCGCAGATGGTCGGCAACTTCCTGGCCGGCGGCGCGGTGGTCAACTCCTTCGCCGCGCAGGTCGGCACCGAGGTGTGCGTGGTCGACGTCGGCGTGGCCGCCGAACTCCCGGACGCCATCCAGCAGGGCCGCACCACCGGCCTGCTGCCGCGCAAGGTCAAGCCCGGTACCGACGACATGACGCAGGGCCCGGCGATGAGCCGCGACGAGGCGCTGCGCGCGATCGAGGTCGGCATCGAGACCGCCCGCGACCTGGTCGCGGCCGGCAACAAGGTGCTGATCACCGGCGACATGGGCATCGCCAACACCACCGCCTCCGCCGCGCTGATCTCGGTCTTCACCGAGACCGACCCGGCCGAGGTCACCGGCCGCGGCACCGGCATCGACGACGAGACCCACGCCCGCAAGGTCGAGGTGATCCGGCAGGCCCTCGACCTGCACAAGCCGGATCCGGCCGACCCGATCGGCGTGCTGTCGGCCGTCGGCGGCCTGGAGCACGCCGCGATCGCCGGGTTCCTGCTCGGCGCGGCCTCGCTGCGCGTCCCGGTGATCCTGGACGGCGTGATCGCCGGTTCGGCCGCCCTGGTCGCCAAGGCCATCGCCCCCGAGGTGCTGGCCGCCTGCATCGCGGGCCACCGCTCCGCCGAGCCCGGCCACCAGACCGCGCTCGCCAAGCTCGGCCTGCGCCCGCTGATCGACCTCGACCTGCGGCTCGGCGAGGGCACCGGTGCCCTGCTGGCCCTCCCGCTGGTGCAGAGCGCGGCCCGGGCGATGCACGATGTAGCCACCTTCGACTCCGCCGGAGTCACCGAGAAGGCCTGACCCCGCCCGGCCCCGGCCGCCCCCGCCGTGCGAGGGGGCGGCCGCCCCGCCCGGGCCCCGTCCGGCCGACCCCGCCGGGCACCGGACGCCCGGCATCCGGCGTCGGTCGGTCCTTTCGACCGACCGGACCGGCCGGACCGGCCGGACCGGACCGATCGGACCGAACCCGTACCGGCTCAAGGGCGCGCCGGCACGGGGCTCCCCCCAGCACCGCCGCCCACCCAGGAGCTCCCCCTCATGACCGCGCCCACCCCCCACCCCCACCCGTCGACCCGGGGCCTCACCCCGTACCCCGTCGGGCTGCTGCTCACCGGCCGCCGCGTCGTGGTCGTCGGCGGCGGACAGGTCGCCCAGCGCCGGCTGCCCGCGCTGATCGCGGCCGGCGCCGAGATCCACCTGATATCCCCGGCCACCACCCCCGCCGTCTCCGCGATGGCCGACGCCGGCGAGCTGACCTGGCACCGGCGCCCGTACGCGGACGGCGACCTCGCCGACACCTGGTACGCGCTGGTCGCCACCGACGACCCGGCCGTCAACACCGCCGTCTCCGCCGAGGCCGAGCGGCTGCGGGTGTTCTGCTCCCGCAGCGACGACGCCTCCGCCGCCACCGCCTGGACGCCCGCCTCCGGCCACGACTCCGGCGCGACCGTCGCGGTCCTCACCGGCGACCCCCGGCACTCCGCGGCCCTGCGCGACTCCATCGTGGCCGGCCTGCGCGACGGCTCCCTCGCCGCCCGCCAGTACCGCGCCCGGGACGCGGGCGTCGCCCTGGTCGGCGGCGGACCTGGCGACCCGGACCTGATCACCGTCCGGGGCCGCCGCCTGCTCGCCGACGCCGACGTGGTCGTCGCCGACCGGCTCGCCCCGCGCGAACTGCTCGCCGAACTGCCCCCGCACGTCGAGGTGATCGACGCCTCCAAGATCCCCTACGGCCGCTACATGGCCCAGGAGGCGATCAACCGCACCCTGATCGAGCACGCCAAGGCCGGCAAGTTCGTGGTCCGGCTCAAGGGCGGCGACCCGTACGTCTTCGGCCGCGGCGGCGAGGAGCTGCTCGCCTGCGTCGAGGCGGGCGTCCCGGTCACGGTCGTCCCCGGCATCTCCTCCTCGATCAGCGTCCCCGCGGCGGCCGGCATCCCGGTCACCCACCGCGGCCTCACCCACGAGTTCACCGTCATCTCCGGCCACGTCGGCCCCGGCGAGCGCTCCCTCACCAACTGGGAGGCCGTCGCGGGGATGACCGGCACCCTGGTCCTGCTGATGGCCGTCGACAAGATCGGCGCGATCGCCGCCGAACTCCTCGCCCACGGCCGCGCCGCCGACACCCCGGTCGCCGTCGTCCAGGAGGGCACCACCGCCGGCCAGCGCCGCGTCGACGCCACCCTCGCCACCATCGGCGGGACCGTCACCGCCGAGGGCATCAAGCCCCCGGCGGTGATCGTGATCGGCGAGGTGGTCGGCGTCCTGGGCGAGTAGCCCGCCGGGCGGGAGCGGGAGGAAAGGGGAGCGGCCGTCCGACGGGACGGCCGCTCCCCTTCCTCGTGCCGGTCGTGCCGGTCGGGCGGGTCGGGCCGGTCGTGTCAGTCGTGCGTCCGGAGCCGGGCGGCCCGGTGCACGGGGCGGGCGGTGCGGGCCGGGCCGGTGGCGGTGCGGGCGGCGCGGCGGAGGTCCCGGGCGGCCAGGGCGATCATCACGGCGGGGATCAGGAGGTCGTTGGCCAGGATGCCGCCGGTGTTCCCGGCGGCGTGGTCGCCGTGGGCGAACCACTGGTAGAGGTGGCCGGCCGCCGCGCCCCACAGGAACGCCGCCGCCGCCAGCCCGCAGGTGAGTCGCTCGCGGGCGGAGGCGGACGCGGCGCGGAAGCCCAGCAGGGCGAAGCCGACGTTCGCGCAGGCGATCTCGAACTGGAACGGCGAGTGCGCGAACCCGATGGCGTCGGCCATGCCCGACGGGGCGATCAGGAACGCGACCGCGACCCAGAGGCTGCCGAAGCCCAGGGCGCCGACGGCCCACCAGCGCTGCCAGACCTCCGCCGCCGGCCGGTCCGGGTGCCGGCGGCTGCTCAGCAGCGCCCCGAGGGCGGGCACCAGCAGGAAGAGGAGCGGGAACGCGGTGCGAACGGCGTACGGGAGAGTGTCCATGCCTTCGAGTGTTGCATGGTTAATATTAACCCTGCAAGTGTTCGGTAGGATGGACCCATGGACGAAGGACTCGCAGAACTCCTCTACCGCGTGGTCATGCTGATGGGCGACGCGGCCCGCCGCCGCTCCGGCCCCGACCAGCGCCTCTCGACCAGCCAACTGCGGCTGCTGGGCACCCTGGAGGAGATCCAGCCCGCCACCCAGCACCGGCTCGCCGAGGCCCTGGCCCTCTCCGACCCCGCTGTCAGTCGCGCCCTGCGCCCGCTGGAGGCGGCGGGCTACGTCGCGGTCGACGTCGATCCCGCCCACCGGCGCCGCCGCCTGGTCACCCTCACCCCGGCCGGCCAGGCCGCCTTCCTGGACGAGGGCAAACCGCTGGAGGAGGAGTTCCGCACCGCCCTCCTGGCGGCCGGCTTCCCCTACGAGCGGTACCTCGCGGACACCCACCGGCTGGCCGACCTGCTCACCCCCGCCCCGCCGCCGCGCCGCGCGCCCGGCGCCCGGCGAGCGGACGGCGCACCCGGACCGGAGTGAGCCGGAGCCGCACGCGACCACCGCGGGGCGGGCGTCCCGTCCCGCCCCGCACCCGCGGATCACCGGACCTCTCCCACCCCCGCGACGTGCGAAAATCGTCCGGTGTCCGAGCCACTGACCGTCACCGACGCCGCCGACCCCCGGCTGAGCGACTACACCGACCTGACCGACGTCGAGCTGCGCCGCCGCCGCGAGCCCGCCGAGGGGCTGTTCATCGCCGAGGGCGAGAAGGTGATCCGCCGGGCGCTGGCCGCCGGGTTCCGGATGCGGTCGATGCTGCTCACCGCCAAGTGGCTGGGCGTCATGCAGGACGTGATCGCGGGGACGGACGCCCCCGTCCACCTGGTCGACCCGGTGCTCGCCGAGCGGGTCACCGGCTACCACGTGCACCGGGGCGCGCTCGCCTCGATGGAGCGCAAGCCGCTGCCCGCCGCCGCGCAGGTGCTCGCGGGCGCCCGCCGGGTCGCCGTCCTGGAGGGGCTGGTCGACCACACCAACCTCGGCGCGATCTTCCGCTCCTCGGCCGCGCTCGGCATGGACGCGGTGCTGCTCTCCCCGGACTGCGCCGACCCGCTGTACCGGCGGGCCGTCAAGACCTCGATGGGCGCGGTGTTCTCCGTCCCCTACGCCCGGCTCGACCCGTGGCCGGCCGCGCTCGACGCCGTCCGGGCGGCCGGGTTCGAGCTGCTGGCGCTGACCCCCTCCGGCGCGGAGGACTTCACCGCGGCCCGCCCGCACCTGCTCCCGAAGGCCGCGCTGATGCTCGGCGCCGAGGGCGACGGCCTGACCCCGAAGGCCCTCGCCGCCGCCGACCAGCGGGTGCGGATCCCGATGGCGCACGGCATCGACTCGCTGAACGTCGGCGCAGCCGCCGCGATCGCCTTCTACGCCGTCAACCACGGCTGACCGGACGGCCCGCGCTCAGCAGGCGGCGAACACCTCCGCGTCCGCGTCCTCCAGCACGAAGCCGTTGTCGAACCGGACCCGGACCGACGAGCGCGGGCCCCGCGCCCGGAACTCCCGCCAGTGCGGCTCCAGTTCGGCCAGCTGCGCCTCCAGCCGGCGCAGGCTCTCCGCGGGCACGGTGTGCCCGTAGTCCTCGAACAGGGCTCGCAGCCGCTCGTACTCACGGACCTCCTCCGGCGGCGGCAGCTCCCCGGTGACCCGCACGACGGTCCCCTCGACACCCGCGCCCAGCAGCAGGAGACCGACCGACGGGCCGTCCTCCCCGGCGGACGCCCCGCCCAACGCCAGGTCCGCCAGCAGCCTGACGCGCTCACCCTCCACCAGGGCCATCGCTCCCGCACCTCTCCCGACTCGCTCCGCCCCGCCGCCGACCCGGCGCACGGTCGGCACCATTATCCGGTGGCCGCCGCCCCGACCGGCCGCCCCGCCCCGCCCCGTCACGCCGCCCGGCGCGCCGACGGCGGACGGATCGGCTGCGGCGCCGGCCGCCGCGGGTCGTGGTGGCGGCGGCCGGTCAGGTCGCCGACCCGCAGGACCAGCTCCGGCGACGGGGGAGCGGGCCACAGCGTCAGCCGGTGCTCCTCGACCGGGCGGGCCGCGGTGTCGGCCTCCCGCCCCCGGTCCCGGCCGCGGGTCTGCACCCGCACCCGGTACCAGCCGGGCCCGGCGTGCGCCAGGTTCCCCGGACCCTCGACGTCCACCCCGTCCCAGGCCCGCAGCCGCAGCTCGCCACTGCTGTGCAGCGACAGCTCCACCGCGCTCTCCCACTCCGGCCCCGGCTCCGCCGGCCGCCGCGCGCAGCGCTCCACCCCCAGCCGGATCAGCCCGGTGTGCGTCCCGCACAGCACCGTCAGGTGGTCCGGGCAGCCCGAGGCCACCCCGTTCCCGTGGAACAGCCGGTCCAGCGCGTGCGCGTCCCAGCCGTCCGGCAGCTCCGGCCCGTACAGGAAGTACTGGCAGTACGCGACGTGCATCGCGTCGGTCGTCCACATCATGCGGCACATGCTGCCGCCCCGTACTGACAAGCCGTCACCACCTCCCGGCCCCCGCCCCGCCACCGTCCGGTAGCGTCCCGGCCATGCCGACCCCGCCGCCCCGGCGGGCCGCGACCGTCCCGCACACCGGGGTGGCGGGGTCGGACACCCCCGGAAGGAGACCACCGCACGTGCTCAGCCCCCGGCCCGAGATCCTGACCGGCCTGTCCGAGAACCCCGCCCTGCCCGCTGACCTGCTCGACCGCCTGATCGCCGACCCGTACCCGCCCCACCAGCTCTTTCGCCGTCCCGACCTGACCGAGCCGCAGCTCGACGCGCTGATCGAACGGGACGCGCACGGCACCGCCCTCAACCGGCACCTGCCGGAGCACGTGCGCCACCGCCTCGCCGGCCACCCCGATCCGGACGTCCGGGCCGCCCTGGTCGTCTCCGCCGCCGCCGACGAGCGCGAGCTGTTCGAACGGCTCGCCGCCGACCCTGCACCCGAGGTGCGCCAGAAACTCGCCGAGTCCGACCGCACCCCCGCCGACCTGCGCGCCCGCCTCGCCCACGACCCCGACCCGGACGTCCGCGCCGCCCTCGGCCAGTACTGGACCACCGCGCCCGAACCCGTCCGCCGCACCCTGCTCACCGACCCCGAGGACAGCGTCCGCGCCGCCGCTTGCGCCCGGTACTTCCGCCACCTGCCGCACCCCGTCCCGCCCGCCGACCTCGTCCCCGCCCTGCTCGCCGACCCGCTCACCCGGGCCGGGGCCGTCCCGCACGCCGACCTGGCCGCCGCCGACCCCGCCCGCCTTGCCGCCGACCCCGACCCGGACGTCCGCCACGCCCTCGCCGCCCACCCCGACCTGCCCGCCGCGGTCCGCGACCGCCTCGCCACCGACCCCTTCGCCCTGGTCCGCCTCGCCGTCTTCGCCCGCCCCGACACCCCCGACGCCGACCGCGCCGCCCTGTACGCCTGGCTCACCGGACCGTACGAACCGTCCGGCCAGGACGAGGACGAGGAGACCGCCATCGAGCACGAGTTCGCCCACTTCGCGGTCGGCACCGAACTCTGGATGATGCGCCTGCCCTGGGTCACCGCCGACCCGCTGCCGCACCTCGACTCGCCCTACCCCGTCTTCCGCCGCGCCGCCGCCTCACCCGACCTGCCCGCCGAGACCCGCGCCCGGCTGCTCGCCGACCCCGACAACGAGGTCGCGCTGGCCGCCGCCGCCAGCAGCCCCGACCCCATCGACCCGGTCACCGCCGAACGCCTCGACCGCGAACACCGCCCCCGCAAGCGGATGCGTTGGCGCCCCGCCGACTCCTACCCGCTGCCCGTCGGGACGCTGCGTCGGCTGGCCGACGACCCCGTCCCCCGGATGCGCCTGCTCGCCCTCCGCGACCCCGACCTGCCCGCCGCCGTCCTGGAGCGCCTCGCCGCCGACCCCGACCCGGACGTCCGCCACGCCGCCGCGAGCCACCCGCGCCTGCACCCGGCCACCCTGCGCGCGCTGCTCGCTGACCCGTCCGGGTACGTCGCCGCGTCCGCCGCCGCCCATCCGGCCCTCCCGGTCGCGGAGATGCGCGCCCTGCTGGACGCCGCCGGGCTGTGACGCCCGCCGGGCGGCCCGGTCAGTCCGCCGAGCCCGAGACGCCCGAGCCCGGCCAGGACTCCTCCAGGCCGCCGTCCGGGCGGACGGTGTACCGGGTGGAGGAGACCGCGCCCGTCCGGTCGACCCGCTCCTCGCGGATCAGTGCGCCGTTCTCCACCCGCCACACCGCCCCCGCCTCCGGGTTGGCGGCCGAGGCCCGGTCGGCCAGCAGCACGGGGGAGCCGCCGGTGAAGCCGTACAGCTGGACCAGGTCGACCGGCACCGAGCCCTCCAGCCGGCGCAGCACCACCAGCGCGGCCTGGGCGTCCCGGTAGCGGGCGGGCAGCACCGCGGAGAGCGAGATCGGCGGGCCGTTCTCGGTGGAGCGGCCGTCGTGCAGCCGGATCGCCGGGCCGCCGGACGGGTCCGGGTAGCTCAGGTTGGGCCAGTCGACCTGCGGCTGGGTGCCGAAGGACGGGGCGAGCCCGGTGTCGCTGTGCCCGGCGTTCGCGCCGTCCACGGACAGCGTCGTCGTCCCGGCGCTCGGCGCGGCCGGCCCCCCGGTCACCACGCCGGCGGGCTGCGGGCCCAGGCCCTGCGCCTCGCGGTTCTGGCAGCCCTGCGCGACGGCGATGGCCAGCGCCACGCCCAGGGTGACCGTCACGAACACCACCAGCCGCTGCCGCAGCAGCCGTTGACGCGGCGTCGGGCGCCCGCCCAGGGTGTGCGGGGCGCGCCCGGGCGGGGGAGTGCGGTCCCGGCCCGGCGCGGGGGTGCGGCCGGGGCCGGTCGCGGGGCGGCGCTCCCGGACGGTGTCGCCGTCCCGGACCGGTCGCCGCGCCCCCGGGCCGCGCCCGTCCGGACGGGCCGCGTCCTGCCGGGGCATCGCGGGCGTGGCCACCGCCCGCCCGCCGGGCCCGGCCGCGCCGTCCGCCTTCGCCACCGGACGCCCGCCGCCCCCGGCCGTACCGCGCACCGCCTCGGGACGCCCGCCCGCCGTACCGCGTCCGCCCGCCGTGCCGCGCGCGCCCTCGGGCCGTCCGTCCGGCCGCCGGGCCGCCCCCGGTACCGGGCCGGCACCCGCCCGGCGGGGCGGGGGAGCGCCCTCCGCGGGGCCG
This sequence comes from Kitasatospora sp. NPDC090308, assembly GCF_044769485.1. NCBI lineage: Bacteria > Bacillati > Actinomycetota > Actinomycetes > Kitasatosporales > Streptomycetaceae > Kitasatospora > Kitasatospora sp. NPDC090308. The sequence goes on along the minus strand of NZ_JBIVXY010000005.1, from coordinate 491,382 downwards.
TCGGCGGGCGGCGCGGCCGGGGCGCGCACCTCGTCGGGGCGGGCGGCGGCGCGTCCGGCCCGGCCGCCGCCGCGCGCCGCGAGCTCGCTGAGGCGCTCGTGCAGCGCGGCGGCCGGCGGGCGCTCGGACGGCTCCTTGGCCAGGCAGGCGCGCACCAGCGGGGCCAGCACCGGCGGGACGCCGCTCAGGTCGGGCTCCTCGTGCACCACCCGGTACAGCATCACCTCGGAGGAGGCGCCCGACCCGAACGGCGACTCGCCGGTCAGCGCGAACGCCAGCGTCGCCCCGAAGGCGAACACGTCGGTGGCGGGGGTGACGGCCGCGCCGCGCACCTGCTCGGGCGCCAGGAAGCCGGGCGAGCCGACCGCGGTGCCGACGTGGGTGAGCGTGGAGGCGCCGCGCGACCAGGCGATGCCGAAGTCGATGATCCGCGGGCCCTTGGGGGAGAGCAGGATGTTCGAGGGCTTCAGGTCGCGGTGCACCACCCCGGCCTCGTGCACCTTCACCAGCCCGTCGGCCAGCGCCGAGCCGATCCGGGCGGCGTCCGGCCAGGCCAGCGTCCCCTCCTCGGAGACCTGCTTGTACAGCGAAGGCCCGGGCACGTACGCGGTGGCCAGCCAGGGCCGCTCGGTCTCGATGTCGGAGCCGACCACCCGGGCCGTGCAGCCGCCGCGGATCCGCGAGGCGGCGGCGATCTCCCGGGCGAACCGGGTGCGGAACTCGGCGTCCTCGGCCAGCTCGGCGCGGATCAGCTTCAGCGCGACCCGCTGCCCCTTGCGGTCGGAGCCGAGGTACACCACGCCCATCCCGCCGGCGCCCAGCCGCCGGTGCAGCCGGTACGGGCCGACGATGCGGGGGTCCTCACGCCTCAACCGCATCATTGCCATCTGCCCGTACCCGTTCCCGTTCCGTCAGCCTGTGGGGTGAGGCCCCGTCGGATGTGGGGCATCGTCAGACAACTGTCTCGGGACAGCTTACGGACAGGTACCGGCCCCGCGTCGACACGCAACACGCGAACCGCCGGTCGGATTGTCGGATCGGTAGCGTGCGTGCGATCCCCGACCGCCCCGACCCCGCCCGCCACCGGCGGCGATCCGCACCCGAACCGCACCCGAACCGCCGCCGCACCCGCCGCCCACCCCCCGTCAGGACCCGGTCAGGGCCACGCCGGAACCCGGCTCCCGGCCCCGGCCGGGCCACCCCCCAGGGGGCACCCCCGGGGCGGTCTAGGGGTACCCGCACCCCCGGTCTCCGCCTCCAGGAGTACGCCGCCGCGCCGCGCCTCATCCCAGCGGAGGCGATCGGAACCGTGCGCGGGCATGACGACCCTCGACGGCCTTGCCGCATACGGTTGTTCACAGCGAGGGCGGGCCGCTCGTCCCCCGAGGAACCGCCCCCGCTGCCAGGACCGCACCACCCGCACCGCCCCGTCCGAACCGACCCGCAGCACCCAGCCCGGCAGGAGCCCAGCACACCATGGCACCGCTCAGCAGAGCCCTTCGCCGCCGCCACCTCCCCGCCACGGAGACCCGGCACCCGGCCGTCGCCCTCGCCATCGTCCTGCCCTGCGCCGTCCTGCTGCTGGCCCTGTTCGGCGCGTGGGACCAACTGGCGACCCAGACCCGGGCGGTCGCCGACCTGATCGGGCGCTGACCCCCTCATGGGGTAGGGGTCTTCGCCGGCCGGAGCCGCCCTCACGGTCGTGGACGGACCAGTGAGTGGCACAGGCTGCAAGCTCCGGCCCACCCGGTGGCCGGGAACGACACGTCGGTGAGGGCGTGCCGTTCCCGGCCACCGTCGTTCGTCGTGCGCCGCCCGCCGCCCGCCGCCCGCCGCCCGCCGCCCGTTCCGGAAACGCCGAGAGCCGCAGTCCGGACCGGACTGCGGCTCTCAACCGTGGTGCGCGATACTGGGATTGAACCAGTGACCCCTACCGTGTCAAGGTAGTGCTCTCCCGCTGAGCTAATCGCGCGGGTGCGCCAGGAATCCCCTGCTGGGAAGCCTGAGTGCGCGATACTGGGATTGAACCAGTGACCCCTACCGTGTCAAGGTAGTGCTCTCCCGCTGAGCTAATCGCGCGGGTCGATCCGAAGGACCGGGATCCGAAGACCAGTGCGCGATACTGGGATTGAACCAGTGACCCCTACCGTGTCAAGGTAGTGCTCTCCCGCTGAGCTAATCGCGCGGGGAGGGCGCCCGGTCGAGACCGGACGACACCTCTCGGAGGTGGAGACGGGATTTGAACCCGTGTACACGGCTTTGCAGGCCGTTGCCTCGCCTCTCGGCCACTCCACCAGGCAACACTTCTGAACTTCTGAACTCCCGAAGAACGATCTTACCCGTTCTCCGTCGAGCGGACGACGAGATTCGAACTCGCGACCCTCACCTTGGCAAGGTGATGCTCTACCAACTGAGCCACGTCCGCCTGTCGGCCCGGGGGCTTCCCCGGTTTTCCCGGCGGCGCTCCCTGGCGACGTGTTGAACTCTAGCGGATTCCCGGCCCAGCTGAAAAATCCGTTCCCGCAGCGTGGCGCGGGGGTGGCTGCCGCACGTCGAACCGTCCGGCCCGCCCCCGACGCCTTCCCGGGCCCCCGACCTAGACTTTCCGGTACCGGGGCGATCCCCCGGGACCTGTCCCGCGCCCGCGCGGACCGGCGCCGCGACAGCCTCGGCACCGGCGGCGGGCAGCACCGAAATCCGCGCAGGAGAACCGTGTCCCGCCGCACCGCACCCCTCAGCCCCGAGCAGCCGATGGCCCGCTTCGCCGGCCGGCTCGCCACCGGCCTGCGCGAAGTCACCCACGACCCGGCCGCCCTCGAACGCGGCGGATTCTGGGCCGTCGTCCACGACTTCGAGGGCAGGCTCACCTGCGCCCGGTTCGCCGACGTCCGCCCCGACCCGGCCCCGCCCGCCACCGACCGCTGGCACGGCCCCGCCCCCGCGTCCTGGCGCAGCTCCCTCGACGCCGACGCCTACCGGGCCGGAGTCCGCCGCATCCGCGAGCACATCGCCGCCGGCGAGGTCTACCAGGCCAACCTCTGCCGGGTGTTGAGCGCCCCGCTGCCCGACCCCGCGCGCACCGACATCGACGCCCTCACCGGCCTGCTCGCCGCCCACAACCCCGCCCCCCACGCCGGAACGATCCGCCTCCCCGAGCACGGCGTCGAGATCGCCACCGCCTCGCCCGAGCTCTACCTCGCCCGCCGCGGCCGCACCGTCCTCTCCGGCCCGATCAAGGGCACCGGCCGCACCGAGGCCGACCTGCTCGACAAGGACCACGCCGAGAACGTGATGATCGTCGACCTGGTCCGCAACGACCTCGGCCGGGTCTGCGAGACCGGCACCGTCACCGTCCCCGACCTGTGCGCCGTCGAGAAGCACCCCGGCCTGGTCCACCTGGTCTCCACCGTCGAGGGCACCCTGCGCCCCGACGCCGGCTGGGCCGAGCTGTTCGCCGCCACCTTCCCGCCCGGCTCCGTCACCGGCGCCCCCAAGAGCAGCGCCCTGCGGATCATCCACGCCCTGGAGACCGCCCCCCGCGGCCCCTACTGCGGCGCCGTCGGCTGGGTCGACGCCGACCGCGGCGAAGCCGAACTCGCCGTCGGCATCCGCACCTTCTGGATCGAACGCCCCCCGACCGGCGCCCCCGTCCTCCGGTTCGGCACCGGCGCCGGAATCACCTGGGACTCCGACCCCGACCGCGAGTGGCAGGAGACCGAACTCAAAGCCGCCCGGCTGGTAGCGATAGCCTCCACCGGCACCCCCGACTGATCCCCGCAAGGAGCACCACGCCGATGATCTGGGTCAACGGACACCTCACCGCCGAGGACGACGCCGCACTCTCCGTCCTCGACCACGGACTCACCGTCGGCGACGGCGTCTTCGAAACGGTCAAGGCCGAGCACGGCGAACTCTTCGCCCCCACCCGGCACCTCGACCGCCTCACCCGCTCCGCCCGCGGCCTCGGCCTGCCCGACCCCGACCACGACCTGGTCCGCGAGGCCTGCGCCGCCGTCCTCGCCGCCAAGCCGCTGCCGCTCGGCCGCCTGCGCATCACCTACACCGGCGGCACCTCGCCGCTCGGCTCCGAACGCGGCACCGCGGGCCCCAGCCTGATCGTCGCCCTCGGCAGCGCCACGCCCCGCCCCGACACCACCGCGGTCGTCACCGTCCCCTGGCGCCGCAACGAGCACTCCGCCGTCGCCGGACTCAAGACCACCTCCTACGCCGAGAACGTCATCGCCCTCGCCGCCGCCCACCGCGCCGGCGCCAGCGAGGCCCTCCTCGCCAACACTGCCGGCCGGCTCTGCGAAGGCACCGGCTCCAACGTCTTCCTCGTCCTCGACGGCCGCCTCCTCACCCCCACCCTCGCCTCCGGCTGCCTGGCCGGCATCACCCGCCAGCTCGTCCTCGACTGGACCGGCGCCGAAGAGACCGACGTCCCCCTCGACGCCCTCACCCGGGCCGAAGAGGTCTTCCTGACCTCCACCCTCCGCGACGTCCAGGCCGTCACCCGCATCGACGACCGCGAGCTGCCGGGCGTGGGGCCGGTGACCCGTAAGGCGGTGGAGGTCTTCGCGGAGCGCGCGGGGCGGGACCGTGACCCGGTGTGAGTGGGGACGGGCTGCGCCGGGGCCGAGGCGGGGTGGGGGAGTGCGGTCGGTCCGCGTCGGCGGTCGCGAGCTGCCGGGCGTGGGGCCGGTGACCCGCAAGGCGATGGAGGTCTTCGCGGAGCGTGCCGGGCGGGACCGCGACCCGGTGTGAGTCAGTGGCCGGCCCGAGGGCGGGTGGCGGGGTAGAAGAGCGGCAGGGGCGGGAAAGGGAGACGGCATGACCACCACGTTGCGGCCCGACGGGCCCGAGGAGGCGGGTGTCGGCGGCGGGCGGACGCAGCGCTGGCACATCATGGTGAACGGGCGGCGGGCGGGGGGCCTGCGGACCAACGCGTGGGCCCGCAGCGGGCGGTACCCGGGGGAGGTCTGCGAGCTGGAGGTCGCCGAGGCGGACCGCCGCCGCGGGCGGGCGACCGTCGCGGTGCTGGCCGCCGAGGAGGTGCTCCGGTCCTGGGGGTGCGTCCGGGCCCAGGTCATCGTCCCGGCCGGGGCCCCCGTCGCCCTGCACCTCGCGCACGCCCTCGGCTACACCGAGCGGATGCGCAACCTCGGCAAGGACCTCGACCAAGTCCCGCCGCAGACAAGCGGGTTGACGGACCGTCCGATGACCCCCGAGGAGTACCCGGTCTGGCAGGAGGCCGCCATCGCCGGCTACCGCCAGGACCTGATCTCCGCCGGTCTCGACCCTGACGAGGCCACCGTCCGCGCCGAGGGCGACCACCGCCGGGCCCTCCCGGTCGGCCTCTCCACCGTCGGCACCGTGCTGCGCCGCCTGCTGGACGCCGACGGCCGCGTCCTCGGCACGATCTGGGTCACCCTCCACCAGGACCGGCTGCCCGACGGCAGCCCGCTCGCCTGGGTGATGCTGGTCGAGGTCGCCGCCGAGCACCGCGGCCGGGGCCACGGCCGCGCCCTGATGCGCATCGCCGAACGCGAGTGCCTGCGGGCCGGGGTCCGCCACCTCGGCCTGAACGTGTTCCGTGACAACGCGGTGGCGATCGGGCTCTACGAGTCGCTCGGCTACCGGACCACCCGGCACGTGCTCAGCAAACCCCTGCTCTGACCGCCCCCGCCCCCACGGACCGGCCTCAGCCGTTCAGCAGCTCGACGATCCGCTCCCGCAACCCGTCCTGCGACTGCCCGCCGTCCAGCCGCTTCCCGGCCACCACGTACGTCGGCGTCCCCTTGACGCCGATCGCCCGCCCCTCGGCCACGTCCGAGTCGACCCAGAGCATGTGCCGGCCGTCGATCAGCGCGGTGTCCACCTCGTCCGCGTCCACCCCGACCGTTCCGGCGATCTCCACCAGCACCGCGGCCCCGCCGCGCTCGACGTCCTCCAGCCGCGCCAGCACGGCCTCCGCGAACTCCCAGCCGCGCCCCTGCTTGAACGCCTCCGCCGCCGCCTCGGCCGCCGGGTACGCGTACTTGTGCTTCTCCAGCGGGAAGTGCCGCAGCTCGACGGTCAGCGCGTCACCGAACCGCTCCCGCAGCGCCCGGACGTCGTCCAGCGCGGTACGGCAGTCGGGGCACAGCAGGTCGCACCAGAACTCGACACGGGGCAGCGAGGAATCACTCATGCCGCCCAGTCTCCCAGGTCGCGGACGGCCAGCTGACCCCCGCCCGGCCCGCCGCCTCAGCGGCCCGCGGCCGACACCGCCCCGGCGGCCGCCCCGGCCTCCGCCCCGGCCTCCGCCTCCGCCGAGCGCTGCCGGGCCCGGTACGCGGCGACGTGCAGCCGGTTGCCGCAGGTGCGGCTGTCGCAGTAGCGGCGCGAACGGTTGCGGGACAGGTCGACGAAGACCCGGGCGCAGCTCGGCGCCTCGCAGCGGCGCAGCCGCTCCAGCTCGCCCGCCATCACGATGAACGCCAGCGCCATGCCCAGTTCGGCGGCCAGGTGCCGGCCGATCGCGGCGTGCGGGGCGAAGTAGTGGATGTGCCAGCCGTGGTGGTCGTGGTTGGTCAGCCGGGGCGTGGTGCCGGCCTCCGCGACCAGGGTGTTCACCAGCTCGGCGGCCCGCTCGACCGACCCGGCCGAGAACACCTCGCCGAGCCGGGCGCGCAGCTCGTGCACGGCGGCCAGGTCCGCCGGGCCGAGCGAGTCGATCTCGCTGATCTCCTGCCGGACCACGAACGCGCTCAGCGCCGCCACGTCGGGCAGCTGTTCGCTGCCGCACGCCTCCGGCGCCGTGTTCAGCAGCTCCACCAGGATGCTCAGCGCGCACTCGGTGTCATGGGTGATCAGCACGTGGGGGCTCCTCACGCGGCGCCGGCCCCGGGGCCGGCGCGTCGGTCATCGCGCGCCGACTCTACCGGCCCGGGCCGCCCCCGGACCGGGACGCGGGCGGTACGTGACCGGGCCGATACGTGGCGCCGCCGGACCCGGCACGGCCGGCCGGGACCGGGTGCGGCCCGGTCCGGGACGTGACTGAGCCCCGGACGTCCGCTCCGGTGGGAGAGGACGCCCGGGGCCGGACCCCGAGGCCGCCGTGGCGGCTGCGAGCTGCGACCGTGCCCCCGAGTAGGACGGTGCGCATCGAGGCGTTCCCGCCGCCGCGCGACGGCGGGCCGTACTCGTTCGGGGGTCAGTTCTCGGCGAGGATGTGGGACAGCTCCCGGTCGAGGTCGAAGTGACGGTGTTCGGTGCCGGGGGGCACCGCGGCGTCCGTCCGCTTGAGAAAGGACTCAAGCGCCCGGGCCGGGGCCTCCAGCAGGGCCTCTCCTTCCGGAGAGCTCAGGGCGATGCAAACCACGCCTTGACCGTGGCTGCGGGACGGCCACACCCGGACGTCGCCGGTACCGGTCGGTCGGTGCAGCCCCTCCGCGAGGAGGTCGCGGGCGAACACCCACTCCACGGTCTCGTCGGCTCCGGTGTGGAACGTCGCGTGCACGGCATAGGGGTCGGCAGTGTCGTAGCGCAGGCCCGCGGGGACGGGCAGTGACGACTCGCTGGACACGATGAGGCGCAGGTGCAGCTCGCAGCTGACCGTGGTGTTCATAAGCGCCAGGGCCTTTCGCTCAGTGTGCGCTCGGGGAATCGCACGTCGGCGAACGGACCATCCCACCTGAAAGCCCGGTGTAAACCCGTCTGTCCCGATTCCGGTGCGAGTCGTACCCCTTCCGGCGCATTGCGGAATCCCCCGGCCGCACCCGCCGCCCGGGCGGCGGGCCGGTAACGGCAGGGCATTACCGGCGGTCGCACCGGGGCGGGCCGCGGCGAGACTGGAGGAACCCACGAACCCGGCCCCGCGGACCCCGGTCGGCTCCGTCCGGCGGCCCCGGCCGACCGGCCGCGCCGACCGCCCGGACCGGGGACGTCACTCGGCGTGGCCGGCCGGTCCGCCGACCGGTGCCGTCGACCGACGCCGCTGGTCGGGCGCGACGACCGGGGGTGCGCCCCGGAGGCCGGGGCGCGGGGCGGGCGCGGGGCGGGCGCGGTGGCGGCGAGGGTGTTCGGAGCACCCGCGCGGATGGGGTAATGTTTTCCCTGCACCCGGGCGATTAGCTCAGCGGGAGAGCACTTCGTTCACACCGAAGGGGTCACTGGTTCGATCCCAGTATCGCCCACCGGAATGCACAGGCGCGGGGCTCCGACTTGTTTATCAGGTCGGGGCCCCGCGCCTTTTCCGCATACCCCGGCCGAACTTCTGACGTTCATTCAACCTGCCTTCCCGGAAGGGGAACTGGGGGTCCGTCCGCGGAACGGATTGTGGACCCGGCCCCAAGTGGTGCTACAGTTCTTCTCGTTGCCCGGGCGATTAGCTCAGCGGGAGAGCACTTCGTTCACACCGAAGGGGTCACTGGTTCGATCCCAGTATCGCCCACCGAGCACCAACCGCAGGCCCCGACCACGCTGTCGGGGCCTGCGGCGTTTCCCGGCCCGACAGCCCCCGACGGTGCGTCAGGCCGCCAACCCGCAGGCGTGGCCCGACTCCAGGCGCGCACCGCAGTGGCAGCGGGCCGGGCGCATCGGCCAGGCCGTGTCCACCCGCTCCGGGGTGCCCGAGCGCTCGAACCACCGCTCCAGGCCGCGCGCCTGCGCCGCGTGCCACACCGCCTGCCGCAGGTGCAGCTCGGCCGGCGACAGCCCGCCCAGGCGCGCCGCGTGCCGGGCGGCCACCGCGCGCACCAGCTCCATCGCCGCCCGCGCGTCCGCCGCCGCGTCGTGCGCGCCCACCAGCTCGACGCCGTAGTGCGCGCACAGGTCGGTCAGCGTGCGCCGCCCCTTGCGGTAGCGGTCGAGCTGCTTGTCCAGCACCCGCGGATCGAGCACCAGCAGTTCCGCGCCGCCCAGCACCTCCGGCAGCGACCCCGCCCCGTGCCGGCGCAACTCCCGGTCCAGCAGCGTCAGGTCGTACGGGGCGTTCATCACCACCAGCGGCACGCCCGCCCGGGACTGCTCGGCCAGGGCCAGCGCCACCTCCACCGCGACCGTCCGCGGCGGCCGGCCGTGCGCCCGGACCTGTTCGTCCGAGATGCCGTGCACCGCGCGGGCCGGCTCCGGGATCGGCACCCCCGGGTTCGCCAGCCAGGTGCGGACGGCGGCCTCCCGGCCCGGTGCGGGCTGCACCACCAGGGCGGCCGAAACGATTCTGTCCCGCTCGACGTCCACACCCGTGGTCTCGGTGTCGAAGGACGCGAGCGGACCGTGGTACCAGGAACGGAGCTGCTGCATGACGCCCCCTCAGACGCCGCACGGTCCTTGCCCGGCGGCCGCTGCCACCGAGGACCGGTGCAGCGGCAGCGCCGTGCAGGAGTGATACCGCACTCGACGCGCGGTCAACCGTCCCGACGACCGGATCGTCGCGGAAAGTGACCGAACGACCACGCCGTCCGCGAACGGGCCTTGGCGACGGGCACGCGGCCCGGCTCGGTACCATGCACGGTGCAGCGGTTCTGCTGCACCACGGTAGCCAGAACGTCAGGAGAGACCGGTGACGGACGTCCGGATCATCATCAACCGCGAACCCGATCGGGAAGAGCGCGTGGTGACCACGGGCACGACGGCCGCCGAGCTCTTCGCCGACGACCGCGCCGTGATCGCCGCCCGGGTCGGCGGCCAGCTCAAGGACCTCGCCTACGCCGTCCAGGACGGCGACGAGGTCGAACCCGTCGTGATCTCCAGCCCCGACGGACTCGACATCCTGCGGCACTCCACCGCCCACGTGATGGCCCAGGCCGTCCAGCAGGTCTTCCCCGAGGCCAAGCTCGGCATCGGCCCGCCCGTCCGGGACGGCTTCTACTACGACTTCGACGTCGAGAAGCCGTTCCACCCGGACGACCTCAAGACCATCGAGAAGAAGATGCAGGAGATCATCAAGCGGGGGCAGAGGTTCTCCCGCCGGGTGGTCACCGACGAGGCCGCCCGCGAGGAGCTCGCCGGGGAGCCCTACAAGCTGGAGCTGATCGGCCTCAAGGGCTCGGCCGCGACCGCCGGCGAGGGCGCGGACGTCGAGGTCGGGGCCGGCGAGCTCACCATCTACGACAACGTCGACCCGAAGTCCGGCGAGGTCTGCTGGGGCGACCTCTGCCGCGGCCCGCACCTGCCCAGCACCCGGCACATCCCGGCCTTCAAGCTGATGCGCTCCGCCGCCGCGTACTGGCGCGGCAGCGAGAAGAACCCCATGCTGCAGCGCCTCTACGGCACCGCGTGGCCCTCCAAGGACGAGCTCAAGGCGCACCTCGACTTCCTGGAGGAGGCCGCCAAGCGCGACCACCGCAAGCTCGGCAGCGAGCTCGACCTGTTCTCCATCCCGGAGCAGATCGGCTCCGGCCTCGCCGTCTTCCACCCCAAGGGCGGCATCATCCGCCGCACCATGGAGGACTACTCGCGCAAGCGGCACGAGGAGGAGGGCTACGAGTTCGTCTACACCCCGCACGCCACCAAGGGGAAGCTGTTCGAGACCAGCGGCCACCTCGACTGGTACGCCGACGGCATGTACCCCCCCATGCAGCTGGACGAGGGCGTCGACTACTACCTCAAGCCGATGAACTGCCCGATGCACAACCTGATCTTCGACGCGCGCGGCCGCTCCTACCGCGAACTGCCGCTGCGCCTGTTCGAGTTCGGGACGGTCTACCGGTACGAGAAGTCCGGCGTGGTGCACGGCCTGACCCGGGCCCGCGGCTTCACCCAGGACGACGCGCACATCTACTGCACCCGCGAGCAGATGGCCGAGGAGCTGGACCGCACGCTGACCTTCGTGCTGGGCCTGCTGCGCGACTACGGCCTGAACGACTTCTACCTGGAGCTGTCCACCAAGGACCCGGAGAAGTTCGTCGGATCGGACGAGGACTGGGAGGAGGCCACCGCCGTCCTCGCCGGCGTGGCCGAGAAGCAGGGCCTGCCGCTGGTGCCGGACCCGGGTGGCGCGGCCTTCTACGGCCCGAAGATCTCCGTCCAGGCGCGCGACGCGATCGGCCGGACCTGGCAGATGTCGACCGTCCAGCTCGACTTCAACCTGCCGGAGCGCTTCGACCTCGAGTACACCGCGGCGGACGGCTCGCGGCAGCGGCCGGTCATGATCCACCGGGCGCTGTTCGGCTCGATCGAGCGCTTCTTCGCGGTGCTGCTGGAGCACTACGCGGGCGCGATGCCGCCGTGGCTGGCCCCGGTCACCGTCACCGGCATCCCGATCACCGACGAGCACGTCCCGTACCTGCTGGACGTGGCGGCCGAGCTGAAGAAGCACGGCATCCGGGTCGAGGTCGACACCTCGGACGACCGGATGCAGAAGAAGATCCGCAACGCGCAGAAGACCAAGGTCCCGTTCATGCTGATCGCGGGCAACGACGACGTCGAGGCCGGCGCGGTGTCGTTCCGCTACCGCAGCGGCGAGCAGAAGAACGGCGTGCCGAAGGCCGAGGCGATCGCGGAGATCGTCGAGGCGGTGCGCAGCCGGGTGCAGGTCTGACCCCTGCGGGACTGACGCGGGTGCGGGGCGGTCTCCTCCGGGAGTCCGCCCCGCACCGCTCTGTTCGCGGGCCGCGGCGCTTATGCTGGCGGGCATGACCAGTGAGCCGGAACTGCAGCGGGGCGTGGGGGAGCCGGACGGCTTCCGTCGCCTGTGGACACCCCATCGGATGGCGTACATCCAGGGCGAGAACAAGCCCACCGGGCCGGCTCCCGACGACGGTTGTCCGTTCTGCTCGATCCCGAAGCTGAGCGACGAGGACGGGCTGATCGTGCAGCGGGGCGAGTCGGTGTTCGCGGTGCTGAACCTGTACCCGTACAACGGCGGGCACTTGATGGTGGTGCCGTACCGGCACGTCGCGGACTACACCGAGCTGGACGGGCCGGAGACGGCGGAGCTCGGGGAGTTCACCAAGAAGGCGATGACGGCGCTGCGGGCGGCCTCGGGGGCGCACGGGTTCAACATCGGGATGAACCAGGGGGCGGCCGCGGGGGCGGGGATCGCCGCGCACCTGCACCAGCACGTGGTGCCGCGCTGGGGCGGGGACACCAACTTCATGCCGGTGGTGGGGCACACGAAGGTGCTGCCGCAACTGCTGGCGGACACCCGGAAGGTGCTGGCCGAGGTGTGGCCGGCCTGACCGGTCCGGGACGCGGACAGGGGCGTGCGGGAGGGTTCCCGCACGCCCCTGCGGCCGTTCGCGGGCCGGTCAGCCGGCGTCGTACTTGTCGGCGCGGAACGGGCGGGCGCCCTGGATCTCGCTGCGCAGCATGTTGGAGCGGTTGGCGATCCGGTCGGTGGCGACGTCGTGCTCGTCGAGGAACTCGATGACGGCGGCGTGGATGATGCCGAGGACCGGGCTGGGCAGGTAGATGGTGTCGTCGGACTTGTAGCGGCTGTTCCAGGTCGGGTCGGCCCAGGCCTGGCGCAGGCAGAGCGGTTCGGGGAAGGAGATGCCGCCGCCGAGCCACTTCAGCAGGCCGGGGTTCTTGTGGAACGGGGCGCGGACGGCCTGGCGGACCACCTCGGTGTCGTTGACGACCGGTAGCTGGACGGTGCGGGTCTCCCAGAAGCGGAGCGTCTTGGAGACGTCCTTCTCGGGGGTCTTCGGCTTGCCGGTGAAGTAGCCGTTGATCGGGCCGAGGGTGTGCGGGGTGACGTGGATCTGCAGGTTCTGCGCCAGGACCATCACGTTGATCACGATGGTGGAGACCAACTGGCCCTTGTGCAGGACGAACTGGACGGCGATCCGGTGCCGGGTGTCGGAGCCGAAGCTCTGCTTGCTGGCGAGCTCCTGGACGGCGAAGTCGCGCATCCGGTCGCCGTCCATGTCGGGACCGGAGGGGCGGCCGATCTCGTCGGCGCCCTCGCCGGTGTCCAGCACCACCCAGTGGCTGATCATCGGCTTGGGCAGGCCGCCGTTGGGGACCTCGCTGCTGGTCAGGCCGGAGAGGCGGTCGGCGATCCGGCGGGTCAGGTCGGCGACGTGGAAGACCCGGAAGTCGGGGTGGCCCTCGGCGGGGCGGAGGTCCTCGCGCAGGGACCACTCGGCCCAGCGGGCGCCGATGCCGAGGATGCCCTTGGGCCCGGCGTAGTGCTGGATGTTGGTGTTCTGCTCGGCGCTGAGGCGGTCCAGGCCGGCCTTGAGGGCGTTGGCCTTCTTGTCGAGGTGGTCCTTGGGGACGGCCTTGGGGACGATGGCGGCGACCGGGCTGCCGCCGACCAGGTCGCCCCAGCGGGCGCGCTGCTGGGCGACGCTGTCGACCACGGTGCGCTTGGCGAGGTACCAGCCGAGGACCGGGCCGAGCATCACGATCCGGAAGTAGAGGCCGAGGACGCCGTGGAACGGCGGCCAGAACGCCAGGACCAGCGCCAGACCGAAGACGAGCAGCATGACCAGGGTGCCGAGGAAGCCGTCCAGGCCGGCGGACTTCTTGCCGCTGAGCCAGGCGCGGACCTGGTAGGCGCCCAGCCAGACCAGGGTGCCGGGCAGGAACAGCAGGCCGAACAGCAGGCTGAGGCCGGAGAGCTTGCGGTCCCGGGCCTCGCGCAGGTCCTGGGCGGCGAGGCAGTGTTCGACGACCATCCGGACGTCGGTGCCGTGCGAGGGGACCAGCGGTTTGCGGCCGCCGCCGAGGGTGCGGTCGATCAGGGCGCGGCTGAACGCCTCGCCGGCGCTGGGGCGGAACAGCTCGAACTTGCCGTCCTTGACCGTGACGCCGGTCAGCGCCTCGAGTTCCCTGACGTCGCCGGTGCGGTAGGCGGCGGAGGAGAACGCCTGGGTGACCGCGGTCTGGTTGCCGACGTCCGTCCGCGGTACCTGCGCGCCCGGCGTCATGTCGAGCTGAGTCACCTGTGCAGCTCCTTCTCCCCTGATCGATCTGCGGCAGGTTACCGTGCGGCGGCGGGGCTGTGCGGATCATCGGCTGATCCTGGGTCACATATCGGCCGCGCGCGGCCGTTCCGGGGACATGGTGCCCCGTGCGGGCGGGTTCGACGCCCCCGGTTTGTCGGCCGGTGCCGCGGGGGTGGAGGATCGCGGCATGACGAGTGCGTACGCACCGGGCCCGGTGCTGGTTTTCGACGGCGACTGCGCGTTCTGTTCCAGCTGCGTGCGGTGGGCGGAGCGCTATCCGCGGCAGAGCCTGTCCTCGGCGGGCTGGGAGGCGGTGGCGTTCCAGTTCGCGGACCTGGCGGCGCTGGAGGAGTTCACCGGCGGGGAGGTGACGGCGGAGCGGGTGCAGCGGGAGGTGCTGTGGGTGACGCCGGACCGCCGGGTGTACGGCGGGGCGCAGGCGGTGGCGCGGCTGTTGATGCGGTCGGGCGGGCTGTGGGCGTGGGCCGGCGGGGTGCTGGCGCTGGCGCCGGTGCGGCCGGTGGCGGACGCGGTCTACCGCTGGGTGGCGAGGAACCGGGACCGGATGCCGGGCGGCACTCCGGCGTGCGCGCTGCCGCGGCGTTCCTGACCGGCCGCGCGGTCAGCCGCCGGTGTGCCGCGCGGCGAGGTGGGCGGGCATCGGGGCGTGCCGCAGGTAGGCGCGGGTGAACTGGCCGGTTCCGTGCGACAGCGAGCGCAGGTCGAGCGGGTAGCGGGCGAGTTCGAGTGCGGGGACCTCGGCGCGGACCAGGCTGAGGCCCTCGCCGCCGATCTCGGTGCCCAGGACGTGTCCGCGCCGGGCGGAGAGGTCGGCGAGCACGGCGCCCTGGTACTCGTCGGGGAGCAGGACGCGCACCTCGTCGACGGGTTCCAGGACCTTGACGGCGGTGTGGTCGGCGGCCTCCTTGAGGGCGAGGGCGGCGGCGGTCTGGAAGGCGGCGTCGGAGGAGTCGACGGAGTGCGCCCTGCCGTCGGTGAGGGTGACCTTGACGTCGGTCATCGGGTGGCCGCGCAGGCCGCGGGCGAGTTGGGCGCGCACGCCCTTCTCGACCGAGGGTACGAAGTGGCGGGGGACGGCGCCGCCGACGACGCGGTCGACGAACTCGAAGCCGCCGCCGGGCAGCGGTTCGACGGTGAGGTCGCAGACGGCGTACTGGCCGTGGCCGCCGGACTGCTTGACGTGCCGGCCGTGGCCGTCGGCGGGGGCGGCGAAGGTCTCCCGCAGGGCGACCTCGTAGGGGACGGTGTCGACGTGGACGCCGTGGCGGGTGGTGAGGCGGTCGAGGGTGACGGCGAGGTGGGCCTCGCCGGTGCACCACAGGACGAGTTGGCCGGTGTCGGGGTTCTGTTCGACCCGCAGGGCCGGGTCCTGGGCGGCGAGCCTGCCGAGGGCCTGGGAGAGCCTGTCCTCGTCGGCCTTGGAGCGGGCCTGGACGGCGGTGGGGAGCAGGGCCTCGGGCAGCGGCCAGGGCGGGAGCACGGTGCGGCCGGGGCGGTCGGCGGTGAGGGTGTCGCCGGTGCGGGCGGCGGTGAGCCGGGTGACGGTGGCGAGGTCGCCGGCGACGGCCTGCGGGACGGGGCGCAGTTGGCGGCCGAGCGGGCTGTGCGGGGCGGTGAGGCGTTCCTCGGTGCCGTCGGGGAGCCGGACGGTGGTGTCGGGGCGCAGGGTGCCGGCGAAGACCTTGAGCAGGCTGAGGCGGCCGAGGTAGGGGTCCTCGCCGGTGTGCACGACCTGGGCGGTCACGGGGGCGTCCGGGTCGGCGGCGGGGAGTCCGTCGGTGCGGTCGGCGGGGGAGGGGAAGGCGTCGGCGACCAGGTCGAGCAGGGCGTCGCAGCCGGTGCCGTCGGGGGCGGTGGCGAGGACGGGGTGCAGGGTGCCGGCCAGCAGTTCGCGGCGCAGGCCGGCGGTGAGGGCGGCGGTGTCGAGCCCCTCGCCGTCGAGGTAGCGGGCCAGCAGGGTGTCGTCCTCGCCGGCCAGGGCCTCGACCAGGCGGGCGCGTTCGGCGGCGAGGTCGGGGGCGTCCCCGGGGGTGCCGTGGACCCGGCCGGTGAGCAGGTCGGTGGCGCCGTGCAGGTGTCCGTCGCGCAGGTCGACGTGGTGCAGCGGGCGGACGGTGTCGGGGGTGCCGAGGGTGTCCTGGAGCATCCGCAGCACGTCGTCGAGGCGGACCCGGGCGGTGGTGAGGTGGGTGAGGACGATCGCGCGGGGGAGGCGGGCGTCCTCGCACTGCCGCCACAGGGCGCGGACCGGGCGGGGGACTTCGGGGTCGGCGGCGGAGTGCACGAACAGGGCGGCCTCGGCGGCGCGCAGGGCGGCCTGGAGTTCGCCGGCGAAGTCGGCGTAGCCGGGGGCGTCCAGCAGGTTGACCTTGAGGCCGCGCCAGGGGAGCGGGAGGAGCGCGAGCTGGACGGAGCGCTGCTGCCGGTGCTCGACGTCCTCCCAGTCGGCGGCGGTGGTGCCGTCGGGGACGGTTCCGGCTCTGGTCAGGACGCCGGCGGTGCGGGCGAGCGCTTCGGCGAGGGTGGTCTTCCCGGCTCCGCCGGCCCCGACCAGGGCCACGTTGCGGAGCCGGTCGGGTCGGTCGGCGGGCGGTGCGGGGGTGTGGGCCGTCCGGTCCGGCATGGCTGGCCTCCTGCCGCTCGATCAGCGTGGATACCATTGTCCGGCCGGGCGGGTGCATTCGCGCGGCCGCCCGGCGGGGCATGCGGCCCGCGGGTGCCAATCCGAGGAGCGGAGCGGACCGGAAGGCCATGCTCAACAAGTACGCGCGTGCCTTCTTCACACGTGTCCTCACCCCGTTCGCGGCGATGCTGCTGCGGTGGGGTGTCAGTCCGGACGCGGTCACGCTGATCGGTACGGCCGGTTCGGTGGCCGGCGCGCTGGTGTTCTTCCCGCGCGGGGAGTTCTTCTGGGGCGTGATCACCGTCACGCTGTTCATCTTCTCCGACCTGGTGGACGGCAACATGGCCCGCCAGGCGGGCCGCTCCAGCAAGTGGGGGGCGTTCCTGGACTCGACGCTGGACCGGGTCGCCGACGCGGCGATCTTCGGCGGTCTGGCGATGTGGTACGCCGGGGGCGGGGACAACGACCTGCTGTGCGCGGTGTCGGTCTTCTGCCTGGCCAGCGGCCAGGTGGTGTCGTACACCAAGGCGCGCGGCGAGGCGCTGGGCTTCCCGGTGAACGTCTCGGGGCTGGTCGAGCGGGCCGAGCGCCTGGTGATCAGCCTGACCGCGGCCGGGCTCGCGGGCCTGCACAAGTTCGGGGTGCCGTACATCGAGTGGTTGCTGCCGATCGCCCTGTGGGCGGTCGCGGCGGGCAGTCTGGTGACGGTGGCGCAGCGGATGCTGACGGTGCGCCGGGAGTCGGCGGAGCTGGAGGCGGCGGCCGCCGCCGAGGGGGTCAAGTGAGGGAACGGTTGGTCGCCGCGGCCTACGCGGCCGGGTGGGCGGGGTTGAAGCACCTGCCCGAGCCGGTGGCCCGCGGCCTGTTCGACACCATCGCCGACGTGGCGTGGCGGCGGCAGGGCAAGGGGGTGCGGCAGTTGGAGGCCAACCTGTCGCGGGTCCGCCCGGACGCGGACGCGGCCCGGCTGCGGGAGCTGTCCCGGGCCGGGATGCGCTCCTACATGCGGTACTGGCGGGAGTCGTTCCGGCTGCCGACCTGGAGCCGGGAGCGGATCGCCGGTGCCATAACGGTCAAGGGCCTGGAGCAGCTGAACGAGGCGATGGCGGCGGGCCGCGGCGCGGTGCTGGCGCTGCCGCACATGGCGAACTGGGACCTGGCGGGCGCCTGGATCGCGTCCGCGGGCGGGTTCCCGTTCACCACGGTCGCCGAGCGGCTGAAGCCGGAGTCGCTGTTCGACCGGTTCGTGGCGTACCGGGAGAGCCTGGGGATGGAGGTGCTGGCGCTGACCGGCTCCGACGTCTCGGTGGTCGGGACGCTGGCGCGGCGGCTGCGGGAGGGGAAGCTGGTCTGCCTGGTGGGCGACCGGGACCTCTCCGAGGCGGGCGTCCAGGTGGACTTCTTCGGCGAGCCGACCCGGATGCCGGCCGGTCCGGCGGCGCTCGCCCAGCGGACCGGGGCGGCGCTGTTCCCGGTGTCGCTCTGGTACGACGGGCCGCTGCTGCGGGCCGAGGTGCACCCGGAGGTCCGGCCGTCCGGGGAGGGGTCGCGGCAGGAGCAGGCCGCCGCGATGACCCAGGCGATGGCGGACGTGTGGGCGGAGGCGATCCGCGAGCACGCGGTGGACTGGCACATGCTGCAGAAGCTGTGGCTGGCCGACCTGACCCCGCGGCAGGTGCGGTCGTGAGGATCGGCGTGGTGTGCCCGTACGACTGGGACGTGCCGGGCGGGGTGCAGTTCCACATCCGGGACCTGGCGGAGCACCTGATCCGGCGGGGGCACGAGGTGTCGGTGCTGGCCCCGGCGGAGGACGAGCAGGCGCTGCCGCCGTACGTGGTCTCGGCGGGGCGGGCGGTGGCGGTGCCGTACAACGGGTCGGTGGCCCGGCTGAGCTTCGGCATCCTGTCGGCGGCCCGGGTGCGGCGCTGGCTGCGCGAGGGCCGGTTCGACATCCTGCACGTGCACGAGCCGAACTCGCCGTCGCTGTCGATGCTGGCGGCGTGGGCGGCGACCGGGCCGATGGTCGGGACGTTCCACACCTCCAACCCGCGCTCGCGGGCGATGATCGCGGCCTCGCCGATCCTGCAGCCGGGCCTGGAGAAGATGTCGGCCCGGATCGCGGTCTCCGAGTACGCCCGGCGCACCCTGGTGGAGCACCTGGGCGGCGACGCGGTGGTGATCCCGAACGGCGTGGACGTCCGGTTCTTCGCGGACGCCGAGCCGGAGCCGGCGTGGCAGGGCGGCGCGGCCGAGGGCGGGCCCGGCGGCACCATGGGCTTCATCGGCCGGATCAACGAGCCGCGCAAGGGACTGCCGACGCTGCTGGCCGCGCTGCCGCGGATCCTGGCCGAGCGCCCGGGAGTGCGGCTGCTGGTGGCCGGCAAGGGCGACGAGGAGGAGGCGGTGGCCGGCCTGGCGCCCGAGGTGCGGGCCCGGGTCGAGTTCCTCGGCATGGTCTCGGACCGGGACAAGGCCCGGCTGCTGCGCAGCGTCGACCTGTACGTGGCGCCGAACACCGGCGGCGAGTCCTTCGGCATCATCCTGGTCGAGGCGATGTCGGCGGGCGCCCCGGTGCTGGCCAGCGACCTGGACGCGTTCCGCCAGGTGCTGGACGGCGGCGCGGCCGGCGAGCTGTTCCCGGTCGAGGACGCGGACGCGCTGGCGGCCGCGGCGGTCAAGCTGCTGGGCAGCCCGGAGCGGCTGCTGGCGCTGCGCGAGGCCGCCTCCCGGCACGTGCGGCGCTTCGACTGGGAGACGGTCGGCGCCGAGGTGCTCTCGGTGTACGAGACGGTCACCGACGGGCGGCCCCCGGTGGCCGAGGTCGAACCGTCCGGTCGGCGTCCGCGTCCGAGCCGGTGAACCGCCCCGCCCGGAGAGGGAGTCCCGCATGCCGCTGATCACCGTCGACTACACCGACCGGCTCGCCGACGCCTTCGACCGGCGGGGCTTCGGCCTGGCCCTGAACCGGCTGGCGGTGAAGCTGCTGGACGCCCGGCCGGCCGGCTGCACGACCCGGTTCCGCCGGACCGAGGAGGCGGTGGTCGGGGCGGACGCCGAGACCTTCGCGCTGGTCGTGGTCGGGTTCGAGGTCTTCCCGGGCCGCAGCGCCGCGGCCAAGGCGGCGCTGGGCGAGGCCGTGCTGGCGGCGCTGCCCGGGTACCTGGGGGCGGAGGCCGGGCCGGTGCAGGCCACCGTCCGGGTCGGCGAGCTCGCCCCGGACGGCTACCGCTCGGCCGTCCTCGGGGGCTGAGCCGGTACCGTAGCGCCCCGTGGCTACCTGGATCTGGGCCGTTGCGGCCGTCGCACTCTCCGCCCTCTACCTGAGCTGGACGGCGGGCAGGCTCGACCGGCTGCACGCCCGGATCGACGCCGCCCGGGCCTCGTTGGACGCCCAGCTGCTGCGCCGTTCCTCGGTGGCGGTGGAGCTGGCCACCTCCTCGCTGCTCGACCCGGCCGCGTCGATCCTGCTGCTGGAGGCCGCGCACGCGGCCCGGCAGGCCGAGGACGAGCAGCGCGAGGTGGCCGAGAGCGAGCTGAGCCTGGCGCTGCGGGCGGTGCTGGACGAGCCGGCGCAGGTCGCCGCGGTGCGCGAGGCGCCGGGCGGCGAGGAGGCGGTGCGCGACCTGGTGGAGGCGGTGCGCCGGGTGCCGATGGCGCGGCGCTTCCACAACGACGCGGTGCGGGCGGCGCGGGCGGTGCGCGAGCACCGGCTGGTGCGCTACTTCCGGCTGGCGGGGCGGGCGCCGTTCCCGATGGCCTTCGAGATGGACGACGAGCCCCCGGTGGCCCTCACGCCCGAGGGAGCGCCCGCGTAGGCTGGCAGCGTTTCCTGCCGCACCGGGTCGCTGGCCTGATTGTCGTATGCCGGGGACGGCCCTGGACCATGTGGCGTATGGGTCGTGGTGTCCCCGGGCCTACGATAGACCGATAGCACCGGTTCATCCCTGAGTGAGGTCTTACGTGTCCACCACCCCCACTTCCGCTGAGCAGCCCCAGGTCGGCACCGCCCGGGTCAAGCGCGGCATGGCCGAGCAGCTCAAGGGCGGCGTGATCATGGACGTGGTCAACGCCGAGCAGGCGAAGATCGCCGAGGACGCCGGTGCGGTCGCGGTCATGGCGCTGGAGCGCGTTCCGGCCGACATCCGCAAGGACGGCGGCGTGGCCCGGATGTCCGACCCGAACATGATCGAGGAGATCATCGACGCGGTCTCCATCCCGGTGATGGCCAAGTCCCGGATCGGCCACTTCGTCGAGGCCCAGGTCCTGCAGTCGCTCGGCGTCGACTACATCGACGAGTCCGAGGTGCTCACCCCGGCCGACGAGGTCAACCACTCCGACAAGTGGGCCTTCACCACCCCCTTCGTCTGCGGCGCCACCAACCTGGGCGAGGCGCTGCGCCGGATCGCCGAGGGCGCGGCCATGATCCGCTCCAAGGGCGAGGCCGGCACCGGCAACGTGGTGGAGGCCGTCCGCCACCTGCGCCAGATCAAGAACGAGATCGCCAAGCTGCGCGGCTTCGACAACAACGAGCTGTACGCCGCCGCTAAGGAGCTGCGCGCCCCGTACGAGCTGGTCCGCGAGGTCGCCGAGCTCGGCAAGCTCCCGGTCGTGCTGTTCTCGGCCGGCGGCGTGGCCACCCCGGCCGACGCCGCGCTGATGCGCCAGCTCGGCGCCGAGGGCGTGTTCGTCGGCTCCGGCATCTTCAAGTCGGGCGACCCGGCCAAGCGCGCCGCCGCCATCGTGAAGGCCACCACCTTCTTCGACGACCCGAAGATCATCGCGGACGCCTCCCGCAACCTGGGCGAGGCCATGGTCGGCATCAACTGCGACACCCTGCCGGAGACCGAGCGCTACGCCAACCGCGGCTGGTAGTCGGCCGACGCACGCCCCGCGCGTCCGGCCCGCCGCCCCCGGGGGCGGCGGGCCGCTGCGTGGCGACCCGGATCATCGGTTCGAGAACGAAGAGGTAGTGAGACCGTGAGCACCCCCACCATCGGCGTCCTGGCCCTGCAGGGCGACGTCCGCGAGCACCTGGTCGCGCTGGCCGCCGCCGACGCGCTGGCCCGGCCGGTGCGCCGCCCGGAGGAGCTGGCCGAGGTCGACGCGCTGGTGATGCCCGGCGGCGAGTCCACCACCATCTCCAAGCTGGCGGTGCTGTTCGGCCTGATGGCGCCGCTGCGCGAGCGGGTCGCGGCCGGCATGCCGGTGTACGGCACCTGCGCGGGCATGATCCTGCTGGCCGACAAGATCCTGGACGGCCGGGACGACCAGGAGACCGTCGGCGGCATCGACATGACGGTCCGCCGCAACGCCTTCGGCCGGCAGAACGAGTCCTTCGAGACCGCCATCCCGTTCGCGGGCCTGCCCGGCGACCCGGTCACCGGCGTGTTCATCCGCGCCCCCTGGGTCGAGGCGGTCGGCACGGGCGTCGAGGTGCTGGCCGAGGTGCCGGCCGCGGACGGCCCGGACGCCCGGATCGTCGCGGTCCGCCAGGGCAACCTGCTGGCCACCTCCTTCCACCCGGAGCTGACCGGCGACCACCGCGTCCACGAGTACTTCGTCCGGATGGTCGAGGCCGCCGGGCGCTGAGACCCCACCGCGGGCGTGGTGACCGTGTGCCACCTGACGGTGCGGCACCGGTAGGATCTCCCCTGTTCATTTCCCATTGGCGACGAAAAGGAGCTGGCGATGTCCGGCCACTCTAAGTGGGCTACCACCAAGCACAAGAAGGCCGCGATCGACGCCAAGCGCGGCAAGCTCTTCGCCAAGATGATCAAGAACATCGAGGTGGCGGCCCGCACCGGCGGCGGCGACCCCGCCGGCAACCCCACGCTCTACGACGCCATCCAGAAGGCCAAGAAGAGCTCCGTCCCGATCGACAACATCAACCGGGCCGTCAAGCGCGGCTCCGGTGCGGAGGCCGGCGGCGCCGACTACTCGACGATCATGTACGAGGGCTACGGCCCCAACGGCGTGGCCGTCCTGATCGAGTGCCTCACCGACAACCGCAACCGCGCCGCCTCCGACGTGCGCGTCGCGATGACCCGCAACGGCGGCAACATGGCCGACCCGGGCTCGGTGTCGTACCTGTTCAACCGCAAGGGCGTGGTGATCGTCCCCAAGGCCGACGGCGTGGACGAGGACAAGATCCTCGACGTGGTGCTGGACGCCGGCGCCGAGGAGGTCAACGACCTGGGCGAGGCCTTCGAGGTGATGTCCGAGGCCACCGACATGGTCGCGGTCCGCACCGCGCTGGTCGACGCGGGCATCGACTACGACTCCGCCGACGCCAACTTCGTCCCCAGCATGCAGGTCGAGCTGGACGCCGACGGCGCCCGCAAGATCTTCAAGCTGATCGACGCGCTGGAGGACAGCGACGACGTGCAGAACGTCTTCGCCAACTTCGACGTCTCCGACGAGATCATGGCCGAGCTGGACGCCTGATCCCCCGTCCCCCCTCCGCCCGGTGGCTCTTCGCGGTCGCCGGGCGGCGGCGTGTCCGGGGTGTTGTCGGCGGCCGGGGGTAACCTGCGCAGGTCGGAGAGAGGTGTGGCCGTGCGAGTGCTGGGTGTGGACCCTGGGCTGACCAGGTGCGGGGTCGGGGTGGTCGAAGGGCTGCCCGGGCGGCAGTTGGCGATGCTCGGCGTCGGCGTGGTGCGCACGCCGGCCGAGGACGAGCTCGGCCCCCGGCTGCTCGCCATCGAGCAGGGCCTGGAGTCCTGGCTCGACCGGTACTCGCCCGAACTCGTCGCCGTGGAGCGGGTGTTCGCCCAGCACAACGTCCGCACCGTGATGGGCACCGCGCAGGCCTCCGCCGTCGCCGTGCTCTGCGCGACCAGGCGCGGCATCCCGGTCACGCTGCACACCCCCAGCGAGGTCAAGGCCGCCGTCACCGGCTCCGGCCGGGCCGACAAGGCCCAGGTCACCGCGATGGTCACCCGCATCCTGCGGCTGGACGCCCCGCCCAAGCCCGCCGACGCGGCGGACGCCCTGGCGCTGGCGATCTGCCACATCTGGCGCGGCGGCACCACCAACCGGCTGACCGCCGCGATCAAGGCGCACGGCGCGGGCGGCGGCTCCTGGCACGGCGCCGCGCAGCAGGACGGGCCCGAGCGGCAGGCGGGCGCCCCCCGGGCGGCGTACGGCAGGGCGCCGGGCCGCTCGCGCAGTTCCCCGCGCC
Organism: Kitasatospora sp. NPDC090308; assembly: GCF_044769485.1. Classification (NCBI taxonomy): domain Bacteria; kingdom Bacillati; phylum Actinomycetota; class Actinomycetes; order Kitasatosporales; family Streptomycetaceae; genus Kitasatospora; species Kitasatospora sp. NPDC090308. Next base: position 467,678 of record NZ_JBIVXY010000005.1, on the reverse strand, counting down.
CCTGACGGGGCCCGGAGGTCGAGTAGGCCCGCCGCCCCGCCGGGTGCGGGGCGCGGCAAGCAATCGGAACCGTCGAGAGGAACGACTTCACCATGATCGCCTTTGTGCAGGGGCCGGTTGCGGTGGTGGGGGCCGGGGTGGCCGTGGTGGAGGTCGGCGGGGTGGGGATGGCGGTGCAGTGCACGCCGGCCACGCTGGCCCGGCTGCGGGTGGGGGAGGTGGCCCGGCTGGCCACCTCGCTGGTGGTGCGGGAGGACTCGCTGACGCTGTTCGGGTTCGCGGACGACGACGAGCGGGCGACCTTCGAGGTGCTCCAGGCGGCGCCCGGGGTCGGGCCGAAGCTGGCCCAGGCGATCCTCGGGGTGCACTCGCCGGAGGCGCTGCGGGTGGCGGTGGCGGGCGGCGACGAGAAGGCGCTGATCGCGGTGCCCGGCATCGGCAAGGCGAAGGCGGCGAAGCTGCTGCTGGAGTACAAGGACAAGCTCGGCGCCCCGCACGGCACCGTCCCGGCGCAGAAGCCGGTGGCCTCCGGCCCGGCGCCCTGGCACGAGCAGCTGCACTCCGCGCTGGTGGGCCTGGGCTACGCTCCGCGGGAGGCGGAGGAGGCGGTGGCCCGGGTGACGCCGGAGGCCGAGGCGCAGTCGGTGCCGGACGTCGGGGCGCTGCTGCGGCTCGCCCTGCGCGGGCTGAACCGGGCCCGCTGAGCCGGGCCCGCCGAACCGCCGTAAAGCAATGTGGCGATCCGTCGCCAAGTCGACATGGGGAGCAGTCTTCCGATGAGCCCGTACGAGCCCGAGCCCGTTGACGGTCTGCTGGCGGCGTCCGCCGACGGCGAGGACCAGGCGGTGGAGGCGGCGCTGCGGCCCAAGCTGCTGGAGGAGTTCATCGGGCAGGAGCGGGTGCGCGAGCAGCTCTCGCTGGTCCTCCAGGCGGCCCGCAAGCGCGGCGCGGCGCCGGACCACGTGCTGCTCAGCGGCCCGCCCGGACTGGGCAAGACCACCCTGTCGATGATCATCGCGGCGGAGCTGAACGCCCCGATCCGGATCACCTCCGGCCCGGCGATCCAGCACGCGGGCGACCTGGCGGCGATCCTGTCCTCGCTGACCGAGGGCGAGGTGCTGTTCCTCGACGAGATCCACCGGATGTCCCGGCCCGCCGAGGAGATGCTGTACATGGCGATGGAGGACTTCCGGGTCGACGTGATCGTCGGCAAGGGCCCGGGCGCCACCGCGATCCCGCTGGAGCTGCCGCCGTTCACGCTGGTCGGCGCGACCACCCGGGCCGGGCTGCTGCCGCCGCCGCTGCGCGACCGGTTCGGCTTCACCGGGCACATGGAGTTCTACGCCCCGGCCGAGCTGGAACGGGTGGTGCACCGCTCGGCGGGTCTGCTGGACGTGGAGATCGACCCGGCGGGCGCGGCCGAGATCGCCGGGCGCTCGCGCGGCACGCCGCGGATCGCCAACCGGCTGTTGCGCCGGGTGAGGGATTTCGCGCAGGTCCGGCACGACGGCCTGGTCACCCGGGAGATCGCCGCGCGGGCGCTGGAGGTCTACGAGGTGGACGCGCGCGGCCTGGACCGGCTGGACCGGGCGGTGCTGGAGGCGCTGCTGAAGCTGTTCGGCGGCGGTCCGGTGGGCCTGTCCACGCTGGCGGTGGCGGTGGGCGAGGAGTCGGAGACGGTCGAGGAGGTGGCCGAGCCGTTCCTGGTCCGGGAGGGCCTGCTGGCGCGCACCCCGCGCGGGCGGATCGCCACCGCGGCGGCCTGGCGGCACCTGGGGCTGACCCCGCCGCCGGCGCCCGGCGGTCCGAGGCCGGGCCGGGGCGGGCAGCAGAACGGGCTGTGGGCCGACGGCCAGGCATAACTCGGCCGCCTTATCGGGAGTTTATGTGCATGCCAAGGCTCGCCACTTCCGGCGGCACACTGGCATGCTTGGCGTTGTCCGTTCAGTGCGGGTCGCCTAGACTCCGCCGGACCGCCCCTCTCACCCGACGGGCCGACGTATACGCACTGGTCGCCGAGAGCGGCCGCAAAGGACCCTGGCCGTGAACCTGATCATCCTCATCCTCCCGCTCCTCGCGATCTTCCTGATGTTCCGCTCGCAGAAGAAGCGACAGGCCCAGGCGCAGACCATGCAGTCCGCGCTGCAGCCGGGATCGGGAGTGCGCACCATCGGCGGCATGTACGCGCTGGTGAAGGCGGTCAACGACGAGACGGTCGAGCTGGAGGTCGCCCCCGGTGTGGTGGCCCACTACACCAAGGGCGCGATCGCGGCCGTCCTGGAGCCGCTCGAGTACGACGCGATCATCAACGGCCGCCCCGTCGAGGACGAGGCCGAGGAGGCCGTCGACGCGGATGCCGACGAGAAGCCCCTGAGCCTGTCCAAGGACGAGGCGAAGGCCGACGCCGAGGCTCCCGAGAGCAAGTAGTACGGTCGGGGGCACCCTCGACCAGCGGCATCCGCCGCAAGCCCAACAGGACCTCTTGGGCCGTCGTGCGTCCGCCGCCTTCCGCCCCCGCCAGCGCGGGGCCGGAGGCCGGCCGCCGGGCGGCATGGACAGGGAGAAACGAGCAAGGTGGCAACACCCAAGTCGCGGTCGCGCGACGGATACCCGGGACGGGCGCTGGCGCTCATCCTGGTGGTCACCGTCGGCCTTGTGGCCCTCATGTTCGGGACGGGCAACACCAAGCCCCGTCTCGGTATCGACCTCGCCGGTGGCACCAGCGTCACGCTGACCGCAAAGTCGGACGACCCCTCCGCGGTCAACAAGACCAATCTGAACACCGCGGTCGGCATCATCCAGAAGCGCGTCAACGGCATGGGCGTCTCCGAGGCGGAGGTGCAGACCCAGGGCAATGCCAACATCATCGTCAACATTCCCGACGGTGGTAACACGCAGCAGTCCATCGACAAGGTCGGCGACACCGCCAAGCTCTACTTCCGCCCGGTGCTGGCCGCCGAGCCGTCCGGCGTGGCCACGCAGCCGGCCGACCCGTCCGCCTCCCCGGACGCCGCGGCCTCCGCCGCCCCGAGCGCGGGCGCCTCGGCCTCGGCCGGTGCCTCCGCCGCTGCGGGCTCCTCCGGCGCGGCCTCCGCCCCGGCGTCCGCCTCCGCGTCCGCCAGCAAGGCCGGCCGCGCCCTCTCCGGCGCGCTCCAGGCCGACCCGACGGCCTCCGCGAGCGCCGGCGCCTCCGCGCCCGCCGCCGACCCGGGCGCCGCCGCCTCCGCGCCCGCCGCCGACCCGGCCGCCGCGCCCACCCCGGACCCCGCGACCGCCGCGCTCCAGCAGCAGTACGCCGCGCTGGACTGCTCGGTCAAGGAGCAGCGCAAGAACTACCAGACCAGCGACCAGACCGCGCCGGCCCTGGCCTGCTCGTACGACGCGGAGCAGGGCCTCTGGTACAAGTTCGTGCTCGGCGGCGTCGCGGTGAACGGCTCGGACGTCACCAAGGCGCAGGCCGTGTACGACACCCAGACCGGCAAGGGCTGGATGGTCGACCTGTCGTTCAACGACGCCGGCTCCAAGGCCTTCGCCTCCACCACCGGCCAGCTGGCCACCCAGTCCTCCCCGGCCAACCAGTTCGCCATCGTGCTGGACGGCCAGGTCGTCTCCCACCCGTACGTGCAGGAGTCGATCACCGGCGGCAGCGCCGTGATCAACGGCAGCTTCACCTCGGACGACGCCAAGTCGCTGGCGAACGTGCTCAGTTACGGCGCGCTCCCGCTGGACTTCGTGAAGAGCGACGTCACCACCGTCTCCCCGCAGCTCGGCTCCGAGCAGCTGAAGGCCGGCCTGATCGCCGGTCTGATCGGCATGCTGCTGGTGGTCGCGTACTCGCTGGTCTACTACCGCGGCCTGGGCCTGATCTCGATCGCCGGCCTGGTCGTCTCGGGCATCCTGACCTGGTCGATCATGAGCCTGCTGGGCGCGGGCATCGGCTTCGCGCTGAACCTGCCCGCGGTCTGCGGCGCGATCGTCGCGATCGGCATCACCGCGGACTCCTTCATCGTGTACTTCGAGCGCATCCGGGACGAGGTCCGCGAGGGCGCCCAGCTGCGGGCCGCCGTGCAGCGCGCCTGGCCGCGGGCCCGGCGCACCATCCTGGTCTCGGACTTCGTCTCCTTCCTGTGTGCCGCGGTGCTGTACCTGGTGTCGGTCGGCAAGGTGCAGGGCTTCGCCTTCACGCTGGGCCTGACCACCCTGCTCGACGTCGTGGTGATCTTCCTGTTCACCAAGCCGCTGATCAGCCTGCTCGCCCGCACCAAGTTCTTCGCCTCCGGCCACCCGCTGTCCGGCCTGGACCCGAAGCGGCTCGGCGCCCGTCCGCCGCTGCGCGGCTCCCGCCGCCGTCCCACCACGACCCAGGAGGTCTGACCCATGTCGCTCCGCAACATCGGTCACCGCCTCTACCAGGGCGAGGTCTCCTTCGACTTCGTGGGCAAGCGGAAGATCTGGTACTCGATCTCCGCGGTGATCGTCCTGGTGGCCGGCATCGGCCTGGCCCTGGGCCTGCACCTGGGCATCGAGTTCAAGGGCGGCTCGGTCTACACCGTGCACAAGCCCGGTCTGAGCGCCTCCCAGGCGAAGGACACCGCCGACCGGATCATCGGCTCGCACACCGCCCTGGTGCAGACCACGGACAAGGGCGACGTCCGGATCCAGGTCAGCGCCCAGGAGTCGATCCCGGCGACCACCTTCACCAAGGAGTTCTCCGAGGCGGTCGGCGTCCAGGAGAAGGACGTCAACGCCCAGGTGATCGGCCCCTCCTGGGGTGCCGACATCTCCAAGAAGGCACTGACCGGCCTGATCGTCTTCATGGTGCTGGTCACCGTCTACATGGCGATCGCCTTCGAGTGGCGGATGGCGGTGGCCGCCCTGGTCGCCCTGATCCACGACCTCCTGATCACCATCGGCGTCTACGCCCTGGTCGGCTTCGAGGTCACCCCGGGCACCGTGATCGGCTTCCTGACCATCCTCGGCTACTCGCTCTACGACACGGTCGTCGTCTTCGACACCGTGAAGGAGAACACCCGGGGCCTCACCAAGCAGTCCCGCCGCACCTACAGCGAGGCCGCCAACCACGGCCTCAACCAGACCCTGGTGCGCTCGATCAACACCACGGTGGTGGCCCTGCTGCCGGTCTCCGCGCTGCTCTTCATCGGCGGCGGCCTGCTCGGCGCCGGCACCCTGAACGACATCTCGCTGGCCCTGTTCATCGGCCTCGCGGCCGGTGCCTACTCCTCCATCTGCGTGGCCACCCCGCTGCTCGCGCAGCTCAAGGAGCAGTCCCCGGACATGAAGGCGCTGGCCAAGCGGGTCGCCCAGCGGCGCGCCTCGGAGGCCAAGGCCGCGGCCGAGGCCGAGGCCCGGGGTGAGGACCCCGACAGCGCGGAGGTGACCGGGGACGAGGTTCCGGCCGGTATGGTCGGACAGCGTAACCAGCCGGCCGGCCGCGCCCGAGGCAAGGGCCGGCCGTCCGGCAAGCGCTGACCCCCCGCGAAGGAACCCCCGTGACCTCCACCACCGACCCCGTCCTGTCCGAGCTGCTCAACAGCCGGATCCGGGACGTGCGGGACTACCCGAAGCCGGGTGTCCTGTTCAAGGACATCGCCCCCCTGCTCGCCGACGCCGAGGCGTTCGGCGTGCTGACCCGGGCGCTGGCCGGACGGGCGAAGGAGCTCGGCGCCACCAAGGTGGTCGGGCTGGAGGCGCGGGGGTTCGTGCTCGCCGCGCCGGCCGCGTTCGCCGCGGGCCTCGGGTTCGTCCCGATCCGCAAGAAGGGCAAGCTGCCCGGCGAGGTGTTCTCCCGCTCGTACGACCTGGAGTACGGGTCGGCGACGCTGGAGGTGCAGTGCGACGCGTTCGAGCCCGGCGAGCGGGTGCTGGTGGTGGACGACGTGCTGGCCACCGGCGGGACGATCGCCGCGTCGCTCGACCTGGTCCAGGAGGCCGGGGCGGAACTGGTCGGCGTGGTGGTGCTGATGGAGCTCGCCTTCCTGCCGGGGCGCGCGAAGCTCGCCGCGCACCTGCACGGCGCACCGCTGGAGACGCTCGTCGTGGTGTGACACCGCGCTGTTCGAGGGCCGCCCGGGAACACGACCGTTCCCGGGCGGTTCTCCGTTCGAGGCGGGCGCGCCGCCGCAGGGGGGCGCACTGTCGGTACGATGAAGGTTGATCCGACGTAGGAGTGTCCTTGCCCGACGAGGTTGTGCCCACGGCCGCTGCCGCCAGTTCCCGCTCTTCGCAGGGCGGGATGCGGGCTCGGCTCGCCCGGCTGGGCGGACAGCGCAGTTCGATGGTCAACCCGGTGCTGGAGCCGCTGTTCCGGACGATCCGGGCGAACGACCCCAAGGCCGACCCGGGGCTGCTGAAGGACATCGAGCGGGCGTACGCCGTCGCGGAGAAGTGGCACCGCGGGCAGAAGCGCAAGAGCGGCGACCCGTACATCACCCACCCGCTGGCGGTGGCCACCATCCTGGCCGAGCTGGGGATGGACGCGCCGACCCTGATGGCCGGCCTGCTGCACGACACGGTGGAGGACACCGACTACGGCCTGGAGACGCTCCGGCAGGACTTCGGCGGCTCGGTGGCGCTGCTGGTCGACGGCGTCACCAAGCTGGACCGGGTCAAGTTCGGCGAGGCCGCCCAGGCGGAGACCGTCCGCAAGATGGTCGTGGCGATGGCCAAGGACCCGCGGGTGCTGGTGATCAAGCTCGCCGACCGGCTGCACAACATGCGCACGATGCGCTACCTCAAGCGGGAGAAGCAGGAGAAGAAGGCCCGCGAGACGCTGGAGATCTACGCCCCGCTGGCGCACCGGCTGGGCATGAACACCATCAAGTGGGAGCTGGAGGACCTGGCCTTCGCCATCCTCTACCCCAAGATGTACGACGAGATCGTCCGGCTGGTGGCCGAGCGCGCCCCCAAGCGCGACGAGTACCTGGCCACCGTGATCGACCAGGTGCAGGGCGACCTGCGCGGGGCCCGGATCACCGCGCAGGTGACCGGTCGGCCCAAGCACTACTACTCGGTCTACCAGAAGATGATCGTCCGGGGCCGGGACTTCGCCGAGATCTACGACCTGGTGGGCATCCGGGTCCTGGTCGACACCGTCCGCGACTGCTACGCGGCGCTGGGCACCATCCACGCGCGGTGGAACCCGGTGCCGGGGCGGTTCAAGGACTACATCGCGATGCCCAAGTTCAACATGTACCAGTCGCTGCACACCACGGTGATCGGCCCCGGCGGCAAGCCCGTCGAACTCCAGATCCGCACCTTCGACATGCACCGCCGCGCCGAGTACGGCATCGCCGCGCACTGGAAGTACAAGCAGCGCGCGGTGGCCGGCGCCTCCAAGGTGCGCACCGACACCCCCACCCACGGGCGGCAGCACGACAAGGCCGACGCGGTCAACGAGATGGCCTGGCTGCGGCAGCTGCTGGACTGGCAGAAGGAGACCGAGGACCCGAGCGAGTTCCTGGAGTCGCTGCGCTTCGACCTGTCCAGCAACGAGGTCTTCGTCTTCACCCCGAAGGGCGACGTGATAGCGCTGCCCGCGCAGGCCACCCCGGTGGACTTCGCGTTCGCGGTGCACACCGAGGTCGGCTACCGGTGCATCGGCGCCCGGGTCAACGGCCGGCTGGTGCCGCTGGAGTCGACGCTGGAGAACGGCGACACGGTGGAGGTGTTCACCTCCAAGGCGGAGAACGCCGGCCCGTCCCGGGACTGGCTGAGCTTCGTCAAGTCGCCCCGGGCCCGGAACAAGATCCGCGCCTGGTTCTCCAAGGAGCGCCGCGAGGAGGCGATCGAGCAGGGCAAGGAGGCGATCGCCCGGGCGATGCGCAAGCAGGGCCTGCCGATCCAGCGCATCCTCACCGGGGACTCGCTGGTCACCCTCGCCCACGAGATGCGCTACCCGGACATCTCCTCGCTGTACGCGGCGATCGGCGAGGGCCACGTCGCCGCGCAGGCGATCGTGCAGAAGCTGGTCCAGGCGATGGGCGGCGAGGAGGGCGCGGTCGAGGACCTCGCCGAGACCGCCACCCCCTCGCACCAGCCGCGCGCGATGCGCCGCCGGGCCAAGGGCGACCCGGGCGTCATCGTCAAGGGCGTGGACGACGTCTGGGTGAAGCTGGCGCGCTGCTGCACCCCGGTGCCCGGCGACCCGATCGTCGGCTTCATCACCCGCGGCAACGGCGTCTCGGTGCACCGCGCGGACTGCGTCAACGTGGAGTCCCTCCAGCAGCAGCCCGAGCGGATGATCGAGGTCGAGTGGGCGGCCACCCAGTCCTCGGTGTTCCTGGTCGCCATCCAGGTGGAGGCGCTGGACCGCTCCCGGCTGCTCTCGGACGTCACCCGGGTGCTCTCCGACCAGCACGTCAACATCCTGTCGGCGGCCGTGCAGACCTCCCGCGACCGGGTCGCGATGAGCCGGTTCACCTTCGAGATGGGCGACCCCAAGCACCTGGGCCACGTGCTCAAGGCGGTGCGCGGCGTCGAGGGCGTCTACGACGTCTACCGGGTCACCTCGGCGCGCAACAGGTAGCCGCGGGTCCAGCGGCCCCCCGGCCGCTCCGGTCGCCGCCCGCCCCCGCCCCGCCGACACTGGCCGGGTGGGGGCGGTCGGCTTTCCGGGAGGCAGCGTGCACGGCGTACGGCTCAGGACGGCGGCGGTCGGCGCGGCGGCGGCCGCGGCGCTGGTGGCCGGCTGCGGCAGCGGCTCGGGCGGCTCCGGCGGCCCGGCGGCGAGCGGCACCGGCAGCGCGGTGACGGCCACCGCGGCGGCGGCCTCCGCGCCCGGGGACAACGGGGTGGCCGGGCTCCCGGCCGACCAGGCCCTCCAGCGGGCGGTGCAGGGCCTCCGGGACGCGGGCGCGGTCCGGACGGCCGGCACGCTGAGCACCCAGGGCGCGCGGATCCGGGTGGACCTGCGGCTGAACGCCGCCGGCGACTGCACCGGCACGCTCGGCCAGCTCGGCGTCGGCAGCTTCGAGGTGGTCAAGGCCGGCCCGCAGCTGTGGGTGAGACCCGACCAGGAGTTCTGGCAGACCCACGGCGGTTCGGCGATGTCCGACCGGGTCGGCGACCGCTACCTGCGGACCACCAGCGACAACCCGGACTTCGCCGAGATCACCGAGCTGTGCGACCTGACCGCGCTGGCCGACCGGCTCGGCAGCGCGGGGAGCGGCGTGACCCGGGGCGAACCGGCCACCGTGCAGGGCCGCCCCGCCCTCGCGCTGAGCGGCGGCTCCGGCACCGGCACCCTGTACGTGGCCACCACCGGCGCGCCGGTGCCGCTGGAGCTGGAGCAGGACACCGGGAAGGTCGAGTTCAGCGAGTTCGGCACCCCCGTCCCCAGCGCCACCCCCGGGCCCGACCAGAGCCTGGACCTGGACCAGCTGGAGTCGCCCGCCGCCTCGCCCTCGGTGGTGTGACCCCGCGCGCGGAGGCCCCGTACGCGGAGGTCCCGTACGCGAAGGGCCCGTACGCGAAGGGCCCCCGTCCGGCGCGGACGGGGGCCCTCTCGGCGGCACCGGGTCAGGAGGTGAACTCCTGGAGCGACTTCTGGGCCTGGTCGAGCAGCGCCTGGCGGCCCTCCAGCTCGGCCTCCAGCTTGGCGGCCCGGGACGCGTTGCCCGCGGCGCGGGCCTTGTCCAGGTCGGCGCGGAGCTTGTCGACGGCGGCCTGCAGCAGGGCGGTCATGCCGGTGGCGCGGGCCCGGGCCTCCGGGTTGGAGCGCTGCCACTCGGCCTCCTCGGCCTCGCGGACGGCGCGCTCCACCGCGTTGAGCCGGCCGTCCAGCTTCGGGCGGGCGTCGCGCGGGACGTGGCCGATCGCCTCCCAGCGCTCGGAGACCTCGCGCAGCGCGGCCTTGGCGGCCTTCAGGTCGGTGATCGGCAGGATCGCCTCGGCCTCGACCAGCAGCGCCTCCTTGGCCTTCTGGTTCTCGCCCTGCTCGGCGTCGCGCTCGGAGAACGCGGCGGACCTGGCCTGGAAGAAGACGTCCTGGGCGCCGCGGAAGCGGGCCCACAGCTCCTCCTCCGCGTCCCGCTGGGCGCGGCCAGCGGCCTTCCACTGGGTCATCAGGTCGCGGTAGGCGGCGGCCGTCGGGCCCCACTCGGTGGAGCCGGACAGCGCCTCGGCCTCGGCGACCAGCTTCTCCTTGACCGAACGGGCCGATTCGCGCTCCGAGTCGAGCGCCGCGAAGTGCGCCTTGCGGTGCTTGGAGAAGACCGAGCGGGCGTGCGAGAAGCGGTGCCACAGCTCGTCGTCGCTCTTGCGGTCCAGCCGCGGCAGCGCCTTCCAGTTGTCGACCAGGGCGCGCAGCCGGTCCCCGGCCTCCCGCCACTGGTCGGACTCGGCGAGCTGCTCGGCCTCGGCGACCAGCGCCTCCTTGGCGGCGCGGGTCTCCTCCTGGGCCTTGGCCCGGGCGGCCTTGCGCTCGCTCTGCCGGGTCTCGATCTCGCCGGCCAGGGTGTCCAGGCGGGCGGCGAGCCCGGCCAGGTCGCCGACCGCGTGCGCCTCGGCGACCTGGGCGCGCAGGTGCTCCAGCGCGGCCTGCGCCTCCTTGGCGGCCAGGTCGGTCTTGCGCACCCGGTGCTCCAGGAGGGCGGTCTCCGCCTCCAGGCCCTGGAACTTGCGCTCGAAGTAGGCGAGGGCCTCCTCGGGGGAGCCGGCCTGCCAGGAGCCGACCTGGCGTTCGCCGTCGGCCGTCCTCACGTAGACGTTCCCCTGCTCGTCGACACGGCCCCACGGGTCGCTGCTCACAGCGCCTCCTCCACATGACGCCACGCCCACGGGCGGGAGCGTCGTCCACAGTTGATGTGCGGCGGACCGATGGAGCCCGCCGTCCCGAGCCGCCGTTGTTCTCGCGCCGAGGGTGACGGCCGACGGTCTGGGCACCCTATACAACAGCAACATAGGCGACCAGCGCCGGTGCTGTCCGCATCCGGCGCCGGTCGATTTTCGCGGCGGGTCAGCCCTTCGCGGCGGTGATGCTGGTGATGTTGACCGGAGTGGCGGGCGCGCCGTCGCCGCCGCCGCCCTGGACACCGGCGTCGGCGATCTTCTGCAGCACGTCCAGGCCGCCGGTGATCTTGCCGAACGGGGTGTAGCTGGGGGGCAGTTGGGTGTCCTTGTAGACCAGGAAGAACTGGCTGCCGTTGGTGTTCGCGCCGGAGTTGGCCATCGCGACGGTGCCCGCCGGGTAGGTCGCGCCGGTGAGGTTCTCGTCCGCGAACTGGTAGCCCGGGCCGCCCGTTCCGGTGCCGGTCGGGTCGCCGCACTGCAGGACGTAGATGCCCTCCGTGGTCAGGCGGTGGCACTTGGTGCCGTCCCAGAACTGCTGACCGGCCAGGAAGACGAAGGAGTTGACGGTGTGCGGGGCCTTCGCCGCGTCCAGGCTGAAGGTGACCTTGCCGGCCGAGGTGTCCATCGTCGCGGTGTACGCGGCGGCGGTGTCGATCGACATCGCGGGCTCGGTGGCCCACTGCTTGCCGCCGGCGGACGGGGACGGCGCGGCGGAGGCGGCCTTGTCGTCCTTCTTCTTGTCCGAGTCGAACACGCCCGCGGCGACGCTGGAGACGCCGCCGATCACCACGACGGCCAGCACCCCGGCGACGATCGCGTTGCGCTTCCTGCGCTTGGCGGACGCCTCGGCGCGCGCCTGCATCTGGCGCTCGTACTTCTCACGGGCGAGCTGCCGTCGCCGCTGTTCGCTGCTGACCACCGGACGTGTCTCCTGGGATGTGTAGTGGGGGGACTTCGAGCTGGCGTGCACGGATCATCGCACCCGTCGGCGGCCCAGTGTAAGGACCCCGCGCGTCAGGACGGGATCAGCGCGAGATGAGAAAGCCCTGAACGCACCGGACAACCGGTTCGCCCGCGGCCCGGTGCCGCCGGTAGGCTGCGGGGGAAAAGCAGACCGCCACCGCATGAACGAAGGACTCGCGTGTTCGTCGCCGGATTCCCCGCCGGGGCCTGGGGCACCAACTGCTACCTGGTCGCACCCGCCGCCGGCGAGGAGTGCGTGATCGTCGACCCGGGCCACGAAGCGGCCGACGGCGTCGAGGAGTTGATCCGCGAGCACCGGCTCAAGCCGGTCGCGGTGCTGCTCACCCACGGACACATCGACCACGTCGCCTCGGTGGTCCCGGTCTGCGGCGCGCAGGGCGTACCGGCCTGGATCCACCCCGAGGACCGCTACATGCTGGCGGACCCGGAGAAGGCGCTCGGGCGCTCGCTCGGGCAGCAGCTGATGGGCTCGATCACCGTCGGGGAGCCGGACGACGTCCGCGAGTTGACCGACGGCGGCGTGCTGGAACTCGCCGGGCTCCACCTCACCGTCGACCACGCCCCCGGCCATACCGGGGGGTCGGTGACGTTCAGGACGCCCGCCGCACCGGACGTCCCGCCGGTGCTCTTCTCGGGCGACCTGCTGTTCGCCGGCTCCATCGGGCGTACCGACCTCCCGGGCGGAGACAGCGCGGCGATCATGCGCTCGCTGGCCCGGGTGTGCCTGCCCCTCGACGACGCGACCGTGGTGCTCTCCGGCCACGGCTCCCAGACCACCATCGGCCGAGAGCGCGCCACCAACCCCTACCTCCAGCAGGCGGGCGGTGCGTTCGGCGCGCCGGCCTTCCCGCGACGAGGAATGTGACGGAAGAGAAGTTGAGCACCTTCACCGCCCCCAAGGGCACCTACGACCTGCTGCCGCCCACCTCGGCGACCTTCCTGGCGATCCGCGAGGCGATCGCCGCCCCCGCCCGGCGGGCCGGGTACGGCTACATCGAGACCCCGGTCTTCGAGGACGTGAAGCTCTTCTCCCGCGGTGTCGGGGAGTCCACCGACATCGTCACCAAGGAGATGTACAACCTGACCACCCGCGGCGGCGACGAGCTCGCGCTGCGCCCCGAGGGCACCGCCTCGGTGCTGCGCGCCGCCCTCCAGGCCAACCTGCACAAGCAGGGCAACCTGCCGGTCAAGCTCTGGTACTCCGGCAACTACTACCGCTACGAGCGGATGCAGAAGGGCCGCTACCGGCAGTTCTCGCAGGTCGGCGCGGAGGCGATCGGCGCCGAGGACCCGGCCCTGGACGCCGAGTTGATCATCCTGGCCGACGACGCCTTCCGCTCGCTCGGCCTGTCGGACTACGCGCTGCTGCTCAACAGCCTCGGCGACAGGCAGTGCCGCCCGGTCTACCGCGCCGCGCTGATCGCGTTCCTGTCCGGCCTCGACCTGGACGAGGAGACCCGCCGCCGCGCGGAGATCAACCCGCTGCGGGTGCTGGACGACAAGCGCGAGGCGGTGCAGGCCCAGCTCGCCGACGCCCCGATGCTGCGGGACTTCCTCTGCGAGGACTGCAAGGCGTACGACGAGAAGGTCCGCGACCTGCTCACCCGCGCGGGCGTCGCGTTCACCGACGACCCCAAGCTGGTCCGCGGCCTGGACTACTACACCCGCACCACCTTCGAGTTCGTGCACAACGGCCTCGGCGCCCAGTCCGCGATCGGCGGCGGCGGCCGGTACGACGGCCTGTCCGAGATGATCGGCGGCCCGGCGCTGCCCTCGGTCGGCTGGGCCCTCGGCGTGGACCGCACCTTCCTGGCGCTGGAGGCCGAGGGCGTCGCCCTCGACCTGCCGGCCGGCACCGAGGTGTACGCCGTCGCGCTCAGCGAGGAGGCGAAGACCGTCCTGTTCGCCACCGCGGTCGAGCTGCGCCGCGCCGGGGTGGCCACCGACCTCGCGTTCGGTGTCAAGGGCATCAAGAACGCCATGAAGTCCGCCGACCGGTCGGGTGCGCGCTACGCCCTGATCGCGGGCGACCGGGACCTCGCCGAGGGCGTGGTCCAGCTCAAGGACATGGAGTCCGGCGAGCAGACCCCCGTCGCCCTGGCGGCGCTCGTCACCACCCTGAAGGAGAAGCAGCTGTGATCCGCACGCACGACGCGGGCACGCTCCGCGCGGAGCACGCCGGCACCACCGTCACCCTGGCCGGCTGGGTGGCCCGCCGCCGTGACCACGGCGGCGTGGCCTTCATCGACCTGCGGGACGCCTCGGGCACCGTGCAGGTCGTGGTCCGCGACCTGGAGTCGGTGCACGGGCTGCGGTCCGAGTACTGCGTGAAGGTGACCGGCGAGGTCCGGGTCCGCCCCGAGGGCAACGAGAACCCGGACATCCCGACCGGCGCGGTCGAGGTCGTCGTGGAGTCCATCGAGGTGCTGTCCGAGGCCGCGCCGCTGCCGTTCCAGGTCGCCGAGTACGAGCCCGGCTCGGTCAACGAGGAGGTGCGGCTGCGCTACCGCTACCTCGACCTGCGCCGCGAGGGCCCGGCCCGCGCGCTGCGGCTGCGCTCGAAGGTCAACCACATCATCCGCACGGTGATGGAGGAGAACGACTACCTCGACATCGAGACCCCGTACCTGACCCGCTCCACCCCCGAGGGCGCCCGCGACTTCCTCGTCCCGGTCCGCCTCCAGCCGGGCCACTGGTACGCCCTGCCGCAGTCGCCGCAGCTGTTCAAGCAGCTGCTGATGGTGGCCGGCATGGAGCGCTACTACCAGATCGCCCGCTGCTTCCGCGACGAGGACTTCCGCGCCGACCGGCAGCCCGAGTTCACCCAGCTCGACGTCGAGGCGTCCTTCGTCGACCAGGAGGACGTGCTGGCCCTCGGCGAGAAGATCGTCGGCCGGATCTGGAAGGAGGTGCACGGGTACGAGATCCCGAACCCGCTGCCCCGCCTGACCTACGCCGACGCGATGGCGCGCTACGGCTCCGACAAGCCGGACGTCCGCTTCGGCCAGGAACTCACCGACCTGACCGCGTACTTCAAGGGCACCGAGTTCCGGGTCTTCCAGGCCCCGTACGTCGGCGCGGTCGTGATGCCCGGCGGCGCCTCGCAGCCCCGCAAGCAGCTCGACGCCTGGCAGGACTGGGCCAAGGCCCGCGGCGCCCGCGGCCTCGCGTACGTCCTGGTGGACGCCGAGACCGGCGAGCTGCGCGGCCCGGTCGCCAAGAACCTGTCCGAGGAGCACCTGGCCGGCCTGGCCGCCGCCGCGGGCGCCAAGCCCGGCGACGCGGTGTTCTTCGCGGCCGGCAAGAAGACCCCCTCGCAGGAGCTGCTCGGCGCCGCCCGCCTGGAGATCGGCCGCCGCTGCCAGCTGATCGACGAGTCGCAGTGGGCCTTCCTCTGGGTCGTGGACTTCCCGATGTTCGAGCCGATCGAGGACGACAAGGGCGAGTTCCAGGGCTGGCACGCCGTGCACCACCCCTTCACCGCGCCGACCGCCGAGTCGCTGGCCACCTTCGACACCGACCCGGGCAGCGCGCTCTCCAACGCCTACGACCTGGTGCTCAACGGCTCGGAGCTGGGCGGCGGTTCGATCCGCATCCACCAGCGGGACGTGCAGAAGCGGGCGTTCGACGCGATCGGCCTGTCCGAGGAGGAGGCCGCCGCGCAGTTCGGCTTCCTGCTGGACGCCTTCAACTACGGCCCGCCGCCGCACGGCGGCATCGCGCTCGGCCTGGACCGCGTGGTCACCCTGCTGGGCGGCTACGACACCATCCGGGACGTCATCGCCTTCCCGAAGACCTCCACCGGCGGCGACCCGCTGACCGGCGCCCCCACCCCCATCACTCCGGCCCAGCGCCGCGAGGCCGGGGTGGACGCCCAGCCCAAGGCCAAGGACAACGCCAAGGACGCCGCCAAGGCCGGTGCCGGGAGCGAGGCCGAGCCCACCGCCTGACCCCCGCCCCCGGGCGCCCCGCCGAGTTCTGACGGGGCATCACGGAGATCACGATTCGTCCCGGCCCCGGCCGGTGCGCGCCCACCAGGAGTAGGCTGCCACCGCCCGGGGCCGGACCGCTGCACAACGGGGTGCAGGGCGCACGAGGGATCAAGGATGACCGTACGCACCAGAGTTGAACTCCCCACCGACACCGCCGAGACCCGGCGGGTGCACATGGCGGCCTTCCCAGGCCCCGAAGAGGCGGACCTGGTGGACGCGCTGCGCCGCGACGCCGCCTGGCTGCCCGCCCTGTCCCTGGTCGCGGTGGACGAGCGCGAGGTCGTCATCGGCCACGCCCTGCTCACCCGGCTGCGGATCGGCAACGGCCGGGGCCTGGCCCTCGCGCCCGTCGCGGTCGCCCCCGAGTGGCAGCGCAAGGGCGTCGGCACCGCCGTGGTGCGGGCCGCGCTGGCCGCCGCCGCCGAGGCCGGCGAGCGGGTCGTGGTGGTGCTCGGCGACCCGGGCTACTACGGCCGGTTCGGCTTCGCGCCCGCCTCCGGGCACCGCATCACCGGGCCCTTCGACGTCCCCGACGGGCACTTCCAGGCCCTGCCGCTGCCCGGCGCCGACGGCGTCCCGCACGGGGTGTGCCGCTACCCCGCGCCGTTCGTCGAGGTCTGAGCACCCGCCGCCGGGGCCGACCGGCCGCCACCGGTCGCCCGGAACTGCACCTCCAGGTGCAGCCGGCAGGACTCCGCGAACGCCGCCATGGCCGGCGTCTCCGCCCGCCCCGGCGCCCGGAACAGCCCCACCAGGCTCGGCCCCAGCCCGCGCACCGGCAGGCAGCGCACGTCCGGGCGGCTCGCCCAGCGGCCCACCGCGCGCGGCGCGAACCCCACCCCCTGCCCGCAGGCCACCGCGGCCATCCACTCGTCCGCGTTGTGCGCCACCGCCCCGATCCGCACCGGCCGCCCGCCGCGCTCCGGCGCGCCCAGCCAGTACTCCCGCCACACCCCGGCCTGCTCCGGGATCGCCACGAACGGCTCGTCCCACAGCTCCGCCGCGTCCAGCGCGGTCCGGGCCGCCAGCCGGTGGTCGGCCGCCAGCACCGCCCAGCGCTCCTCGGTGCCCAGCGGCGCGTGCGCGTACCGCTCGGCCATCGACGCCGGGGCGTGCCACAGCGCCAGGTCCAGCTCGCCCGAGGCCAGGCCGGAGGACTCGTCGAACCAGTCGTTCTGCCGCAGCCGCACCCGCCAGCCCGGCATCCGGCGGGTGAAGTCCTTCACCACCGCCCGGCCCAGCAGGTTGATCGTCGACCCCTCGAAGCCCACCCGCAGCTCCCCGCCGGCCTCCGCCGCCGCCAGCCTGGTCGCCCGCAGCGCCCCCTCCCAGCCCGCCAGCAGCGCCGCGGCCCGCGCCACCAGCTCCGCGCCCGCCGCGGTCGGCGCCACCCCGGTCCGCGAGCGCCGGAACAGCTCCACCCCGAGCTGCCGCTCCAGCGCCCTGACCTGCCTGGTCAGCGTCGGCTGGCTCACCCCCAGCCGGGCCGCGGCCGCGGTCAGCTGGCCCTCCTCGGCGACCACGGTCAGGTAGCGCAGCATCCGGGTGTCCACATCCATGCCCCCAGGTTATGGACCAAGGCATTGGACCCGGGCCCCGGGGGTGCCGCAGAGTGGTCCGGCCTTCCCCGGCGCGCACGGCACCGGCGGCACGGGGGACCGCCGGTGCCCGCCGGGGAGGGGTGCCCGCGGGCCGCCCGAACTGCGGCGGCGCCCGGCGGCCCTTAGCCTGAGGGATCGTCAGCGTCGGCGACCCGGTGAGCGGAGGGCACACCCGTGGCGGCACCCAGCACAGGCAAGGCGGGCAAGGCGGGCAGGGCGGGCAGCAGCACAGGCAAGGCGGGCGGCGCGGGCAAGGCGGGCGGCGCGGGCAAGGCGGGCGGCGCGGGCAAGGCGGGCAAGAAGCCCGGCCGGGCCGAGCGGATGCCCAGGAAGCTCTACGAGGACGAACTGCTCCGCCTCCAGCGCGAACTGGTCATGCTCCAGGAGTGGGTGCGCACCGAGGGCGTCCGGATGGTGGTCGTCTTCGAGGGCCGGGACGCGGCCGGCAAGGGCGGCGCGATCAAGCGCGTCACCGAGTACCTCAACCCCCGGATCGCCCGGGTGGTCGCCCTGCCCGCCCCCACCGAGCGCCAGCGCGGCCAGTGGTACTTCCAGCGCTACGTCGAACAGCTCCCGGCGGCCGGCGAGATGGTGCTGTTCGACCGCTCCTGGTACAACCGGGCGGGCGTCGAGAAGGTGATGGGCTTCTGCACCGACGAGGAGTACTGGCAGTTCCTGCACCAGTGCCCCACCTTCGAGCGGATGCTGGTCGAGGCCGGCATCCTGCTGCGCAAGTACTGGTTCTCGGTCAGCGACGTCGAGCAGGAGCGCCGCTTCCGCGACCGGCTCCACGACCCGATGCGGCAGTGGAAGCTCTCCCCGATGGACGTCGAGTCCATCACCCGGTGGGAGGACTACTCGCGGGCCAAGGACGAGATGTTCGTCTACACCGACATCCCCGAGTCACCCTGGAACGTGGTCGAGAGCGACGACAAGCGCCGCGCCCGGATCAACATGATCGCCCACCTGCTGTCCACCGTCCCGTACCACGAGGTGGTCAAGCCCGCCGTCGCCCTGCCGCCCCGCCCCGGGACGCGCGGCTACCAGCGCCCGCCGCGGGACCTCCAGAAGTACGTCTTCGACCACGCCGCGACGGTGCTGGCGCAGGCCGGGAAGTAGGGTCGAGCAATGGCGAAGTACTTCGACGTGCACCCCGAGACGCCCCAGCCGCGCACCATCGGCACCGTGGTGGCGAGCCTCCGGGACGGCGCCCTCATCGCGTACCCCACCGACTCCTGTTTCGCCCTCGGCTGTCGCCTCGACAACCGGGAAGCCCTGGACCGGATCCGCACCATCCGGCGGCTCGACGACCGCCACCACTTCACCCTGATGTGCCAGGACTTCGCCCAGCTGGGCAAGTTCGCCCAGCTCGACAACAACGTCTTCCGCGCCGTCAAGGCGGCGACGCCCGGCAGCTACACCTTCATCCTCCCCGCCACCAAGGAGGTGCCGCGCCGGCTGCTGCACCCGAAGAAGAAGACCGTCGGCGTCCGCATCCCCGACCACGCCGTCACCCAGGCGCTGCTGGCCGAACTCGGCGAACCCATGGTCTCCAGCACCCTGCTGCTGCCCGGCGAGGAGGAGCCGATGACGCAGGGCTGGGAGATCAAGGAGCGCCTCGACCACGTGCTGGACGCGGTGGTCGACTCCGGCGACTGCGGGACGGTGCCGACGACGGTCGTCGACTTCTCCGACGGGGTGCCGGAGATCGTCCGCCACGGGGCGGGGGACCCGGAGCGCTTCGAGTAGCCGGAGCCGGGCCCCGGCCGGGGCGGGCTGTCGGAGCGGTCGCATAGGCTCGGGGCGTGGACGAGCCCGACCTTTTCACCCATGCCGCCGAGGAACGCCAGAGCGCCGAGCCGGGGCGCGCCCCGCTCGCGGTGCGGATGCGGCCGCGGACGCTGGACGAGGTGGCCGGGCAGCGGCAGCTGCTCAAGGAGGGCTCGCCGCTGCGCCGGCTGGTCGCCGGGTCGCGCGGCCCGGCGGCCACCAGCTCGGTGATCCTGTGGGGGCCGCCCGGCACCGGCAAGACCACGCTGGCGCACGTGATCAGCCAGGCGGTGGAGGGCCGGTTCGTCGAGCTCTCGGCGATCACGCACGGCGTCAAGGAGGTCCGGGCGGTGATCGAGGGCGCCCGGCGGGCGGTCGGGATGAGCGGCCGGGAGACGGTGCTGTTCCTGGACGAGATCCACCGCTTCTCCAAGGCCCAGCAGGACTCGCTGCTGCCCGCCGTGGAGAACCGCTGGGTCACCCTGATCGCCGCGACCACCGAGAACCCGTACTTCTCGGTCATCTCCCCGCTGCTGTCGCGGAGCCTGCTGCTCACCCTGGAGTCCCTCACCGACGAGGACGTCCGTACCCTGCTGCGCCGCGCCACCACCGACGAGCGGGGCCTGGGCGGCAGCGTGGAGCTGAGCGCGGAGGCCGAGGACCACCTGGTGCGGCTGGCCGGGGGCGACGCCCGGCGGGCGCTGACCACGCTGGAGGCGGCGGCCGGGGCGGTGCTGGAGCAGGGCGGGAAGCTGCTGACCCTGGCGGCGACCGAGACGGCGGTCAACCAGGCCGCGGTGCGCTACGACCGGGACGGCGACCAGCACTACGACGTGGCGAGCGCGCTGATCAAGTCGATCCGCGGCAGCGACGTGGACGCCACCCTGCACTACCTGGCCCGGATGATCGAGGCCGGGGAGGACCCGCGCTTCATCGCCCGCCGCCTGATGATCTCCGCCAGCGAGGACGTCGGCCTGGCCGACCCGACCGCGCTGTCCACCGCGGTGGCCGCCGCCCAGGCGGTCGCGCTGATCGGCTTCCCGGAGGCCCGGATCATCCTCTCCCAGGCGGCGATCGCGCTGGCCCTGGCGCCCAAGTCGAACGCCGCGTACCTGGCCATCGACGCCGCCCTGGCCGACGTCCGGCAGGGCCTGGCCGGCGCGGTGCCCGCGCACCTGCGGGACGCGCACTACGGCGGGGCGAAGAAGCTCGGGCACGGCAAGGGGTACCAGTACCCGCACGACCTGCCGGAGGGCATCGCCGCGCAGCAGTACGCGCCGGACGAGGTGCACGGCAAGGAGTACTACCGGCCGACCAGGCGGGGCGGCGAGGCCCGGTACGCGGACATCGCGGAGTGGACCAGGGCCCGGCTCAAGGGGGAGTGACCGTCCCGTATAGTAGGGGGGTGTGTCCCGGGCCCGGGGTTCCGCGAGGAGCGACCGGCCGCACCAGCGGGGCACCGAACCGGGGCCTCCCGCGAGGGAGTTCCCCCAGGAGCGGCGTGCACCGGCCTTCGGTGTCGCGGGCCTCCCACCACCCTTCCCGGTCGTGGGTGCCCCGTGTGCAAGCACATAGTGCCCGGTCGCGGAGAGCGGCTGACCGTCCGGCAACGGGCGGTTTTTCTCCGGGCCGCGAGAAGCGTCCTCCGTCAACACCTGGTGACAGCCGTATCTGAACAGGAAAAGGAAACATGGCGAACCAGAAGCGCCCCAAGGTCAAGATCGCCCGTGCTCTCGGCGTTCCGCTGACCCCGAAGTCCGTCAAGTACTTCGAGGCCCGCCCGTACCCGCCCGGCCAGCACGGCCGCGGCCGCAAGCAGAACTCTGACTACAAGGTCCGTCTGACCGAGAAGCAGCGTCTGCGCGCGCAGTACGACCTCAGCGAGAAGCAGATGGCGCGTGCCTTCGAGGCCGCCAAGAAGGTCGAGGGCAAGACCGGTGAGGCGCTCGTCGCCCTGCTGGAGGTCCGCCTCGACTCCCTGGTCCTGCGTTCGGGCATCGCCCGCACCATCTACCAGGCCCGCCAGATGGTCGTGCACGGTCACATCGAGGTCAACGGCTCGAAGGTCAACAAGCCGTCGTTCCAGATGAAGCCGGGCTACGTCGTCACGGTGAAGGAGAAGTCCAAGGAGAAGGTCCCCTTCCAGGTGGCTCGTGAGGGCGGCAACGCCGGCGAGGGCCAGACCCCGAAGTACCTCGAGGTCAACCTGAAGGCCCTGGCCTTCCGCCTGGACCGCGCGCCGCAGCGCCGCGAGGTTCCGGTCGTCTGCGACGAGCAGCTCGTCGTCGAGTACTACTCGCGCTGACCCGCGAGCGGAACGCCCCCCCGGTCCTCGGACCGCGGGGGCGTTTCCCGTTCCCCGGGGCCGTCCGCCGCGGGCGGGTCGAGGGCGCGGCGGACGGCGGCGTCCAGGTCGAGCCGGGAGCCGAGCCGGAAGGCCGCCGCGTACTCCTCGCCGCCGAGGCCGGCCCGGGCGCGCCGCTCGCACTCCAGGTGCGGGCCGTTGAAGGAGCGGGAGCCGAAGAACGGGGTGCCGACGGCCCGCCAGAGCCGGTGCGCGGCGCCCTGCAGGACCCGGGCCTCGCGCAGGTCGGCGTCCGCGCCCTCGGTGGCCAGCAGGGCCAGCAGGTCCATCGCCAGCACGATGCCCAGCAGGTCGCGGAACAGGTGGTTGAGCCGCATCGACTCGCGGGCCAGGGTCCGGGCCGTCCGCAGGTCGCCGGCCTGCCGCCGGGCGAAGGCCATCGCGTACAGGCAGTAGCCGTACGCCCACTGCTCGCCGTGCTCCTCGCAGGTCTCCCGGAGCCGTTCGATCCCGGCCCGGCCGCCCTCCTCGTCGCCCTGGAACAGCCGGGCGAGGGCGAGTTCGAACCTGGCCATCAGGACGTTGGAGTTGAGCTCGCCGAGGGTGTCGTAGTGCCACAGCGCCTCCTCGAACAGCTCGGCGGCGCGGGCCGGGTCGTCGCCGATCAGGGCGGCGCAGCCCTGCCGGTGGACGGCGTAGGCCAGCGCCCGGTCGTCGCCGGTGTCCTGGGCCTGGCGGCGGCACTCCTCCAGGGCGGGGCGGGCCCGGTCCAGGTCGCCCTGGAGGGTGGCGAGGTAGCCGGTGACCCAGAGCGCCTTGGCCCGGGCGTCGGTGGGTTCGGGGGCCAGCGCGAGGGCCCGGTCGAGCCAGTGCCGGCCCTCGCCGAGGTGGCCGGTGCCGACCCAGAAGTACCAGAGCGTGCCGGCCAGCACGAGGGCGAGCTGCTCCTCGCCGGGTTCGGCGAGCGAGAACTCCAGCGCGGCGCGCAGGTTGGGGTGGGCGAGCCGGGTGCGGTCGGCGGTCTCGGCCTGCCGGGGGCCGAACCACTCGACCTCGCCCCAGGTGGCGACGCCGAGGTACCAGTCGCGGTGGCGGCGGCGCAGCCGGGGGCCGTCGCCGCCGGCCCGCAGCCAGTGCGCGCCGTACTCGCGCAGGGTGTCGAGCATCCGGAAGCGGACGGCGCCGTCGCCGTCGAGGCGCTCCAGGACGGACTTGTCGACCAGCGAGTCGACCAGCCCGAGCACGTCGTCCGGCTCCAGGCCGCGCCCGGCGCAGACGTACTCGACGGCGTCCAGGTCGAAGCCGGCGGCGAAGACCGAGAGGCGGGCCCAGAGTAAACGTTCCTGCAT
The DNA here is from genome assembly GCF_044769485.1 of Kitasatospora sp. NPDC090308. NCBI lineage: Bacteria > Bacillati > Actinomycetota > Actinomycetes > Kitasatosporales > Streptomycetaceae > Kitasatospora > Kitasatospora sp. NPDC090308. The sequence goes on along the minus strand of NZ_JBIVXY010000005.1, from coordinate 444,868 downwards.
GGTGCAGAGTTCGTGGCTCCAGCCGATCGCGGTGCGCAGCGTGCGGTGCCGGGGCGGGGCCGTCCGGGCGCCGCCGGTGAGCACCCGGAAGCGGTCGTCCAGCCGGGCCGCCAACTGCTCGACGGAGAGCGCGCGCAGCCGCCCGGCGGCCAGCTCCAGGGCCAGCGGGATGCCGTCCAGCCGACGGCAGAGCAGGGCCACCCCGGCCCGGTTGCCGGCCTCCAGCCGGAAGCCCGGCCGGACGGCCGCCGCGCGGTCGGCGAACAGCAGCATCGCCTCCGGGTCCGGCCCGCCGCCGGCCCCGCCGTCGGCCGCCGCCTCGTACGCCAGCGGGGCCAGCGGCAGCAGGTGCTCGCCCGCGGTGCGCAGCGACTGCCGGGAGGTGGCGAGCACCCGCAGGCCGGGCGCGGCGCGCAGCAGGGCGTCCGCCAGCTCGGCGCAGGCGTCGACCAGGTGCTCGCAGCCGTCCAGCACCAGCAGGGCCCGGCGGTCGGCGAGTTGCTCGACCAGCACGTCCAGCGGCGGGCGGGCGGTGTGGTCGGTCAGGTGCAGCGCCTCCAGCACGGCGTGGCCGAGCAGCAGCGGGTCCTGCACGGGGGCGAGCTCGGCGAGGTGCGCGCCGTCCGGGAAGCCGTCGGCCAGCCGGGCGGCGGCGCGCAGCGCGAGGCGGGACTTGCCGACGCCGCCCGGGCCGGTCACCGTGACCAGCCGGGCCCGGGCCAGCAGGGCGGACAGCTCGTCGAGTTCGGCGGCCCGGCCGACGAAGCTGGTGACCTCGGCCGGCAGCCGGCCCGCCGCCGTGCTCGCCATGGACGCCCCCGCCGCTAGGAAACCCGGAACCCGCCGACCCGCGTTCCGCGAGCCAAACCCCCAACGAGGTGACCTGACGGTAGGTTACGCGCCGGATCCGCCGGTCCGGCCGGGCCGGGGCGGGCCCGCCGGCGGATATACCGGTCGGGGAACGAGCCGCTGTCACGGTAGGGTTCGGTACGAGTTGCACACGTGGGGAATCACTGCCGAGGGAGCGCGCGAAGGTGTCCGTGGGAGAGCTGGCCGGGCTGCTGGTGGCCGTCTTCTGGGCGGTCCTGGTCACCCTGCTCGCCGTGGTGTTGGTGCGGCTGTCCAAGGTGCTGCGGGAGGCCACCGGGTTGGTCTCCGCCGTCACCGAGCAGGCCGTGCCGCTGCTGCGGGACGCGAGCAGCGCCGTGCACAGCGCGCAGGAGCAGCTGGAGCGGGTGGACGAGATCACCGCCAACGTGCAGGACGCGGCGGCCGACGCCAAGGCGCTGTCGTCCACCGTGGCCGCCACGCTGGGCGGGCCGCTGGTGAAGGTGGCCGCGTTCAGCTACGGCGTCCGCAAGGCCGTCTCCCGGCAGCAGGCCGGGCCCGGCGCGGTGCCGCAGCAGGCGGGTGAGCGCGAGGAGTTGGCCCGGCTGATCCGGGCCGAGGTGCGGGCCGCGACGGCGCCGCGCGGCGGGCTGCTGGCCCGGGTCCGCCGGGCCGTGAGGGGCTGACGGCGATGGTGCGCAGGATCTTCTGGATGGCGGTCGGCGCGGGCGCCACCGTCTGGGCCATGAACAAGGCCAACGAGGCGGTGCACCGCCTCACCCCGGACTCGCTGTCCGGCACCGCCGCCCGCGGCGCGCTCCACCTCGGCGACGCGGCCAAGCGCTTCGCCCGGGACGTCCGGGCCGGCATGGACGAGCGCGAGCGCGAGCTGCGCGCGGACCTCGGCCTGGACGGCACGGCGGTCGTCGAGCCGCCCCGCCGCCGGGCGCTGGGCGGGTCGGCCGCCGCCGACGACGGGGCCCGAGCTATCTCGGCGGCCCCGGGCTCCCCGGCCGCCGCCCTGCCCCCGTCGTCGCGCGCACCGCGCCGCACCACCCCCCAGACCCTCGTTGCCAAGCCCCGCCAGCGCGAGCTGCCGGGCCGCACGACCGATCGGAAGGACCCCCACTGATGGAGTCGGCAGAGATCCGCCGCCGCTGGCTGCGCTTCTTCGAGGAGCGCGGCCACACCGTCGTACCGTCGGCCTCGCTGGTCGCCGACGACCCCACCCTGCTGCTGGTCAACGCCGGCATGGTGCCCTTCAAGCCGTACTTCCTGGGCGAGGTCAAGCCGCAGTTCTCGCGCGCCACCAGCGTGCAGAAGTGCGTCCGCACGCTGGACATCGAGGAGGTCGGGAAGACAACCCGGCACGGCTCGTTCTTCCAGATGTGCGGCAACTTCTCGTTCGGCGACTACTTCAAGGAAGGCGCGATCACGTTCGCCTGGGAGCTGCTGACCAGCTCGGTGGCGGACGGCGGCTACGGCCTGGACCCGGAGAAGCTCTGGATCACCGTCTACCGGGACGACGACGAGGCCGAGCAGATCTGGCGGGACGTCGTCGGCGTCCCGGCCGAGCGGATCCAGCGCCTGGGCATGAAGGACAACTTCTGGTCGATGGGCGTCCCCGGCCCGTGCGGCCCGTGCTCGGAGATCAACTACGACCGCGGCCCCGCGTACGGCGAGGAGGGCGGCCCGGCGGTCAACGGCGAGCGCTACCTGGAGATCTGGAACCTGGTCTTCATGCAGTACGAGCGCGGCCACGGCGACGGCAAGGACGGCTTCGAGATCCTCGGCGACCTGCCGAGCAAGAACATCGACACCGGCCTCGGCCTGGAGCGCCTCGCCGCCGTCCTGCAGGGCGTCGACAACCTGTTCGAGATCGACACCAGCCGGATGATCCTCGACCGCGCCGCCGAGCTCACCGGCCACGCCTACGGCGCCGACCACAAGTCGGACGTCTCGCTGCGCGTGGTCACCGACCACTTCCGCACCGCGCTGATGCTGGTCGGCGACGGCGTCACCCCCGGCAACGAGGGCCGCGGCTACGTGCTGCGCCGCATCCTGCGCCGGGCGATCCGCAACATGCGGCTGCTGGGCGCCACCGAGCCGGTCGCCAAGGAGCTGATCGACGTCTCGATCAAGGCGATGGCCCCGCAGTACCCGGAGCTGGAGAGCGACCGCAAGCGGATCGAGACGGTCGTCGTGGCCGAGGAGAACGCCTTCCTGCAGACCCTGCGCTCCGGCACCAGCCTGCTGGACGCCGCGGTCACCGAGACCAGGCAGTCCGGCGGCGCGGTGCTCTCCGGCGAGCAGGCGTTCAAGCTGCACGACACCTACGGCTTCCCGATCGACCTCACCCTGGAGATGGCCGAGGAGCAGGGCCTCCAGGTCGACGAGGCCGGCTTCCGTCGCCTGATGCAGGAGCAGCGCGACCGCGCCAAGGCCGACGCCAAGGCCAAGAAGATGGGCCACGCCGACGTCGCCGCGTACCGCGAGGTCGCCGACAAGGCGGGCGCGTCCGTCTTCACCGGCTACAGCCACACCGAGGGCGAGGCCACCGTGGTCGGCCTGCTGGTGGACGGCGTCCCGTCGCCGGCCGCCACCGAGGGCGACGAGGTCGAGCTGATCCTCGACCGCACCCCGTTCTACGCCGAGGGCGGCGGCCAGCTCGCCGACCACGGCCGCATCCGGCTCGACTCCGGCGCGGTGGTCGAGGTCCGGGACGTGCAGCAGCCGGTGCCCGGCGTGATCGTGCACTCCGGCGGGGTGCTGTTCGGCGAGGTGGTGCTCGGCGCGTCCGCGTACGCCACCATCGACACCGACCGCCGCCGGGCCGTCTCGCGCGCCCACTCGGCCACCCACCTGACCCACCAGGCGCTGCGCGACGCGCTCGGCCCGACCGCCGCCCAGGCCGGTTCGGAGAACGCGCCGGGCCGCTTCCGGTTCGACTTCGGCTCGCCGGCCGCCGTCCCCGGCTCGGTGCTGACCGACGTCGAGCAGAAGATCAACGAGGTGCTGGTCCGCGAACTCGACGTCACCGCCGAGGTGATGACGATGGACCAGGCCCGCAAGCAGGGCGCCATCGCGATGTTCGGCGAGAAGTACGGCGACTCGGTCCGGGTGGTCACCATCGGCGACTTCTCCAAGGAGCTGTGCGGCGGTACCCACGTCGGCAACACCGCCCAGCTGGGCCTGGTGAAGCTGCTCGGCGAGTCCTCGATCGGCTCCGGCGTGCGCCGGGTGGAGGCGCTGGTCGGCGTCGACGCGTACCGGTTCCTGGCCCGCGAGCACACCGTGGTCTCCCAGCTGACCGAGCTGGTCAAGGGCCGCCCGGAGGAGCTGCCGGAGAAGATCTCCGGGATGCTCACCAAGCTCAAGGACGCCGAGAAGGAGATCGAGAAGTTCCGCGCGGAGAAGGTCCTGCAGGCCGCCGCGGGCCTCGCCGAGGGCGCCGAGGACGTCCGGGGCGTGGCCCTGGTCGCCGCCCGGGTCGGTGACGGCACCGGCGCGGACGAGCTGCGCAAGCTGGTGCTGGACGTCCGGGCCCGGCTCGGCAACCGCCCGGCCGTGGTCGCCGCGTTCACCGTCGCGGGCGACCGCCCGCTGACCGTGATCGCCACCAACGAGGACGCCCGGGCGCGCGGCATCAAGGCCGGCGAGCTGGTCCGGGCCGCGGCCAAGACCCTCGGCGGCGGCGGTGGCGGCAAGGACGACGTGGCGCAGGGCGGCGGCACGAACCCGGCCGCCGTCGCGGACGCCGTCGCGGCCGTGCGGGCGCTGGTGGCCGAGCGCGCGTGAGCGAGGAACACCCCGTGGAGGAGAAGGTCTTCCGGCGCGGCCGGCGGATCGCCGTCGACGTGGGCGACGCCCGGATCGGGGTCGCGGTCTGCGACCCCGACGGGCTGATCGCCACCCCGGTGGAGACCGTCCCCGCCGGGGGCCGCTCGCAGGCCCGCCTGCGGGCGATCGCGGAGGAGTACGAGGCCATCGAGGTGGTGGTCGGCCTGCCGCGCTCGCTGAACGGCAAGGAGGGCCCGGCCGCCGCCAAGGTCCGCGAGTACGCGGGCCGGCTGGCCGGCCTGCTGTACCCGGTCGGGGTGCGGCTGGTGGACGAGCGGATGACCACCGTCACCGCCGCCGCCGGGCTGCGCGCCTCCGGGCGGTCGGCCAAGAAGGGCCGCTCGGTGATCGACCAGGCCGCCGCCGTGGTGATCCTGCAGTCGGCCCTTGAGACCGAACGGGTGAGCGGGCGCGCGCCCGGCGAGAGTGTCGAGCCGGTGGTCTGACCGGTACGGGTTAGCTTCCCGGTCGAGGGGCCCGTGCGGACGCGCGTCCGCACGGGCCCCTGGCGTCGCGCGGGGGCGGAGGCCGCCCGGCCGCGGCGCCAGGACGCCGCCCGCCGCCGGAAGGCCCGCCGTGACCGACCCGTACACCGCGCCCGGACTCACCCCCGGCCACCTCGGCGCCCCCGTGCTGGAGCCCGAGGGCGCCCCGCCCGGCCTGCCGTACGGCGTCGAACCGCCCGACCCGGACCAGCTGCGCACCCGCGCCGCGTGCTGCCTGAGCGTCGCCGGGCTGCTCGGCGTGGCGATGGCCGCCGCGCTCGCGCTGTTCGTGCTCTGGCCCGAGGGCGAGCAGCCCGCCCCCGACTACCCCGGCGGCGGCACCGGGCAGGTCCAGGTCTCGGTCGCGCAGGGCGCCAGCATCACCCAGATCGGCAAGACCCTGACCGCCAAGCACGTGGTCGCCTCCACCCGGGCCTTCACCGAGGCCGCGGCCAAGAGCCCGGCCGGCGACAACATCCACCCCGGGACCTACACACTCAAGGAGAAGATGTCGGCGGTCTCGGCACTCAACGTGCTGCTCGACCCGTCCAACGCCAACGCCCTGACCATCCCCGAGGGCTGGCGCTCCACCCAGGTCTTCGCCGCGATCGACACCCGGCTCGGCCTGGAACCGGGCACCACCGCGGCCGCCGCCGAGCAGCACGCCGCCGAACTCGGCCTCCCCGCCGACGCCGCCGGCCACCTGGAGGGCTACCTCTACCCGGCCACCTACGCCGTGACCGGGGACAGCACCCCGCTCACCCTCCTTCAAGACATGGTCAAGGAGGCCGACGGCAACCTCGACGGTCCCGCGGTCGCCGACGCGGCCAGCGCCAACGGCGTCTCCCCGTACGGGCTGCTGGCCGTCGCCAGCCTCGCCCAGGCCGAGGCCGACAACCCCGAGGACATGGCCCGGGTCGCCCGCGTCGTCTACAACCGGCTGGCCAAGAAGATGCCGCTCCAGCTCGACTCCACCATCAACTACGCACTCGGCCGCTCCACCCTCACCACCACCCAGGACGACACCCGGCTCGACTCGCCCTTCAACACCTACGCCCACCCCGGCCTGCCGCCCACCCCCATCGGCAACCCCGGCCGGGACGCGCTGCGGGCCGCCCTGCACCCCGCCGACGGTGACTGGCTGTACTTCGTGACCGTCCGACCCGGGGACACCAGGTTCACCGACAGCGAGGAGCAGCAGCGCAAGAACGTCGACGAGTTCAACGCCTACCGCGCCCAGCACGCCTCGCCCCCGGCCGCCGGGAGCCCCTCCCCGTGAACGACAGCAGGCAGTGACCGTCCTTGGCTACGCTGCGGTACGGTAGCGTCTCCGACCACGGGCTGCGCGGACAGCACGCGGGTTCGACGGACACCCTGGACGCTGTAAGGGGATCGATGACTGATCAGAGCGGGCGCTACGGCTCCCAGGGCGACCAGCCGTGGTACCCCGGCGAACAGCCACAGCCCCAGGGCCCGTACGGGCAGCCGGACTACCTCCAGCAGTACCCCCAGGGCTACCCGCAGCAGCCGGACGGGTCCTACGGCGAGCAGCAGCAGTTCGTGCAGCAGCAACAGCCCGGGATGCAGCAGGGGTACCCGCAGCAGGGCTACCCGCAGCAGCAGGGCGGCTCCTACGGGGGCCAGCAGCAGTTCGTGCAGCAGCAGGGCGTGCCCCAGGGGTACCCGCAGCAGCAGGGCGGCTCCTACGGCGGGCAGCAGCAGTTCGTGCAGCAGCAGCAACAGCCCGGGATGCAGCCGGGCATGGCGCAGCAGGGCTACCCGCAGCAGCAGATGCCGATGGGGGCCGGCCACCCGCAGCAGCCGGGCATGCCGCAGCAGGGCGTACAGCAGCAGGGCGTGCAGCCGCAGCAGCAGTTCGGCCAGCGGACGGGCCTGCCGCCGCAGCCGGGGATGCCGCAGCAGGGCACCCCGCCGCACGGTTTCCCGGTCGGCCGGCAGGTGCAGCAGCAGTCGCAGCCGCAGCAGGGCCCCGCCGCGCGGGCGGCGCAGCCCCGGTCGGCGGAGGCGGCCGGCGGCCCCGGGCCGGACGGCATCGACTGGGAGGCGGAGGCCGCGGCCCTCGACGACCCGTCGGCCGGCCGCCGGAGCACCGCCGCGCCCGACGAGCGGACCGACGAGGAGCACGGGGACTGGGCCGAGGACGGGTACCTGGACGAGGAGGACGAGGACGCCTCGTTCTTCTCCGGGCAGGACGACTCCCGCGAGGCCGAGCGCAAGCGCAAGGAGAAGGGCAAGAAGTCGGGCCGCCGCAACCGCGGCGCGTGCCTGGTGGTCGCCCTGGTGCTGCTCGGCGGCGTGGGCGGCGCGGGCTGGTGGGGCTACGGCTTCTACCAGGACCACTTCGGCCCGCCGCCGGACTTCAAGGGCGACGGCTCCGGCTCGGTGAACATCACCGTCAAGGAGGGCGCGGCCGGCGAGGCGATCGGCAAGACCCTGCTGGACGCCGGCGTGGTGAAGAGCATCAAGGCGTTCAGCGCCGCGTACGAGAAGGACCCCAAGGGGCGCGGCATCCAGCCGGGCGTCTACACCCTCAGGCACCAGATGTCCGCCGCCGCGGCGCTCAAGGAGCTGGTGGAGTCCAACGGCGGCAACGCGCTGATCATCCCCGAGGGGCTGAAGGCCGCCGACATCTACACCAAGATCGACGGCAAGCTGAAGCTCGCCCCGGGCACCACGGCGAACGTCGCCAAGGACCAGGCCGGCAGCCTGGGCCTGCCCGGCTACGCCAACAACAACCCGGAGGGCTTCCTCTGGCCGACCCGCTACTCGGTCGCCGACGGCATGAAGCCCGAGGAGCTGCTGAAGCAGATGGTGGCCAACGCCGTCCAGAAGTACGGCGACCTCAAGCTGGACGAGGCGGCGCAGAAGATCGGGCTGAAGAACGCGTACGAGGTGGTGACCGAGGCCAGCATCCTGCAGGCCGAGGGCAACAACTCGGAGGACTTCGGCAAGATGGCCCGCGCCATCTCCAACCGCCTGACCACCAACGTCACCCAGCACAAGCTGGGCGTGGACACCACCCTGCAGTACTCGCTGGGCCGCACCAAGCTCACCGAGCAGGAGATCAACGACGGGTCGAACAAGTACAACTCGTACATCAACCCGGGCCTGCCGCCGACCCCGATCAGCAACCCGGGGCAGGAGGCGCTCGACGCCGTGCTCAACCCGACGCCGGGCGACTGGGTGTTCTGGCTGGCCGTCTCGCCGCAGGAGACCAAGTTCGCGGCGACCGGCGCGGAGCACGCCAAGAACACCCAGGAGTGGTGTCTGGCCAAGGGCATGAAGTACGACTCCAAGCACGTCGCCTGCACGTCCTGACCTGCGCGTCCTGACCTGAGCACGACGGGCCGTCCGGTGGGCGATATGGCTTTGCGGGACGGCCGGGTGGTGCGGGTAGCGTGAGGCGGATGGAGACACCGCAGACACCGCACCTGCCCGAACCGGCCCTGCTGGAGGCCGCCGCCGTCGACGTGGTCCGGGGCGGGCAGTACCTGTTGCGGGACGTGTCGCTGACCGTCCGGGCCGGGGAGCACTGGGCGGTGCTCGGGGCGAACGGGGCCGGCAAGAGCACCCTGCTGTCGCTGCTGGGCGCGGTCGAGCACCCCACCGCGGGCACCGTGAAGGTACTGGGCAGGCAGCTCGGCAGGGTCGACGTCCGGGAGCTGCGCGCGCACCTCGGGCACGTCAACCCGCGGCACCCGCTGCGCTCCCCGCTGACGGTGCGGCAGGTCGTGCTGACCGGCACCACGCAGACCATCGAGCCGGACCTGTGGCACCAGCCCACCGCCGAACAGCTCGACCACGCCGAGGAGTTGATCCGGACCCTGGGCGTCGCGCACCGCGCCGAGAGCCCCTGGACCACGCTCTCCCAGGGTGAGCGCGGCCGGGTCCTGATCGCCCGCGCGCTGATGCCCGAGCCCCGGCTGTTGCTGCTCGACGAGCCCGCCACCGGCCTCGACCTGACCGCCCGCGAACAGCTCCTGGAGAGCCTGGACGAGCTGCGCTCCCGCTACCCCGAGCTGGCCTCCGTGCTGGTCACCCACCACCTGGAGGAACTGCCCGGGACCACCAGCCACGCCCTGCTGCTGCGCGACGGCCTGACCACCGCGGCCGGCCCCGCCACCGAGGTGCTGACCACCGGGCTGGTCTCCGAGTGCTTCCGGCACCCGATCCGGATCACCCGCAGCGAGGGCCGCTGGTCCGCCCGCACCCGCCGGGGCACCGAGTGACCACCGCCCCGCCCGCCTGGACGCTGCGCCCCGCCACCGCCGCCGACCTGGAGCCGCTGGCCGAGCTGCGGGCCGGGGCGATGCGCCCCGACCTGGAACGGCTGGGCCGCTACGACGGGCACAGGGTCCGGCAGCGGCTGCGCGACGCGTACCGGCCGCGGCACACCTCGGTGGTCGAGGTGCCCGGCTTCCCGTCGCCCGCCGGGTGCCTGGCGCTCGCCCCCGACGAGCGGCCCGGCACCCTGCTGCTGGAGCACTTCTACCTCGACCCGGCGCTGCACGGCCGCGGCCTGGGCACCGCCGTGCTGCGCGACGCGCTGGAGCGGGCCGACGCCGCCGGCCTGGCCGTCCGGCTGAACGTGCTGCGGGGCAGCCCCGCCCGGCGGCTGTACGAGCGGCACGGCTTCGTGCTGGAGTCCGAGGACCCGGTCGACGTCTTCCTGCACCGCCCCGCCGCCGACCCCGCCCGCACTGCCCGCACCACCCGTACCGCCCGTACCACCAGCACCACTCCCTGAAAGGCCGCTTCGTGACCACCCCGCACCGGGCCGCCGTGCTCGGCTCGCCGATCGCCCACTCGCTCTCCCCGCTCCTGCACGCGGCCGGGTACGCCGCGCTCGGGCTGACCGACTGGCAGTACGGCCGGTACGACGTCGACGAGTCGGCGCTGACGGCGTTCGTCACCGGCCTCGACCCCGCCGAGTGGGCCGGCCTGTCGCTGACCATGCCGCTCAAGCGGGCGATCCGGCCGCTGCTGGACACCGTCAGCGACACCGCCCGGGCGGTGGACGCCGTCAACACCGTGGTGATCGACCGCGACGGGCGGCGGCACGGCGACAACACCGACGTCCCCGGCCTGGTCAACGCGCTGCGCGAGCACGGCGTCGAGCGGGTCGGGTCGGCCGCGGTGCTGGGCGCCGGGGCCACCGCCTCCTCGGCGCTGGCCGCGCTGGCCCAGGTCTGCGACGGCGAGGTCACCGCGTACGTGCGCAGCGCCGCCCGGGCCGCCGAGATGCGGGAGCTGGGGGAGCGGCTGGGCGTGGTGGTGCGCACCGCCGACTGGGCGGACGCCGCGCGGGCGCTGGCCGGACCGCTGACGGTCTCCACCACGCCGGTCGGGGCGACCGACTGCTTCGCGGCGCACCTGACGGCGGCGCCCGGCGTGCTGTTCGACGTGCTGTACCACCCGTGGCCGACCGCGCTGGCCGCGGCCTGCCTGGAGCGCGGCGGCACCGTGCTGGGCGGGCTGGACCTGCTGGTGCACCAGGCGGTGCTCCAGTTCGAGCGGTTCACGGGCGTGCCGCACGGCCCGCTGGCGGCGATGCGGAAGGCGGGCGAGACCGCGCTCGCCGGGTGACGGACCCGTTCGGTTCCGGACGTTCGCTGTCCGCCACCCGGACCGTGGCCCCGGTGACCTGCGGGACGTGAAAGGATCGGAGTTCGCCCGCCGTGTTCCTGCGGCCGGGCAGGACGAGACGCCGGGCCGGCCGCCGTTCACGGCGCGGGCCGCTGACGAAGGAGCTTTCGGTGGGTAGCTTGCGCTGGCTCACGGCGGGGGAGTCGCACGGCCCCGCTCTGGTCGCGACGCTGGAGGGCCTGCCGGCCGGGGTGCCGGTCACCACCGCGATGGTGGCCGACGCGCTGGCCCGCCGCCGGCTCGGTTACGGCCGCGGCGCGCGGATGAAGTTCGAGCAGGACCAGGTGACCTTCCTCGGCGGAGTCCGGCACGGCGAGACCATGGGCTCGCCGGTGGCGGTCATGGTCGGCAACACCGAGTGGCCGAAGTGGGAGCAGGTCATGTCGGCCGACCCGGTCGACCCCGAGGTGCTCGCGGGCCTGGCCCGCAACGAGGCGCTGACCCGGCCCCGCCCCGGCCACGCCGACCTGGCGGGCATGCAGAAGTACTCGATCGACGAGGCCCGGCCGATCCTGGAGCGCGCCAGCGCCCGGGAGACCGCGGCCCGGGTCGCGCTCGGCGCGGTCGCCCGCTCCTACCTCAAGGAGACCTGCGGCATCGAGATCGTCAGCCACGTGGTGGAGCTGGCCGCCGCCAAGGCCCCGGCCGGGGTGCTGCCGCTGCCCGCCGACGAGGCCCGGCTGGACGAGGACCCGGTGCGCTGCCTGGACGCCGACGCGTCGAAGGCGATGGTGGCCGAGATCGACCAGGCCCACAAGGACGGCGACACCCTCGGCGGCGTGGTCGAGGTGCTGGCCTACGGCGTGCCGGTCGGCCTCGGCTCGCACGTGCACTGGGACCGCCGGCTGGACGCCCGGCTGGCCGCCGCGCTGATGGGCATCCAGGCGATCAAGGGCGTCGAGGTCGGCGACGGCTTCGAGCTGGCCCGGGTGCCCGGCTCGCAGGCGCACGACGAGATCGTCCCGACGCCGGACGGCGTCAGGCGCACCTCCGGCCGCTCCGGCGGCACCGAGGGCGGCCTGTCCACCGGCGAGCTGCTGCGGGTGCGGGCCGCGATGAAGCCGATCGCGACCGTCCCGCGGGCCCTGCAGACCCTGGACGTGCGCACCGGCGAGCCGGCCAAGGCACACCACCAGCGCTCCGACGTGTGCGCCGTCCCGGCGGCCGGCATCGTCGCCGAGGCGATGGTGGCGCTGGTGCTGGCGGACGCGGTGGCGGAGAAGTTCGGCGGCGACAACGTCTCCGAGACCCGCCGCAACGTGCAGTCCTACCTCGACAACCTGATCGTCCGATGAGCGCACCGGCCACACCCGCGGTGGTGCTGGTCGGCCCGCCCGGCAGCGGCAAGTCCACCGTCGGACGGGTCCTCGCCGACCGCCTCGGCCTGCCGTTCCGCGACACCGACACCGATGTCGAGCAGGCCGCCGGCAAGCCCATCCCGGAGATCTTCCTCGACGAGGGCGAGCCGCACTTCCGGCAACTGGAGCGGGCCGCCGTCCGGGCCGCCGTCACCGGCTTCCCCGGCGTGCTCGCGCTCGGCGGCGGCGCGGTCATGGCCGAGGAGACCCGGGCGCTGCTCGCCCCGCTGCCCGTGGTGTTCCTGGAGGTGCCGCTCGCCGACGCGGTCAAGCGGGTCGGCCTGGACGCCCCCCGCCCGCTGCTCGCGGTCAACCCGCGGGCCCGCTGGCGCGAGCTGATGGAGGCCCGCCGCCCGCTCTACCTGGAGGTCGCCACCACCGTGGCCGACACCGGGGACCGCACGCCCGAACAGGTCGCCGACGCCGTACTCGACGCACTGGAGTTGGAGAACCCCCATGTCTGACCCGGACCTCGTCCGCATCCAGGTCGCGGGCAGCGACGGCCACGCCCCCTACGAGGTGCTGATCGGCCACCAGCTGCTCGGTGAACTCGCCCCGCTGATCGGCCCGAAGGCCAAGCGGGTCGCCGTCATCCACCCGGAGGCCCTGGAGGCCACCGGCGAGGCGGTCCGCGCGGACCTCGCCGACCAGGGCTACGAGGCGATCGCCCTCCAGGTGCCGAACGCCGAGGACGCCAAGAGCGCCGAGGTCGCCGCGTACTGCTGGTCGGTGCTCGGCCAGACCGGCTTCACCCGCAGCGACGTGGTGGTCGGCCTCGGCGGCGGCGCCACCACCGACCTGGCGGGCTTCGTCGCGGCGACCTGGCTGCGCGGGGTGCGCTGGATCTCGGTGCCCACCACGCTGCTCGGCATGGTCGACGCGGCCGTCGGCGGCAAGACCGGCATCAACATCGCCGAGGGCAAGAACATGGTCGGCGCCTTCCACCCGCCCGCGGGCGTGCTGGCCGACCTCGACACCCTGGAGACGCTCGGCAAGCACGACTACGTCTCCGGCCTGGCCGAGGTGATCAAGGCCGGCTTCATCGCCGACCCGGTCATCCTCGACCTGGTCGAGGCCGACCCGGAGGCCGCCACCACCCCGGCCGGGCCGCACACCCTGGAGCTGATCCGCCGGGCCATCCAGGTCAAGGCCGACGTGGTCTCCGGCGACCTCAAGGAGTCCGGCCGCCGCGAGATCCTCAACTACGGCCACACCCTGGGCCACGCCATCGAGCGCAACGAGCGCTACAAGTGGCGGCACGGCGCGGCGATCTCCATCGGCATGGTCTTCGCCGCCGAACTCGGCCGCCTGGCCGGGCGGTTGGACGACGCCACCGCCGACCGCCACCGCACCGTGCTGGCCTCGGTCGGCCTGCCGCTGACCTACCGCGCGGACGCCTGGCCGAAGCTGCTGGACGCCATGAAGATCGACAAGAAGTCGCGCGGCGACCTGCTGCGCTTCGTCGTCCTGGACGGCCTGGCCAGGACCTCCATCCTGGAGGGCCCGGACCCGTCCGTGCTGGTCGCCGCCTACGGGGAGGTCTCCGGATGAGCACGCCCGCCACCCGCGTCCTGGTCCTGAACGGCCCCAACCTGGGCCGGCTCGGCTCCCGCGAACCCGACGTGTACGGCTCCACCTCGTACGCGGGCCTGGTCGAGCGCTGCACCGCGCTCGGCGCCGAACTGGGCCTGTCGGTGGAGGTCCGGGAGACCAACTCCGAGGCGGAGATGGTCGGTTGGCTGCACGAGGCGGCGGACGCGAAGACCCCCGTGGTGATCAACCCGGGCGCCTTCACCCACTACTCGTACGCGATGCGCGACGCCGCCGCCCAGCGCACCGCCCCGCTGGTCGAGGTGCACATCTCCAACCCGTACACCCGCGAGACCTTCCGGCACACCTCGGTCATCGCCGCCGTCGCCTCCGGCACCATCGCCGGCTTCGGCCTCGGCTCCTACGAGCTCGCCCTGCGCGCCCTCGCCGAGCAGCTCACCGGCCGCTGACGCACGCCGGGCCCGGTGGCGGACTTGTGCCCGCCACCGGGCCGACGTGTACATTCGGCGCAGGGAGGTGACGGTGAGCCAGTACGCGCAGAACCAGCACGCGGGGGGCCAAGTGCCACCACGACCTGCGGTGTCCCCGCAGCCGACGGGCCCTCAGCCGCCGTACCCCGCACCGGCCCTGCCCGGCGCCACCCAGGCGATCCCCACCCTGGGGCCGGCCGCGCCCCGGCCGGACCGCCCGACCGTCCCGCTGAAGGCCGTCGGCCCGGTCGCGCCCGGCGGCACCGGCCACTTCCTGCTCCCGACCGGAGGGACCGTCCAACTGCCCGCCCCGCCACCGCAGCAGCCCGCGTTCCCCGCCCCGCTGCCCGGCCCGATCGCCGTCCTGCTGATCGGCCCGGCCGGCGCCGGCAAGACCACCGTCGCCCGGTACTGGGCCGAACGCCGCCCCACCCCCACCGCGCACATCAGCCTCGACGACGTCCGCGAGTGGGTCCAGTCCGGCTTCGCCAACCCGCAGTCCGGCTGGAACACCGCCTCCGAGGCCCAGTACCGCCTGGCCCGCCGCACCTGCGGCTTCGCCTGCCGCAACTACCTCGCCAACGGCATCTCCTGCATCATCGACGACGCGGTCTTCCCCGACCGCCCCGCGATCGGCCTCGGCGGCTGGAAACGCCACATCGGCCCCGGCATGATCCCCGTCGTCCTGCTCCCCGGCCTCGACCGCGTCCTCGCCCGCAACGCCGAACGCTCCGGCAACCGCCGCCTCTCCGACGACCAAGTCGCCCACATCCACGGCCGGATGGCCGGCTGGCGCACCTCCGGCCTGCCGATCATCGACAACTCCAACCTGAGCGTCCCGGAGACCGCGGCAGCCCTGGACCACGCGGTCCTGAGCCGGTTGCACGCGCGCTGAGGTTCCGCTGCGCGGCGAGGGGCGGAGGGGGTTGGAGGCGGTCGCCGCCCCGGGCCGTGCGGTCGCGGGTGTGCGGGGGTCAGCTCTCGGTGAAGTAGTGGTCCTGGTCGAGGTCGTCGAGCAGGCCCGGGTGCCGGGGCTGCCAGTCGAGCAGGGTGCGGGTGGCTTCGGAGGAGGCGGGCAGGTCGAGGGGGACGAGGCGGGCGAGGAAGCCGAAGTGTTCGGCGGCGCGGTCCTCGGGGACGGGGGCGGTGGGGACGCCGAGGCGGATGCCGATGCGTTCGGCGATCTCGCGGAAGGGGACGCCCTCGTCGTCGACGGCGTGCAGGCGGGTGCCGGCGGGGGCGTGTTCGAGGGCGAGGCGGTAGAGGTGGGCGGCGTCCAGGGTGTGGACGGAGGGCCAGCGGTTGGTGCCCTCGCCGAGGTAGCCGGAGGTGCCGGTGGCGCGGGCGATCCGGATCAGGGTGGGGACGAAGCCGTGCCGGTCGAGCGGGCTGTGGACGACCGGGGGCAGCCGGACGACGCTGGAGCGCACCCCGTCCGCCGCGGCGTCGACGATCGCCTGCTCGGCCTCGGTGCGCGGGGCGCCGGGGGCGACCAGGCTCTCCAGGGAGGGCCGGCCGGGCGTGTTGCCGCCGCCCGTCCCGCCGGTGCCGACCAGCGGCTTGCCGGTGCCCGCGAGCGCCTCGACCAGGACCCGGACGGCCTTCAGGTCGTCGGCCATCGCGCCCTCGTAGTCGCCCTGGGCCATCGCCTCGTGCTTGAAGGCGAGGTGGACCACCCCGTCGGCGGCCGAGGCGGCGGCCCGCAGGCCGTCCAGGTCGTCGAGGTCGCCGTGGCGGACGTCCGCGCCGAGGGCGGTGAGCGCGGTGGCGGAGGCGTCGGAGCGGGCCAGGCCGGTGACCCGGTGGCCGGCGGCGAGCAGTTCGGGGACGAGGGCGGAGCCGAGGTGGCCGGTGGCTCCGGTGACGAAGACGTGCATGGGGGTGGACCTCCGAGTGATGGGACCTTGTCCCGTCACCATAACGCGCGGAGCCCCGTGATGCGACCATCTCCCGTCACGTAGACTCCGTGCCATGGCCAGATGGGACCCGAACGCGCGCGAACGGCTGGAGCGCGCGGCGCTCGAACTCTTCGTCCACCAGGGCTACGACCGCACCACCGTCGCCGAGATCGCCGAACGCGCCGGGCTGGCCAAGAGCACCTTCTTCCGGCACTTCGCCGACAAGCGCGAGGTGCTCTCCGGCGGCGACGTGCTGCTGCGCCTGCTCGCCGACGCGATCGCCGCCGCCCCGCCCGGGGCCGGCCCGCTGGAGGCCGCCGGGGCCGCCCTCGCCGCCGCCGGTGCCCACGCCTTCACCGCCGAACGCCACCCCGCCGTCCGCGAGCGCCAGCAGGTGGTCGCCGCCAACCCCGAGCTCACCGAACGCGAACTCCTCAAGCGCGAGGCCCTCGCCACCGCCCTCACCGCGGCCCTGCGCGGGCGCGGCGTCCCCGACCCGGCCGCCGTCCTCACCGCCGAACTCACCCTGCTCGCCCTGCGCACCGCCCTCGCCCACTGGGCGGCCCGCCCCGGCCAGGACTTCACCGCCCTCGCCCTGGCCGAACTCGCCGCCCTGCGCGAGGCCGCCGCTGCCCTCTGAACCGGGCCGCCCGGCCTGTCCGAGCGCCCTGGGACAATGGACTCCTCGCGACCACCACGACCGAGGAGTTGACCGCCGGTGCCCGAGGGGCATGTGATCCACCGCCTGGCCAGGCAGAACGACGAGCTGTTCGGGGGGCGCCCGGTGCGGGTCTCCAGCCCGCAGGGGCGCTTCGCGGAGGGGGCCGCGCTGATCGACGGGCGGGTGCTGGACGAGGCGGAGGCGCACGGCAAGCACCTGTTCCTGGGCTTCGGCGAGCACTGGCTGCACGTGCACCTGGGGCTGTACGGGAAGTACGCGTTCGGGGCGGGCGAGGCGCCCGAGCCGGTCGGGCAGGTCCGGCTGCGGATGGTCAACGGCACCGGGTACGCCGACCTGCGCGGGCCGACCGCCTGCGAGCTGCTCACGCCGGAGGAGAAGGCGGCCGTCCACCGCCGACTGGGGCCGGACCCGCTGCGGGCCGGGGAGTCGGGGGAGGCGGCCTGGCGGCGGGTCTCCCGCAGCGGCAGCACGGTGGCCGCGCTGCTGATGGACCAGAAGGTGCTGGCCGGCGTCGGGAACGTGTACCGCGCCGAGGTGCTGTTCCGGCTCGGGATCAGCCCGCACCGCCCCGGGCGCGAGCTGTCCCGGGCCGAGTGGGACGCGATCTGGACGGACCTGGTGGCGCTGATGCACGACGGCGTGGCCGCGGGCCGGATCGACACCGTCCGCCCCGAGCACACCCCGGAGGCGATGGGCCGCCCGCCGCGGGTGGACGACCACGGCGGCGAGGTGTACGTGTACCGGCGGCACGACCGGCCCTGCCTGGTCTGCGGCACCCCGGTCCGCACCGAGGAGCTGGCCGCCCGGAACCTGTTCTGGTGCCCGCGCTGCCAGCGGTCCTGACGCCGCGTCACGGGCAAGCCTTGACGCAAGGTTGACCGGATCTTGGGCGAGGCCCCGGAACACCGCTCCTATTGTCGGGTCCATGCCCGCTCTCCCGTTCCAGGACCGGCGCCCCGCCCCGGCGCTCCCGGTCCTGCCGTACCGCAAGCCCACCCGCGGCCGTGACTACTGGGTCCTGGACGACGTCCTCCCGGACCCGGACGCGGTGCGCGCCCGGCACCTGGCGCGCACCGACTGGGACGAGGGCTACCCGCACAAGCCGGAGTCCTGGCCGGGCCTGCGGGCCATGCCCGGCCTGGAGCCGGCGGAGCTGGCGCGGGTCGAGGAGCTGGTCCGGGAGGCCACCGGCGCGCCGCGGATCTGGGCGCTGGACGAGGCCGAGGGCGGCACCTTCAACCACAACTGCGTGCAGGTGGTGGGCGCCGGGGAGTGCGAGCCGCGCCCGCACACCGACTCCCGCTCGCTGTGCCGCTACGCCGCCGTGCTGTACCTCAACCCGGCCGTCCCCAAGCGCTGCGGCACCAGCTTCTACCGGCAGAGCCTGCCCGGCGGCCGGCTCGGCGGCAACAGCGTGGTCGCCCCGCACAACAACCTGGTGGACGCGCTGGGCACCCGCTTCGTCCCGCCGGACTCCTTCACCGAGGACCTGGCCGTCCCGCACCGCTACAACCGGCTGCTGCTCTACACCGCCAACCTGATCCACACCGCGACCGAGTACCACGGGACGGCGCTGGAGGAGAAGCGGATGACCTGCGTCTTCTTCTGGATGGCCTGACCGGCGGTCAGCACACCGCTGACCAGGCGTGATCTGCGCCACCCCGGCCCGGGTGCGCCCTTGCCGCGGCACCCGCGGCGGGCCTACGGTGGGCGGGCCGTGGTGCTCGGGAAGCCGGTGCACCGTGTCCGCCACGCGAGTGCGCGGCACGGGAGTCCGGAGCGGCCCTCGCCACTGTGATCGGGGAGTCGTCGGCTCCCACCCCGTGCCACTGGCCCCCGCGGCCGGGAAGGCCGGGCGCCGGCGCGCAACACCCCGTCAGCCAGGAGACCGGCCACGGCATCTCACGAAGTGATCCACGAGGTGCTGGAGCGTGATCCGCGGATGACCGCGCCCGAATCGACCCTGGCCGGGACCGGCCCGGTCGCCGTCCTGCCCGCCCTGCGCTGGCGGCGCGAGGACACCCTGCGTACGGCCGGGCTGATGGCGGTGATCCTGGCCCTGCACGCGGTGGCCTTCGGGACGCTGCTGTTCCTGGTGGTGCCGTACGACTACCGGGTCGGCACCCAGGTGTTCGGCGTCGGCCTGGGCGTCACCGCGTACACCCTGGGGATGCGGCACGCCTTCGACGCCGACCACATCGCGGTGATCGACAACACCACCCGCAAGCTGATGGCGGACGGCCGCCGCCCGGTCTCGGTGGGCTTCTGGTTCGCGCTCGGCCACTCCTCGATGGTGGTGCTGATGGCCGCCCTGGTGGCTGGGGGCGCGGCGCTGGCGGGCACCCTGATGGACGAGGACTCGACCACCCACCAGGTGCTGGGCACCGTCGGCACCACCGCGTCCGGTGCCTTCCTCTACCTGATCGCGGCGCTCAACCTGGTCGCCCTGCTGGGCATCTGGCGGGTGTTCCGGGCGATGCGGGCCGGGGAGTACGACGAGGCCGAGCTGGAGAAGCACCTGGACGCCCGGGGCTTCCTGGCCCGGCTGCTGAACCGGGCCACCCGCTCGATCAGCCGCCCCGGGCAGATGTTCCCGGTCGGCATGGTGCTCGGCCTGGGCTTCGACACCGCCACCGAGGTCACCCTGATGGTGATGGCGGGCTCCGGCGCGGCCTCCGGCCTGCCCTGGTACGCGGTGGTCTGCCTGCCGCTGCTGTTCGCCGCCGGGATGAGCCTGTTCGACACCCTGGACGGCACGTTCATGAACATCGCCTACCAGTGGGCGTTCTCGAACCCGGTCCGCAAGGTGTACTACAACCTGACCATCACCGGGCTGTCGATCGCGGTGGCCTTCGTGATCGGCACCATCGAGCTGGTCGCCGTGCTGCACGACAAGTTCGGCCTGACCGACCCCGTCACCGGCTGGATCGCCGGCCTCGGCCTGGACAACGTCGGCTTCGTGATCGTCGGCCTGTTCGTGGTGGTCTGGGCCGCCGCGATCGGCTACTGGCGGATCGCCAAGCGCTCCCGGGCGTTCGGCGGCCCGCGGGCGGGCGCGTCCTGACGGCGCGTCAGCCGGCGGCCAGGATCAGTGTCCCGGCCACCGCGAGGCCCGCGCCCACCACCTGCACCCGCAGCAGCCGCTCCTTCAGCAGGCCGCGCGCCATCAGCGCGGTGACCACCGGGTAGAGCGAGGCCAGTACGGCCGCCACCGCCACCGACCCCAGGTGCGAGGCGGCCGCGTACAGGCCGTTCGCGGCCACGTCGGCCACCCCGACGGCGGTCAGCGCGGGCAGCGACCGGGCGCCCGCCGAAAGTCCGAGGGGCCGCCGGCGGGCCGCGGCGGCCAGCATCCCGGCCCCGACCACCGCGTTGGTCAGCCGCTGCACGCACAGCGTGAGCAGCAGGGCGCCGCCCGCGCTGGCGTGCGCGACCAGGGCCAGCACCGCCCCGAAGGCGAACGCCGCGCCCAGCGTCAGCACCAGCACCCGCCGGCCGACCGCGGGCCCGCCGCGCTGCGGGCCGCCCGCCAGGGCGACCCCGGCGACGGCCACCGCGATGCCCAACCCCTGGACGGCGCCGGGCCGTTCGCCGAGGAACAGGCCGACGCCGATCGGCACCAGCACGCCGACGGTGGCCAGCGGCGACACCACGCCCATCGGCCCGAGCGCCAGCGCCCGGTAGAACGCCAGCAGCGCGAACGGCCCGACCACGCCCGCCGCCACCGCGTACCAGAGGGCGGGGGAGGCCCCCGGCCAGCCGCCGGTGGCGGTCACCGCCGCCGCGAGCACCGCGGCGGCGGCCGACTGGGAGAGCACCACCACGGTCGGCGCGGGCACCCGCCGGGTGATCGCCCCGCCCCCGTAGTCGGCGACGCCCCAGAGCAGGCTGGCGAGCAGCGCGAACGCGGCGCTCACCGGAGGAACCGGCAGGCGGACAGCATGGTGGACCCCGCAGTACAGTCGGTGGATCTGTCGATGCCGCCGCAGCATAGTTCAACCTGCTGCACCCGCCCAACCAGAATATTGGACTGCCCGTGCCGGACGCCGATCTCGTCACCCAGGCCCTCGCCCGCAACCTCAAGCGTCTGCGGCTCGAACGCGGCCACACCCTGGACGCCCTGGCCGCCCGCTCCGGGGTCAGCCGCGGCATGGTCGTCCAGATCGAACAGGCCCGCACCAACCCGAGCGTGGGCACCGTGGTCCGGCTCGCCGACGCGCTCGGGGTCTCGATCGCCCGGCTGCTCGACTACGACGAGACCTCCGCCGTCCGGATCGTCCCCGCCGAGCAGGCCGTCCGGCTGTGGAACGGCCCCGGGGGCGGCAGCGGCACCCTGCTCGGCGGCGCCGAGGCCCCCGGGCCGCTGGAGCTGTGGTCCTGGCGGCTGCACCCCGGCGAGTCGCACGCCTCCGACCCGCACCCGCCCGGCACCGTCGAGATCGCCCGGGTCGACGAGGGCGTGCTCACCCTCACCCTGGACGGCCGCGAGCACCGCGTCCCGGCCGGGGCCACCGCCTCCTACGAGGCCGGCACCGCGCACGGCTACCGCAACGACGGCGACGCGCCGTGCCTGGTCACCATGGTGGTCTCGGTCCCCCCGCCCGGCGCGTAGCCGACCGCCGACCGCCGACCGCCGACCGGCGGCCGGACACGGGCGAAGGGCCCCGGGGAAGCCCCGGGGCCCTTCGCGTCCCGCCGTGCGCCGTCAGCCGCCGTACCTGCGCCGGTACAGCTCCACCCGGCCCTCGGTGTCCATCAGCCGGGCCCTGCCGGTGTAGAACGGGTGGCTCGCCGAGGACGTCTCGACGTCCACCACCGGGTACGTCCGCCCGTCGGCCCACTCGACCGTCCGCTCGCTCGCGGCGGTGGAACGGGTCAGGAACGACAGGCCCCCGGTCTTGTCGCGGAACACCACCGGACGGTAGTCGGGGTGAATTCCCTGCTGCATGACTGCTCCTCCTCGCTGTGTGTCGGTCGGTCTGGTCCTCCGGGCTCCCCGGGTGCCTCAGCGGGCCTCGCGGAACTCCACGTGCCGCCCGGCCACCGGATCGAACTTCCTCAGCACCATCCGGTCCGGGTCGTTGCGGCGGTTCTTCCGCGTCGCGTACGTGAACCCGGTGCCCGCCGTCGACCGGAGCGTGACCACCGGTCGCAGTTCGCTGCGTGCCATGCCCGCCTCCTCTCCGTCCTTCTCCCGGCAACGATTGCCGTTTTCATCAGGTCACAACACGGCCGCCCCGCCGGGCATTCCCCACCCGACGGCCCGCCCCGACAGGCGCCCCGGGGCCCCCGTTCGTAGGCTCGGAGCATGTCCGACGCGCACGCCGAACGACGCGAACGCCTCCGCGAGCACTGCAGCGCCTCCGGGGCCGACGCCGCGCTGATCACGCGCGCCGCCAACGTCCGCTACCTGACCGGCTGCCCGCCGCTGGGCGCCGCGCTGCTGCTCACCCGCGAGCGCGCGGTGCTCGCGGTGCCCGAGGACGCCGAGCCGGCCGAGGGCGGCGAGGGCGGCGAACGGCGGCTCGACCCGGAGGTCACCCGGCTGCCGGTGCCCGGCGAGGCCGACGCGGCGTGCGCCGCCGCCGAGGCCGCCGCCCGGCTGCGGGTGCGCGACCTGGCCGTCGAGGAGCACGACCTCACGGTGGCCCGGCACCGCGCCGTCGCCCGGCTGGCGCAGGCGGACCGGCTGCTGGACCTGGACCGGGCGGTCGAGCGGCTGCGGGTGGTCAAGGACGAGCACGAGATCGCCGACCTGCGGATCGCCGCCGAGATCGCCGACCAGGCCCTCGGCGAGCTGCTCGAATCCATCCTGGTCGGCCGCACCGAGCGGCACCTGGCGATGGAGCTGGAGCGCCGGATGATCGACCACGGCGCCGACCGGGCCGCCTTCCCGGTCTCGGTCGGCACCGGCACCCACTCCGGCCTGGAGCGCCACCAGCCCACCGACCGCCGGGTCGAGGAGGGCGACTTCCTCACCGTCGCGCTCGGCGCCAGCTACCGCGGCTACGGCATCTCCACCGCCCGCACCTTCGTGATCGGCGCCGCCCCCGCCGCCTGGCAGGTCGAGCTGCACCGGCTGGTCTTCCACGCCCAGCGGGCCGGCCGGGAGGCCCTCGGCCCCGGCGTCGAGCAGCACGTCCCGGACGACGCGGCCCGCTCGATCCTCCAGGCCGCGGGCCACGCCGAGCGCTCCGTGCACGCCCTGGGGCACGGCATCGGCCTGGAGATCCGGGAGGCTCCGCGCCTGGGGCCCGCCGACATGGGTAAACTGGACAATCGCGTGCCGGTCACCGTCGGCCCCGGGGTCCATCTCCCGGGTCGGGGCGGCGTCCGGATCGAGGACACGCTCGTGGTGCGGCCTCCCGAGGAGGGCGGGCCCGAGCTGCTCACCATCACCACCAAGGAGCTCCTCGCGCTGTGACCGAGCCCGGTCCCGGCGGCGCGCCGCTTGGTGTTCCTTGACAGCGGACATATCAGGAGTAAGTGCGCCCGTGGCTACCACGAACGATCTCAAGAACGGCATGGTCCTCAAGCTGGACGGCGGCAAGCTCTGGACCGTCGTCGAGTTCCAGCACGTCAAGCCCGGCAAGGGCCCGGCCTTCGTTCGCACCAAGCTGAAGGAGGTCCTCTCCGGCAAGGTCGTCGAGAAGACCTTCAACGCGGGCATCAAGGTCGAGACCGCCAACGTCGACAAGCGGACCATGCAGTACTCGTACCGCGACGGCGACGCGTTCATCTTCATGGACATGGACACCTACGACCAGGTCCCGGTCGACTCCGCCACCGTCGGCGACGCCGCCAAGTACCTGCTGGAGGGCTTCGAGGCCCTGGTCGCGCAGAACGAGGGCGTCCCGCTGTACGTCGAGCTCCCCGCCGCGGTCGAGCTGGTCATCGCCGAGACCGAGCCGGGCGTCCAGGGCGACCGCTCCACCGGCGGCACCAAGCCCGCCACCCTGGAGACCGGCGCCGAGATCCAGGTGCCGCTGTTCGTCACCACGGGCGAGAAGGTCAAGGTCGACACCCGCGACGGCAGCTACCTCGGCCGGGTCAAGTAACCGTGGCGGCTGCTCGTAGCAAGGCCCGCACCCGGGCCTTCCAGATCCTGTTCGAGGCGGACCACCGCGGCGTGTCCCCCGAACGGGTGCTCGCCGACTGGATCGCGCGGGCCCGCGACCCCCGTCCGGACGAGGGCATCCCGCAGGTCGCGGAGTACACCATGCAGCTGGTCGAGGGCTACGCGCAGCACGCGCGCACCATCGACGACCTGATCTCCACCTACGCGGTGGGCTGGACGCTGGACCGGATGCCGATCGCCGACCGCAACGTGCTCCGGCTCGGTGCGTACGAGCTGATCTGGGAGGACGGGACGCCCGACGCGGTGGTCCTGGACGAGTCGGTGGAGATCGCCAAGGAGTTCTCCACGGACGAGTCGCCGGCCTTCGTCAACGGCCTGCTCGCCCGGTTCATGGAGCTCAAGCCGAGCATCCGGCGCTGAGCCCCGCACCTCCCGAAGGCCGCCGGACCTGTTGGTCCGGCGGCCTTCGCGCGTAAGCTACCGGCAAGTAATGTTCTTGCCCGCCGCGCAGAAGGGCCGCGAAGCCATGCCGGAGACCACCCCCGCCTTCGAGTTCGACCAGGGCATCGCGCTCACCCCGCACCCCGGCGAACCCGGCCGCTACGACGGCGAACTCGGCGACGGCTGGCAGATCGGCGGCGGCGTCAACGGCGGCCTGCTGCTCGCCTTCGCCGCGCACGCCCTCGCCCGGGAGGCCGGACCGGCGCACCCGCACCCGCTCACCGTCAGCGGCACCTACGTCTCCGCCTCCCGGCCCGGCCCGGCCACCGTCCGCACCGAGATCGTCCGGCGCGGGCGCAGCCTGGCCACCGGCAGCGCCGTCCTCTCCCAGGGCGGCGAGGAGCGGCTGCGCCTGACCGCCTCCTTCACCGACCTCGCCGGGCTCGACGCGGAGGTCGCCACCACCGCGCTGCCGCCGGAGCTGCCCGGGCCCGAGCAGTGCATAGGCGTCGAGCACGCCCCGCGCGAACTCATCGCCCAGGCCGCCCTGTTGCAGCGCCTCGACCTGCGGCTCGACCCGGCCGCCATCGGCTGGGCGATGGGGCAGCCGTCCAAGCGGGGGCGCATCCAGGGCTGGTTCCGGCTCGCCGACAAGCGCCCCGCCGACCCGCTCTCCCTGCTGCTCGCCGCCGACGCCCTCCCGCCGGTCACCTTCGACCTCGGCCGCCCCGGCTGGGCCCCCACCATCGAACTCACCGTGCACGTCCGGGCGCTGCCCGCCGACGGCTGGCTCCGGGTCTCCCACGCCACCCGCAACGTGGCCGGCGGGTACTTCGAGGAGGACTGCGAGATCTGGGACGAGAACGGCCGACTGGTCGCCCAGTCCCGCCAGTTGGCGAAGACGCCGCGCTGAGCCCCCCGGCCCGGACCCGCTCCGGCGACGGTCGGTTGCAGACTTGTGACAGGCCGTGTGTGTGGGGCGGGTGTGGGAGGGGAGGAGTGGGACAGCAGTTGCTCGACCGAGAACCCCGGGAGCCACCGATGTCCAGGAACAGCCGCCGGCCGCGCCGTTGCAGTGCAGAGCCCTCGCACCGGGGCGGGGAGGTCTTCGTGACGGGCATCCTGACCGGCGAGGCGGACTTCGAGCGGGTGCGGGCCTGGCAGGTGACGGACGCGCCGGACTACGCCACGTACCTGCGGGAGGCCGGGGAGCTGCTGGCCGGGGCGGTCGAGGAGTACGGCACCGTCCGGGCCCGGATGTTCCACCCGGAGGACTTCGCCGACTACTGCCTGCTGCACGGGCTGGACGTGCGGGAGCAGGCCGCGCGGGACGGCTACCTGGTCAACCCGCCGCTGCAGACCCAGCTGGTGACGTACCGCGGCGAGGACCTGCCGGACTTCCTGCCGCGGCTGGTCCGGGCCCGCGAGGGCGGGCTGACGCTCCGGTACGCGGACCTGCTGATGGACGGGGCGCTGTGCGGGACGGCGGGCGCGGTGGCCGAGCCGCGGGCGCGCTGGACGTACCAGCAGGCGTCCGAGGTGTTCCGGCGGGTGCTGGTCGGGGCGGGCTGCGGGGCGTACGAGTTCCGGGTGGTGGTGGACGCGCCGTCCGGGCCGCTGGAGGCCCGGGCCCGGGTGCTGCACTGGGAGGACGGCGCGGTGCGGATCAACGACGAGGACCTGGACCTGGTCACCGCGGTGCTGTGCGCCGGGCTCTACCGCGAACTGCCGGGCGCCGCGGTGCTGCACGGGACGCAGGGCTCGGGCGCGCTGTGCGGGGAGTACCGGCAGGTGGCCTGGGCCTGGCGGAGCACCGGCCAGGAGTGGTCGCCGGCCGAGCTGGCGGTGGCCGGGGTGGCGGCGGTCCCCGGGTTCAGCCTGGGCACGGTGGTCTGAGCCGCCCGGCCGGCGCGGCCCGGCGGGCCCGGAACGGCGGGCGGGGAAGTGCGAGACAGCGGGGCGGGAGACCGGTTGCTTCCGGTGTCCCGCCCCGCTGTGACGTTTCTTCAAACGGACGAGCGGCCGACCGAGGTCAGCTCGCGTCCTCCTCGCGGACCGCGCGGCGCGCGTCCGGGTTCAGCACGCCCCAGCTGATCAGCTGCTCGGTGAGGATCGAGGGGGACTGGTCGTAGATGACGGCCAGGGTGCGCAGGTCGTCCTGGCGGATCGAGAGCACCTTGCCGTTGTAGTCGCCGCGCTGCGACTGGATGGTCGCGGCGTAGCGCTGCAGCGGGCCGGCCTTCTCGGACGGGACCTGGGTCAGCCGCTCCAGGTCGAGGACCAGGCGCGGCGGCGGCTCGGCGGCCCCGCCCGGGGTGCCGCCGGGCAGCAGCTCCTGCACCGGCACGCCGTAGAACTCGGCCAGCTCGGCGAGGCGCTGCACGGTGACCGCGCGGTCACCGCGCTCGTAGGAGCCGACGACCACAGCCTTCCAGCGACCCTGGGACTTCTCCTCGACGCCGTGCAGGGAGAGACCCTGCTGAGTGCGGATCGCCCGGAGCTTGGCTCCGAGCTGCTTCGCGTAGTCGCTGGACAATGGATCTCCCCGGACGAGATTGCTTCGCGTGCGCTGAAATGTGAGCGACGAGGGCCACTGCGGCGCACCTTCGTAACTCACTGTGAGGTTACGTAGAGTGAGGGTGGCGCGTCAAGCCGAATGGGGCACTCGTGCGAACGGGCGGCGAACGGGCCGCGATCAGCACGCTGCTACCATGGGCCAGGCTCCGGCTGCGGTCGGAAACCATTCCAGACATCCTTTAAGACCCGTCCCGTGAGGCGGGGAAGGAGGTCCGCTCCGGCATGACCACACCCAGTTCCACCCCCCGCGCCCCGCACCAGGTGCTGGACGCCACCGACATCGCCCGGGTCGTCACCCGGATCGCGCACGAGATCGTCGAACGCGCCAAGGGCGCCGAGGACGTCGTGCTGCTCGGCATCCACACCCGCGGCGTCCACCTGGCCCGTCGGCTCCAGGGCAAGCTGGCCCAGATCACCGGCCGGGAGATCCCGCTCGGGACGCTGGACATCACCATGTACCGGGACGACCTGCGGCTGAAGCCCGCCCGGGCCCAGGAGCACACCGAGATCCCGCCCGGCGGCATCGACGGCAAGCTGGTGGTCATGGTCGACGACGTGCTGTTCTCCGGCCGGACGATCCGCGCCGCGCTCGACGCGCTCAACGACATCGGCCGCCCGCGCGCCGTCCGGCTGGCCGTCCTGGTCGACCGCGGCCACCGCGAACTGCCCATCCGCGCCGACTACGTGGGCAAGAACCTGCCCACCTCGCTGCGCGAGGCCGTGCAGGTCCGGCTGGCCGAGTCCGACGGGCTGGACGCCGTCCTGCTGGGCGACCGCGACTACGCGGCCCGCTCCTCCCAGGCCCTCGCCGCCGACCCCGAACCCGCGCAGTAGCGCCGCGTGAAGCGCCACCCCGACCCCGGCCCCGACGGCGCCGCGGCCGCCCCGCGCCGCGCCCCCGGCCCGGCGACCGACACCGACGCTCCCCGCACCCCCGACCCCCAGGAGGCCGCCCAGTGACCACCTACCTGATCCGCAACGCCCAGATCCTCGGCGGCGCCCCCCGGGACATCCACATCGCCGACGGCGTCTTCGCCGCGATCGGCGAGGACCTGGACGTCACGGCCGACATCGACCTCGACGCGCGCGGCCTGGTCGCCCTGCCCGGCCTGGTCGACCTGCACACCCACCTGCGCGAGCCCGGCCGGGAGGACGCCGAGACCGTGCTCACCGGCACCCGGGCCGCCGCCATGGGCGGCTACACCGCGGTGCACGCGATGGCCAACACCTTCCCGGTCGCCGACAGCGCCGAGGTGGTCGAGCAGGTCTGGCGGCTCGGCCGGGCCTCCGGCTACTGCGACGTGCAGCCGGTCGGCGCCGTCACCGTCGGCCTGGAGGGCAAGGAGCTCGCCGGACTCGGCGCGATGCACGACTCCGCCGCCGCGGTCCGGGTGTTCTCCGACGACGGCAAGTGCGTGGACGACCCGGTGCTCATGCGCCGCGCCCTGGAGTACGTGAGGACCGTCGACGGCGTGATCGCCCAGCACGCCCAGGAGCCCCGGCTGACCGCCGGCGCCCAGATGAACGAGGGCACCGTCTCCGGCGAGTTGGGCCTGCCCGGCTGGCCCGCCGTCGCCGAGGAGTCGATCATCGCCCGGGACGTGCTGCTCGCCGCGCACCTCGGCGCCCGGGTGCACATCTGCCACCTGTCCACCGCCGGGTCGGTCGAGATCGTCCGCTGGGCCAAGGGCCGCGGCTGGGACGTCACCGCCGAGGTCACCCCGCACCACCTGCTGCTCACCGACGAGACGGTGCGCAGCAACGACCCGGTGTACAAGGTCAACCCGCCGCTGCGCACCGCCGCCGACGTCGAGGCGCTGCGCGAGGCGCTGGCCGACGGCACCATCGACGCCGTCGCCACCGACCACGCCCCGCACCCCGCGGCGGACAAGGACTGCGCCTGGACGGTCGCCGCGATGGGCATGGTCGGCCTGGAGACCGCGCTGTCGGTCGTGCAGCAGACCATGGTCGACACCGGCCTGCTGAACTGGGAGGGCGTCGCGGACCGGATGTCGCACCGCCCGGCCCGGATCGGTCGGCTGAGCGGCCACGGACGGTCGGTCTCGGTGGGCGAGCCCGCCAACCTGGTGCTGTTCGATCCCGCGTACCGTGGAGTGGTGAACCCCGACACCTTCGCCACCCGCTCCCGCAACAGCCCGTACCAGGGGATGGACCTGCCCGGCCGGGTGCACGCCACCTTCCTCCGCGGTGAGGCGACCGTGCTGGCCGGAGAGCTGGTCGAGCGCTGATGCTGCTCGCCACCGAGAAGGGCCGCGTCACCGACTGGCCCGGGTACATCGGCGCCACGGTCGGCCTGTTGATCCTGATCGCGCTGGTGTACTGGCTGATGCGGCAGGGCTGGAACTGGCGGCGCACGCTCCAGTCCGACCTGCCCGCGCCGGAGCCCGCACCGCAGGACCCCGGCCCGGCGCTGCTGGCGGCGCCCGGCCGCTACCACGGCTCCACCACCGCCGGGAACTGGCTGGACCGGGTCGTCGCGCACGGCCTGGGCAAGCGCAGCCTGGCCGAACTCACGCTCACCGAGCGGGGCCTGCTGGCCCGCCGCCCCGGCGAGGACGACCTGTGGATCCCGGCCGCCGCGCTCACCGGCGCCCGCACCGACTCCGGCCTCGCCGGGAAGGTCGTGCCGAGCGGACTGCTGGTGGTCGGCTGGCGGCTCGGCGGGAGCGAGCTGGAGAGCGGCTTCCGCCTGGACGCCGCCGCCGCGCACGACGACTGGGTCGAGGCCGTGCAGGCACTAGTGACACGTACGAAGACGATGAAGACGGAAGAGGCCGCCACATGACCGCACCTGCCCCCACCACGCAGCGCACCAGGCGGGAGCGCGTGCCTGCCGTGCTCGTCCTGGAGGACGGCCGGACCTTCCGCGGCCAGGCGTACGGCGCGGTCGGCGAGACCTTCGGCGAGGCGGTCTTCAACACCGGCATGTCCGGCTACCAGGAGACCCTGACCGACCCGTCCTACCACCGCCAGGTGGTCGTGATGACCGCCCCGCAGATCGGCAACACCGGCTGGAACGACGAGGACGACGAGTCGCAGCGGATCTGGGTCTCCGGCTACGTGGTCCGCGACCCCGCCCGGGTCGCCTCCAACTGGCGCTCGAAGCGCTCGCTGGACGAGGAGCTGGAGCGCCAGGGCGTCGTCGGCATCAGCGGGATCGACACCCGCGCGCTCACCCGCCACCTGCGCGAGCGCGGCGCGATGCGGGTCGGCATCTTCTCCGGCCCGGCCGTCGCCGACCGGGCCGAGCTGCTGGCCAAGGTGCAGCAGGCCCCGGAGATGAAGGGCGCCGACCTGTGCGCCGAGGTCGCCACCAAGGAGACCTACGTCGTCCCGGCGATCGGCGAGAAGAAGTTCACCGTCGCCGCCCTCGACCTCGGGATCAAGGGCATGACCCCGCAGCGGATGGCCGAGCGCGGCATCGAGGTGCACGTGCTGCCCGCGAACAGCTCGGTGGAGGACATCTACGCCGTGCGGCCCGACGGCGTGTTCTTCTCCAACGGCCCCGGCGACCCGGCCACCGCCGACCGGCAGGTCGAGGTGCTGCGCGGCGTGCTGGCCAAGAAGACCCCGTTCTTCGGCATCTGCTTCGGCAACCAGCTCCTGGGCCGGGCCCTCGGGTTCGGCACCTACAAGCTCAAGTACGGCCACCGCGGCATCAACCAGCCGGTGCAGGACCGCGCCACCGGCAAGGTCGAGGTGACCGCCCACAACCACGGCTTCGCCGTGGACGCGCCGCTGGACCGGGTGAGCGACACCCCCTTCGGGCGGGTCGAGGTCTCCCACGTCTGCCTCAACGACGACGTGGTCGAGGGCCTCCGGGCACTCGACACCCCCGCCTTCAGCGTGCAGTACCACCCCGAAGCGGCAGCCGGCCCGCACGACGCCGCCTACCTCTTCGACCGCTTCGTGAGCCTTATGGAGGGCCAGCGTGCCTAAGCGCACCGACATCAAGTCCGTCCTGGTGATCGGCTCCGGTCCGATCGTCATCGGCCAGGCGGCGGAGTTCGACTACTCGGGTACGCAGGCCTGCCGGGTGCTCAAGGCGGAGGGGCTGCGGGTCATCCTGGTCAACTCCAACCCGGCGACCATCATGACCGACCCGGAGATCGCCGACGCCACCTACGTCGAGCCGATCACCCCGGACTTCGTCGAGAAGATCATCGCCAAGGAGCGCCCCGACGCGCTGCTGCCGACCCTGGGCGGCCAGACCGCGCTGAACACCGCGATCTCGCTGCACAAGGCCGGCACGCTGGAGAAGTACGACGTCGAGCTGATCGGCGCCGACGTCGAGGCGATCAACAAGGGCGAGGACCGCGAGCTGTTCAAGGGCGTGGTCGAGGCCGTCCGCGCCAAGATCGGCCACGGCGAGTCCGCCCGCTCGGTGATCTGCCACTCGATGGAGGACGTCCTGGCCGGCGTCGACACCCTCGGCGGCTACCCGGTCGTGGTCCGCCCCTCCTTCACCATGGGCGGCGCCGGCTCCGGCTTCGCGCACGACGAGGAGGACCTGCGCCGGATCGCCGGCCAGGGCCTGACCCTCTCGCCGACCACCGAGGTGCTCCTGGAGGAGTCCATCCTCGGCTGGAAGGAGTACGAGCTGGAGCTGATGCGCGACAAGCACGACAACGTCGTGGTGGTCTGCTCCATCGAGAACTTCGACCCGATGGGCGTGCACACCGGCGACTCGATCACCGTCGCCCCGGCGATGACGCTCACCGACCGCGAGTACCAGATCCTGCGCGACATCGGCATCGCGGTGATCCGCGAGGTCGGCGTCGACACCGGCGGCTGCAACATCCAGTTCGCGGTCAACCCCGCCGACGGCCGGGTCATCGTCATCGAGATGAACCCGCGCGTCTCGCGCTCCTCCGCGCTGGCCTCCAAGGCGACCGGCTTCCCGATCGCCAAGATCGCCGCGAAGCTCGCCGTCGGCTACACGCTGGACGAGATCCCCAACGACATCACCGAGCAGACCCCGGCCTCCTTCGAGCCGTCCCTCGACTACGTCGTCGTCAAGGTGCCGCGCTTCGCGTTCGAGAAGTTCCCGTCCGCCGACGCCACGCTGACCACCACCATGAAGTCGGTCGGCGAGGCCATGGCGATGGGCCGCAACTTCCCCGAGGCGCTGAATAAGGCGCTGCGCTCGCTGGAGAAGAAGGACTCCCAGTTCAGCTGGGTCGGCGAGCCGGGTGACAAGGCCGAGCTGCTGGTCAAGGCCCAGGTCCCGACCGACGGCCGGATCAACACCGTCATGCAGGCGATCCGGGCCGGCGCCACCCCCGAGGAGGTCTTCGAGTCCACGAAGATCGACCCGTGGTTCGTCGACCAGCTCTTCCTGGTCAACGAGATCGCCGCCGAGCTCGCCGAGGGCGACAAGCTCGACCCGGAGCTGCTGCGGCACGCCAAGCGGCACGGCTTCTCCGACCAGCAGATCGGCGAGATCCGCGGCCTGCGGGCCGACGTGGTCCGCGAGGTGCGGCACGCGCTGGGCATCCGCCCGGTGTTCAAGACGGTCGACACCTGCGCCGCCGAGTTCGCCGCGAAGACCCCGTACTTCTACTCGTCCTACGACGAGGAGAGCGAGGTCGCCCCGCGCACCAAGCCCGCCGTGATCATCCTGGGCTCCGGCCCGAACCGGATCGGCCAGGGCATCGAGTTCGACTACTCCTGCGTGCACGCCTCCTTCGCGCTCGCCGACGCCGGGTACGAGACCGTGATGGTCAACTGCAACCCGGAGACCGTCTCCACCGACTACGACACCTCCGACCGGCTCTACTTCGAGCCGCTCACCCTGGAGGACGTGCTGGAGATCGTGCACGCCGAGCAGCAGGCCGGACCGCTGGCCGGCGTGATCGTGCAGCTCGGCGGCCAGACCCCGCTGGGCCTGGCGCAGGCGCTCAAGGACAACGGCGTGCCGATCGTCGGCACCCCGCCGGAGGCGATCCACCTCGCCGAGGAGCGCGGCGCGTTCGGCCGGGTGCTGCGCGACGCGGGCCTGCCCGCGCCCAAGCACGGCACCGCGTTCTCCTTCGAGGAGGCCAAGGCGATCGCCGACGAGATCGGCTACCCCGTGCTGGCCCGCCCGTCCTACGTGCTCGGCGGCCGCGGCATGGAGATCGTCTACGACGAGCCCTCGCTCGCCTCCTACCTGGAGCGGCACGCCGGCCTGATCTCCGAGCACCCCGTGCTGATCGACCGCTTCCTCGACGACGCGGTCGAGATCGACGTCGACGCCCTCTACGACGGTCACGAGCTGTACCTCGGCGGCGTCATGGAGCACATCGAGGAGGCCGGCATCCACTCCGGCGACTCCGCCTGCGCGCTGCCCCCGATCACCCTCGGCGGGTACGACATCAAGCGGCTGCGCTCGGCCACCGAGGGCATCGCCGAGGGCGTCGGCGTGCGCGGCCTGATCAACATCCAGTTCGCGCTCTCCGGCGACATCCTGTACGTGCTGGAGGCCAACCCGCGCGCCTCCCGCACCGTGCCGTTCACCTCCAAGGCCACCGCCGTCCCGCTGGCCAAGGCCGCCGCCCGGATCTCGCTCGGCGCCACCGTCGCCGAACTGCGCGCCGAGGGCCTGCTGCCCCGGGAGGGCGACGGCGGCACGCTGCCCGCCGACGCGCCGATCTCGGTCAAGGAGGCCGTGATGCCGTGGTCGCGCTTCCGCGACGTGCACGGCCGCGGCGTGGACACCGTGCTCGGCCCCGAGATGCGCTCCACCGGCGAGGTCATGGGCATCGACCGGGTCTTCGGCACCGCGTACGCCAAGTCCCAGGCCGGCGCGTACGGCGCCCTGCCCACCAAGGGCAAGGTGTTCGTCTCGGTCGCCAACCGCGACAAGCGCAACCTGGTCTTCCCGGCCCGCGCGCTGGTCGAGCTCGGCTTCGAACTGCTCGCCACCACCGGCACCGCCGAGGTGCTCCAGCGCGGCGGCATCCCCGCCACCGTGGTGCGCAAGCACTCCGACGGCGTGGGCCCGGACGGCGAGAAGACCATCGTCCAGCTGATCCACGAGGGCGAGGTCGACCTGATCATCAACACCCCGTACGGCACCGGCGGCCGCCTCGACGGCTACGAGATCCGCACCGCCGCGGTCTCCCGGGGCGTGCCCTGCCTGACCACCGTGCAGGCGATGGGCGCGGCCGTCCAGGGCATCGCCGAGCTGCGGCGCGGCGAGATCGGCGTGATGTCGCTGCAGGAGCACGCCGCCCTGATCAACTCCGGCCGCAGCTAGGCCGAACCCGTGGGGGGCACGCCGGTCCGGTCACCGGGTGCCCCCCACGTCCATGTCCCGGTCCGGCTCGGCTGACGGAGGTCACCCCCGCGATGTACAAGCTCCTGTTCCACCTGGTGTTCAAGAAGATGGACCCGGAGAAGGCCCACCACCTGGCCTTCTTCTGCATCCGGCTGGCCCGCTCGGTGCCCGGCCTGCGCACGCTGGTGCGGGCCCTGCTCGCCCCGCGCGACCCCCGGCTGCGCACCACCGCGCTCGGCCTCGACCTGCCCGGCCCGTTCGGCCTCGGCGCGGGCTTCGACAAGGACGGCATCGGCATCGACGGCCTGTCCATGCTCGGCTTCGACTACGTCGAGATCGGCACCGTCACCGGCGAGCCGCAGCCCGGCAACCCGGCGCCCCGACTGTTCCGGCTGGTCGAGGACCGGGCGCTGATCAACCGGATGGGCTTCAACAACCAGGGCTCGGCCCGGGTCGCCGCCCGCCTCGCCGCCCGCCCGCACACCACCAGCACCCCCGTCATCGGCGTCAACATCGGCAAGACCAAGGCCGTGCCGGAGGACGAGGCGACGGCCGACTACCTGAAGAGCGCCCGGGCGCTCGCCCCCTACGCCGACTACCTGGTCGTCAACGTCTCCTCGCCGAACACCCCCGGGCTGCGCAACCTCCAGGCCGTCCAGGTGCTCGGGCCGCTGCTGTGGGACGTCCGCAAGGCCGCCGACGAGGTCACCCGCCACCACGTGCCGCTGCTGGTGAAGATCGCCCCCGACCTCGCCGACGAGGACATCGACGAGATCGCCGACATGGCCCTGCACCTCGGCCTGGACGGCATCATCGCCACCAACACCACCATCGGCCGCGAGGGCCTGCGCACCCCCGCCGAGCGGGTCGCCGAGATCGGCATGGGCGGCCTCTCCGGCGCCCCGCTCAAGGAGCGCTCGCTGGAGGTGCTGGAGCGGCTGCGCAAGCGCACCGACGGCCGGCTCGCCCTCGTCTCGGTCGGCGGGATCGAGACCGCCGAGGACGCCTGGCAGCGCATCCTGGCCGGCGCCGACCTGGTCCAGGGCTACTCCGCGTTCATCTACCAGGGCCCGTTCTGGATGCGCAAGGTGCACAGGGGCCTGTCGGCCCGGCTGCGCGCCGCCGGGTACGCCACCATCGGCGAGGCGGTCGGCCGGGGCAACCGCTGAGACCCGCCCCGCCCACCGCACCACCACGACCACGACGACGAGAGACCGCGATGACTGACACCACGCCCTTCGGCACCCGCCTGCGCGCCGCCCTCGACACCCGGGGCCAGCTCTGCGTCGGCATCGACCCGCACGCCTCGCTGCTCACCGCCTGGGGCCTGAACGACGACCTGGCCGGGCTGGAGACCTTCTCCCGCACGGTGGTCGAGGCGCTGGCCGACCGGGTCGCGGTGCTCAAGCCGCAGTCCGCGTTCTTCGAGCGCTTCGGCAGCCGCGGCACCGCCGTGCTGGAGCGCGCGGTGGCCGAGGCCCGGGCGGCCGGGGCGCTGGTGCTGATGGACGCCAAGCGCGGCGACATCGGCTCGACCATGGCCGCGTACGCCGAGACCTTCCTGGCGCCGGACAGCCCGCTGTTCTCCGACGCGCTCACCGTCAGCCCCTACCTGGGCTTCGGCTCGCTCCAGCCGGCCGTGGACCTGGCGCACGCCAACGGCTGCGGCCTGTTCGCGCTGGCGCTGACCTCCAACCCGGAGGGGCACGAGGTGCAGCGCGCGGTCGGCGCGGACGGGCGGAGCGTGGCGCAGGCGGTGCTGGACCGGCTGGCGGCGGAGAACGCGGGCGCCGAGCCGCTCGGGTCGTTCGGCGCGGTGGTCGGCGCGACCCTCGCGGACGCCGGCGTGGACCTGGCGATCAACGGCCCGCTGCTGGCCCCCGGCGTGGGCGCGCAGGGCGCCACCGCGGCCGACCTGCCGCGGGTCTTCGGCGACCAGGTGCGCAACGTGGTGCCCTCGGTCAGCCGGGACGTGCTCAGGCACGGACCGTCGGTGGCGGCGCTCCGGCAGGCCGCGCAGGTGTTCGTCGACGATGTGAGGGGCGTCACAAACGCCTGAGCAATCGGCCGCCAACTCGGTTGATTTGACCGGAAAACTCCCAGGTCGGCCCCTGCTGACCTGGACTTTTCGTGTTCTTTTCCTGACGCGGCGGCCCAAGTTGGGTAGTGTCCGGCGGTAGGACGCCAGTTGGCGGTGGTCACGGCCACCTCCGCAGGTCAGAGCCTGTGGCGTCCGGGCACCACCAAGTCATGGCTCATCCCTTCCATCCACACCTGAGGTGAACGGCGTGGCTCTTCCGCCCCTTACTCCCGAACAGCGCACCGCCGCGCTCGCCAAGGCCGCCGAGGCTCGCCGGAAGCGTGCCGACGTCAAGAACCGGCTGAAGCACTCGGGCGCCTCGCTGCACGACGTCATCAAGGCCGGCAAGTCCGACGACGAGGTCATCGGCAAGATGAAGGTCTCCGCCCTGCTGGAGTCCCTGCCGGGCGTCGGCAAGGTGCGCGCCAAGCAGATCATGGAGCGCCTGGGCATCTCCGAGAGCCGTCGCGTGCGCGGCCTCGGTACGAACCAGATCGCTTCCCTGGAGCGCGAGTTCGGCGGCGCCGCCTCCTGACCGGAGGCCGGTGTCGGCGGAACCTCCGCGATCCGGGATAATCGGTGCATGAGTGAGCGTCCGCGGCTGACCGTGCTCTCCGGCCCCTCCGGGGTCGGCAAGAGCACGGTCGTCGCTCATATGAGGAAGCAGTTCCCCGAGGTCTGGCTGTCGGTGTCGGCGACGACCCGGCACCCGCGCCCCGGTGAGCGCGACGGCGTGCAGTACCACTTCGTCGACCACGAGCAGTTCGACAAGCTGGTGGCCAACGGCGAGCTGCTGGAGTGGGCGGTCTTCGCCGGGAACCGGTACGGGACGCCGCGCCAGGCGGTGCTCGACAAGCTCGACAAGGGCGAGCCGGTGCTGCTGGAGATCGACCTCCAGGGCGCCCGGCAGGTCAAGGAGTCGATGCCCGAGGCGCAGTTGGTCTTCCTGGCCCCGCCGAGCTGGGAGGAGCTGGTCCGCCGGCTCACCGGCCGGGGCACCGAGCCGCAGGACGTGATCGACGAGCGGCTCGCGGTGGCGAAGGTCGAGCTGGCGGCGGAGTCGGAGTTCGACACGACCCTTGTCAACACCTCCGTCGAGCAGGTAGCGGCCGAACTGCTAGCCTTGCTCGGTGTAGCCTGACCGGATCGGCTGCACCCAGCCGGTCTGACAAAACCACTTCGGAAGGTTCAGCGTGTCCTCTTCGATGACCGCGCCCGAGGGCATCATCAACCCGCCGATCGACGAGCTGCTCGAGGCCACCGACTCCAAGTACAGCCTGGTGATCTACGCGGCCAAGCGGGCCCGCCAGATCAACGCGTACTACTCCCAGCTGGGCGAGGGCCTGCTGGAGTACGTCGGCCCGCTGGTCGACACCCACGTGCACGAGAAGCCGCTGTCGATCGCGCTCCGCGAGATCAACGCCGGCCTGCTCACCGCCGAGGCGGTCGAGGGCGCCTGAGCCCCGCGCTCCCCGGAGGGCCCGTCCGACGCCACCGCGCGTCGGGCGGGCCCTCCGTCGTTCCCGGGGCCGTGGGTCCGTAGGCCCGCGAGGGCCCGCGGGGTGTGCGCGGTGACACGTCGCAGCCGCGCGCTGAGGGGCCGTAAGGTGGGCGCGAGCCCGTCGCAGCGTCGCAGCAAGGAGAGCCGACCGTCATGAACGCGTCCCGTGTGGTCCTCGGCGTGAGCGGCGGGATCGCCGCCTACAAGGCCTGTGAGCTGCTGCGGAGGTTCAGCGAGTCCGGGCACGAGGTGACGGTGGTGCCGACCGCGGCGGCGCTGCACTTCGTCGGGGAGGCGACCTGGGCGGCGCTGTCCGGGCGGCCGGCGGCGACCGAGACCTGGGAGCGGGTGCACGAGGTCCCGCACGTGCGGATCGGGCAGCGGGCGGACCTGGTGGTGGTCGCCCCGGCCACCGCCGACCTGCTGGCGAAGGCCGCCCACGGCCTGGCCGACGACCTGCTGACCAACACCCTGCTGACCGCCCGCTGCCCGGTGGTGTTCGCGCCCGCCATGCACACCGAGATGTGGGAGCACCCCGCCACCCGGGAGAACGTCGCCACGCTGCGGCGGCGCGGCGCGGTCGTCATCGAGCCGGCCGTGGGCCGGCTCACCGGCGTCGACACCGGCAAGGGCCGGCTGCCCGACCCGGCCGAGATCTTCGCCGTCTGCCGCCGGCTGCTGGAGCGCGGCCCGCTGGAGCGCGACCTGACCGGCCGTCACGTGGTGGTCTCGGCGGGCGGCACCCGCGAGCCGCTCGACCCGGTGCGCTTCCTCGGCAACCGCTCCTCCGGCAAGCAGGGCTACGCGCTGGCCGCCACCGCGGTGGCCCGCGGGGCCCGGGTCACCCTGGTGGCCGCGAACACCGCGCTGCCCGACCCGGCCGGGGTGGACGTGGTCCGGGTCGGCACCGCGCTGCAGCTGCGCGAGGCGGTGCTGAAGGCCGCCGGGGACGCCGACGCGGTGGTGATGGCCGCCGCGGTGGCCGACTTCCGGCCCGCCGAGTACGCTAGCGGCAAGATCAAGAAGGTGGACGGGGTCGAGCCCGCGCCGATCGTGCTGGTCCGCAACCCCGACGTGCTGGCCGAGGTCGCCGCCGACCGCCCCCGTCCGGGGCAGCTGGTGGTCGGCTTCGCCGCCGAGACCGACGACGTGCTGGCCAACGGCCGGGCCAAGCTCGCCCGCAAGGGCTGCGACCTGCTGGTGGTCAACGAGGTCGGCGACGGCAAGGCGTTCGGCCAGGACACCAACAGCGCCGTGCTGCTCGGCGCGGACGGCTCGGAAGTCCACATCGCGGACGGGCCGAAGGAGATCCTGGCGGACGCGATCTGGGACCAGGTCGCCGCCCGGCTGCCCCGCGACGGCGCCGAGGCGGAGCGTTAACCGACGCAACGCCCCGAGTTGTCCCGGTAGTTGGATCTTGCGGAGCCGCCGGTTCGGCCGCGACCCGCCCTGACCGGCGAAGATCCACCGGTGTGATCCGTGTCCCGGACACGACGGACCTTCGTCAGGAGTGCCCCGCGATCGGTAGCCGACCGTTACACTCCACTCCAGGAATCAAGTCTTTCCGGATGCCTCGGGACTTCCGAGCGCATTCAGTCAGCAGCCGCTGCAACCCCAGGGAGCGCTGTGTCTCGCCGCCTGTTCACCTCGGAGTCCGTGACCGAGGGACACCCCGACAAGATCGCTGACCAGATCAGCGACACCATCCTGGACGCCCTCCTGAAGGACGACCCGACCTCGCGCGTGGCCGTGGAGACCCTGATCACCACGGGTCTGGTGCACATCGCCGGCGAGGTGACCACGAAGGCGTACGCGCCGATCGCGCAGCTGGTCCGGGAGAAGATCCTGGAGATCGGCTACGACTCGTCGAAGAAGGGCTTCGACGGGGCCTCGTGCGGTGTGTCGGTGTCGATCGGCGCGCAGTCGCCGGACATCGCGCAGGGTGTGGACACCGCGCACGAGCACCGGGTCGAAGGCGACGTCGAGGACGAGCTGGACCGGCAGGGCGCGGGCGACCAGGGCCTGATGTTCGGTTACGCGTGCGACGACACGCCGGAGCTGATGCCGCTGCCGATCACGCTGGCGCACCGGCTG
Organism: Kitasatospora sp. NPDC090308; assembly: GCF_044769485.1. Taxonomy (NCBI): domain Bacteria; kingdom Bacillati; phylum Actinomycetota; class Actinomycetes; order Kitasatosporales; family Streptomycetaceae; genus Kitasatospora; species Kitasatospora sp. NPDC090308. Next base: position 405,036 of record NZ_JBIVXY010000005.1, on the reverse strand, counting down.
TCGCGGCGGTTGAGCGAGGTCCGCAAGAACGGGACGATCCCGTACCTGCGGCCCGACGGCAAGACCCAGGTCACCATCGAGTACGACGGCGACCGGGCGGTGCGGCTGGACACCGTGGTGGTGTCCTCGCAGCACGCCAGCGACATCGACCTGGACTCGCTGCTCACCCCGGACATCCGGGAGTTCGTGGTGGAGCCGGAGCTGAAGGCGCTGGCCGAGCAGGGCATCGAGCTGGTCACCGAGGGCTACCGGCTGCTGGTGAACCCGACCGGGCGGTTCGAGATCGGCGGGCCGATGGGCGACGCGGGCCTGACCGGCCGCAAGATCATCATCGACACGTACGGCGGCATGGCCCGCCACGGCGGCGGCGCCTTCTCGGGCAAGGACCCGTCCAAGGTGGACCGCTCGGCGGCGTACGCGATGCGCTGGGTGGCGAAGAACATCGTCGCCGCCGGCCTGGCCCGCCGGGCCGAGGTCCAGGTCGCGTACGCGATCGGCAAGGCCGAGCCGGTGGGCCTGTTCGTGGAGACCTTCGGCACCGAGAGCGTCCCGGTCACCAAGATCCAGGAAGCCGTCACCAAGGTCTTCGACCTGCGCCCGGCCGCGATCATCCGCGACCTGGACCTGCTGCGCCCGATCTACCAGCAGACCGCCGCGTACGGCCACTTCGGTCGTGAGCTGCCGGACTTCACCTGGGAGCGCACCGACCGCGTCGACGCGCTGAAGGCCGCCGCCACCAGCTGAGCACGCCCCATCCGCAGCCGTCCGTCCGGGGGTTCCCGCCCCCGGCGGGCGGCTGCGTCGTGCCGCCGGTGCTGTCGGCGGGTTCCGCTAGGTTGGGGGCGTGAGCAGCGCGGACGGCCCCGGGGAGCAGCTGGCGTTCATCCGGGAGACGGTGCGCCGGGCGAAGCCGCGGGCCGCGCGCGGCGTGGTGCCCGCCGAGCGGCAGCCGGTGGCGCGGGTGCTGGTCGACAAGGGTGTGCTGAGCCTGGACCAGTACTTCGACTACGCGGTGCCCGAGGCGATGTCCGAGGACGCCCGGCCGGGCGTCCGGGTCCGGGTGCGGTTCGGCGGCCGGGTCGGCGCGCACGGGCGGCGCGAGGGCGGGGCGCTGCACGACGGGTTCGTGGTCGAGCGGCGGGACGACTCCGACTACCCGGGCCCGCTGGCGCCGCTGGCCCGGGTCCTGTCGCCCGAGCAGGTGCTGACGCCGCAACTGCTGCGGCTGTGCCGGGCCGTTGCCGACCGCTACGCCGGGACGCTGGCGGACGTGCTGCAACTGGCGATCCCGCCCCGGCACGCCGGGGCGGAGGGCGAGCCGTCACCGCGCCCGCTGCCGCCGCCGGACGCGCCCCCGGCCGGGAGCTGGGAGCGGTACGTGCACGGGCCCGAGTTCCTCGGCTCGCTGGCGGGCGGGCACGCCCCGCGCGCGGTCTGGACGGCGCTGCCCGGCCCCGAGTGGCCGGCCGAGATCGCCCGGGCGGTCGCGGCGACCCTGGCCGCCGGGCGCGGCGCGCTGGTGGTGCTGCCGGACGGGCGCGCGGTGGCCCGGGTGGACGCGGCGCTGCGGGCGCTGCTCGGCGAGGGGCGGCACGCGGTGCTGGCCGCCGAGACCGGCCCGCAGGAGCGCTACCGGCGCTGGCTGTCGGTCAGCCGGGGCTCGGTGCGGGCCGCGATCGGCACCCGGGCGACGGTGTTCGCACCGGTGCGCGACCTCGGGCTGGTGGTGGTCTGGTCGGACGGCGACAGCAGCCACAGCGACCCCAACGCGCCGTACCCGCACGTGCGGGAGGTGGCGCTGCTGCGGGCCGCCGAGGAGGGCGCGGCGGTGCTGCTGGGCGGCGTGTCGATGACGGTCGAGGCCGCGCAGCTGCTGCGCTCCGGCTGGGCCCGGCCGCTGGCCGCCGCCCGGGAGACGGTCCGGCGGACCGCGCCCCGGGTGCGCACGGTGACCGAGCACGACCAGGCCCGGGACGGGGCGGCCCAGGCCGCCCGGCTGCCGTCGGTGGCCTGGGAGACCGCCCGGGAGGCGCTGGCCCGGGGGCCGGTGCTGGTCCAGGTGCCGCGACGGGGCTACGCGCCCCGGCTGGTCTGCGGGAACTGCCGGGAGACGGCCCGCTGCCGGGCCTGCGGCGGGCCGCTGCAGTCGCCGGCGGCGGACGCCGCGCTGGTCTGCGCCTGGTGCGGAACGGAGGAGGCGGACTGGCACTGCGTCGAGTGCGGGTCGTTCCGGCTGCGGGCCGCGGTGGTGGGCGTGCGGCGCACCGCGGAGGAGCTGGGCAAGGCGTTCCCGCGCATCCCGGTGCGGACGTCCGGGCGGGACGCGGTGCTGGCGACGGTGCCGGGCACGCCCGCGCTGGTGCTGGCCACGCCCGGCGCGGAGCCGGTCGCGGACGGGCCCGGGTACGCGGCGGCGCTGCTGCTGGACGGCTGGGCGCTGCTCAACCGGCCCGACCTGCGGGCCGGCGAGGAGGCGGTGCGGCGCTGGCTGACGGCCGCCGCGCTGGTCCGCCCGGCGGGGGAGGGCGGCACCGTCGTGGTGGTCGCGGAGCCGGCGGCGCGGCCGGTGCAGGCGCTGGTGCGGTGGGACCCGGCCGGGCACGCCGGGACGGAACTCGACGAGCGGGAGGAGCTCAGGTTCCCGCCGGTCTCGCGGATGGCCTCGGTGACGGGGCCGGCCCGGGCGGTCGCGGACCTGCTGGGGCTGCTGCGGCTCCCGGCGGGCGCGGACGTGCTGGGGCCGGTGCCGGTGTCGGTTCCGGCGCACGGGGGTTCGGGGGGTTCCGGGGGAGCGCGGGAGGAGGGGGTGGAGCGCGCGCTGGTGCGGGTCGCGCCGGGGCAGGGGGCCGCGCTGGCGTCCGCGCTGAAGGCGGCGCAGATCGCGCGGCTGGCGCTGCGGGGGGCGGAGACGGTGCGGATCCGGGTGGACCCGACGGACATCGGCTGAGACCCGCTGCGCCGGGCGTTGGCGGGATGGTGCGGAAACGGGGGCGCGGGGAACTGCGCGCGGCGGGAGTCGCGCGTCAGCGAGGTCGCGGGGTGGGGCAAGTTCTGGTCCTGCGTCGCGATCTGGCTGTGCGTGCTCGGTCGGCCGTGCAGTTCCCCGCGCCCCTGGTGTCGCGCGTTCCGGTGTCGCGCGTTCCGGGTTCGTCCGGAGCGTCAGCGGGTGCGCTGGGGCATCAGGGGGCTGGCCTGGCGGGCCTGCGGGATCGGGGGGCGGGCCGCGGCGGCGGCGTGTTCGGCCGCGGTGGTGGCGATGGTGGCGATGGGCGGCGGGGCGGCGGGGGTCTCGGTGTCGCGCGGGGTGGGGAGGAGTTCGCCGGTGGGACGGCGCATGCCGTAGCGGCGGTGGACGGCCTGCTTGGTGACGCCGAGGGCGGAGCCCACGGAGTCCCAGGAGAAGCCGAGGGCGCGGTCGAACTCGACGGCGGCGGCGACCAGGGTCTCGACGCTCTCGCGCAGTTCCTGGGCGAGCCGGACCGTCGGGGCCGGGGCGCGGCCGTAGACCACGAATCCGGCGGACGTGCTGGGGCGGCGGGGCCGGTAGACGTTGCCCAGCTGGGCGGTGAGCGTGCGCAGGGCGTCGACCTGGCGGCGGACCCGCTCGATGTCCCGCACCAGCAGGTGCAGGGACGCCCGGGCCCGGGCGTCGTGGTTGATCTGCTCGGCCATGGCCTCGTTGCCACCTCTCGGTCGGGTCGCGTGCTCGGGGCGCTCGCGCGTCCCGGTCAATTCGCATTGACCAACGCACGGCGGGTCGTTGGGTCACGCGCGGACTGCGACTCGGGATATGCCAGTGGCCGCTCCGAAGCGCCGCCGGGGATTGCATAGACTTCCCGGAGGCCGTCCTTTCCGGGCGGTCCTGTCGGTGCAGAGGGAGTCGCAGTCTTGGCAGTTCAGCCGATCCGGATCTTCGGCGACCCGGTGCTGCGGGCCACCGCGAAGCAGGTGACCGTCTTCGACAAGGAGCTGCGGAAGCTGGTGAAGGACCTCACCGACACCATGCTGGAGGCTCCCGGGGCGGGGCTGGCGGCGCCGCAACTGGGCGTCTCGCTGCGGGTGTTCACGTACCACGTGGACGGCGTGGTGGGCCACCTGATCAACCCGGACCTGTCGCTCAGCGAGGAGGAGCAGGACGGCCCCGAGGGGTGCCTGTCGCTGCCCGGCCTGCGGTTCGACACCAAGCGGGCGTACGGGGTGGTGGCCCGGGGCGTCAACATGTACGGGGACCCGGTGACGGTGGAGGGCACCCAGCTGATGGCGCGCTGCATCCAGCACGAGACCGACCACCTGGACGGGATCATCTTCATCGACCGGCTGGACCGGGAGGCCCGGAAGGCCGCCATGAAGGCGATCCGGGAGACGGACTGGGGCGGCGGCCCCGCGCCGACGGTGCGGATCTCGCCGCATTCCACCTTCGGCCCGATCCGCTGACGGTCCGCCCGACGGTTCGTCCGCCGACCGCGCGCGGACGCCGCCCGACGCCGGGCGGAAAAGCGGTGCCCGGAACGGCGGGCCGCCCGGCGGGCATTCTCCGGCAACCCGACGTTCCGACCGTTCGCATCCCAGCGAACCCAGCGAACCCAGTGTTCCCCGTGATCCCAGCGATCCCCGTGATCCCAGTGAAAGGCCCCCGCCCGTGCGTCTCGTCTTCGCCGGCACCCCCGAGGTCGCCGTTCCCGCCCTGGACGCCCTGCTGGCCTCCCGGCACGAGGTGGTCGCCGTGGTGACCCGCCCCGACGCGCCGGCCGGGCGCGGGCGCAGGTTGGTGGCCAGCCCCGTCGCGCAGCGCGCCGAGGAGGCGGGCATCGAGGTGCTCAAGCCGGCCCGGCCGAGCGAGCCGGAGTTCCTGGCCCGGCTGGCCGAACTCGCCCCCGACTGCTGCCCGGTGGTGGCGTACGGCGCGCTGATCCGGCCCGGCGCGCTGGAGATCCCGGTGCACGGCTGGGTGAACCTGCACTTCTCGCTGCTGCCCGCGTGGCGCGGCGCCGCGCCCGTGCAGCACGCGGTGCTGGCGGGCGACGAGGTGACCGGCGCGTCCACCTTCCTGATCGAGGAGGGACTGGACTCCGGGCCGGTGTTCGGCGTCCTGACCGAGACGGTCAAGCCCACCGACACCAGCGGCGACCTGCTCGGCCGGCTCTCCCGCGCGGGCGCCGAGCTGCTGGTGCGCACCATGGACGCGATCGAGGACGGGCAGGCCCGGCCCGAGCCGCAGCCGCTCGCCGGGGTCTCGCTGGCGCCCAAGCTCACCGTCGAGGACGCCCGGATCGAGTGGACCCACCCCGCGCTGCGGGTCGACCGGGTGGTGCGCGGCTGCGCGCCCGCGCCCGGGGCCTGGACCACCTTCCGCGGCGAGCGGCTCAAGCTGACCGGCCCGGTGCGCCTGCTGCCGGGCGAGAGCGCGCTGGCGCCGGGCGAGCTGGCGGTGGCCAAGAACAGCGTCCGGGTCGGCACCGGGAGCCACGAGGTGGAGCTCGGCGAGGTCCGTCCGCAGGGCAAGAAGGCGATGCCGGCCGCGGACTGGGCGCGCGGCGCACGGATCGAGACCGGGGAGCGCTTCGAGGGCTGAGGGCTGAGGGCCGCCGGTCGTACGGGGACGGGAGCGGGGACGGGGCTGGTCCGGACGGCGGGAGCGGGGGCGGGCGGCGGGTTCGGCCTAGACTTGGGGCGAGACCCCTCGGTGGGTCGGACCTGATCCGCAGCACCTTTGTTTCGAGGCACCCGTTGTGAGCACCCCCGCCGGCGCGAAGCGCGCCCCCCGTCCGCACCGCCGTCCCAAGAAGGACCCCGCCCGGATCGTCGCGTTCCGGGCGCTGCGGGCCGTCGACGAGCGTGACGCGTACGCCAACCTGATCCTGCCGTCGCTGCTGCGCGAGGCCGAGCGCAAGGGCATGGAGCGGCGCGACGCCGCGCTCGCCACCGAGCTGGTGTACGGCACGCTGCGCGGCCAGGGCACCTACGACGCGGTCATCGCGGCCTGCGTGGACCGCCCGCTGCGCGAGGTCGACCCGCCGGTGCTGGACGTCCTGTCGCTGGGCGCGCACCAGCTGCTCGGCACCCGGATCCCCAGCCACGCGGCGGTCTCCGCGACCGTCGAGCTGGCCCGGGTGGTGCTCGGCGACGGCCGGGCCAAGTTCGTCAACGCCGTGCTGCGCAAGATCAGCGCCCAGGATCTGGCGGGCTGGGTCGCCCAGGTCGCCCCGCCGTACGAGGACGACGCCGAGGACCACCTGGCCGTCGTCCACTCCCACCCGCGCTGGGTGGTCTCCTCGCTGTGGGACGCGCTCGGCCGCTGGCAGCCGGACGCGAGCGGCCGGGAGGCGATGGAGCGGCTGCTGGAGGCCGACAACGCCCGCCCCGAGGTGACCCTGGTCGCCCGGCCCGGCCGCTCCTCGGTCGCCGAACTGCGCGCGGCGCTGCCCGAGGTCGAGGACGGCCGCTGGTCGCCGTACGCGCTGCGGCTCACCGACGGCGGCGACCCGGCCGGGGTGGACGCGGTGCGGGAGAACCGGGCCGGCGTCCAGGACGAGGGCAGCCAGCTGGTCGCGCTCGCCCTCGCCAACGCGCCGCTGGACGGCCCCGACCGGCTCTGGCTGGACGGCTGCGCGGGCCCCGGCGGCAAGGCCGCGCTGCTCGGCGCGGTCGCCGCGGAGCGCGGCGCGGCGCTGGTCGCCTCCGAGAAGCAGCCGCACCGCGCCCGGCTGGTGGCCCGCGCGCTGGACGGAAACCCCGGCCCGTACGCCGTCATCACCGCGGACGGGACGCGGGGCGCCTGGGAGCGGGGCGCGTTCGACCGCGTCCTGGTCGACGTGCCGTGCTCGGGCCTGGGCGCGCTGCGCCGCCGCCCGGAGGCGCGGTGGCGGCGGCGCCCCGAGGACATCGCCGGTTTCGGTCCGCTGCAAAGGGAGTTGCTCCGTTCGGCGCTGGACGCGGCGCGGGTCGGCGGCGTGGTCGGCTACGCGACCTGCTCCCCGCACCTGGCGGAGACCCGGGCGGTGGTCGACGACGTGCTGCGCGGCCGGGAGGACGTGGAGTGGATCGACGCCCGCCCGCTGCTGCCCGGCGTCCCCGACCTGGGCGACGGCCCGGACGTCCAGCTGTGGCCGCACCTGCACGGGACGGACGCGATGTACCTGGCGCTGCTGCGGCGAACCGCCTGACGGCGGGCGGGAGCCGGGGCGGCACCGCGGGGGCCGGTGCCGCCCCGGCGGGGTCAGCCGGTGAGCGTCTGGGTTCCCAGGACGGAGAGCAGGGCGAGGCGTTCGGCGTCCTCGGTGTCGGGCCCGGCGGTGTAGGCCATGATGCGCAGCCGGCTGCCGGCGACGTGCAGGACGTCGCAGTCCAGGGTGAGGGGGCCGACGGCGGGGTGGTCGACGGTCTTGCGGCTCGACTCGTGCTCGGCGGTGGTGCCGGTGTCCCAGAGCTCGGCGAAGCGGGCGCTGCGCCGTCGGAGCCGGGTGATCAGGTCGGCGAGCGCGGCGTCGTCGGGGTAGAGGGCGCTGGTGCGGCGGAGGTCGGCGGCGAGGAGCCGCTGGAGGGCGCCGTTGGATTCGGGGGTGTGGCGCACCCGGGTGGTGGAGGTGACGAAGGCGCGCCAGGCGGCGTTCAGGTCGGGGCCGGTCCACTCTCCCATCAGGGCGGTGTGGAGGGGGTTGGCGAGGAGCTGGGTCCAGGTGGCGTCGTAGACCGCGACGGGGGTGGTGGTGAGGCGGTCGAGGATGCGGTGGACGCCGGGGGTGATGTGGCGGGGGACCGTGGCGGGGCCGGGCACGGCGAGTCCGGCGAGGCGGAAGAGGTGTTCGCGTTCGCCGCTCTCCAGGCGCAGGCCGCGGGCGAGGGCCTCGACGACCTGGGGTGAGGGGTTGCGGGCGCGCCCCTGTTCCAGGCGGACGATGTAGTCGGCGGAGATCCCGGTCAGGTGGGAGAGCTCTTCGCGGCGCAGCCCGGGGGCGCGTCGGCGGCCACCGCCGGGAAGGCCGGCCCGGTCGGGGGCGATGCGGTCGCGCCAGGCGTGCAGGGCCGCGCCGAGTTCTGTCGAGGGCATGCCCTCATTGTGGCAAAAGGGCGCTTTGTGTTTCCTGGTACCGATGGTCCCAGGAAAGCGGGTCCACTCCCTGACGGGGCGATCGGTGCGCATGCTGGAGGCATGAGTGAGACACGACGTGAGGAAACACCCGCCACGGGCAAGCTCGCCCTCGTCACCGGCGCGACCTCCGGCATCGGCAAGGCGTTCGCCGAACGCTTCGCCGCCGACGGCTACGACCTGATCGTCGTCGGCCGCCGCCGGGACCGCCTGGAGGAGTTCGCCGCCGCGCACCCCGAGGTCGGGGTCCGCACCGTCGCGGCCGACCTCTCCACCGAGGAGGGCATCGACGCCCTCGCGGCGATCTGCGCGGCCGAGCCGCTGGACGTGCTGGTCAACAACGCCGGCGTCTCCCACTACATGCCGCTGGCCGACCTGCCCGCCGACAGGGCCCGCGAACTCGTCAACGTCAAGGTCCTGGCCCCCACCCAGCTGATGCGCGCCGCGGTGGGGCCCATGCAGCGCCGCGGGACGGGCACCATCCTCAACGTCGCCGGCATGATCGCCTTCTCCGGGCCCGCCGACAAGAGCGTCATGCCCCGCCGCGCCGTCTACGCCGGGACCCTGGCCCACCTGGTCGCCATGACCCAGGCCCTGGCCGCCGAGGTCGAGGACTCCGGCGTCACCGTCGCCGTGGTCTGCCCCGGCGTGGTGGCCACCGAGTTCCACTCCTCCCAGGGCATGGACCTGAGCGCCGTCCCCCGGATGAGCGCCGAGGACCTCGTCACCGGCGCCCTGCGCGGCCTGGAACTCGGCGAGACCGTCATCGCCCCCGGCGTCGAGGACTACCGGCTGCTGCGGAACGTGTTCACCGCCGACCTCGCCGCCTTCGGCGGCCAGTCCCCGGCCCTCGCCACCCGCTACACCGCGTAGCCGCGGCGGCCGGTGCCCCTCGGGGGCGGACGGTTCCTGACGGCGGGTCGGCTGCGGGTGCGGACGCGACGGAGGCGGCGAGGCGGGCGGGTCGGGGGCGGCCGGTCGTGGCCGGCCGTGGCCGGTGCTGGACGGTGCTGGACGGGCGGGTGGTACTGGACAAGTCGGCCGGTGCGGCGGAGGGTGGAAGCCATGGAGTACACCCACCTCGGCCGCACCGGCCTGTCCGTCTCCCGGCTCTGCCTGGGCACCATGAACTTCGGCCCGCACACCGTGGAGGCCGACGCGCACCGGATCATGGACGCCGCGCACGGGCACGGCATCAACTTCTTCGACACCGCCAACGTCTACGGCTGGGGCGAGAACAGGGGCCTCACCGAGAGCATCATCGGCAACTGGTTCGCCAAGGGCGGCGGACGGCGCGAGAAGACCGTGATCGCCACCAAGCTGTACGGCGACATGGGCGACTGGCCCAACGAGGGCAAGCTCTCCGCGCTCAACATCCGCCGCGCCGTGGACGCCAGCCTGCGCCGCCTGCAGACCGACCACATCGACCTCTACCAGATGCACCACGTCGACCGGGACACCCCCTGGGACGAGGTCTGGCAGGCGATGGAGGTGCTCACCCTCCAGGGCAAGATCATCTACGTCGGCTCCTCCAACTTCGCCGGCTGGCACCTCGCCCAGGCCCAGGAGACCGCCAGGGCCCGCAACTTCCTCGGCCTGACCAGCGAGCAGTCGCTGTACAACCTGATCGAGCGCAGCGTCGAGCTGGAGGTCGTCCCCGCCGCCCAGCACTACGGACTCGGCCTGATCCCGTGGTCCCCGCTGCACGGCGGCCTGCTTGGCGGCGTGCTGCGCAAGGAGCGCGAGGGCGTGCGCCGCGCCGAGGGCCGGGCCCAGGACACCCTGAACGAGCACCGCGAGCAGATCCAGGCGTACGAGGACCTGTGCGAGGAGCTCGGCCACGAGCCCGGCGACGTCGCGCTGGCCTGGCTGCGCGGCCGTCCGGCCGTCACCGCCCCGATCATCGGCCCCCGCACCGAGGAGCAGTTGGACGCGGCGGTGCGCTCGCTGGAGGTCCGGCTGGACGCCAAGGCGCTGGAGCGGCTGGACGAGATCTTCCCCGGCTACCGCACCGCGCCGGAGCACTACGCCTGGTGAGGCGCTGACGGCTGGCGGCGGCTGACGGCGGCTGACGGTTGTCGAGCGTTGTCGACGGCTGTCGAGGGCTGTCGAGGGCTGTCGACGGCTGTGGGGGGCGGTCCGGCGGGGGTTCCTCCGCCGGGCCGCCCGTCCGTCCGCCCGTTCGTCCGGGTCGGGTCAGAAGTACACGGCGCAGCCGCGCCGTTCGAGGGCGTCGACCAGGTGCGGGGCGGGCGGGTGCGGGGTCCAGCGCAGGTCGAGCTTCTCCAGTGCGGGGAGTTCGGCCAGCCAGGACGGGACCTGCGTCAACGGGTTGCCGCGCAGGTCGAGTTCGCGCAGCAGCGGGAGCCCGGCCAGCGCGGGCGGCAGGGTGGTGAGCCGGTTGTCGCGCAGTTCCAGGCAGCGCAGCTCGCGCAGCCCGGAGAGCGCGGCGGGCAGTGCCGTCAGGCGGTTGCCGCGCAGGCGCAGTTCGCGCAGCCGGGACAGCGCGCCGAGGGCTGCCGGGAGGGCGGTCAACCGGCAGTTCTGCGCGCGCAGTTCGATGAGCCGGACCAAGTCGCCGATGCTGTCCGGGAGTTCGGTGAGCGGGTTGTCGCCGACGTTGAGGTAGCGCAGCCGGTGCAGGCGTCCGAGGGCGGCCGGCAGCGCGGTGAGCCGGTTGTCGTGCAGGTAGAGGAAGCCGGACAGGCCGGTGAGGGCGCCGATCCGGTCGGGGACGGCGATGAGCGCGTTGTGCCCCAGGTCGAGGGTCCGCAGGCGGGTGAACTCGCCGATGGTGTCCGGGAGTTCGGTCAGCTCGTTGTCCGCGAGGATCAGCACCTCGGCGTCCGTGCGGGCCCACACCCCGTCCGGTACGGCGCGCAGGCCCGCCCGCCACAGGTTCACCACCGGGCCGGTCACAGGGCCTTCTCCAGCCAGTGCGCGGCGTACGGGTTGGTGTTGTACGGCGGGATGTCCGCGTAGCCGGCGGCCGTGTACAGCGCGCGGGCCTCGGCGAATTCGGCCATGGTGTCCAGCCGCAGCCGGGTGCGGCCCAGCGCGCGGGCGGCGTCCTCGGCGGCGGCCAGCAGGGCGCGGCCCAGGCCGTGCCCGCGGGCGGACGGGCGGACGTACAGCCGTTTCAGCTCGGCGCTGCCGGGGGCGCCGGAGACGGTGGGGGCGCCGGGGTCGGCGGGGTCGGCGGCCAGGGTCCGGACGCCCGCGCACCCCGCCGGGCGGCCGTCCAGCCGGGCGAGCAGGAACACGCCGCCGCGCGGCGCGGTGAGTTCGAGGTCCGCCGGGGCCTCCTCGGCGGGCAGCGCTCCGGCGGGCGGGGGCCCGCTCCAGCGGCGGCGTACCTCGGCCTGGTACTCGGTCAGCAGCAGGCGGGCGTCGGGGGAGTCGACGGGTTCGGGGCGGATCTCGGCCACGGCGGTTCCGTTCGGGGGCGGGGGCGGGTGGGCGCGAGGACGGACGATACTGCCGAAACGACGGGCGGGCGATCACGCGGACGGGCGATGGCCACCGCGTCCGCCGGGCCGCGCGGCGCGGTTCCTCCCGCTGCCGGTGGGGTGGCGGTTCCCGGTGTCGCGGACGGCGCTCCGGGGGACGGGGGTGGAAGTGCGCCAGGATGACCGGGTGAAGCCGATCAGCCATCAGGTCCCCTACTACTCCCAGTGGGAGTCGCCCGAACTCGTGCCCGACATCCTGGACGGCACGCTGCGGGCCGCCGACGACCCGTTGTGGGAGCGCTCCGGCGCCGCCGACGAGGACGAGTACGAGTACTGGTCGTGGCGGCTGTGCGGGATGGCCTGCCTGCGGATGGCACTCGACCACTGGTGGGGCGTCGCCCCGGCGGCCGTCCCGCTCGCCGAGGAGTGCCAACGGGCCGGGGCGTACGTCCGGCACCCCGACGGGCGGCTCGACGGCCTGATCCACGCCCCGTTCGCCGCGTACGCCCGCACCCGCTGGGGCCTGCACGCCGAGGCGGTCGACCCGCTGCCCGCCGATCGGATCGCCGCCGAACTCGCCGCGGGCCGGCTCCCGGTGCTCTCCGTCCACCCCGCCATCCGCACCCTCGCCCCCGAAGTGCCGCGCACCGGCGGGCACCTGGTGCTCGCGGTCGGCGCCGACGACGAGGCGCTGCGGATCCACAACCCGTCCGGCTTCCCCGACGGCTCGCAGCGCGCCGCCCGGGTCCCCTGGGGCGACCTGGAGCGGTTCTACTCCGGCCGCGCCATCGTCCTCGGCCCGCCCCCGTACTGACCGGCCGGCCGGGCTCCGGGGGAGGCCCTGCTGATGCGGACGGCGGACGGCGGACGGCGGCTGGCGGGCGGCGGACGGCGGACGGCGGGCGGCGGGCGACGTCCGGTGCGGCTGAACCCCGGCCGGGCGGCCGGGGTGGGCGATCCGCTCGGCGTCAGGCCGCGTTGGGCAGGCCGATCGGGGTGGTCGGGGGCAGGTCGGCGCGGCAGGCGGCGGAGATCGGGCGCAGCGCGGTGAGGAGTTCGTCCAGCTCGGAGCGGTGGAAGTGCGTCCAGACCCGGGAGGCGGCCAGGTCGGTGGCGGCCTCCAGGGCCAGGTGGCGGCGGCGGCCCTCGGGGGTCAGCGAGCCGTCCGGGGCCAGCCAGTGGCGGTCGGTCAGACGGGCGGTGGCCTCGTCCCACTCGGTGTCGCTCCAGCCCCGGTGCGGCTGGAGCGTCTCGCGGCGGGTGTCCAGCGCGCAGCGGACCACCAGCGCCTCGCAGCCGTCGAGGCCCTCGGTGACCAGGGCGGCGACGTGGCCGTCGCCCCGGTGCTCGCGCAGCACGGTGGTGGCCTGCCACAGTCGGGCCAGGCGGCCCTCCGGGCGGGGGAGGTCGGCGTTCGCGGCGGCCAGCACGCGCCCACAACAGTCCAGGCCCTCGACGGCCCGTTCCAGCAGTTCCACCGAACGGTCGATCAGATCCGGCTTCACGTCCGCCAGGACGCGCCGCAGCGCGCCCGTCACCCCCTCGACCCGGGCCTCCAGCGCCTGCTCCGGGCTCGCCAGCGTCCACACCGCCGGCAGCGCCCGTTCGACCATCTGCGGCGCGAAGTTGAAGAACGCGGCCACCACCGGCGCCGCGTCCACCGCGCCCAGCGGCGCCGAGCGGCCGCCGAAGTAACCGCGCCAGTAACCGCGCAGCCCGGCCGCCTCGTACGCGGCGCGGGCCTCGGGGGAGAAGTAGGTGAGGGCGTGGACGGGTTCGAACAGCCACCAGAGAGCACGTGCGGGGTGGACGACCTGGGTCATCGGACGCCTTTCGTGAGGGGCGAGCAGCGTTGGGTCCGCCTGCTGTGGAGCCTGCCAGAGCGGGCCGACACCGGGAAGGGGAAGTGTTTCGGCAGTGTGAACACTTCGGGGGTGCGCCTCCGCGACGTGCGGGCGCTCCGAGACGGGGTCCGCCGCCCGGCCCGCTGCCCGGTCACCTGCCCGGTCACCTGCCCGATCTGCCGCCCGGCCCGCTGCCCGGCCACCTGCCGGGCCGTCCGGCGGACGGGGGATGATGGTCGGGGGCGGTCGCCCGGGCCGCCCGCACCGAGTCGTGAAGGTACCCTCGCCATGGCGCAGATCAACCCCAGCATCCTGTCCGCGGACTTCGCCCGCCTCGCCGACGAGGCCGAGGCGGTGCGCGGCGCGGACTGGCTGCACGTCGACGTGATGGACAACCACTTCGTCCCCAACCTCACGCTGGGCGTGCCGATCGTCGAGTCGCTGGCCCGCGCCACCGACACCCCCCTCGACTGCCACCTGATGATCGAACAGCCCGACCGCTGGGCCCCGCAGTACGTCGAGGCCGGCGCCGGCTCCGTCACCTTCCACGTCGAGGCCGCCGCCGCCCCCGTCCGGCTCGCCCGGGAGATCCGCGCCAAGGGCGCCCGCGCCTCGATGGCGCTGCGCCCCGCCACCCCGATCGAGCCGTACGAGGACCTGCTGCCCGAGCTGGACATGGTGCTGATCATGACGGTGGAGCCCGGCTTCGGCGGCCAGGCGTTCCTCGACATCATGCTCCCCAAGATCCGCCGCACCCGGCAGCTGATCGACAAGCACGGCCTCGACCTGTGGCTCCAGGTCGACGGCGGGGTCGCCCCCGCCACCATCGAGGCCTGCGCCGAGGCCGGGGCCGACGTGTTCGTGGCCGGTTCGGCGGTCTACGGCGCGGCCGACCCGGCGGAGGCGGTCCGCGCGCTGCGCGCCCAGGCGGAGGCGGCGAGCGCCGAGGCCTGGTGGGCCTGCAAGCACTGAGGCCGCCTCGTCGGCTGACGGGGGGGTGCGTCCGTGTCCGCGTCTGCGTGTGGGGGCGGGGCGGGGACGGGAGCGGGTGCGTTCGCGGGATTCGTCCGGACACGAGGGTGCGCGCGGCCGGAGGCGGCCGGCGGTCCGGTCGATACTGGCGGCCATGAGCAACCTCGACCGGAAACCCGCCCCGGCCGTCTGCGGACGCCAGGCCGCCACCGGCCCCGTCAAGGACCTGCTGACCGGGCGGCGCGTTCCGCTCGGCGAGTCCACCGTGGTCCGGCGGCTGCTGCCCAACCTCGGCCGCCGGATGGTCGGCGCCTGGTGCTTCGTCGACCACTACGGCCCCGACGACATCGCCGACGAGCCCGGCATGCAGGTGCCGCCGCACCCCCACACGGGCCTGCAGACCGTCAGCTGGCTGCACGAGGGCAGCGTGCTGCACCGGGACAGCCTCGGCAGCGTGCAGACCGTCCGCCCGCGCGAACTCGGCCTGATGACCTCCGGCCGGGCCATCTCGCACTCCGAGCAGTCCCCGCGCGAGCACGCGCCGCTGCTGCACGGCGCCCAGCTCTGGGTCGCCCTCCCCGACGCCCACCGGCACACCGCGCCCGCCTTCGAACACCACCCCGAGCTGCCCGTCGTCACCGCCGGCGGCCTGCACGCCGACCTCATCCTCGGCACCCTCGACGGGGCCACCTCCCCCGGCACCACCCACACCGCCCTCACCGGCGCCGACCTCGCCCTCCGCGAGGGCGCCGCCCACCGCCTCCCGCTCGAACCCGGCTTCGAGTACGCCGTCCTCGCCATGACCGGCAGCACCGACGTCGACGGCGTCCCGGTCGAACCAGGCTCCCTCCTCTACCTCGGCTGCGGCCGCCGCGAACTCCCGCTGCGCGCCCGCACCGACGCCGCCCTGCTGCTGCTCGGCGGCGAACCCTTCGAGGAACGCCTCGTCATGTGGTGGAACTTCGTCGGCCGCACGCACGAGGAGATCGCGGCGGCCCGCGCCGACTGGGAGACCGGCACCCGCTTCGGCCGGGTCCACGGCTACGACGGCGAACGGCTGCACGCCCCGCCACTGCCGCCGCTGCCGCTGAAGCCGCGGGGACGCGAGCGCTGAGCGGACCCGGGCATTGACCGGACCCGAGCATTGACCGGACCCGAGAGCCGAGCGGACGTCAGGGGCGGCGGGTGGCCAGCAGGGTGGACAGGTCGGGGGCGAGGCGGACCTCGGTGGTGAGCAGGGCCGGGTGGTCGTACCAGACGGTGCGGCCGGTGTCGGGCGCGCCCCGGTGGGTCGGTGGCCAGCCGGTGAGCGGGGTGAGGTCGTCGACCACCAGGGTGCCGCCGGGGGTGAGCAGGCGTTCCGGGTCGGCGGGCGCGGACTGCTTGCCGTTGCCGCCGCCGTCCAGGGCCAGCAGGTCGAACGGGCCGTGCGGGTGGATCCGCGTCCAGTCGCCGTGCAGCACCTCCAGGTCGGGCACGTCGGCGAACAACTCCCTTACCGCGGCCACGCGTTCGGCCTCCCGCTCGACGCTCACCACCCGGACGCCCGGCCGCCGCCCGGCGAGCAGCCAGCCCAGGCCGACGCCGCACCCGGTCCCGGTCTCGCCGATCCGGCCGGTCGCGCCCGCAGCGAGGGCCTGTAGCAGCCGCCCGTGCTCCGGGCGGCAGGACCGGGTGAACCCCAGCCGGTCCGCCAACTCGACGGCCCGGGCGACGGGTTCGGGCAGCGCGGCGGTGGCGGAGCGGGCGGAGGTGCCGAAGGATGACATGGCGTCACACTAGTCTGGCGCAGGGTGACGGGCCGGGGAGAGCGGGTGGGGGACGGGGGTGGTGGCGTGGCAGGGCGGTGCGCCCGGGTTCGTGTGCGACACTTCTCGGCGTTCCGGACGTCGGGGCCGCGGCGCTCGGCGGGACGTCCGGGCGGGCGGGGCGCGGGTGTCGGTACGGGAGTGCGGGAGTAGGGGAGTACGGCGTGGATCAGCAGGACGGGTTCGGGATCGCGGACACCGCGGACGCCACGGATGCCACGGGCGCGCGGGGCCGGGTCCTGGCCGCCCTCGCCGAGCGGTGGCGCACCGGCAGCCGTCCCGGCGGGCGGACCGACGGGCTGCGGATCGCGCTCGCCGTCGAGGGCGGCGGCATGCGCGGCATCATCTCCGGCGGCATGGCCCTGGCCCTCCACGAGGCCGGTCTCACCGGGGTGTTCGACGCCGTCTACGGAGCCTCCGCCGGGGCGCTGACCGGCGCCTGGCTGCTCAGCAGCGACCCCGGGCAGCTCGCGGGCTGGGCCGACGCGGAGTACGCCCGGGCGATGGTCCGGCCCGGCAACGTGCTGCGCGGCCGTCCCGTCGTCGACCTGCACAACCTGGTCGAGCACCTCTACGCGCACGTGGCCCGGATGGACTTCGACGCGATCCTCGCCAACCCCACCACCCTGCACCCGATCGCCACCCACACCGGCACCGGCGTCGCCACCGACCTCCACCCCCTGCTCACCGACCCGGCCCGGCTCCGCCTCGCCCTGCGGGCCAGCGCCGCCCTCCCGCTGCTCGCCGGACCGCCGGTGGAACTCGACGGCAGCCGCTACTACGACGCCGGGCTGGCCGAGTCCATCCCGTTCCGCACCGCGCTCGCCCAGGGCGCCACGCACGTCCTGGTGCTGCGCTCGCGGGGCCCGGTCCCGGCGACGGCGGCGACGGCTGCGGCGGCTGCGGTGGCGGCCGGGCCCTCGCGCGGCTCCCGGATGGTCGCCCGGACGGTGCTGCGCCGCTACCCCGCGCCGCTGCGCGACTCCTACCTGGGGCGGGCCGAACGGCTGCTCGCCGACGAGGAGTTGCTCGGCCGCCACGACCTCGCCCCGCCCGCCGACGGCCCCGCCGTGCTCTCCGTCCGCCCCGGGCCGGAGGCCCCGAAGGTCGGACGGCTGACCCGGGACCCGGCGCTGTTGCGGGCCGCGATGGACGCCGGGCGGGCGGCGATGGACGAGCTGATCGTCCGGCTGTCCTGAGCCGCGCCGTAGTTGGGGCGGAGTGGGGCGGAGGTCGGGCGGTGGTGGGCGTTGGTGGGGCTGTGCAGGATGGGGCCGTGCTGTGCGTTGCGCCGCCGCCGTCTCGCGGCTGCTGTCGCTGTCGCCGCGCCGTCTCGCTGCTGGCAGGATCGGCCGGGCGGGGATGGGCGGGCTGATCGTCCGGCTGACTTGAACCGCACTGCGGTTGGGCGGTGGTGGGGCTGTGCAGGATGGGGCCGTGCTGTGCGTCGCGCCGCCGCCGTCTCGCGGCTGCTGTCGCTGTCGCCGCGCCGTCTCGCTGCTGGCAGGATCGGCCGAACGGGGATGGAGGGGCTGATCGTCCGGCTGTCCTGAGCCGCGCTACGGTCGGGCCGTCGTCGGGCCGTGCCGCGCGTCGCCGCTGCCGCCGGCCCGCCGCTGCCGCCGGCCGCTGCTGCCGGGGTCAGCCGGCCCGGCGGAGCAGGATGCCGCGGCTGCCCGGGGCGAGGGTGCGGTGGGTGGGGCGCGGGGCGGCCAGGTCGATCTCCTCCACCAGCAGCCAGCCCTGTTGGGCGGAGAGCCACGGGCGGAGTCGGCCGTCCAGGGCGGGCGGGGCGAGGGCGACGAACAGCAGGTCGGTGGGGAGGGCGTGCAGCAGTTCCAGGTCCTGGCCGGCGTGCAGGGTGTCGATCAGCAGGACCGCGCCGAAGCGGCGGCGTACCGGTGGCGGGGCCGCCAGGTCGGCCCCGCTGAGCCGTAGTCGGGCCCGTCCGCGCAGTCGGTCCCAGAGTCGGGCCCGCAGGGCGGGGTCCGGTTCGGCGGCGTGCACGGTGTACCCGGCCCGCAGCAGCCGTCCGGTCAGCGCGCCGTCGCCGGCGCCGAGTTCGGCCAGCGCTCCGCTGCCCGGCGGCCGGTGGCGGGCGACCCAGGCGGCGGTGGCGTCCAGCCGTTCGGCCTCGTACTCGGAGGCCACCAGTGTCTCGGCCACGGTCACGTCCTGTCCCAGGGTTCCGAACGGCCGCGCGTGCGAACCGCTACGACCCTAGCCATCTGTTTCGTTCGTGGTCCATACCACCACGGTGAAAAGTTTACGGTTCACGGTCAATTCACAGGCTGGGCGGATGCGTTGCGGGCCGCGGACCGCAGGTGGCGGCGGGGGCGGCCGGGGGCGGCCGAGGTCGGCCGGGGGGGGAGAGAAGGGCGGAGCCCCGGCAGGCCCTGGTGGGGGCGCTGGCGGGGCTCCTGGGCCGTGGACCGGCCGGGGTCAGTGCAGGTCGTCGAGGTCGCCGAGCTCCTCGAGGTCGAGCTCGAAGTCGTCGTCGTAGCGGTCGTCGCGCTCGGACTCGGGCTTGCGCTGCGGGGTGACGCGGCCCAACTGGAGGTTGGGGTACATGGCGGCGCTGAGCTCGTCGGCGATGATGCCGTCGGGGGAGGCGGTGTTCTCGGGGTCGCCCTCGGCGGTGCGGTTGGTGCGGCGCTGGGAGGCGCCGCGGATGCCGGAGCCGCCGACCGGGCCGTAGCCGCCGTGGCCCATGGCCGCCATGCCCATCATGCCGCCCGGCGGGACGCCGCGGCCGACGGAGTTGGTGGCGGTGGAGGGGGAGGAGCCGGAACCCGAGCCGGAGCCGGAACCGCCGCTGCCCTCACCGGACTTCTGGGTCTCGATCCGGGTGCCGCTGCTGCCCCGGCCGCTGTTGCCGAGGCTGCCGGCCGGCATCGAGAGCCGGGGGACGAAGGCGCCGCCGCCCTGACCGCCGGTGCCGCCGGTGCCCCCGCCCGCGCCGCTGCCGGAACCGGACCCGGAGCCGCCGGACGCGCCGCCGCCGTGACCGCCGGAGACGAGCGGCTCCTTGAGGCCGAGCGTGTTGAGGCCCGAGCCGCCGCTCCTGCCGCCGGAGAGCCCGGAGCCGATCGGGCCGAGCTTGGGCATCAGGCCCGCGAACGCGGCGAGCCCCGCGTCGCCGCCGCCCAGGCGCGGACCGTTCAGCGCGGGGGACGCGCCGGCGGAAGCGCCGTTGGTGGCCGTCGCGTTGGGGCTGAGCGGGTTGGCCGCGAGCGAGGTGAGGCTGTTCAGCACCGTGCGGTTGCTGTCCTCGTTCTCGTTGAGGTTGCCCGCCATCTTGTCCATCTTGTCCGCGGTGTCGCGGAACGAGGCGAGGATGCGCTTGAGGACGTCCTCGGCGATGGTCTGCAGCACCTTCTCGGCGGCCTCGATCACCAGCTTGCCGAACTTGTCGCCGGAGTCGCCCATCTTCAGGCTCTGCACGATCCGCTTGAAGCTGGTGCCGTGCGTCTCGATGTCGTCCGCGCCGCGGCGCAGGTCGGCCGCGCACTGGGCGAGTTGGGCCAGGTCGATGGAGAAGCCCTGCCCGTTGGAGTTGTTGGACGGGGTGGGCACGATCTTCTGCGCGGCCTTCTCGATCATGTCCTCGATCGGCCGGGTGACGGTCTGGGCGAGCTTGCCGACCGCCGCCTCCAGCAGCTGGTTCATGATCTCGCGGCCCATCCGCAGCACCGCCGCCGCGCTCCACGGCCCGGTGGACGAGGCCGCCGCCAACTGGGCCTGGATGGAGAAAAGTTGGGTGATGGACTGGGTCTTGGCCAGCTCGACCACCACGGCCGCCGCCCGCAGCACCTTGGACACCGTCTGGCAGGTCTCGACGATCACCTTGGAGTACTTGGTGATGGTGCTCCACAGCTCGGAGAGCTTGTCCGCCGATTCGCCCTGGTAGACCTCGTGCAGCAGGGTGAGCGCCTTGTCCGCCGTCATCTGGGCGCCGTCCAGCGCTCCGGCGAACTTGTCCAACTGGTCGGCCAGTTGGTTGAGCTCGTCCTCGTTGGCGGCCGGGAAACGCACGCCCAGCAGCCCGATGATGTGGTTGAGCCCCGATGGTAGTTCCACAGCCATTGCCGCCCCCAGCTGCTGCCCGCGGTAAGTCCCTGATCGCGCAGTGCGACGATACACACAGCGGACGACATCGACTACCTGACCCGGTCCCCACCCACACATTGTGAGCAAATCTGTACAACGTTACGGTGTGCGCCATGGCATGGGGATCATGGTGGCGCGGCCGGTCGGGCACCGGCCCGGACGCGTCCGGCAAGAGTACGGAACGACCGTCCGAGCAGGCGGTGTTGGGCGCGGTGGCGGACGAACTGTCCGCGCTGCACGGCGAGCGGTGGCGGGTCGAGGGCGAAGAGGTCCGCGGGCCGGGCGAGTTGGCGGTCCGGCTGGGCGCCGCGCCGGACGACGACCCGGACCGGCTGGAACTGGTGTTCCTGGCCGACCGGGACCGCCCGGAGACCGCCGTCCGGGACCGGGTGCCCCGGATCGACGGCGGCGACCAGGACCCGGTCCGCCGGGGCGTCGAGGCGTGGGCGTCCACCACGGGCGCCGCGCTGATCGAACTCGTCGCCCACAACGGCCGGTTCGCCGGCCACCTCGACCCCGCCGACCCGGACGGCCTGCCCGGCTGGCACGCCATCCACGGCGGCGTGGTCGGCTGGGGCACCGGCCGGCACTTCCACGACGTGCAGGACTGGCTGGTCCGCAACCCCGTGCTGCCCGCCCTCGCCCCGGCCCTGGGCGGGGACCTCGGCCGGGACCAACTCGTCGGCGTGCAGGTGCACTTCGGCGGTAGCGGTGGTAGCGGTGGAGGTGGTGGCGGCGCCGGGCAGTCCGCCGAGGTATGGGTGCACGGTGAACCGCACGCCGCCGCGTCCGCGGCCCTCGCCGGGCTGGACTGGCCCCGGGTCACCGAGGGCGACGCCTACGCCCGGACCTTCGTCCTGCTGGTGCGCCGCGCCGGGACCAGGCCCCCGGCGAACGTCCGGCTCCGGGCGGCCGAGCGCAGGTAGCGCAGGTAGCGCAAGGCGCGGAGGACGCGTCGCGGAGGCGCTCCGGAAGTCTCCGGGCCGCCTCCGCGGGGTTCCGCACGTGCCTGACGGTCCGTCAGGAGTGCGGTGCCGCCGCCGGATAGTGCCAGGTGCCGCCCGGGGCGCGGTGGTCCGGCAGCCAGGCGGCCAGCACCTGCGCGGACGGGTAGAACATCGGCTCGGGGAGCGCGCCCACCGGGAAGCGCTCCCAGCCGGCGCACGCGTGCGGTTCGGTGACCAGGGCCTCGGCCAGGCTCGGCGGGGCCAGGACCGCCGCCGTCACCCGGGTGCGGCCCAGCTCGTGGTCGAGCAGCACCGCCAGCACCCGCATCTCCTCGGCGGGCAGCACGATGCCGGTCTCCTCGGCCAACTCCCGTGCGGCGGCGGCCTCGAAGGACTCCCCGGGGTGGTCCACCTTGCCGCCCGGCAGGCTCCAGGTCGGCGACTCCCCGGCGGTGGTGCGCCGCCCGAGAAGCACTCGCCCGTCCCCGGTCGGCACGATCACGCCCGCGCCGACCAGCGGCGGCAGCGGGTGCGCGGCGGCCGGGGGCCGCGCGTCGAGGGGCCGGACGTCCGTCACCACTTGCCCTTCTGGTAGTCCTTCAGGAAGCAGCCGTAGAGGTCCTCGCCGAGTTCGCCGCGGACGATCGGGTCGTACACCCGGGCCGCGCCGTCCACCAGGTCGAGCGGGGCGTGGAAGCCCTCCTCGTGCAGGCGCATCTTCTCCGGGTGCGGGCGCTCGTCGGTGATCCAGCCGGTGTCCACCGCGGTCATCAGGATGCCGTCGGTCTCGAACATCTCCTGCGCGCTGGTGCGGGTCAGCATGTTCAGCGCGGCCTTCGCCATGTTGGTGTGCGGGTGGCCCGAGCCCTTGTAGCCGCGCTCGAAGACGCCCTCCATCGCCGAGACGTTGACCACGTACTTGCGGCGCGCCGAGGACGCGGCGAGCGCCGGGCGCAGCTGCGAGATCAGGATGAACGGGGCGGTGGAGTTGCACAGTTGCACCTCCAGCAGCTCGATCGGGCCGACCTCGGAGACGGTCTGCACCCAGCTGTTGGTGTCCGCCAGGTCCGGCACCAGGCCGCCCGCGTCGATCGCCGTCCCGGCCGCGATCCGCTCCGGCGAGGCCGAACCCGTCACCAGGGCCAGCGAGGTGACCTGCTCGGCGCTCACCGAGGGCCGCTCGCCGCGGCTCTGCCCCGGCAGCGCCGGCACGTCCACCGCGCCCGAGCCGAACCGGCCGATCACCGTGGACGCGGGCAGCGCCCCGGCCGGCAGCGGCGCCGACTCGGCCGCGACCAGCTCGCGGTACGCCCCGGGGGAGCGGCGCACGGTCTGCGCCGCGTTGTTGATCAGGATGTCCAGCGGGCCGTCCGCGGCGACCTCGTCCGCCAGCGCCATCACCTGCGCCGGGTCGCGCAGGTCGATGCCGACGATCTTCAGGCGGTGGATCCACTCGGCGCTGTCCGGCATCGCGGTGAAGCGGCGGATCGCGTCGTTCGGGAAGCGGGTGGTGATGGTGGTGTGCGCGCCGTCGCGCAGCAGGCACAGCGCGATGTACATGCCGATCTTGGCGCGTCCGCCGGTCAGCAGCGCGCGCTTGCCGGTCAGGTCGGTCCGGGCGTGCCGGCGCGAGCGGTTCAGCGCGGCGCAGGAGCGGCACAGCTGGTGGTAGAACGCGTCCACCTCCACGTACCGCTGCTTGCAGGTGTAGCAGGAGCGCGGGCGCTCCAGGATGCCGGCCAGCTCGGTGGTGGTCTCGGTGCTCAGCCCGAACGCGCCCGCCGTCTCGTCGTCGATCCGCCCCGGCGCGCCCGTCGCGGTCCGCGCCGTCACCGCGCGGTCGTTGGCGGTCTTGCGGGCCCGGGTCTCCTGCCGGCGGCGCTGCTTGAGGGTGCGGAACAGGCCGCCGACCGCCAGCCGGACCCGGATCGCGTCCGGGTGGTCGACGTGGATCTCGTCCAGCTCGGCGAGCACGTTCAGGCACAGCTCCAGGCGTTCGGGGTCGATGCCCTTGCCGTAGTCGGTGTCGTCCTCGACCGGGGCGCTGCCCGGGCCGCTCTGCTGGTTCGTCACTGCCGATGCTTCCTCGTCGCCCCATCCGTACCGCCGAACTCTACGGGAGCGGCCCCCGCCGGAGCGAAGCCTGTGACCTGCCGCACTCCCGGACCGGTGGTCTGCCGCACTCCCGGACGTGTGACCTGCCGCACTTCCCGGTCGCCGGCCCGCCGCGCACCCCGGCGGGTCCGGTCAACCGCCGCCCAGCGACCAGGCGATGACCGACAGCGTCAGCATCGACAGCACCGTCGACGCCAGCACCGCCGAGCGGGCCAGCACCGGAGCCGCCCCGTACAGCCGCGCGTACACGTACACGTTCTGCGCTGTCGGCAGCGCCGACAGCAGCACCGCCGCCCGCAACTGCGGCCCCCGCAGGTGCAGCAGCAGCGCGCCCACCGCCAGCGCGGCCAGCGGCTGCCCGACCGTCTTCACCAGCACCGCGAGACCCAGCTCACCCCGGTCCGGGCGCTGCGCCGCCGCGCCCGGCGGGGTGCGCAGCGACAGTCCGAGGGTGACCAGCGCGGTCGGGACGGCCGCCGCGCCCAGCAGGTCCGCCGAGTGCGCCAGCGGCCCCGGCAGCCGCCAGCCCGCCGCCGAGAACAGCGCGCCCAGGCCCGCGCCGAGGATCACCGGGTTGCGCAGCGGCAGCAGCGCCAGGCGCCGCAGCCGCGCGGCGGGGCGGGAGGCGGGGGAAGAGGGAGAAGGGGAGGCGGTGGTCGCGTCCAGCACGGTCAGCATCAGCGGGGTG
This sequence comes from Kitasatospora sp. NPDC090308, assembly GCF_044769485.1. Classification (NCBI taxonomy): domain Bacteria; kingdom Bacillati; phylum Actinomycetota; class Actinomycetes; order Kitasatosporales; family Streptomycetaceae; genus Kitasatospora; species Kitasatospora sp. NPDC090308. Next base: position 381,017 of record NZ_JBIVXY010000005.1, on the reverse strand, counting down.
ACCAGCAGCACCTGGAACAGCAGCACCGGTGCCGCGTACGAGGCGTCGCCGAGGACCTGCGCGGCGACCGGGATGCCGAGGTTGCCCGAGTTCACGTAGCCCGCCGCCATCACCGCCACCGTCCGCTCGGCCGGGGTCCGGCGCAGCCGCCGCAGCCGCCGTCCGACGGGCAGGCCCAGCAGGGAGGCGATCAGCGTCCCGGCGGCGAACGCCAGTACCCAGCGGTCGGCGAAGGAGGCCAGGTCGGTGCGGGCCACCACGGTGAAGAGCGCGGCCGGCATCGAGACGTGGAACACGAACCGCCCGAGCACCGCCTCCGCGTCCGCCCCCAGCAGCCCCGTCCGCCCGGCCAGCCACCCGGCCGCCGTCAGCACCCAGATCGGCGCGAACGCCGAGACCAACGCCTCCACCCTGACCTCCCGCCGCAGTCAACCAGGCCCGCCCGGGCCCGGGGCCGGTGGGGGGAGGGGATGGGGCCGGGGGAAGGGGGGGCGAGGGGAGGGCGGAGGCGTGAGCCGGGTCACGGCGTGGGCGGTTCCGGTGGTCGGGCGGATGCGGTGGGTGGCCGGGGGGAGAGCGGCGTCACAGGGCGGGGCGGTGGCCGGGGTCACACGGGGGGCGGGGGCGCGGAGCGGGGGCGGAGGGGGTGGAGCCCTTGGCGGGACTGGGCTCGGGCCCAAATTCCCGGTGTCGGGGGGAGGTTGGGCGGTGCTGTGACCTTCTTCATAGGCGGGGTGGAATACGGGGGGTCGGTGAGAGTGAACTCCCTTGGTAGATAAGGGAATTCGAGTTGTGGAGGAGTTGTGTAGGTCCCATTTGGGGGTGTTTGCCGCCTGGTTGGGGCTCCGGCAGTCTCGTGGTTGTGCCCCGAGCCGATCCGAGTGCTCACGGGGCTTCATGACGCAGCGGACCGCGAGACCAGCGCGGCGCGGCGTCCCCGGTGAGCAGGAGCCGCCGGGCCGGCCGTCCCGGGCCGAAGGAACCCGCACCGAGCGGGGACCACGCATGTCCGCCCGGGCCCGGCATGACCTGGAACCGACTCTCGGAGGTACCCGAAACATGCGACGCATCAAGCACAACCTCGGCCGATTGCCCCAGGTGCGGATGGGCCACCACCGCATGCCCGACGCCGTCCTCGGCATCGGACTGGCCGGCGCCATCGCCGTGGGCACGCTGCTGCCCGTCACCCAGGCGTTCGCCGGACCCGCGTCCCACCGCACCGACGCCGCCGCGGTCACCGCCGCGGACACCCAGGACGCGAACCGCGACGGCGGCCAGGCCGCCTCCCGCAGCGAGGCGCGCGAGCCGGTCCAGCAGGACCAGCCGGCCGCCGACCAGCAGGCCGCGGACCAGGCCAAGCAGGCCGCCGACCAGCAGGCGGCCGAGCAGGCCGCCCAGCAGCAGGCCGCGGACCAGGCCAAGCAGGCCGCGGACCAGCAGGCGGCCGAGCAGGCCGCCCAGCAGCAGGCCGCCGAGCAGGCCAAGCAGGCCGCGGACCAGCAGGCCGCCGAGCAGGCCGCCGCCGCCGCGAAGAAGACCTACCCGAACAACCTGGACGGCTGGATCCAGGAGGCCCGCGACGTCCTGGCCGCCAACGGCCAGCACGTCCCGTCCGCGAAGGCGATGCGCGCCGCCGCGATCGCCGAGTCCTCCGGCAACCCGAACGCCCAGAACAACTGGGACTCGAACGCCAAGAAGGGCACCCCGTCGATCGGCCTGACCCAGGTGATCATGCCGACCTTCAAGGTGTACGCGCTGCCCGGCCACACGGACATCCGCAACCCCGTCGACAACCTGATCGCCAGCTCCCGCTACTGCGACGCCCGCTACGGCAACATGGACAACATGGCCGCCGCCCGCGGCTACGGCGCCAACTGGCGCGGCTACTAGGAACCGCCCACCAGCGCGGAACCGCCTCTCGGCCCCCTCGGTGCACCGCACCGCAGGGGGCCGCGGCACGCCCGCGGGGAGCGGGCGGGCCGGGGGGAGGGGGACCGGGACCGGCGGCGTCGCGCTCAGCGCACCTGCTGCGGGGCGCCGGTCGCCGCCGAGCGCTCGATCGCGGCGAGGAGACGGTGGTGGGCCGCCGCGGTGTGGAAGTCCGGGCTGGGGGTGCGGCCCCGGGCGATCGCCTCGGCGACCTCCTGGTAGACGGCCGCGACGTTGGCGACCGGACCGGCGGCGGGGTCGAAGGGGACGGTCCGGTAGCGGGCGGGGACCGGTGCCGGTTCGCCGTCGACCCGGATGTCCCAGTCCGTCCAGTGCATGTACGTGCCGGGGCGGGGCGGGACGGCGGTCAGCGTGCCGTCGGAGCCGACCAGCTTGATCAGGAACCCGTCCGGGCTGCCGCTGCCGCCGTGCACGGTGACGGACGCGGCGGCACCGTTCTCCAGCGTGCCGAGGAGCAGCACCTGGGAGGGCACCCCGTTGCGGACCGTCCGCCCGGTGCCGGTGACCTCGACGCGGTCGCGGGACCGGGGCAGCCTCGCGGAGACCTCGACCAGCGGGCCCGCGACCCGGTGCAGGGTGGCCAGGAAGTGGCCGGCCATGACGGTCAGCAGCGAGGTGCCCGCGGCGGGATCGGTGGACCACTCCAGTTCCGGCGCGATCCGGGGCCCGCCCAGCGGATCGCCCGCGGCGACCAGGACGGCGGACTCCAGGCGGCCGATCGTCCCGGCGGCCAGCAGGTCGGCCACGTACCGGGCGTCCGGCGACCGGTGCCCCTGCAGGTTCACGGCGTGGACGACGCCCGCCGCGTCGGCCGCCCGGGCGAGTTCCTCCGCCTCCGGGGCGTCCACGCCCAGCGGCCACTCGGAGAGCACGTGCTTGCCCGCCGCCAGCGCGGCCCGGACCGCCGCCGCGTGCCCGGACGCCTTGACCGACACCACGACCAGGTCCACCTCGGGACGGGCGGCGAGCGCCTCGGCGCCGACGAGGGCCAGCGGGACGCCGTGGGCGGCCGCCACCCGGTCGGCACCGGCCTGCCCGGTCGTCGCGACCGCGGTCACCTCGAAGTCCGCGAGCCCGGCGAGTGCGGGCAGGTGCGAGGCGGCGGCCCAGCCGCTCGCTCCGACGATTCCGACCCTGATCACGCGTCCTCCCCGACGGCCTGTCCTGCCCGGTTTCTAACCGATCGGTTAGAAACTAGGCGAGCGGGCGCGCGGATTCAAGGGGGGTCGAGGGAGTACCGTGCCGGGAGGCCGGAAACCGGAGGAGGTACGGCATGCCAGGCGGTCGCCCGCGCGCCTTCGACCCGCGGACCGCGCTCGACCGGGCGCTCGAACTCTTCTGGCGGCAGGGCTACGAGGGGACGTCCCTGTCGGACCTGACCGCGGCGATGGGCATCAACCGCAACAGCCTCTACGCGACGTTCGGCAACAAGGAGGAGCTGTTCCGCAAGGCGCTCGACCGCTACTTCACCGGCCCCGGCGCCTTTGCCGCCGAGGCGCTGGAGGAACCCACCGCGCGAGCCGTCGTCGAGCGGATGCTGCTCGGGGCCGTCGAGCTGACCGGCGGGACGCACGCGCCGCCCGGGTGCCTGAGCGTCAACAGCGTGCACGCCTGCGGCCCGGACTCCCGGGCGGTCCGCGAGGAGGTGATCGCCCGGCGGATGGCCGGTGAAGCCGCCCTGCGCCGGCGCTTCGAGCGGGCCCCCGACCTGCCGGCCGGCTGCGACCCCGGCGTCCTGGCCCGGCTGGTCCACACCGTCACCGACGGCATCGCCGTCCAGGCGGCGAGCGGTCACACCCGCGAGCAGGTGCGGCAGGTGGCCGACCTGGCGCTGCGCACGCTGTTCCCGTCGGCGGACTGAGCCGGACCGGGGCGGCCGGGGGTGGCCGCGCGGGGGCCGGTGGCGGGGGCCGATGGCGGGGGTTTGGAGGTTCGTACGAGGCGGTTCCGGGATCGGGGGCGTCCGGTTGTGGTGATCTTCAGGATTCGGGCGTGGGCTGGCTCGGGGCGGGGGAATCAACGAGAATCGAACGTTGGGTGTGCGCGGCTCGGCCGCGTGGCGCCGTAACGTTTCTCCCCAGCCAGAGAGCCCCTTCATGCGCTTCCTGAACGACCTCAAGCCCGCGTACGACCTCACGTACGACGACGTCTTCATGGTCCCCAGCCGTTCCGCGGTGGGCTCCCGGCAGGGTGTCGATCTGTCCTCGAACGACGGGACGGGAACCACCATCCCGCTGGTGGTGGCGAACATGACCGCGATCGCCGGGCGGCGGATGGCGGAGACGGTGGCCCGGCGCGGCGGGCTGGTGGCGATCCCGCAGGACATCCCGATCGAGGTGGTGTCCGAGGTGATCGGCTGGGTCAAGCAGCGGCACCTGGTGCACGACACCGCGCTGACGCTGAGCCCCGGCGACACCGTCGCGGACGCGCTCTCGCTGCTGCCCAAGCGCGCGCACGGCGCGCTGGTGGTGGTCGAGGGCGGCAAGCCCGTCGGCGTGGTGACGGAGAGCGACTGCCAGGGGGTGGACCGCTTCACCAGCCTCTCCGAGGTGATGTCGCGCGACCTGCTGCTGCTGGACCGGGACATCGACCCGCGCACGGCGTTCGACCGGCTGAACGAGGCGCACCGCAAGCTCGCCCCGGTGGTCGCCGGGGACGGCACCCTGGTCGGCCTCCTGACCCGGAAGAACGCGCTGCGCGCCACCCTCTACACCCCCGCGGTGGACGGCGCGGGCCGCCTGCGGATCGCCGCCACCGTCGGCATCAACGGCGACGTGGCCGGCCGGGCCAAGGCGCTGCTGGAGGCCGGGGCGGACGTGCTGGTGGTCGACACCGCGCACGGCCACCAGGAGTCGATGATCAGCGCGCTGCGCGCGGTGCGCGGGCTGGACCCGCAGGTGCCGGTCGTCGCGGGCAACGTGGTCTCGGCGGACGGCGTGCGGGACCTGGTCGAGGCGGGCGCGGACATCCTCAAGGTCGGCGTCGGCCCCGGCGCGATGTGCACCACCCGGATGATGACCGGCGTCGGCCGGCCGCAGTTCTCCGCCGTGCTGGAGTGCGCCGCCGAGGCGCGCCGGCTGGGCAAGCACGTCTGGGCGGACGGCGGCGTGCGCCACCCGCGCGACGTGGCGATGGCGCTGGCCGCGGGCGCGTCCAACGTGATGGTCGGCTCCTGGTTCGCGGGCACCCTGGAGTCGCCGGGCGACCTCCAGGCCACCGCGGACGGCCGCCAGTACAAGGAGAGCTTCGGCATGGCCTCGGCCCGCGCCGTGCGCAACCGCACCTCCGAGGAGTCGGCGTACGACCGGGCCCGCAAGGCCCTCTTCGAGGAGGGCATCTCCACCTCGCGGATGTTCATCGACCCGGCCCGCCCGGGCGTCGAGGACCTGATCGACTCGATCGTCGCGGGCGTCCGCTCCTCCTGCACCTACGCGGGCGCGGCGAGCCTGGAGGAGTTCCACGAGAAGGCGATCGTCGGCATCCAGAGCGCGGCCGGCTACGCCGAGGGCAAGCCGCTGCACTCCAGCTGGGCCTGAGCGGTCGGTAGTCGGTAGCCGGCGGGGGCCGGGAGAGGGGCCGGGCACTCCGGGGGAGTGCCCGGCCCCTCCGCGCGCCGCCCCCGGCCCGGAGTCAGAAGGCGTAGCCGCCGTGCTCGTCCCACGGGACGTCGAGGTCGTCCAGGTGCACGTGCCACCGCGCCCCGGGCAGGGCGCGGCGCAGGGCGGTCACCGCAGCCAGCACGTGGGTGATCACCGGCAGCGCCCGGTCCGGGTCGAGCGGCAGCTTGGTGGAGCCCGCCACGATCCGCCCCGGCTCGCCGCCGCCGTCCTCGGGCAGGTCGTACAGGTACAGGCTCTCCTCGTCCCGGTACGGGAAGGACGCCAGGTGGGCGGCGGCGACGCGGGCGACCGCGGACGCCTCGGCCGCGGTCAGCGGCAGCGCGCGGGCTGCGGAGTAGTAGAGGGAGACGCTCATGGCCGGAGCGTACGGGCGCGGTACGACAGCGCCGCCGGGCTCGCGCCGCCTTCTCCGGGAGCCGGTCAGCGGTCGCGGTGCGCCGTCCGGGAGCGTGCCGCGAGGCCGTGCGGCGGTTCCCGGCGGACGGTGACGGTGCTGACCGCCGTCCCGTCGGACGAGTGGACGTGGATCCAGCCCCGGGCGAAGTCCCACAGGTCGTCGTGCGCGCCGCGCTCGGTGGGCGCCCCGAGCGGCAGGTCCGCGCGGGCGGGCTCGCCCGGCATCCCGTCGACGAAGGCCGCGAAGCGCTCGCTCCGGTGGCCGCGGCCACCGATCTCGACCTCGGCGACGGCGCCGCGGCGGAGCGTCAGGCGCACCCCGGGGAGGCCGCGCACGTGGGCGACGAGCGGGTGCGCCTCCGGTCGGCCCAGGACGTCGAGGAACAGCGTGAACTCGCCGGAGCGCCACCGGTGGACGCCGGGCGGGGCGCTGGTCCCGCGCAGGACCGCCGTCACCGCGTCCGCGGTACCGGCCACGTACTCGACGTACTCGACGTACTCGACCAGGAGGTCGCGGGTGCCGTAGCGGTACAGGTCGGTGCCCCCGCCGGTCGCCGACGGCAGGCCGAGCGCGCGGTGGAAGTCCGCGCGGGTGGGCGGCCGGGCCGTCCCGGGGAGCAGGTCGGGCGCGTGCCGGTAGGCCGGGCCGGAGGCGTCCGCGCGGAGCCGGACCCGGGCGCTCAGGACCCGGCCCTCCTCGACCTGCACCTCGACGCCGCCGTCGAACGCGAGCAGCCGCCGGGGAGAGCCGGAGGACGCCGCCCACCGCCGGCCCGTCCCGCCCGCGAGCCGCGCCACCTCCCGGAAGGCCGCGCCCGCCTCGGGCTCCCCGAGCGCGGCGAGGAAGGCGCGGACCGGGCCCTCCGGCAGCGGCCGCGGGGCCGGGCGCTCCAGGGCGATCTCGACCAGGCCGCCGTCGGCGTACCCGAGCCGCACCCGGTCGCCCTCGACGGCGTACACGTCGCCGCCCTCCTCCACCGGATCGCCCAGGACCGCCCGGGCCCGGGCGCGGTCGCTGCCCGGGGGCAGCCCGCCGATCAGCGCGGCCGGGCGGGGGTGGGCGCCGTCGCCGACCAGCCGGAACACCCGGTCGGCGGTGCCGTTCGGGCCGGCGGCGAGGCTCCGGGAGACCTCGGCCCGGGCGCTGTCCGCGGGTTCGTCCAACGCGTCGACGTGCCACCAGAGTTCGCCCTCGAACCGGGGCGGCAGCATGCGGGCCCGGCACGGGGACCACCGCTCCGGGTACCAGGACCCGCCGCCCGGGTGGAACAGCAGCAGGTCGTCGTGCTCGCCCCGCCAGCACTCGCCCTCGAACGGCCCCAGCCCCTCACCGGCGAGCGCCGCGGCGTACTGCTCGTCCGTCAGCGCGAACAGGGCGTCGGCGGAGCCGTGGCCGACCTGCTGGTCGACGCCGACCCAGGCCCGGCCCGTCGACACCTCGACGCCGAGGCTCGGCCTGCGGGCGACCTGCACGAAGTGCCGCGGGTCGGGGCCACGGCGCTTCGACCCCTGTTCGTCCTTCGTGCGCTTCGCCATGGCTGTTCCGTCCCGTGCTCGTGCTCGTGTCCGTGCCCGCCCTCGTCCGCAGGCCGTCCCGGCGTCCGATCCGGCGCCCGTCCCGCCGGTGGACCCATCATCGGGCACCGGTCCGTCAGGCCCCGGAGCGCGGTCAGTTCGGGCTGAGCGGGGTGAGCAGGGCGCGGCCGACCATGCCGACGGAGCCGGAGAGGGCGTCGGCGACCAGGGCGCGGGCGGGCGGCAGGCGGCGCAGCTCCCACAGGGCGAGGACGGAGGCCCAGGCGGCGTCGCGGGCGCGGTCGATGCTCCAGACCGACAGCACGTGCAGCAGCGCGCCGCCGGCCGGCACGGGCAGCAGGGAGGCGCGGACCTCGGCCTCGACCCGGGCGAGCAGGGCGTTGATCCGCAGGTAGTCGGCGTGCAGCCGGTCGGGGGTGCGGTCGGTGAGGCGGCAGGTGTCGAGGACGGCGAGCGGGAGGTCGTTCTCGATGTGGGCGTTCATGCCCGCCAGGGCGAACTGGAGCGGGTGGACGCCCGGGGCGGCGCGCAGCTCGAACAGCGGGCGCCAGCAGGCGGCGGGGCGGCGTCCGGCGCGGTCGTCGTCGACGGCGGCGAGGTAGCGGGCGGCGAAGACGGCGTCGAGTTCGGCCATGGCGGCCGGGTCGTCGAAGTACCCGGCGGCGAGGTGGTCGCGGACCAGCCGGGTGACGGTCAGGTACATCGCGTTGAACACGGCGACCCCGTCGCGGGACGGGAGTTCGGCGGCCAGGTCCGTCATCCGGTCGACCACCTGGTCCACCGTCAGTACCGGTGCGGTCATGCGCACGCTCCCATCGGGATGATCGGACAAGGGGATGGTGGGCTGATACTCCGTCACCTTCGCAGCCGGGGGCGCCGCTGCCAAGGCGCACACGTGGTGCGGGCGGGTGGAAAACCGCGGCGCGCGGGACGGGGGGAACCGGGCGCGCGGGACGCGGAAAAACCGGGTGCGCGGGGCGGGGGAGATGCGGCAGCATGGGCGGCGACGGCGGTGCCGGGCGCGGTTCGCGCTCCCGCCGTTCCCTGTCCCCGGAGGTTCGCGTGGTGAAGCGATATTAGTGGCGGCTCGCACCGCCCTCCGGCCTGCCCTCCTCACCCCGGGCGGCCGGGACTCCCGGCCTTCGGACGATCCCGTTGACGCGCTGACGTACTGACGCGCCGACGCGTTGACGCGCCCGCCCCGCCGTGCCTGCTGCGCCTCCGACCGGGCGCGGCCGGGCGTCGGCACCTGCCGCGAGCCGTGGGCGGTCGCCCCTTCGCGGGCCGGCCGGCAGCGCTGTCGACCGGCCTCCTCCGAACCCCCCGCCTCCGTCGTCCCGTGCCGCCCGGCCGTGCCCACCGCGTCCACCGCGTCCACCGCGCCGCTGTGTCCGCTGTGCCCGCGTGCCTGCCGTGCCGCCGTACGCCGACGCACCCCCCGAGAGGATGGCCATGACCGCCACCGCGTTCGACCGCACCACCGCACGGATCCGTGCACTGATCGAGGACGAGGGGGAGTGGCGGGAGGGCCCGGAGCTGGGCCGGCTGCTCGGGCTGCTGGCCGGGCGCCGGTGCGCCGACCTGTCGGGGCTCGGCCCGCGGCGGCAGGCCGAGCTGCTCGGGGCGCGCGCCGCGCAGGTGCTGCCCGGCGTCCGGTCGCTGGCCTAACTGCTGGGCGAGGGAAGGCCGTTGACGGTGAAGTTCGGCATCGACCCGACCGGCGCGGAGGTGCACCTCGGGCACGCCGTGCCGATGATCCTGGCCAGCCGGTTGCAGCGGATGGGCCACCGGGTGGTGTTCCTGGTCGGCGACGTCACCGCCCGGATCGGCGACCCGTCCGGCCGCAGCGCCGAGCGCCCGCCGCTCACCGAGGAGGACGTCCGGCGGAACGTGGCCACCTACCGGCAGCAGGTCGGCCCGTTCTTCGACTTCTCCCGCGCCGAGTTCCGCTTCAACAGCGAGTGGCTGGCGCCGATGACACTGCCGAGCTTCCTGGCGGTACTGGCCCGGCTGCCCGCCTCCGCCGCGCTCCAGCGCGAGGACTTCCGCACCCGGCTCGCCGAGGGCAGCGGGCTCACCCTCGCCGAACTCGTCTACTCCGTGGTGATGGCGACGGACTCGGTGGAGCTGGCCGCCGACGTCGAGCTCGGCGGCCTCGACCAGCTGCTCAACCTGCAGATGTGCCGCCGGGTGATGGCGGCGGCCGGGCAGCGGCCCGAGGTGGTGCTGGCCACCGGGCTGATCGAGGGCACCGACGGCACCGGCGCCAAGATGAGCAAGTCGAAGAACAACTACGTCGCCCTGGGCTTCCCCGCCGAGGAGATGTTCGGCCGCCTGATGGCCTGCGCGGACCGGCTGCTGCCCGGGTACCTCCGGGCACTCACCGAACTCCTCGACGAGGAGGTCGAGCTGCTGCTCGCCCAGGTCGGCGACGGCCGCCGGCACCCGGTGGCGGCGAAGACCCTGCTGGCCGCCGCCGTCACCGCCACCGTGCACGGGGAGGACGCCGCGATCGCCGCCCGGGACGCGTTCCGGGCGCGGTACGCGGTGCGCCGCTACTCCCGGGCGGGGCCGCTGCCCGCCGTCGACCCGGCCGTGCACGGCGCGGCCACCCTCGGCGACCTGCTGGTCAAGGTCAGCGGCGAACTGCCCAGCCTCAACCAGGTCCGCCGGGTCGCCGCGGCGGGCGGCCTCAGGCTGGTCGTCGAACACACCGACGGCGCGCAGCACACCGTCCCGCTCACCCGCACCGACGCGGACGAGCGCCTGCTCGTCGTCCTCGGCACCCACGACCTCGCCCGCCCGACCGCCACCCGCCGGGTGTTCCTGCGCTGCGGGCGGAAGGTGCTGGAACTGACCTGAGCGGGGGCGCGAGGAGCGGAGCGGGTCAGGGGGTGGTGGCGAGGAGGATCGGGTTGGTGAGGGCCGCCATCGGGCCCCAGGGGAGGGCGGGGCCCATGGTGGTGCCCTGGCCCGGGGTGCCGTCCGGCCTGGGGTGGCGGACCTCGGCGCGGACGTAGCCGGCGAGGGAGGCGGTGGTGCGCCAGGTGAGGGTGGTGGGGCCGGTGGGGGAGAGGGGCTCCTGGTGGAGCTGGCCCTCGTCGGTGAGCAGGCGGGCGGTCCCGCCGGGGACGCCGGAGACGGTGAGGCGGACGTCGACGGGGGCGTCGGCGGGGACGGTCAGGCGTTCGCCGATGCCGGCCTGGCGGCCGTGGCCGGTGGCGGTGAACTCCAGCTGCACGGCGGCGGATTCGGCGATCCAGCTGCGTCCGGCGCGCAGGCCGTCGAGGACCGCGGCGCGGCTCAGGTCCTCGGCGAGGACGACGTTGTGCGGGCTGCCGATCGGCTGCGGCTCGCTGTGGGCGTCGCTGTTGCCCAGCGCGGGCAGCCAGCCCCGGCCCTCGCGCAGGGCGGCGGCCAGGCCGGCGTCCCAGGTGTCGACGGCGGATTCGTCGTCGTACGTCCAGGGGCCGTTCCAGACCTCGACGGCGTCGGCGTCCCGGTAGCCGAACTTCCACTGGCAGGCCACGTACGGGCAGTAGGGGTGCGCGGGGACGACCAGGCCGCCGTCGCGGCGGACCTGGCGGGCGAAGCGGGGGAACAGGTCGTCGCGGGAGCGGTAGCGCCAGTCGACGAAGCGGCCGGGCTCCAGGCCGAGGGCCAGCCAGTGGCCGTTGCGGGTGGTGACCTCCTCGCCGGTGACGATCAGCAGGTCGTCCCCGGCCAGCGGGCCCCAGACGCCGTGCGCGGAGCTGGTGTTGTGGTCGGTGGAGACGATGAAGTCCAGCCCGGCGGCCCGGGCGCCGGCCGCGACCTCCTCGGGCCGGCGGCGCCCGTCCGAGTGCACGGTGTGCAGGTGGCAGTCGCCCCGGTACCAGGCCCGGCCGCGGCCGCGGGCCCGTTCGGCCGGGTAGTGCGGGGTGAAGGCCGGGCCCGGGCGGCCGAACCGGAAGGTGACCTCGACCGTGTAGGCCAGGCCCTGCGGGGCGACCTGGTACGGGCCGAGCACCACGTGCCAGGTGCCCGGGTCGATCGGTCCGGGCAGGTAGCCGGGGGTGGCGGCGGTCGCGGAGATGCTGAACGAGTCGCGGAAGCCGCCGGACCAGCCGCGGAAGCCCCGGCCGCCCGGGTCGGTGCCGCGCTGGTCGAAGAGGCCGATGTCGCAGGAGTTGCCCGGGGTGCCGGCCGGGACGGCGGGCCGGTCGTAGCGGTACGACACCGCGATCTCCCGCACCCCGGGCGGGACGTCCACCGGGAGGTGGACGAAGTCGGGCGCGCCGGTGGGGAGTCGGCCGGTCAGCGTGACGGTCCGGTCGGCGGGGGCGGGACCGGGGCCGGAGGCGGAGGGACCGGTGGTGGGGGCGGCGGAGGCGGTGGCCGGGGCGGCCAGGCCGACGGCGGTCGCGGCACCGGTGGCGAGGCCGGTGCGCAGCAGGGCGCGGCGGCCGGGCCGGGCGGACGGGTCGGTGGGCATCGGGGCCTCCGGTCGTGGGCGCGGACGGGTCGTCCGGGGTCCCTACCCGGCGGGGTGAACCGGCGGTGATCCGGGGGCGAGCCGGGGCCCACCGGACTGCGGAGGAGCCGTGAACGGGGTGCGCGGCGGCGTCCGGGCCGGGCCGGGGCGGGCCCTCGAACCCCTGTCGCGGGGGCGGGCGGGAGTTCGAGGACCGGCCCTAGCAGTTTCGACCGGCCGTGGTCGAAGGTTTGCCGGGACTGCCGCTCGTCCGGGTGAATCCGGCGGGTGGGGCTACTCCGGGGCCGCATGGTGCGACAAGCCTATGAGTCGGGCGCGGGACGGTCCGGACCGCCCGGGCGGGCCCCGGGAACAGCCTCTAGCAGGGGCAACTCTCCTGGGGGAAAAGAGCCCTGACGGACCGTCAGGTCCTCCGTGCACCGGCTATGCTGCTTCGCGCCCGGGCCCCGCCGCACCGCCCGGCCCCGCCCACCCCCCTGTCCCCTCCGAGCGTATGAGGATGCTGATGCTTCGAGCCGGATCGTCACCAGACGGATCGTCTTCAGGAGGACGGCTGCCCGCGGCCGTGCTCGTCTGTCTGCTGCCCGCGGCGGTGATCGGCGCGGCCGTCGGCCTCGCCGCCGCGGCGAACCCGGGCGCGGCGACCTCGGGGATCATCTGGTGCGGCCTGGTGGGCGCCGCGGCCGTGGCGGTGGCGGGGTACGAAGCGGTGCGCCGGGGCCGCGCACTGGAGCTGGCCCGCGAGGAGGCCGCCCGGCAGGACGCCGAGCAGCGGCACCGCCTGGCCCGGCAGCAGGCCGGCATGCTCGAACTCGCCAGGAACGAACTCCCGCAGGCCGTCGCCCGGATGCAGGGCGGCGAGTTCATCACCGACGTGCTCCGCTCCTACGAGCAGCAGCACGTCACCAACGCCGGCGACGAGTTCCACGACTTCCGCTACGCCGTGCTGCGCGCCGTCCTGGACGCCGTCGACAACGAGGAGGCGATGCGCGAGTCCGCGCAGCGCGCCTTCGTCAACATCGCCCGCCGGGTCCAGGCCATCGTCCACCGCCAGGCCATCGACCTGCGCAAGATGGAGGACCGGCACGGCGACGACCCCGCGGTCTTCGACGACCTGCTGCTGCTCGACCACGGCAACGCCCTGATCGGCCGCCTCGCCGACTCCATCGCCGTGCTCGGCGGTGCCCGCCCCGGCCGCCAGTGGAACAACCCCGTCCCGCTGTACAGCGTGCTGCGCGGCGGTATCTCCCGCATCCTCGACTTCCGCCGGGTCGAACTCCACCCGGTCTCCGAGGTCGCCGTGGTCGGCCCCGCCGTCGAACCGCTGATCCACGCGCTCGCCGAACTCCTCGACAACGCCACCCGCTACTCGCCGCCGCAGACCAACGTCCACCTCACCGCCGTCGAGGTGCAGACCGGCATCGCCATCGAGATCGAGGACGGCGGCCTCAGCCTCGGCGAGGAGGGCCGCGCCCGGGCCGAACGGATGCTCGCCGAGGCCGAGTCCGGCATCGACCTCAACGGCCTCGGCGAGGCCCCCCGGCTCGGCCTCGCCGTGGTCGGCCGACTCGCCCGCGCCTACGGCTTCCAGGTCTCGCTGCGCCCCTCCGCGTACGGCGGCGTGCGCGCCGTGCTGATCGTCCCCGAGGCGTACATCACCACCGCGCCCGCGCCCAGCCGCGCCCACGGCATCGGCCGGATCGCCACCACCACCCCGCTGGCCTTCCCCTCCCCCCAGGGGCCGGGCGGCCAGTACGACGGCGAGCCCTACCCGCCGGTGCCCGGCGCCGAGTTTGCGGACACCGCGCCCCGCCCGCACCCCGCCGCCGCCACGCACACCCCCGCCGGGGGCTTCGCCGCCACCGGGGCCTTCCCGGCCTCCGCACCGGGGACGTTCCCGGCCCCCTCCGGCGGCACGTTCCCGCGCGCCGTGCCCGCGGCGGCGTCCGGACCGGCGTCCGCGACGGGGTCCGGGCCGACGTCCGGACCGGCGTCCAAGCCGTACGAGGACGACGTGCCCCAGGTGTTCGAGCGCACCGCGAACGGGCTGCCCCAGCGCCGCCGGCACGCCGCACCGTCCCGCTTCGGTGCTTCCCGCCCCGCGCAGCAGGCCCCGGCCCGGACGCCGGCCCCTGCCCCGACCCAGGCCCCGGCGCCCGCGGTGCGGGCCGCGACCGCGCCGCAGACACCCGTACCCGCACCCGCCCCCGAGCCGGTCCAACCCGGCCTGTGGCTGGCCGCCTTCACCGACGGCGTCAACGGCACCGCGCCGGCCGCCGGGCCGGGCGGCGGCAGCCACGCCAGTGACGAATCAGCAGGGAAAGGCGACAAGTGATTCAGCAACGGACCAACATGGACTGGATGCTCAAGGACCTCGCGGAGACCGTCCCGTGCATCCGGCACGTCATCGTGCTGTCCGCGGACGGCCTGCGGCTGGCCCAGCACGGCACCGACCCCGACACCGCGGACCGGCTGGCCGCCGCCTGCGCCGGACTCCAGAGCCTGGCCAACGCGGTCGGCCACGAGTTCCCGCACGGCGACGGGCGGATGCGGCTGGTGGTGATCGAGGTCGGCGGCGGCTTCTTCTACCTGATGGCGGCCGGCTCCCGGGCCTACCTGGCGGTCCTCGCGGACGAGGGCGTGGACGCGGGCCTGGTCGGCCAGCGGATGCGCGACCTGGTCGCCCGGATCGGCGAGCACCTGACCACACCCGTCCGCGGCAGCGAGCAGATCGCGTGAGTCGCGCCGCCGACCCGACCGGCCGACGGGTCGGGCCAGGGGCCGGGCGCCCCGTCGGGCCACGGGCCGGACGGCGGGCGCTCCGTCGGGCCGGGTCACGGCCGGGCCGGGCGGGCGCACCGCCCGCCGGGTCCGACGCGGCAGCGGCGGCGACGGCGGCGGCAGTCGCAGCCGCCGGGACGGCCGGAACCACCGGGACGGCCGGAACCACCGGAACACCGCCGACGCGCCGACCGGCCGTCGGCCACACCGAGGTGCGGGGATGAGCAACCAGGACTGGGCGGACGCCAACCCGGAGCGGCTCTACGTGATCAGCGGGGGGCGCGACCGCAAGTCCGCCACCGCCGGGTTCGACCTGGTCACGCTGGTCGTCGCCCGCGCCCGGCCCGAGCCCACCATGCAGCCCGAGCACGCCGCGATCCTGCGGATCTGCGGCTCCCCGCTCTCGGTCGCCGAGATCTCCGCCTACCTGCGGCTGCCGAACAGCCTGGTCACCGTCCTGCTGGCGGACCTGCTCGCCGAGCGCCGGATCGAGGTCCGCGCCCCCGTCCCCCCGGCCGCCCTTCCCGACCTTTCCCTGCTGGAGGCAGTGATCCATGGACTTCAACGGCTCTGAGCCGCGCGGGCCGCGCGAGGCCGAGCTGCTCCCGGCGACCGTGGCCACCGCCGTCAAGGTCGTCATCGTCGGCGGCTTCGGGGTCGGCAAGACCACCCTGGTCGGCGCGGTCAGCGAGATCCGCCCGCTGACCACCGAGGAGACCATGACCGAGGCGGGCGTCGGCATCGACGACCTGGCCGGGGTGGAGCGCAAGGACTCCACCACCGTGGCGATGGACTTCGGCCGGATCACCATCAGCGACGAACTGGTGCTGTACGTCTTCGGCACGCCCGGCCAGGAGCGCTTCTGGTTCCTCTGGAACGGCCTGTTCGAGGGCGCGCTGGGCGCGGTCGTGCTGGTCGACACCCGCCGGCTGGAGGTCTCCTTCGACGTCCTGGGCCGGCTGGAGGACCGCGGGGTGCCGTTCGTGGTCGCGCTCAACGGCTTCCCGGAGTCGCCCCGTTACCCCGTCGACGAACTGCGCGCCGCGCTCGACCTGCCGCACCACGTGCCGATCGTCCACTGCGACGCCCGCTCCCGGGAGTCCAGCCGGGACGTGCTGATGGCCCTGATGCGCTACCTGTACGACCTCGCCGCCCAGCCGGGCGGGTCCGGCGGGTCCGCTGCGTCCGGTGCGTCCGGCGGGTCCGTCCCGGCCGCGACGCCCTCGGCCCAGCCGGTCGGCTGACGTCCCGCCGTCCCGCCCGCCGCCCCACCGGCCGCCCGCGGCCCGTCAACTCCTCCTCCTCTCCCCGGAGTCATCCCGTGACGTACGAAGAGCACGCGTACCAGGGCGCGCCCGTCCCGCCGCCCGGCTGTCCCGCCCACCGCGCCGCCGGGGGGCCGCCGGGCGGTGGACTGCTGCGGCTGTTCGGCCCCGAGGCCGAGGCCGACCCGGCCGGTTTCTACGAGAAGCTGCGCGCCGAGCACGGCGAGGTCGCACCCGTCCTGCTGCACGGCGACCTGCCGGCCTGGCTGGTGCTGGGCTACTCGGCGAACCTGACCGCGATGCGCACCCCGTCCCGGTTCTCCCGGGACTCCCGGCGCTGGACCGAGTTCCGGGAGGGCCGGGTCGCCCCCGACTCCCCGGTGCTGCCGGTGATCGCCTGGCAGCCGACCTGCTCCTTCGTCGACGGCGAGGAGCACCGCCGGCTGCGGGTCGCCGTCACCGACGGCCTGAACCGCTTCGACCGGCGCGGCATGCGGCGCTACGTCACCCGGTTCTCCGACCAGCTGATCGCCGAGTTCGGCGACAGCGGCCGGGTCGACCTGGTCTCCCAGTTCGCCGAGCACCTGCCGATGCTGGTGATGACCCAGCTCCTCGGCATGCCCGAGGAGTACGGCCCGCGGCTGGTCGAGGCCGCCCGCGACCTGGTCAAGGGCACCGAGACGTCCGTCGCCAGCAACGAGTACGTGGTCGAGTCGCTGCGCCGCACCGTGGAGCGCAAGCGCGACGAGCCCGGCCAGGACCTGATCACCTGGCTGATCGAGCACCCGTCCGGGCTGAGCGAGGACGAGGTGCTGGAGCACCTGCGCTCGGTGCTGCTGGCCGCCAACGAGACCACCATCAACCTGATCTCCGAGACGCTGAAGATGGTCCTCACCGACAGCCGCTTCCGCGCCCACCTGTCGGGCGGCCAGATGACCCTGCCGGACGCGCTCGACCAAGTGCTCTGGGACTCACCGCCGTTCATGCTGGTGCCCGGCCGCTGGGCGACCGGTGACACCGAACTCGGCGGGCAGGCCATCAAGGCCGGCGACATGCTGCTGCTCGGCGTCGCGGCGGGCAACGCCGACCCGGCGGTCCGGCCCGACCTGGACACCCCGCTGTTCGGCAACCGCTCGCACCTGGCGTTCGGCAGCGGTCCGCACGAGTGCCCCGGGCAGGAGATCGGGCGGGCGATCGCCGAGTCCGGCATCGACATCCTGCTCACCCGGCTGCCCGACCTCCAACTCTCGGTGGAAGAGGACCAGTTGGTCTGGCGGGGCAACTGGATGTCCCGGCACCTGACCGAGCTGCCGGCCCGCTTCACCCCGCGCGCCGCGCTCCAGCCGCAGGCGGCGGCACCGGCCGCCGGGGCCGTCCCCTCGAACCCGTCGTACCCGTCGACCTCGCGGTATCCGGAGACCGCGCCGACCGCGCCGTCCGCGCCGTACCCGTCGAGTTCGGCGACGGCGTTCGGGCCGTCCGTGCCCGGCCCGCGGACGCCCGCCACCACCCCGGCGCGGACGGCGCCCGTCCCGGTGGCCGTCGCGCCGCCGCTGCCGCCCGCACCGCCGGTGGTGCCCCCGCAGCGGCGCGGCTGGTGGGGTGCGCTGCTGGCCCGGCTGCGGGGCTGACGGGGGCGGCCGGTCCCCGCCCCGGCCCTACCGGGAGGGGCGGGCCGGGGCCGGGTCCGGGATCTGGGCCGGGCCCGGGATCTGGGCCGGGGCGGTGGTCCGGGCTGCCGCCGTTCCGGCCGGGGCCCGGGCGAAGGCGCGGACGAACGGGTGCGGGCCCTCGTGCTCCGGGGCCAGCTCCGGCTGGAACAGGGTGGCCAGGTGGGACGGGTGGCCGGGCAGTTCGGCGATCCGGACCTCGCCGTCCACGTCGTGCCCGGTGGAGCGCGTGTCGTGCGCGCGCAGCGCGTCCAGGCAGCCGGGGGCGGGCGTGTAGCCACAGTGGTAGCGGGCGGTGGCCGGCCGGCTCCGCGCCGAGCAGCCGGGCCGCCGCCGAACCGGGGGAGAGCCGGATGCCGCCCTCCTGCCGGTACAGCGACCAGGACAGCGGGACGATCACCAACTCCGCTGCCCCCGGCTCCTGTTCGGCGTGGGCCGCGCCGCCGACGCCGCACGCGTGCCGTCAGGGCGGCAGCCGGGCGGGCCGGGAGCCGGGGGCGTGAGGCGCGGCGCGTCGGGCCGGAGGCTGAGCCGGGCGGTGGGTGTGCTGCGGCGGGAAGCCGGGGGCGCGAGGACCGCGGAGGGCGTGGCGACGATTCGGGGGATGGCGGTCGCGGCCGGGGCGGACGGTCGGCCGGGGTGCCTGGTGGGAGGGCCGACGGCCGGTGGGCGTGTTGCTGCGCGGGTCGAGGTGGGAAGGCGGGGCGTCGGCGATCCGGGGCGGACGGTCGGGCGGACGGGGATGCCCGGTGCACGTCGCGGGCAGCAGCCGGGGCGGGGGGCTCGGGAGCGCGTGGGCCCCCGACCCGGGTGCGGGTCGGGGGCCTGGTGCCGGGCCGGGTCGGGCGGCCCTCCCCCACAGGGGGCCGTCGGTCGGTCAGCGGTGTCGCGGGGTGCCGGGTGGCTCGTCAGCAGGCGCCGAGGTCGTCCCAGACGCCCCACTGGCCGGTGGTGCCGGGCTGCTCGCCCTGGGTCCACCACTTGGCGCGCCAGTTGTGGCCGCCGTAGGAGACGGTCTGGCCGGCGCTGTACGCCGCGGTCGCGTTCCAGGCGGCGGTCGTGCAGCTGCCGGTGCCGCCGGTGGTCCCGCCCGTGGTGCCGCCGGTGGTGCCGCCCGTCGTCCCGCCGGTGGTCCCGCCGGTCGTGCCGCCCGTGGTGCCCCCGGTGGTGCCGCCCGTCGTCCCGCCCGTGCCGCCGATGTTGACGTCGATGCAGGAGTAGAACGCGTTCGCGGTGTCCGAGATGTTCCACACCGCGAGGACCTTCTGGCGGCCGGTGTAGCTGCCGAAGTTCACGGTCTGGCTGAGGTCGGCCGGCGGCTGGGCGTTGTTGCCGGGGAACGTGGCGATCAGCTTGTTGCCGATGTAGTACTGCCAGTTCGCGGTGGAGTGCCGGGCGGTGAAGTGCCAGGTGAAGGTCTGGACGGAGGACACGTTGGTGACCTTCCAGCCCAGGTTGTCGTTGTCCAGCTCGGCGTACTCGGAGTGACCGCCGGAACAGGTGAACAGACCCTTCGGGCCCTCGACGCTCTGCGGCTCGTACTTGATCTGGCCGCAGCTGACCACGTTGTTGGCGCACTGGTCCTGGCGGCTCGCCGGGTTGGTGATCCAGCCGTGGGCGCTGGCGGTGCCCGCGCTCATGGTCATGCCGAGCAGGGGGGCGACCAGCGCGCCGACGACGGCGGTCACCTTTCTCTTGGTCTGCATGGGGGGTGCCTTCCTGAGGTGGGGGGTTCAGGTCCGTCCTGGACCGTCCAGGTACGTCGGTCCCCGTCGTGGCGCGGTGGGGCGGACACGAACGGGGTTCCTCCGTACGACCGTTGCGACAGGCCGGAGACGGTCATAGGTCTAGACCGACTGCTGGGGGAGACGATAGCGGCGTACCGGGCGCGGTCAAGTGGTTGAACGAAAGGTTTGTTTCCAGTAGGCGCGGTCCGTCGAATAACTGATCGGACGTCACCGGGGTTGGCCGAAAAGACCCGTGGCGCCGACCGCTTCGGCGAACCGTCCGGATCGTGGACGCAGTGACCGCGATGTGGACGTTTTCGACCCCCGACCGGCCGGAACGTGGTAGCTTCCGGCGCATGTCGCAGCGCGTATTCCTCACCACCCGGGGTCACATCGACCTTCTCCGGGTGTGTTCCGCTGCCTGTCGCCGCGCCTGAGCGCCGCACGCCCCCGGCTTCGCCGGTACCCCGCCGCACCTGCGCGTCCGTAGCCCCCGCGTCCGCACCCCCGCGTCCGCAGCGGGTGCGGAGGGTGCCGTCGCCGCGCCCGCACCCTGCCGACCGTACGACCCGGTACGCCCGGTCAGTCCGGTACGCCCGTGTGCGAGCCCCGCCCGCTGTCCCGCCCGCCGCCTCGGCCGCCCCCGGAGAAGAGGACCCCCGTGCCCGACCGAACCCCCGTGTTCCACTGGTTCCTGCCCACCGGCGGCGACGGCCGCGACCCCGGCGGCGTCACCGCCGTGCAGGGCCGCACCGGTGCCGCGACCCGCCGGCCCGCCGACGTCGACTACCTGGCGCAGGTCGCCCGGGCCGCCGAGCAGGCCGGGTTCACCGCGCTGCTCGCGCCGGTCGGCCTCGGCTGCGTCGACCCGTGGGTCCTGGCCACCGCGCTCACCCAGCACACCCGCCGGATCGGCTTCCTGGTCGCCTTCCGAGCCGGTTTCGCCAGCCCCACCCTGCTCGCCCAGCAGGCCGACTCCTTCCGCCGCCTGGCCGGCGGCCGGCTCCGGCTGAACGTGGTGACCGGCGGCGACCCCGCCGAACAGCGCGCCTACGGCGACCACCTGGCCCACGACGAGCGCTACGCCCGTACCGACGAGGTGATGGCCGCGCTGCGCGACCTGCTGGACGGCAAGCGCGTCGACCGCCGGGGCGAGCACCTGCAACTCGCCGACGCCCAACTCGTCGACCCCGCCGTCGAGCACCCCGTCCCGCTGTACTTCGGCGGCGCCTCGCCCGCCGCCGAGCAGGTCGCCGCCCGCCGCGCCGACGTCCAACTGCTGTGGGGCGAACCGCCGGCGGCGATCGCCGAGCGGATCACCCGGCTGCGCGCGATCGCCGCCGAGCAGGGGCGCACCCTGCGGTACGGGCTGCGGCTGCACGTGATCAGCCGCGACACCGCCGAGCAGGCGTGGGCCGAGGCCGACCGGATCCTGTCCGGCATCGACCCGGCGGCCGTCCGGGCCAGCCAGGCCCGGTTCGCCGCGATGGACTCCACCGGCCAGGCCCGGATGGCGGCCCTGCACGGCGGCGGCACCGCCGCCGCCCGCGACCTGCTGGTCGCCCCCAACCTGTGGGCCGGCATCGGCCTGGTCCGGGAGGGCGCCGGCACCGCCCTGGTCGGCTCGCACGACGAGGTCGCCGCCCGCCTCGCCGAGTACCGGGCCCTGGGCGTCGACGAGTTCATCCTCTCCGGCTACCCGCACCTGGAGGAGGCGTACCGGGTCGGCGAGGAGGTCGTGCCCCGGGTGCGCGCCCTGCTGGCCGAACGGGACGCGGCATGAGCGCGGCGACGGGGACCGGGACGACGACCGGTACGACGACCGCCACGAAGGCCGGTACGAAGGCCGGTACGAAGGCCGGTACGGCGGGCGTGACGGGAACGCCGGGTGCGGCGGGCGCGTGGGCCGGGGCCTCCCGGGGCCGGGCGGCCGAGGCGCTGCGCTGGACGGCGCTGCGCGCCCTGGCGCTCGCCGCGCTGCTGGCCGGCTGGCAGCTCGTCGTCCAACTCCAGGTGTGGCCGAGGGCGTTGGTGCCCTCGCCGGGCGAGGTGTGGCACCAGTTCGTGCTCGCCTCCACCGTCCACGACGGCGTCCGCGGCTACAGCGGCCACCTGCTGGGCGAGCACCTCGCCGCCAGCCTGCGCCGGATCGCCCAGGGCACCGGCTGGGCGGTCCTGTTCGGCACCGCGCTCGGCCTGGCGATCGGCACCCTGCGCCCGGTCGCGGTGGTGCTGGAGCCCGCCGTCACCTTCCTGCGCACCCTGCCGCCGCTGGCCTACCTGAGCCTGCTGGTGATCTGGTTCGGCATCGACGAGTCGCCCAAGGTCTGGCTGCTGCTGATCGCCGCGCTGCCGCCGGTCGCCGCCGCCACCGCGGCCGCCGTGCGCGGGGTGCCCGGCGACCTGCTGGAGGCCGCCCGGGCGCTCGGCGCGGGCCGCTGGTCGCTGCTGGGCGGGGTGGTGCTGCCCGCCGCGCTGCCCGAGATCCTCACCGGGGTGCGGATCGCCGTCGGCGTCGCGTACACCTCGGTGGTGGCCGCCGAGACCATCAACGGGGTGCCCGGCATCGGCGGCATGATCCGCGACGCCCAGCGCTACAACCAGACCGCCGTCGTGCTCGCCGGAATCATCACCATCGGCCTGTCCGGCATCGTCCTGGACGGCCTGCTCAAGGCCGTCGAACGGCTCGCCGTGCCCTGGCGCGGACTCGCCTGACCGTCCGTCAATCCTTTTTTATCCCAAGGGAGTTCGCCATGTCCGAGAACCGCCGTACCGTCCTGCGCGCCGCCACCGCCGCCGCGGCGGCCGTGCTGCTGACCGCCGCCGCCACCGCCTGCTCCAGCTCCGGATCCGGCAGCGCCGACGGCAAGGGCAGAACCACCGTCCGGATCGCCTACCAGGAGATACCCAACGCCGACCTGGTGGTGAAGGACAGGCGGCTGCTGGAGCAGGCGCTGCCCGACGCCGACGTCAAGTGGGTGAAGTTCGACTCCGGCGGCGACGTCAACACCGCCGTCCTGGCCGGCTCGGTCGACTTCGGACTGGCCGGCTCCAGCCCCGTCACCAAGGGCCTGGCCGCGCCGCTGAACATCCCGTACAAGGTGCTCTGGGTGCACGACCTGATCGGCGAGAACGAGGCGCTGGTCGCCCGCGGCGGCATCACCTCGGTGGAGCAGCTGGTCGGCAAGAAGGTCGCCACCCCGTTCGGCTCCACCTCGCACTACTCGCTGCTGGCCGCCCTCCAGGCGGCCGGCGTCGACCCGGCGAAGGTGAACGTCATCGACCTCCAGCCGCAGGACGCGCTGGCCGCCTGGAAGCGCGGCGACATCGACGCCGCCTACACCTGGACGCCCACCCTCACCGAGCTGGAGAAGGACGGCAAGGTGCTGGTGACCAGCCGCCAGCTCGCCGACCAGGGCAAGCGCACCGCCGACCTCGGCGTGGTCACGAACGCCTTCGCCCAGGCCCACCCCGAGATCGTCACCGCCTGGCTCAAGGCCGAGGACCAGGCCGTCACGCTCGCCAAGAGCGACCCCGAGCAGGCCGCCGCCTCGATCGCCAAGGAGCTCAACCTCAGCCCCGCCGACGCGCTCGCCCAGCTCAAGCAGCTCGTCCTGCTCACCGCCGCCGAACAGGCCGGCCCCGACTACCTGGGCAAGCCCGGCGCGCCCGGCAGGCTCGCCGACAACCTGCACGACGCCGCGGTGTTCCTGAAGGGCCAGCAGAAGATCGACGCGGTGCCCGACGCCTCGGTGTTCGCCAAGGCACTGGCCGTGGAGGAGCTGGCCCGTGTCACCGGCTGAGGCGCCCGGACCGCCGACCGGGGCGGCCGGGGCGGCCGAGGTGGGCGAGGTGGCCGAGGCGGCCGAACGCACGCCCCCCGCAGTCGCGTTGGACCGGATCACGGTCCGGTACGGCGGCACGCGGGGCCGGCGGCGGGCCGGGCGTGAGGTGACCGCCGTCCACGACGTCTCGTTGACCGTCGCGGAGGGGGAGTTCGTCGTCCTGGTCGGCCCGTCCGGCTGCGGCAAGACCACCCTGCTGCGGGTGGTCGCCGGGTTCGAACCGGCCGTCGAGGGCGGCGCGCTGGTGCACGGCGCGCCGCCCCGGCCCGGGCACGGCACCGGGCTGGTGTTCCAGCAGCCGCGGCTGTTCCCGTGGCGCACCGTCGGCGGCAACCTGGCCTTCGCGCTCGCCCGGCACGGTCTGCCCCGGGCCGAACGGGCCGCCCGCACGGCCGAGTTGCTCGACCTGGTCGGCCTGTCCGGCTACGCCGGGCGGCGCACCTGGGAGCTGTCCGGCGGCCAGCAGCAACGGGTCGCCATCGCCCGGGCACTGGCCGGCCGGCCCCGGCTGCTGCTGCTCGACGAGCCGTTCGCCGCCCTGGACGCGCTCACCCGCGAACGCCTCCAGGAGGAACTGCGCACCCTCACCGCCCGGACCGGCACCGCCGTGCTGTTCGTCACGCACTCGGTGGACGAGGCGGTGCTGCTCGGCTCCCGGGTCCTGGTGATGGCCGCCGACCCCGGCCGGGTGGTCGCCGACCTGCCCGTCGACCTGCCCCGCGACAGCGCCACCGACCCCGCCGCGCTGCGCGGCACCCCCGAGTTCGCCCACCTGCGCGGCACGCTCTCCCGCACCCTGCGGGAGGCCGCCGGGGCCGCCTGACGGGCCGTCACGCCAGCGTGTCCGGCAACGGCCGAGGACCGGGGTTCACGGCGGCGCTCAGTCCGGTCGTCCGCCCGCTCCGCAGGCTTGCCGGGCGGGCGGGGCGGGAACGATGGACCAGGGGGGCCCGCGCCGTGGAGCGGGTCGGGAACGGGGGAGCGGGATGACGAGTGCACGGGGCCGCCACGCGGCGCGGAGCGCCCTGGTCTTGGTGGCCGTCTGGTGGCTGTGGATGCCGCTGCTGGCGGTGCTGACCCGGGTGGTCAAGCACTTCCTGTTCGGCGGCTTCGGCCAGCAGGACCAGAGCTACCTGCTGCTGGTCGAGCGCCTGTTCTTCCCGCGCGGCGGCCCGCTGGACGCCGCGCCGCTGTTCTGGTTCTGGCTCGCGATCGGCCTGGGCGGCACCGGGGTGGCGCTCGGGTACGTGGTCGAGGAGTCCGGGGCGGGCCTGCGCGACTGGTGGGTCCGGCTGGCGACGGCCGCGGTGGTGCTGGCGGTGCTCGGCTCGCTGGTGCGCGCGGGCACCGGCCTGTGGGACGACGACAAGGACGCGGGCCGGTTCTACGCCCGCTCCACCGTCCTGGACGTACCGGCGGGCGGCGCGGCCACCCCGCGCTCGGTGCTCCCGGTCAC
This sequence comes from Kitasatospora sp. NPDC090308, assembly GCF_044769485.1. Classification (NCBI taxonomy): domain Bacteria; kingdom Bacillati; phylum Actinomycetota; class Actinomycetes; order Kitasatosporales; family Streptomycetaceae; genus Kitasatospora; species Kitasatospora sp. NPDC090308. The sequence goes on along the minus strand of NZ_JBIVXY010000005.1, from coordinate 356,297 downwards.
CGAGCACAGCCGTCCCGGCGACGGTACGCGCTGCGACCTGGTCGGCACCTCGGACGTCCCGGCCTGCGTCAAGACCGCCCCGATGCCGGACTTCGACTTCGAGGCCCGCACCGCGTCCTACGCCGCCGCCACCAAGGCGCTCACCGACAGCGCGGGCCTGACCTCCGGCGTCCACCTGCTGAACCACAGCCTGCACTACCTGCCCGGCGCCGCCGCCGGCGACGGCGCTGCGGGTGACGGCAGCAGCGGCCGGCCGGCGGCCGGGGTGTGGACGGCCGTGCTGGACGGCTCCGGCGAGCAGCCGATGGAGGGCGTCGCGGTCTGGGACGGCGGCTCCAACTCCGTCACCTCCTGCGCCTTCGGCGGCGACCACGCCTTCGACCGGGCCTTCGGCGGGACGGGCGCGGTCAGCCTGCGCAACCTGCTCGCCGAGCGCTTCCCCGACCTGGTCTACAGCGACCAGGACATCTGGGGCTACTGCGACGGCCCGGACGTCCGCACCGCCCGGCCCGTGGTCGTCATCTCGGTGGCCAGGCAGACCGGTTGGAAGCAGCGCACGGTGCTCGCCCCGGCCGGCGTCCTGGTGCTCAAGGGCTCCGCCGACGGTCGCCCCGACCTCGCCCACCGGCCCACCGCGGCCCCCGGCGACCTGCCCGGCGCGGTCTACCCGGCCTCGGTGGTCCGCTCGCAGATCCACGAGGTGCAGTGGCTCGGCGGGCGCGGCGCCAAGGACGACCGCGGCTTCGGCTACGACCACACCTCGGCCGCCGCGAACGCCACCAACCCCGGCGAGTTCCTGCTCCGCTCGAAGGCCGACGGCCACCTGTACTACGTGACGCCGCTGGTGCCCCGGGACAGCTCCTCGCAACTGGTGGTCGCCTTCGCGGTCCTCCAGGCCGACCGGGTCGGCGACGGCCTCAACGACCTGCACGTGTACGTCCGGGCCGACGACGCCCCGTCGGTCAACCTGGACGTGCTGGCCAGCCGGATGGTCTCGTACATGGCCCAGCAGACCTCGATCACCATCAGCGTGGGCGAGGGCGGCGCGCTCCAGGAGATCATCCCGTTCGGCCGGGACATGTGGCGCGGCTTCGTCGACTTCAACGGGCAGACCCAGGACTACATCGACCTCTCGGGCGACGCCACCGTCACCCCCAACCTGGTCTCCCTCAAGGGCGCCGTCATCCCGCCCGGCGCCCAGCCGCAACCGCAGCCGCAGCCCGATCCGGCGGCGACGCCCGCGCCGCAGCCCTCCACAGCACCCGTCGGCTGCGGCGGCGACCCGGCCCAGCTCTCCGACCGCCAACTCGCTGACTGCATCGCCGAGTTGTCCCGCACCCTGCAGGGCCGCCTGCCGGCCGGTGGCTGAACCGGCCGACGGGCGGGCTCTCGGCGTCGGGCGTCCGCCGCAGCGCGGGCGGCGCCGCTACACCGAGGGCGACGTGGAGCGGCTGCGGCTGCGCACCGTCCTGCGCGCCCACGAGCAGCGCGTCCTGGACCGACTCGCCGAGCCGCACCGCTCGTTGGACATCGTCCGGCACGAGGTCGCGGCGTACGAGGACTACCTCGACGGGGCGGCGGACCGAGCCGGCCTCACTCCCGCCGCTCGTCGTCGTACGCGCTGGTGCCCTCGTCCAGCAGCGGGCCGTCCCCGGGCTGCGGGTGCTTCAGGTGGGCGGGGGCCAGGGCGCGCAGGCCGTGGTAGCCGAGCAGCGTGATCAGGGTGCCCAGCGCGATGCCGCTCAACTCGAAGTCGTCGGTGAACTTCAGCGTCACGTTGCCGATGCCGACGATCACGCCCGCCGCGACCGGCACCAGGTTCAGCGGGTTGGTCAGGTCCACCTTGTTGTGGATCCAGATCTGCGCGCCCAGCAGGCCGATCATGCCGTACAGCACCACCGTGATGCCGCCCAGCACCCCGCCCGGGACCGCCGCGATCACCGCGCCGAACTTCGGGCACAGGCCGAACAGGATCGCGAAGCCGGCCGCGCACCAGTACGCCGCCGTCGAGTACACCCGGGTCGCCGCCATCACGCCGATGTTCTCCGCGTACGTGGTCGTCGCCGGACCGCCCACCGCCGTGGAGAGCACCGTCGCCGCGCCGTCCGCCATGATCGCGGTGCCCATCCGGTCGTCCAGCGGGTCACCCGTCATCTCCGAGACGGCCTTCACGTGCCCGGCGTTCTCCGCGATCAGCGCCACCACCACCGGCAGCGCCACCAGCACCGCCGAGGTCGAGAAGCTCGGCGCGTGCAGCGACGGCAGGCCGATCCAGTCCGCCTTGCCGACGCCCGACAGGTCGAGGCGCCAGTGCTCCGTCGCCGCCCCGCCGCCCACCGGCGAGTCGATCCTTCCGAAGACGCGGTCGAACAGCCAGGACGCCGCGTACCCGAACACCAGCCCCAGGAAGATCGCGATCCGTGACCAGAACCCGCGCAGCACCACCAGCGCCAGCGCCGTGAACGCCATCGTCAGCAGCGCCGTCCACTGGTCCTGCGGCCAGTACGTCCCCGCCGCCACCGGCGCCAGGTTGAACCCGATCAGCATCACCACCGCGCCCGTCACCACCGGCGGCAGCACCGCGTGGATCACCCGCGCCCCGAACCCCTGCACCACCGCCCCGCACGCCGCCAGCACCGCGCCCACCACCAGCAGCGCACCCGTCAGCGTCGACGCGTCCCCGCCCTGGGCCTTGATCACCGCCGCCACGCCCACGAACGACAGGCTGGAGCCCAGGTACGACGGAATCCGCCCCTGCGTCACCAGCAGGAAGAACACCGTCGCCACACCCGACACCATCACCGCGAGGTTCGGGTCCAACCCCATCAACACCGGCGCGACGAACGTCGCCCCGAACATCGCCACCACGTGCTGCGCCCCGAGCCCGACCGTCCGCCCCCACGACAGCCGCTCGTCCGGCCGCACCACCGCCCCCGGCCGCGGCGCCCGCCCGTCCCCGTGCAGCTTCCACCCGAACCCGACCTTCATCCCGTTCCCTGTTCCACTCGACCGGACCGCCCTGGAGCGGGCTCCATGACCACATGCTGACGCACCATGATCCCCCGCCCGCGGAATCGTCCGGGTCGGTGGGCGCCGCGTCAACCGGGTCGTCGAAGAGAGGGGGCGGACGACGTCGCCGAGGTCGGTGCCGCCTGCCGGGACAGCCGGGGCTACCGCAGGTCGGTGACGGCCGAGCGCAGTTCCTCGAACGCCGCGCGCAGGTGGGGGGCGAGTTCCTCGTCGTCCCGTTCGGGGTTCCACCGCTGGTACCCCGTGGTGAAGGCGAGCACGCCGATCTCGGCCGCTATCCGCGCCGCCGGTCGGGGCACCCGCCGCCTCCCGAGCGCTTCGGCCATCGCGGCGGCGAGGCCGGCGTGCTTCTGCTCCAGGCCTTCCTGGAGCTCCCGGTTCGCCTCGACCGCCGCTCGCATCAGCGGACTGATCTCGCGGTTGAAGGGCGTCATCGCGGCGGCGGCGTGTTCCAGCCCGGCGCGCACGGCCTCCAGCGGGGTGGCCGAGGGCGGGGCGGCCTCGATGCCGTCGGCCAGCAGGCGGCCGAGCGTCTCCCGGCCCGCGGTGAGGACGTCCCGCTTGTCGCCGAAGTAGCGGTGGAAGGTGCTGCGGGTCAGGCCCGCCCGCTCGGCGATCTGGGAGACGGTGGTGGCGTCGTAGCCCTGCTCCGCGAACAGCCGCAGTGCTTCGGCTACCAGGCGCTGCCGGGCGTCGGGCTTCCATCGTGGCATGTCGCCATCGTACGTGATGCGACAGGTGGCGCATCGCGTGTACATTGATGAGACACCTGTTGCATCACTCTGGGGAGACTCCCATGCACGTGTTCATCACCGGCGGGACCGGCCTGATCGGATCCGCCGTCCTCGCCGAACTCCTCTCCGCGGACCACCGCGTCACCGCGCTCGCGCGCTCCGACGCCTCGGCCGCGAAGGCCCGGGCGGCCGGCGCCGACGTCCTGCGCGGCAGCCTCACCGACCTGGACGTCCTGCGCGAGGGCGCCCGGAAGGCCGACGGCGTGATCAGCCTCGCCTTCGGCAACGACTTCAGCGCGCCGGACGCGTTCGTCCGGGCGATGGCCGAGGAGGCCGCCGCCGTCGACGCGCTGGGAGAGTCCCTGGTGGGCACGGACCGCCCGCTGGTCGTGGTCTCGGGCACCCCCGCCGTGCCGGGCCGGCCCGCCACCGAACAGGACGCCCTGCCCGAGGGCCCGGTCGCCGAGCGCAGCCGCACCGTGGCCCGCGCGCTCGCGCTGGCGTCCCGGGGCGTGCGCAGCTCCGCGGTGCGCATGCCGCGCACCGTGCACGACAACGGCGCCGGCGGCTTCGCCGGACTGCTCACCGAGGCCGCCCGCCGCACCGGCGTCGCGGGCTACCCGGGCGACGGCGAGCAGCGCTGGCCCGCCGTCCACGCGCGCGACGCCGCCGTGCTGTTCCGCCTCGCCCTGGAGCAGTCCCCCGCCGGCGGCGTCTACCACGCGGTCGCCGACGAGGGCGACAAGGTCCGCGACATCGCCGCGGTCATCGGTCGCCGCCTCGACCTCCCGGTCCGGCCCGTCCCGCAGGAGGACTTCGGCTTCCTCGGCCCGATCTTCGCCACCGACCAGCCCGCCACCAGCACCCGCACCCGCGCCGCCCTCGGCTGGACGCCCACCCACCCGAGCCTGCTGGAAGACCTGGAGAACATCGCACCCTGACCCCCGCCGGCCCCGCCCGGACGGCGACACCCGCAGTGCGGCCGGCCGGAGCTGTCGTCCTCCGTCAGGTGGGCCGTCGACAAGGTCCGGTCCGACCGCAGCAGGACATCGCCCGGACGGTTGTGCCGTGCTGCGGTAAGCGCCCTCGCAGGCGGCCGGTGCGCCGGCGCCCTGCGAGGGCTTCCGGGTCGACCCTGTTTTCTCGTGACCGCGGGGGAGATCCGTCGTAGCCTGCTGCCCGCGGATCGTGCGGGAAGGGAAGTGGGCTACGGACGTGGGACGCGCTTCCAGCGGATCGCCTCGTGAGTAGGCGTCGCTACGTGGCCAGAGGTGTTCCTGGCGGATACCGCGTCTGGGACAACCGGGGGCGCCGGTGGTGGGGTGATCTTTACGAGCTCTGCCCCGACGATCTCACTGCCGAACTGAACGGCGGGGCCGATCCGGAGAGACTCACCGCTCTCCTCAAGCGGTACAGGGCCCAGAAGCGGTAGTGCGGATGTCGTGACAGGAGGGCGAAGAGGTCCCGGGCCGGGGCGCCGAGCAGGCCGTCCGCGCGTGAGTCTGCGGCCCATGACGCCGATCATCGCCCGGCGGATCGACGGCGAAGTGCCGGCGGGTGGTTCGGGGGCCGCCGAGGCGGCGCCCGGGTTCATCGCGCGGCTCGACGGGGCGTACCGCCGGCTCACCGTGGACGACGGCGCCGCCGCCTTGGGCGCGGCGCTGGGGCTGCGGCGGTCCGTCCTCGCGGAGCGCGAGGGGTGGGGGCGCCGCAGGCCGGTCGAGATCCCCTGGGGGAGTGGCCCGGGCGGGCGCCACTGAGCGCGCGACGGCCCGCGCGCGACGGCCCCCGCCGACTCCGTTGCGGCGGGGGCGACTTGGGCGGTGGTGGTCCGGTTGCCCGGCTGCCGCACTACGGCCCGCCATCGGGGCCCCGATGGCGGGCCGGGTCGGGTCAGGGGCGGCGGAGCTTGCGGAAGATCAGCCAGACCACCAGGGCGATCACCGCGATCACGATGACGGACACCAGCAGGAAGCCGATCAGGCCGCCCTTGGACTTCTTCTTTTTCTTCGCCTTGCTCTTCGCCAACTGGGTGGCGTGCTGGGCCCGTTGGCCGGTCGGGGCCTGGGGCTGGGTCTGGGTGCCGGCCGCCGGTGCGGCGGCGGGTGCCTGCTGGGCGGCGGCGGTGACCGCGGTGGTGCGCGGTGCGGCGGACGCCGTGCCGGTGGCCAGCGTGGCGCCGCCGCCCGCCAGTGCCAGGGCGAGCAGCACTCCTGCCAGACGTGTTCTCATCTGCCAACCTCGTTCCCGTCCGGCCCCCGTGGCCTGCGACCGGTTCACTGTGGCAGGTGTCGGGCGCGCCGCGACAGGGGAGGGGCGCGGCCTGTTCCCGGACTGTGACGGTGTCACCGCCCGGTCCGGCGACGGTCACGGTCGGGTCCCCGGGGGTCGGGGGCGGAAGCGGCGGAAGCGGCGGAGGGGGCGGAAGGGGGCGGAAGGGGGCGGAAGCGGAGGTAAACCCTCCCCAGGCGAAGGGGCGTCGACTGGCCAAGCGTCAGGCCCGTTGGGTAAAGGTGCGGTTCGGATCGTCCCGGGCCGCTTGTTGGGCATGAGCATGCCCGCCTACTGTCGAACGCCAGTCCGGTGTTGCACGGACTCCCCGGTTCGACGGCGGCCCCGAATCCCGCCGTCAGGCCCGGCCCGGCCACGCGGGCGGACACCATCCGCCGGTGCGGCCCGGCCTGCACCGCTTCCGGTCTACCCCAGCCAAGGAGGCACTTCCGCATGCGCACTTCCGCCGCAGCCCGCCGTACGGCCCTCGCCGTCGCGGGCACCGCCGCCCTCCTCCTCTCCGCCTTCACGGCCGCCGCCCCGGCGGGCGCGGCGGCCGACCCCCAGGTGTACGGCAAGGACGGCACGTCCTGGGTCAAGGCGTGCGACACCCTCGCCCACGGCGACACCGTGGCCTGTCACGCGCTGCGCGTGACCAGCACGGTGGAGGGCGTCCGGCAGCTCGGCGTCACCCCGAACGCCACCCCGTCCGGCCTCGGGCCGAGCGACCTGCTGAGCGCCTACAAGCTGCCAGCCAACGGCGGCGCCGGGACGACCATCGCGATCGTGGACGCGTACAACGACCCGAACGCCGAGTCGGACATGGCCGTCTACCGCTCCCAGTACGGACTGCCCGCCTGCACCAAGGCCAGCGGGTGCTTCAAGCAGGTCAACCAGACCGGCGGCAGCAGCCTGCCGGCGAACAACTCCGGCTGGGCGGGCGAGATATCGCTCGACCTCGACATGGTCTCCGCGATCGCCCCCAACGCCCACATCATCCTGGTCGAGGCGAGCAGCGCGACCATGGCCAACCTCGGCACCTCGGTGAACACCGCGGTGAGCCTGGGCGCCAAGTTCGTCTCCAACAGCTACGGCGGCTCGGAGTCCTCCGCCGACACCTCGTACGACTCCTCGTACTTCAACCACCCGGGCGTCGCCATCACCGTCTCCTCCGGCGACTCCGCCTACGGCGCCCAGTACCCGGCCGCCTCCAGGTACGTGACCGCGGTCGGCGGCACCGCCCTCAAGCGGGACTCCAGCGCCCGCGGCTGGTCGGAGAGCGTCTGGCTGACCAACTCCACCGAGGGCACCGGCTCCGGCTGCTCCAAGTACGACGCGAAGCCGACCTGGCAGAAGGACACCGGCTGCACCAAGCGCACCATCGCCGACGTCTCGGCCGTCGCCGACCCCGCCACCGGCGTCGCCGTCTACCAGACCTACGGCGGCAGCGGCTGGGCCGTCTACGGCGGCACCAGCGCCGCGGCCCCGATCATCGCCGGCGTCTACGCCCTGGGCGGCAACCCCTCCAGCGGCTCCAGCCCGGCGTCCTTCCCCTACGCCCACACCTCCGCGCTCTTCGACGTGACCTCCGGCTCGAACGGCTCCTGCTCGCCCTCCTACCTCTGCAAGGCCGGCGCCGGCTACGACGGCCCGACCGGCCTCGGCACCCCCAACGGCACCGCCGCCTTCACCGGCTGACGCCGCACCGCTCGGAACGGCTCCGACCGGAGGCCGCCACCCCGCGAGCCGGGGTGGCGGCCTCCGCCGTGTCAGGTCAGGCGGCGCCGGCGAGCAGGTCCCGGACGGTGCGGGGCTCGCGGGCGAGGAGGGCGGACAGCAGCGGGTCGGTGCCCGCGAAGTGGCCCTGGGCGGCGGCCTGGTAGATGCCGAGGGTGAAGCGGGCCATGAACTCCGGCGTGCCCGAGGCCACTTGGGTGGCCACCCACTCCTCGGGACCGACGGTGACGCAGCGGACCGGACGGCCGGACAGCTCGGCGGCCAGGTCGGCCACCTGGTGGAAGGTGGGCGCCGCGGCGGCGGTGAGGGTGACCGGGCCGTCGTACCCGCGGGCGGCCGGACCGCCGTGCCCGTCGGTGGTCGGACCGTCGTGCCCGTCGGCGCCCGGGCCGCCGTGCCCGCCGAGGGTGGCGAGGATGACCGCGGCGGCCTCGGCGGCGTCCTCGCGGGCGGTCCAGGAGACCGGGCCGTCGGCGGGGACGGTGAGGGTGCCGGTCTCGCGCCAGGGCCCGGCCAGGTGGGCGAGGCTGTGGGCGTAGAAGCCGTTGCGCAGGGCGGTCCAGGCGAGGCCGGAGTCGGCGAGCAGCCGCTCGGTCGCGGCGTGGTCGCGGGCGGGCTTGAAGGCGCTGTCGGGGTGGGCGCCCTGGTGGCTGGTGTAGAGGACGCGGCCGACGCCGGCCGCGACGGCGGCGTCGATCGCGGTGCGGTGCAGGGCGACGGCGTCCGCGCCCGGGTCGCTGGCGGAGACCAGCAGCAGTTGGTCGGCGCCCTCGAAGGCGCGGGGCAGCGAGGCCGGGTCGGCGTAGTCGCCGCGGCGCACCCGCACGCCGAGGTCGGCGAACCGCCGGGCCCGGGTGGGTTCGCGCACGGCGACGACGACCTCCGCGGCCGGGACGCGGGCCAGCAGGTGGTCGACGGTGGCGCCGTTGAGCGCGCCGGTGGCTCCGGTGATGACGATCATGGTCCACTCCACGTGTTATCGGTGTTTCGCTTTCGACGTTAGCACTGGAAATTCACCGATAACAAATGTGAGATACCATTGGAAACGTGAACGATGCCGGTCCCCGCCCCCCGCAGACCTCGCGCGACGCCGTCCGCGCCCGGCTGGTCGAGGTCGCCGCCCGACTGCTCGCCGCCGACGGCCCCGACGCGGTCACCACCCGCTCGGTGGCGCTCGCCGCCGGCGTCCAGGCCCCCACCATCTACCGCCTCTTCGGCGACAAGGACGGCCTGCTGGACGCCGTCGCCGAGCACGGCTTCGCCACCTACATGGCGCGCAAACCGCCGGTCGACGCGGACGAGGACCCGGTGCGCGGGCTGCGCGCCGGCTGGGACCTGCACATCGGCTTCGGCCTGGTCAACCCGGCCCTGTTCCGGCTGATGCACACCACGGCGCCGAGCCCGGACGGGCGGTCCGCCGCCGAGGCCGGGCTGCGGATCCTGCGGCAGCGGGTGGGCCGGGTCGCCCGGGCCGGGCGGCTGCGCGTCCCCGAACGGCGCGCCGTCGACCTGATCCGGGCGGCCGGCACCGGGGTCGTCCTCACCCTGATCGACCAGCCCGAGGAGAGCCGCGACACCACCCTGGCCGACCTGGCCTGGGAGGCGGTCCGCAGCACTGTCCTGGTCGACCCCCGGGAACTCGCCCTCTCCGTCCCGGCCACGGCCGCGGTCACCCTGCGCGCCGCGCTGCCCGGCCTGGAGGTGTTCACCCCGCACGAGAGCGCGCTGTTCGGCGACTGGCTGGAGCGCGTCGCCGAAGCCTGAGGACGCGCCGCCGGAGTCCGCGGGCGCGCCGCCGCCCCGTTTCGACCGGCGTTCCCCGCCCGGCCACCCCTCGTGCGCCACCCCTCGTGCACCACCCCGTACCCCCGCGTCGGCGCGCCCGGCGCGGGGGTCGTCCGACGCCCCGGTCCACGCCTTGACGGTCGTGGGTGCCCGCTCTAGATTCGCCGTGCCCGTACCGGAGTTGACGGCCCGTCGGCCGCCCGGAGCGGCGAACCGCACCGCACGCGACGGCTGACGAGGAGCCACCATGCGCAAGCCGAGTTCTCCGGCCAGGGCCCTGCTCGGCCTGGCCGCCGCGACGGCGCTCGTCGTGGCACTGCCGGCCTCCGCCGGGGCCAACGTGCTGACCCGGCTGCCGCAGAACGCCCCGGGGCTGGACCAGACCTTCTCCCCGGCGTACGACTACGACAAGGACGGCTGCTACGCCACGGCCGCGATCGGCGCCGACGGCACGATCAACCCGGGGCTGAAGCTCGGCGGCGACGTCAACGGCCACTGCCACGACTACGCCCAGCTCGCCGACTCCAACACCTACTCGCGCACCAGGTGCAACAACGGCTGGTGCGCGCTGATGTACGCCAGCTACTTCGAGAAGGACCAGGCCACCCTGGGCCCGGCGGCGATCGGGCACCGGCACGACTGGGAGCACGTGCTGGTGTGGGTGCACGACGACCAGGTCCAGTACGTGTCGGTCTCCCAGCACAGCGGCTACCAGGTCGCCGCCCGCTCGGCGATCCGCTTCGACGGCACCCACCCGAAGATCGTCTACCACAAGGACGGCGTCTCCACCCACGACTTCCGGTTCGCCAACGCCAACGACGAGCCGGCCGAGAACGCCACCGGCACCTGGTTCTACCCGCGCCTGGTCGGCTGGGACGGCTACCCGGCCGGCTACCGCGACAAGCTGCTGGCGGCCGACTTCGGCGCGGCCACCATCAAGATCGGCGACGGGGACTTCGCGTACGCGCTGGCGCACGCGATGCCCGCGGGCATCCCGTTCGACCCCAATGCCTGACGCCCGACGCGCGACGCCCGATACCCGGCGCCAGGACGGTCGGAGAGGCCGCCGCGGCCGCCGAGGAGAAGCGGGGAAGCCGAGAAGCGGGGAAGCCGAGAAGCGGGGAAGCCGAGAAGCGGCGAAGACGAGGGCCGGGGGCGCCCCGAGGAGGGCGCCCCCGGCCGGGGGGGACGGGAAGGGGGGCGGGGTCAGTCCATCGTGTTGGCGACGACGGTGGTCGGGTTGGCGAGGGTGGCGGTCAGCGGCAGGTTGCGCGAGCTGTCACCGACCAGGATCTGGTAACTGCCCGCCGTGGCGGTCCAGTTGCTGCTTGCGGTGTCCCAGTGCGCCAGGTCGTGCGCCGTCACGGTGAAGGTGACGGTGCCGGACGCGCCGGGGTTCAGGGTGATCCGCTGGAAGCCCTTGAGCTGGTGCGGGGGCTCGCCGGTGGCGGCCGGGGCACCGACGTACAGCTGGGCGACCTCCGTCCCGGCCCGGCCGCCGGTGTTGGTGACGGTCGCGGTGACCGTCGCCCGGCCGTTGGTCAGCGGGCCCACCTGGAGGTTGCCGAACGCGAAGCCGGTGTACGACAGGCCGTGGCCGAACGGGAACAGCGGGGTGAGGTTGTTCGTGTCGTACCAGCGGTACCCGATCTTCAGGCCCTCCGAGTACTGCACGGTGCCGCCGGTGCCCGGCCACTGCGCGGGGGTGTTCGCCGGGACCTGGGAGAGCGAGGCGGGGAAGGTGATCGGCAGGTGCCCGGACGGGTTGACGTCGCCGAACAGTAGCGCCGCGATCGCCTCGCCGAACTCCTGGCCCTGGTAGAAGCCCTCGAACACGCCCGCGACCTGGTTCAGCCAGGGCATCATGATCGCGGAGTTGTTGCTGAGCACCACGACGGTGTTCGGGTTGGCCGCGGCCACCGCCGAGATCAGCGCGTCCTGGTTGTCGGGCAGGGTGAGCGTGGTGGTGTCGGCGGTCTCGTGGCCGTAGTCGTCGGCCGCGAAGACGATCGCCACGTTCGAGGACCTGGCGAGCGCGACCGCGGCGGCCTGGTCGGTGCCGTCGTTGTAGGCGACGGTGGTGTTCGTCCCCGCGGTGCGCTGCTGGATGCCGTACAGCGGGGTGTAGGTGCCGGAGCTGGTGGCGTTGCCGCTGCCGCCGCCCGAGGTGAGCGTGCCGGGCCCGGCCTGGGTGCCGATGATCGCGAGCGAGCGGCCGCCGTTGGCGTCGAGCGGCAGCAGGCCGTTGTTCTTCAGCAGGACGGTGCCCTCCTCGGCGCCGCGCAGCGCGACCGCCCGGTGCGCCGGGGTGGCGACGATGGCGGTCTTGGAGCCGCTGGGCGCCTTGTCGAACATGCCGAAGCGGAACATCTGGGTCAGCACCCGGGAGACCATGGTGTCGAAGGTCGCCTGGGTGACCTGGCCGTTGGCGACGGCCTGCAGCAGCGCGGTGGCGAAGAAGCCGCTGAACGGCATCTCGACCGTCTCGCCCGCGTTGGCCGAGGGCACGGTGGAGTGGATGCCGCCCCAGTCCGAGGTGATGAAGCCCTGGAAGCCGGCCTGCTGGTACATCGCGACGTTCTCCAGCGCCGGGTTCTGGCACGAGTACTCGCCGTTGACCATGCTGTACCCGCACATCAGCGCCGCCGCGCCGCCCTTCTCGATCGCGGTCTGGAAGGCCGGCAGGTAGATCTCCTGGAGGGCGCGGGTGTCGACGATCTCGTTGCCGGGCGCCGAGGGCTGCTCGACGTTGTACGCGGCCACGTGCTTGACCTCGGCCATCACGCCCTGGCTCTGCATGCCCTGGACGTCGGCGCTGGCGATCTGCCCGCTCAGGTACGGGTCCTCGCCGAAGGTCTCGTAGGCCCGTCCCCAGCGCGGGTCGCGCACCATGTTGACGGTCGGGCCGAGCGAGACGTTCACGCCCTTGCCGGCGAACTCCTGGCCGACCGCCACGCCGAACTCGTGCACGTAGTCGGTGTCGAAGGTGGCCGCGGACACCTCGCCGTCCGGGAACTGGGTGACGCCGCCGAGCCCGTCGCCGACGCCGCTCGGCCCGTCCTCGAAGTTGACGTCCGGGATGCACAGGCCGGGCTGCCCGGCGATCTGCCCGATGTACACCTCCGAGCCGTCGCCGTACAGCATCCGGTCCTTCTGCTCCTGGGTCATCGCGCCCATCAGCTGGGCGACCCGGGTGGCGACCGGCACGTCCGGCCGGTTGACCCACGGGCAGGTGCCCGGTGCGGGCTTCGGCGGCGGCGGGGGGATGGTGACGGTCTGGTTGCCGACCGTGCGGACGGCCAGCTCCCAGAGCGAGAAGCCGTACCCGGTGGCCCGGGTGGTGGCGTACAGCCGCAGGTAGCGGCCGGTGCCGGAGGCGTTCACGGTCTGGGTGCCGCCGGTGCCCGTCGTGGTGGACCAGACGGTCGTCCAGTTGGCGTCGTCGGTGGAGAGGTCGATCCGGAACCCGCTGGCGTACGCGTTCTCCCACTGGAGCACCACCTGGCACACCGGCAGGTTCCCGCCGAGGTCCACCACGATCCACTGCGGCTCCCCGACCTCGCTCGACCAGCGGGTCAGGGTGCTGCCGTCGGTCGCGTAGAACGCGTCGTACGCCGGGTTGCCGTCCTGCACCGAGGACCCGGTGGCCGGGTGCCCGAGCGCCGCGTTGACGGTGCCGCAGCCGCCGCCCCCGCCGGACGGGGACGGTGACGGGGACGGCGAGGGGCTGGTGCTGCCGCCGCTGCCGCCGGTGAAGACCTGGAACTCCCAGAGCGAGTAGCCGTACTGGGTGGCCCGGGCGGTGCCGTACACCCGGACGTACCGACCGGTGGCGGCGAGGTCCAGTGTCTCGGTGCCGCCGGTGCCGGTGGTGGTGGACCAGGCGGTGGACCAGTTCGTGCCGTCGGTGGAGGTCTGGAGCTGGAACGCCGTGGCGTACGCGGCCTCCCAGCTCAGCACGGCCCGGCAGAGCGTCAGCGCGGAGCCGAGGTCGACCTGGAGCCACTGCGGGTCGGCCGCGGCGCTGGACCAGCGGGTGCCCGCGTCGCCGTCCACGGCCGCGGCGGCCGGGAAGGCGTCGCTCTGCTGCGAGGAGGCGGTCACCGGCCGGTTCTGCGCGGCGTTCTGGGTGCCGCAGACGGCCCCGCCCCCGCCGCTCCCGGCCGTCCCGTAGACCTGGAACTCCCAGAGCGAGTAGCCGTACTGGGTGGTGCGGGCGGTGCCGTACACCCGGACGTAGCGGGCGGTGCCGCTGACGTTGAGCGTCTCGGTGCCGCCGGTGCCGGTGGTGGTGGAGTAGGCGGTGGTCCAGGTCGAGCCGTTGGCGGAGAACTGGAGCTGGTACGCCTTGGCGGCGGCGGTCTCCCACTGGAGGACGACCTGGCTGACCGTCTGGACGGTGCCCAGGTCGACCTGGAGCCACTGGGGGTCGGCGGCGGCGCTGGACCAGCGGGTGCCGGTGTTGCCGTCGACGGCGGCCGAGGCCGGTGTCCCGGCGTTCTCGGTGGACGAGGCGGTCGCGGGCTTGTTCTGCGAGAGCAGGGTCCCGGCGGCCTGCGCGGCGGGCGCGCCGGAGACCAGCAGGGTGGTGAGCAGGGCCAGGACGGCGAGCGCCGCCGTCCACAGCGTTCTGACGGTGGGGCGGGGCACCGGGGCGGAGCCCGGTGGGCGTGCTGCGCGTGCGTTCACGGATCTCCTCGCGGACGGCGGTCGAAGGGGCGGACGGGCGGCCGGGCTCAGTAGCCGACCGCGACCTCCAGCCACTGCGGGTTCGCGTGCGAGATGTAGGAGGACTGGCTCGCGTAGTCGTCGTACGGGAAGCCGTACGCCAGCGAGTCGATCGCGCGGTCGTGCCAGAACTTGGCGTAGTAGTTGGCCGGGCCCGCCGCGTAGTACTTGCTCGGGTCGGACCACTGGCTCTGCGGCAGCGTGGCGACGTGCCGGTTGAGCGCCGCGCACATGCCCGGGTCGCCGGCCAGGGTGCCCGCGCAGCCGAAGATGTTCGAGGTGGACTCGTTCACGCCGACCGAATTCGCGTACGCCGTGAAGTAGTTGGCGTTCACGCCGCCGGTGCGGAAGCTCGGGTCGCTGCCCGGCGCGATGATCCGGTACGGGGCCTCGGTCTGCGCCAGCACCTTGAACTCCTGCGGCACGGCGTTCGCGAAGTCCTGGAACAGCTGGGTGCGGCTCTCGTTGAACACCGACTGCGCGTCACCGACCTGCACGTCGTAGCCGTCGGTGGTGTGCAGCCGCATCGCCAGCGGCAGGGCCCAGGCGTCGACCCGGGTGGTGTTGCCGTTGAACACGTTCGCGCCGACGGTGAACTCGATGAAGTCGGCGTACCGGCTGGTCGGCGAACCGAGGTAGAAGTACATCCGGCCGGAGGAGTTGGCGGGCATGTCGAGGTAGGGCTGCTCGGCGATCGAGTGGGTCTGCCCGTTGAAGCTCCAGTAGACCTGGCTGTCCGGGTAGGCGCCGTTGGTGCGGTTCAGCACCTTGACCGTCAGCACGTTCGAGGCCGGCGGGATGGTGCTGGTGTCGCCCCAGAACGGGTCGGTGCCGGTCCCGGAGGTCGGGCTCGGGCTGGGCGAGGAGCCCGTCCCGGTGGTGAAGACCTGGAACTCCCAGAGCGAGTAGCCGTACGGGGTGGTGCGGGCGGTGCCGTACACCCGGACGTAGCGGGCGGTGCCGGTGAGGTTCAGGGTTTCGGTGCCGCCGGTGCCGGTGGTGGTGGAGTAGGCGGTGGTCCAGTTCGTGCCGTCGGTGGACAGCTGGAGCTGGTACGCCTTGGCGGCGGCGGTCTCCCACTGGAGCACGGCCCGGCAGACGGTCTGGACGGTGCCCAGGTCGACCTGGAGCCACTGGGGGTCGGCGGCGGCGCTGGACCAGCGGGTGCCGGTGTTGCCGTCGACGGCGGCGGAGGCGGGTGTCCCGGCGTTCTCGGTGGACGAGGCGGTCGCGGGCCGGTTCTGCGCGGCGTTCTGGGTGCCGCAGGTGCCGGGCGCGGAGGAGCCGCCGTAGACCTGGAACTCCCAGAGCGAGTAGCCGTACTGGGTGGTGCGGGCGGTGCCGTACACCCGGACGTAGCGGGCGGTGCCGCTGACGTTGAGCGTCTCGGTGCCGCCGGTGCCGGTGGTGGTGGAGTAGGCGGTGGTCCAGGTCGAGCCGTTGGTCGAGAGCTGGAGCTGGTACGCCTTGGCGGCGGCGGTCTCCCACTGGAGGACGACCTGGCTGATCGCCTGGCTGGTGCCGAGGTCGACCTGGAGCCACTGGGGGTCGGCGGCGGCGCTGGACCAGCGGGTGCCGGTGTTGCCGTCGACGGCGGCCGAGGCGGGTGTCCCGGCGTTCTCGGTGGACGAGGCGGTCGCGGGCTTGTTCTGCGAGAGCAGGATCCCGGCGGCCTGGGCGGTCGGCGCCGGGGCCAGGGCGAGCAGCAGGCTCGCCAGCAGGGCGGCGACGGCGAGGAGGGCGCACAGCGGCGTCCTCCAGTGCAGGTGGGTGCGTGGCGCGAGCATCTGACGGCTCCTCGGGTGCGCGTGCAGGTGGGGGTGGGATGTGCGGGCGCGCAGCGAGAGAGAGGGGAGCGCTGAGAGCGCTCTCTCGCCCCAGCAGTGTGCGGAGCTGGGAGAATGCATGTCAAGCGGGAGAGCGCTCTCCCATTTCGGCGCTCGGAGACGGTCTGAAACCGGCACGTCGGAGGGGTCGGCCGGGCGCACCGGAACGCGGGATTCCGCCCCGGGCGGAGGGTCGGGGCGGGGCGCGGCTAGGGTGCGTGGGGGCACCGGCCGGTCCGCTTCTCAGGTCCGTTCGGCGCGTTCCGCCCGTTCCGTCCGCTCCGCCTGTCCCGTCCCCCGGAGGCCCGCGTTCCCATGGAGTCCAGCCCGGAGTTCCGTGTCCCCGTGCAGGCCCCGCCGGGCGTCCGTCCGGCGGACCGCTCGGAGCCCCGGCCGCCCGGCGCGGCGGTCCGCCGGCACCGCCGGGCCCTGCAACTCTGCTTCGGGATACCCGGGCTGGCGCTCGCCACCTGGGTCACCCGCACCCCCGACGTCCGGGACCGGCTGCACGCCTCCACCGCCGAGATGGGCCTGGTGCTCTTCGGGATGTCGATCGGCTCGATGCTCGGCATCCTGGCGGCCGGCGCGCTGGTGGCCCGGTTCTCCACCCGGCCCGTCATCATCACCGGCATGGGCCTGGTGCTGGCCAGTTCGGGCACCACCGCCCTGGGCGCGGCCCTCTCCTCGGCCCCGCTGGTGGCCTTCGGCCTGCTGCTGATCGGCGCGGGCGTGGGCCTCTCGGAAGTCGCCAGCAACGTCGACGGCGCCGACGTGGAACGCGCGTACGGCCGCCCCGTCCTACCCGCCCTGCACGGCTGCTACAGCCTCGGCACCCTGATCGGCGCCGCCCTCGGCGCGGGCGGCGCCGCGATCGGCCTGCCCGTCCCCTGGCACCTGGCCGCCGTCCTGCTGGTGACCGCCGTGCTGTTCGCCCTCGCCCTGCCGGGCCTGCGCCCCGGCCTCGGCCGCGCCACCGGTGCCGACGCCGGTACTGCCGCCGGTGCCGACGCGCCGGTTCCCGGCAGTGCCCCGGCGGTGACGGCGGCGGACCGGCGGCCCTACCTCGACCCGCGGCTGCTGCTGATCGGCGGCGTGGTGTTCGCGATGACCCTGGCCGAGGGCTCCGCCACCGACTGGCTGCCGCTGCTGATGGTCGACGGCCACGACATGCCGGCCGGCCTCGGCTCGCTGGTCTACGCCGGGTTCGCCGCCACCATGGCCGCCGGCCGCTTCGCGGGCGGCCCCGTGGTCGCCCGCCTCGGCCGTCCCCTGGTGCTCGGCGGCGGCGCGCTCCTCACCGCCGCGGGCATCGCGCTGGTCTCGCTCGTCGACTCCCCGGCCGCGGCGGGCTGCGCCGTCCTGCTCTGGGGCCTGGGCACCGCCCTCGGCTTCCCGCTCGCGCTCTCGGCCGCCGGGGAGTCGGGCCCCGACACCACCGCCCGGATCGCCCTCACCTCCCGGATCGGCTACGTCGCCCTGCTCGCGGGCCCCCCGACGCTCGGCTTCCTCGGCGAGCACCACGGGCTGCGGGCCGCGATGCTCCCGGTCCTGCTCCTGGTCCTCACCGCCGCCGCCCTCTCCCCGTCCACCGCGACCCGGGCCCCGTCCCCGGTTCCGTCCCCGGCCCCGGTCGGCAACGAGACCTGACCGCCCGTCGACGACGCCCGACCGGCCGGGAGCGGGGGCTCCCGGCCGGGTGCGCGGGCGGCGGCCCGGTGCGGAGGGTCAGCCGATGGTGCGGCAGACCGTGCCGTTCAGCCGGAACACCGTCGGGGACGGGTTGGCGCCGTTGTTGCCGCCGACGAAGCCGAACTCGGCGGAGGTGCCGCCGTTCGGCGCCAGGCGGGCGTTGTCCCGGCCGTTGGTGACCCGGACGTGCTGCCCGGTGGCGGCGATGTCCGCGTTCCACCAGGAGCCGACGGACTGTCCGGCGGAGGGCCAGTCGAAGTCCAGCGTCCAGCCGTTCAGGTCCGCCGGGCCGGTGTTGCTCACCACGACGTCGGCCACGAAGCCGTTGCCCCAGCCGCTGGTCACCCGGTACGAGACGGTGCAGGTGCTGTCGTCCGGGGTGCCGGTGGTGAAGGTCAGCGGGGCGGAGGGCCGGGAGAGGCGCCCGGCCTGGTCGCGGGCCAGCACGTTGACGGTGTGCCGGGAGCCCGGCGGCAGGTTGCGCAGGGTGGTGGAGGTGCCGGTCGAGGAGCCGATCAACTGGACGGTGGTGCCCAGCTGTTCGTAGACCTCGTAGCGGTCCGCCGCACCGGTGGCGGCCGGCCAGGACAGGGTCGCGGTGGTGGCGTCCACCGCGGTGGCGCGCGGCGCGCCGGGGGTGCCGACGGTGGCGGCCGACGAGCCGGTGCCGGGCTTGGCGTGCACGGTCAGCACGGTGATCGAGTACGGGGCCAGGGTCACCGAGGCGGCGGTCGCGGTGCCGGTGGCGTCCACCAGGCCCGGGTCGCCGGGCGCCCAGCGCTGCACCGCGGGGGCGGCGGTGCCGGGGGTGAAGCCGAGGTAGCGCAGGTCCGCGGTGTGGGTGGTGGCGGGGCTCCGGTTCAGCAGCAGCACGCCGAGGTCGCCGTCGGCGCGCAGCACCGCGTGCGAGGAGACGTCGGGGCCGGAGGCGCCGGAGGCCAGCATGGTGTCGCCGGGGTCGCCGAGCGCGCCCAGCGCCTTGATGCCGTGGTACGGCGCGAACGGCGTGTTCACGGCCGGCTCGCAGACGCTGCCGGTGCAACTGCCGTTCGACAGCAGGCCCATGTCGCCGTAGTCGGTCTCCCCGTTGACGGTGGTGATCGGGCCCGCGCCGTTGTGGGTGTCCCACCAGTCGACGCTGAACACGCCGTTCTCCAGCGCGGTGCTCATCGCCTCCGCCGCGAACAGGCCGTTCGGGCGGCTGGTGAGGGCGCCGTTGCCGGAGTCGGAGTTCACCTCGGTCATCGCGATGCCGATGCGCGCCGAGTCCGCGCCCGCGTACCGGTCCAGCAGGCTGCGCACCTCGCGCAGTTCGCCGGGCAGTTGCCGCACGGCGGCCAGCGCCTGCTCGCCGCCGCCGGCGTTCGGGTACCAGTGGACGCTGACGAAGTCCACGTCGTGCGCGACGGCGGCCAGCACGGTGTGGTTCCAGTCGCCGCTGTCGCCGGCCGCGACGATGCCGTCCGGCCAGTTGCCGGGCATGGTCAGCACCGCGCCGATCTTCACCGTCGGGTCGACGGCCTTCATGGCCGCGGCGTACGCCTTGACCTCCCGGGCGTACTGGTCCGGCGACTTGTCGGCGTGGGTGTCGTTCTCCCAGCCGCTGCCGTAGACGCCGTTGCCGTAGATCTCGTTGCCGATCTCCCAGTACTTCGCCCCGTAGCCCTTGGTGACGTTGGCGTACCGGACCCAGTCCGCCGCCTCCTGGGGGGTGCCCGAGCCGTAGTTGGCGATCAGGATCGGCTGCGCGCCGGTCGCCCGCACCGTCCCCATGAACGCGTCGAACCCGGTGCCCGGGGCGACGTAGCCGCCCGGCGCGGTGTGGTCGGCCCAGTGGTAGATGTCCGCGTACGAGCCGCCCGGGTAGCGCAGCGCGCCGATCCCGGCGTCCCGGTAGAGCGAGGCCACCTGGGGGTCGTTCATGGCGGAGTCCCAGATGGCGGTGTTGACGCCGAGCGCGGCCGGATCGACGGTGCCCAGGCCCGCGTTCGCGTTCACCGTGACCGTGGTGTCGCCGACGGGGACGGGGTCGGCGGCCGCGGCGGGGGCGGACAGCGGCAGCGCCGCCGCGAGCACGGCCAGGACGGCCGGGGCCGCCGCGGCGAGCGGGCGGCGGGGCCCGGCTGATCTCCTGCGGAACAGCATGGGGGTCGTTCCTCCCGGGTGGGGCGCCGGCCCGGGGCCGCACCACGGCGGCCCCGGGCCCGGACGGGGGCGGGGGATGTGAGGGCGGTGCGGCGTACGGTGCCGCGGGGCGGTCGACGGTGCGTGCGCCGACCGCCTTGGGAGCGCTCCCATGGTGGGAAGGCGAGCCGGGGCTGTCAATCCCGCGCCCGTGCCCCCGGCCGTCCGCGCAGCTCCGGGGGCCGCCGGGGCGGGTGAAACGTTCGCGGGGGGCCGGGCGGCGGGGTTCCGGGCCGTGGGGTTCCAGGTGGCGGGGCCTCGGGCGGTCGGGCCTCAGGCGGCCGGGTCTCGGGCGGTGCGGCCTCGGGCGGCGCGGTCTCAGGCGGTGCGGTCGGGACGGCCGGCGGTGGCGAAGGGCCAGGACTCGATGTCGCGGTAGTGGATCGGGCCGGGGCCGCGGGCGGTGTTGCTGCCGACCAGGTGCAGGCGCGCCGTCCACCAGCTCCGGCCGGTGAACCCGGCGAGGACGGCGGCGCTCGCCGGGACGCTGGTGGCGTCGTCGCGGCGGGCCCGGGCCAGCGTCAGGTGCGGGTGCAGCGGGCGCTCCCGGAAGCCGATGCCCCGGGCGCGCACCAGGCCCCGGACCTCCTCGGCCAGCCGGTGCAGCCCCGCCAGGTCCCCGTCGACGCCGCTCCACAGCAGCCGCCCGTCGAAGTGGCCCCCGCCACGCAGCCCCAGCCGCAGCGCGGGCCGCCCGACGGCGGCGCCGGACAGCGCGGAACGCAGCAACGGGACCGCGCCGGACGGGAGTTCACCGAGGAAGGCCAGCGTGATGTGCCAGTCCTCGATCCGGTTCCAGCGCAGCCCGGGGTACGCCTCGTAGGCGGGGCGCAGCGCCCGGGCCAGCTCGTCCTTGGCCTCGTCGGGCGGGGCGAGCGCCACGAAAGCGCGCAGGGCCGGGGGCTCGGAAGGATCGTCCACCAGGGATTTCTAGCACCCCGGCCCGGCCTTGCCGGCCGTCGGCCCGTCAGGCGTCGGCGAGGGTCTGGCGCTGGGTGCCGAGGCCGTCGACGGACAGCTCGACCACGTCGCCCGCCCGCAGGTACGGCTTGTCGGGGCGGCCGAGGGCGACGCCGGCCGGCGTGCCGGTGTTGATCACGTCGCCGGGGTTGAGCACCATGTACTGGCTCAAGTACCAGACCAGGTACGGCACATCGAAGATCATGTGCGCGGTGCTGCCGTCCTGCCGCGACTCGCCGTTGACGCTCAGCCGCAGGCCGAGCGCCTGCGGGTCGGGCACCTCGTCCGGGGTCACCAGCCAGGGGCCGAGCGGGTTGAAGGTCTCGCAGGACTTGCCGAGGTCCCACTGCGGGGAGAAGTCGAGCTGGAACTCCCGCTCCGAGACGTCGTTGCTGACCGCGTACCCGGCGACGCACGCGGCGGCCCCGGCCGGGTCGGCGAGGTAGCGGGCGCGCTGCCCGATCACCACCGCCAGCTCCACCTCGTAGTCCGTCCGGGTCGAGCCGCGCGGCACCAGCACCTCGTCGTCCGGGCCGACGACCGTCGCCGGGTCCTTCATGAACACCACCGGCCGCGCCGGGATCGCCGCCCCGGTCTCCTCCGCGTGGTCCCGGTAGTTGAGCCCGACGCAGACCACCTTCCCGGGCCGGGCGACCGGCGCCCCCCGCCGCACCCCGGCACTCGCCACCACCGGCAGCGACCCCGCCGCGAGCGCCGCCCGCACCCGCTCGACCCCGCCCCCCGCGAGGAACGCCCCGTCGATGTCACCGGTCAGCCCGGCCAGCGAGTACGCGGTGCCGTCGGCGTCCAGGACGGCCGGCAACTCTTCACCGGGCGCGCCGATGCGCAGCAGCTTCATGGGGAACGGACTCCTCTGCGGGCGGGGACGGGGTGCCTGACGACCTTAGGTTTCCGGCCCGGGCCACGACAAGGAGCCCCCCTTCCCGGCGGACGCCGGTCAGGGGCCGGCGCGGATGCCCGGGCGAAGGCGGAGGGGGATCGCCCGGACACGGTGGGGCGACCTCGAAGCCGACGTCGGTCCGGGCAACTCCCGAGAAGCGCGTCGCGGTCCTTCGCGGCCGGTCGGGGCCCGACCGCCGGGAGAGCGATCGGGAAGGTTTCCGAACGGAACGGGAGCCGTCAATCCCCTTGGTGAAAAAGGGGACTGGTGGCATATCGGGTCCGTCCGTCCGACCGGTGTCCTCGGCGTTCTCGGTGGTTCTCAGTGCTCGAGGTCGGCGCGCATCCGGACGAACCGTGCGGCGGCGTCCGCCGGGGAGGTGGCGGGGAACAGCGCGACGGCGGCGGTGGAGGCGTCCGTCCAGCCGCACAGGGCGTCGGCGCCGAGCGGGAAGCACTCCAGGTTGCCGCCGAGCGGACCGGCCGGGTAGGCGACGGAGGTGCCGGGGCTGCCGGTGGAGCCCTCGCCGAGCGCGTAGTCGATCAGGCCGCGCCACAGGTGTTCGCGGCGCTTGCTCGGGTCCTCGGGCACGTTGTCGACTCCGGCGAACAGCACCGGACGGCCGGAACCTCCCTTCGCCTGCCGGTAGTTGGCCTCCACCAGGGTCATCCCCTCGCGCATCTCGCCCGGGTCGACCGGCACGTCGCTCAGCTGCGCGTCCCCGGTGGCCCGGGTCAGGCCGCCCGCCGTGGCGGCCTCGGTCAGGGCGCGCTTGCCGCCCGACGCGGACGCGGAAGCCGAAGCCGAAGTCGACGCGGAAACCGAGGCGGACGTGGACGTGGGCGGGGCGGCGTCGGCGTCCGTGCCCTCCGGGTCGCAGGCGGCGAGGGTGAGCGTCGCGGCCAGCGCCGCGGTGGCGAGCAGGGTGCGGGCGGCGAGCGGGCGGCGTCTGGTCATGGCGGGTTCCTCCCGGGTGCGTGGTGGCGGAGCGGCCGACCGGACGGGGCGGCTGGACCCCGTGCGGCGGTACGGGGCAGGACGCTACGGCCGTCCGTCGGGCCGCCGGGGCGAAGACGCGGATTCCGGACCGCATCGGGACCGGACGGTGACACGCCGGCGGACCGGTCGCAGCGAAGGGGACGGGGGCGGGGGCGCGCCGGCGCCGGGCCGCCGGGCCGCCGGGCGTCGGGTGGAAAACCGTTTGGCCGAACGGCGCGCCGCGGCGATGATCGGGCGGGTGCGCGCCCCGGCCGGTGCCGGAGCGCCCCGTGGACCACCCCCCACCCCCGAACTCCAGGAGAAGACTGCGTGCACGCCGACCTCACCAAGGCCCGCGAACTGCTCGACGCCGGTGACCCGCAGGGCGCCGTCCGGGAACTGCGGAGCGTCGCCGACGGCCTGAGCGCCGCCGAACTCGCCCCGGCAGTGAGGCAGTTGGCCGAGCTGGTGGGGATCGACGACCTGGCGGGCGCCGCCGCCGAACTGGCCGCCGACCCGTCCGGCCCCGCCGCGCTGTACGCGTACGGGTACGCCTGCATCGAGCACGGCCTGTCCGAGTTCGCCGTCCCCGCGTTGCGCCAGGCGCTGCGCGGCGCGCGGCAGGCCGCCGCCGAGCCGGAGGCCAAGGCGGCCAAGCGGCGGCTGTTCGGCCGCTCCCGCCCGGCCGGGCCGGCGGTGAACCCGCGGCAGGTGCTGCTGGAGCTGGCCGTCGCGCTGGAGGACGGCGAGCGGCACCACGAGGCCGTCGAGCTGCTCCGGGAGCACCGGGACGTCACCGGCGACTGGCCCGACCGCTACCTGCTGGTGCACAACGCGCTGATGGCCGGGGACCTCGACCTCGCCCGGGAGGTCTTCGGGCAGCTCTCCGCGCCCGACGACACCTGGCGCCCCGCCGCCGACCGGATCCGCCGCACCCTGGCCCGGGCCGCCGCCGTCCCGCCGGCCGGCCCGGCCGACCTGCGCGGCTGGCACCACGTGCTCACCGGCGGCCTGCTCGCCACCCTCTCCCCGTACGGCCACGACGCCGGGATGACCGGCCGCTGGGCGTACTTCCAGGGCGGCTGGGACGACTGCCGGCTCGGCCTGGAGCGGCTGCGCGTCGTGCTGGACGCCACCGGCCGCCGCCCCGCCGCCGTCGCGCTGCTGCCCGACCGGGGCAGCCGGGCGCTCGGCCTGGCCGCGGCCGAGCTGCTGGGCCTGCCCGCCGCCCCGTACCGGCCGGGCACGCCGGACACGCTGGTGGTGGCGTACGACCTGAACGAGCTGGACGGGGAGGTGCTCTCCGCGCTGCACGAGCGGGCCCCCGGCGAGCTGCTGTACGAGCACGCCACCTGCTGGACGGACACCCCCGCGGTGTCGGCGGACGTCTGCGGCCTGCTGGTGCAGCGGATCGTCGCGCCCTGGGAGCCGCGGATGACGGTGGACGGGGACGGCGAGGTCACCTCGTCCCCGGCCGACGAGCGCCCGGCCGAGGAGCTGGCCCGGGAGATCCTGGCCGCCTCCGCCGAGCCCGACCCGGGCGACGGGGCGACCCCGCCCGACCCGGACGCGGCGCTGGCGGGCTTCGCGGCCCGCGCCGCCGCCACCTGGGCGACCGGCAGCCGGGACCGGATCCGCTCCGCCGGGCCGGTGCGCAGCTCCCGCTTCGACTGACCGGCCACCGCGTCGCCCGCCGCGTCGCCCGCCGCGCCGTCCGCCGCGCCGTCCGCCCGGTCCCCGGGAGGACCCCCGGCACGCCACCGCCCGCCCGGCAGGGAGCCGGGCGGGCGGTGGGTGGGTCGGCCGTGGACCGCGGGGGCTACCTGCCCGAGCGGGACTTGCTCCAGGCCGGGGCGACGAAGGCCACCAGGACGACGGCGAAACCGATCTGGAGCAGGTGCCTGATCCAGTCGATGCCGCCGGTGTGCCGGACGCCGATCCAGCCGGCCACCAGGTTTCCGAGCAGTGCGCCGACCGCACCGAGCAGCATGGTCAGCCACCACGGGATGGACTGCGGTCCGCGCAGGATCAGCTTGGCCAGCACGCCCAGCACGAAACCGATCAACAGAATCCAGAGGAGTTGGAACATCGAGACCCAGCCTTTCCGGTCGGGCGCCGGCGGTCGACGGCGGTGAGCCGTACACGGGCCCGCCGACGGGACGGTCCGCACCAGCCATGATCGCGTGCCGGGGGAGCCCGGGCATCTCGACGGACACCCGTTCGCCGGGTTTGCAGAACCCGGGCAAAGGGTACGCGCGGTAGCCGAACCGGAGGGTCCGGTGATTGCGTCACGACGCGATGTGATGGGATAAACGACCTCAGCAGACGTCAGGTCAGGTCCTACGGGGGGACACGGAATGGCAGCGGGTTTCGGTTACGAACCGGGCGAATTGGCGCGGATCCAGCAGGACTTCCAGGCGATCCAGCAGCGGATGGGTGAACTGTCCCAGCGGACCGGCCGGATCAAGGGCGTGATGGCCAGGGCCGTCACCACCGACCTCGCGGCGGGCGCCCTCGGCGGCGTCATCGGGTTCGGCGCGGTGGTCGCCCAGGTGCGTGAACGGGTCGGCGCGATCGAGCGGCAGGTCGCGGCCCTGGAGGCCACCAAGAACGAGCTCACCAAGAACCTCGGCAGCGACGTCAACAAGCTCGGCGTCATCGTCAAGCAGTACGCGGACGCCGAGCGGCGCGCCCGCGAGGGCGTCCGGAAACCCGGCCAGGGCGGCCACCCGGGGAAGCCGGCCGACCCGAAGAAGCCCGCCGGCGGCCACGGCGGCACGCACGAGGCCAAGCCCACCGGACCGAAGAAGCCGATGCCCACCAGCCCGAAGAAGCCCACCGGCGGCCACGGCGGCCACGGCGGCCACGGCGGTCACGGCGAGGACCCCACGCCGACGGTCTCCCACGAGGGTGCGATCAAGGTCGGCCAGGTCAGCTACCAGGGCGCCGGCAAGTACCGGAGCGGCGAGGCCGCCTGCCGCGAGTACATCTCCCAGGCCCTGGACGCGATGGGCGTCACCGACCCGAAGGCCCGCGCCGCCTGGACCGAGGGCATGCTGACCATCGCCTCCCGGGAGTCCTCGTACAACGCGCCCGGCTCGCAGATCAACGCCTGGGACAGCAACGCCCACGGCGCCGTCGTCGGCGACGGCAAGCCCGCGAACTGCTCGCGCGGCGGCTGGCAGTGCATCCCGAGCACCTTCGCGGCCAACCACGTCAAGGGCACCTCGACCGACATCTACGACCCGGTGGCCAACGTCGCGGCGTCCATGACGTACATCCGCAGCAGGTACAAGGTCGCGCCGGACGGGCACGACCTGGCGAGCAAGGTGCCGCAGGCCAACCCGCACCACAAGCCGCAGGGCTACTGACCGGGCCCCCGCCGGGACGGCCGTTCCCGCCCGGGGACGGCCGCCCCCGCCGCGCCCCGTCCCGGCCGGGCCCGTTCCCCCTTCCTCTCTCCAC
This sequence comes from Kitasatospora sp. NPDC090308, assembly GCF_044769485.1. Taxonomy (NCBI): domain Bacteria; kingdom Bacillati; phylum Actinomycetota; class Actinomycetes; order Kitasatosporales; family Streptomycetaceae; genus Kitasatospora; species Kitasatospora sp. NPDC090308. Next base: position 330,009 of record NZ_JBIVXY010000005.1, on the reverse strand, counting down.
CGTCCTCGAACTCCCCAGGGATACATCCGTGCGTTCGCTCCGCCTCGCCGCCGCCACGGTGGCCTGCCTGTCCGCCGTCGCCTTCCTGTCGGCGTGCGACCCGGAGGGCACCGACACCGGTGACTCCGCCGCCTCCGCCGCGCCCGGCACCGCGTCCACCGCCACGGCCGCCTCCGCCGCGCCGTCCGCCGACGGCGCCAAGTCCCCCGCCGCGTCCAAGACCCCGGCCGCGCCCGAGGCCACCCCCGGGAAGGCCGGCCGGCTGCCCGCCGGGGTGTGGATCGACCCGAAGTCCGTGCCGCTGAACTCCGCGCTGCACTGGAAGGCGGGCCCGGCGAAGGTGCTCGGCGAGAAGGGCAGGCTGCGGATCGAGGAACTCTGCAAGATCCCGCGCGACGACTCCTTCGCCGAGGTGCCGATCGTGGAGACCGCCGCACTGGGCGGCGCCGCCGGGGACTGGTCGGCCGACGAGACGATCGCCAGCTTCGGCTCGTCCGCGAAGAGCAGCGCCGCGGCGCAGAGCGCGTACGCCCTGCTCACCGGCGTCACGGAGGGGCTGAAGGGCTGCGCCTCCACCGTGCCGGGCGCCACCGTCAAGGTCACCGTCGAGGACGGGGCGTCGGTGGCCGCCACCCTGACGGTGCCGCAGTCGGGCGGCGGCAGCACCGAGGTGCGCGAGTACCTGACGGCGAAGGACGGCTCGCTCGCCGAACTGACCCTGCACGCCCAGCTGCCCAAGGGCGGCCACCCGAAGACCGCCTGGTCCGGGGGCTCCGACGACGCGGTGCTGAACCCGCTGGGCGGCGCGGTGTGCACCGCGTTCGACGACTGCTGAGCCCGCTTCCCGTCCCACCCCGCCCGTTCCACCCCGCCTGTTCCACCCCTTCCGCCGGGCCGGTCCGCGTGCGCAACGCGGCCCGGCCCGACGGCGTTCCGGCGCGCTGCTCCGGTGCTCCGGTGCGGCGTTCCGGCGCGGCGTTCCCGGAAGCTTGCGGAACTCTTTACCGGACACCCCTCGACCGATACCTCTCATTCAGAGCTAAAATCGAAGGGTGAGCGAACACCTGGCGAAGGGCCCGGAACCCGGTGAACGGGCGGTGCCGAACGGTGCCGAGACCGGAACGGCGGCGGAGGCGGAGGAGCTCTCCGTCCTCCTGGTCGGCATCCAGCGGCTGATCCGCCGCCAGCTGCGGGCGGGGCTGGCCGTGCCGCGGCTGCGCGGCGCCCAGGTCGAACTGCTGCGCCTGGTGGCGGACACGCCCGGGACGCGGGTCTCGGAGGCGGCCGAGGAGCTGTTCCTGGCCGGCAACTCGGTGTCCACGCTGGTCAACCAGCTGGTCGGACAGGGTCTGCTGCGCCGTGAGACCGACCCGGCGGACCGGCGGGCGGCGCTGCTGTACGTCACCGACGAGGCGGTCGAGCGGCTGGCCGCCTGGCGGGTCCGGCGGGCCGAACTGGTCGGCGAAGTGGTGGCGGAACTCGACGAGGCGGAGCGGGCGGCCCTGGCGGCCGCGGTGCCCGCCCTGCGCGCGGTCGCGGCCGGCCTGCGGGCCAGGGCGGCCGGAGAGGGGAGTGCGGAGGCATGAGCGAACAGGACCAACCGGCCGTCGAGTGCCGGGAGTTGGTGTACAGCTTCCACCACGGCCGGGGGAAGGGCCCGGTCACCCGGGCGGTGGACGGCGTCGACCTGACGGTGCGCCCCGGCGAGGTGTTCGGGCTGCTCGGGCCGAACGGCGCGGGCAAGACCACCACGATCCGGGCGATCACCACCCTGCTGCCGACGTCCCGCGGCATGGTGCGGGTGTTCGGCCACGACTGCGCCGCCGAACGCACCGGGGTGCGGCGCCTGCTCGGCTACGTCCCGCAGGCGCTGTCCGCGGACTCCGGGCTGACCGGGCGGGAGAACGTCGCCCTGTTCGCCCGGGTCTTCGACGTCTCCCGCGCCGAGCGCGCCGAACGGGTCGCCCAGGCGCTGGCCGCCGTCGACCTGACCGAGGCCGCCGACCGGATGGCCGGCACCTACTCCGGCGGCATGGTGCGCCGGCTCGAACTGGCCCAGGCCCTGGTCAGCGCGCCCCGGCTGCTGGTGCTGGACGAGCCCACCATCGGACTGGACCCGATCGCCCGGGCCGGCGTCTGGGAGCGGGTGGACGCGGTCCGCCGCGCCACCGGCATGACGGTGCTGGTCACCACCCACTACATGGACGAGGCGGACCGGCACTGCGACCGGATCGCCCTGATGGACCGCGGCCGGATCCGCGCGCTCGGCACCCCCGAGGAGCTCAAGGCCCGGGTCCGGGCCGAGGACCCGGCCCAGCAGGCGCCCACCCTGGACGACGTGTTCCGGCACTTCTCCGGGCGCGCGCTGACCGACGACGCCAAGGAAGGGGAGTTCTCGGATGTCCGCCGCACCCGCCGCACCGCAAGCCGAGTCGGCTGAGCACCGCCCGTCCGCCGGGCCCGAGTTGGGCCTGTTGCTGGTACCGCCGAAGGCCCGCACGGGCTGGCGGGTGGTCCCGGCCCGGGTCGTCGCGATGTGCACCGTCGAGCTGCAGAAGCTGCGGCACGACCGCACCGAGCTGTACACCCGGGCGGTCCAGCCCGCCCTGTGGCTGCTGATCTTCGGGGAGACCTTCACCCGGCTGAAGGCGATCCCGACCGGCGGCATCCCGTACCTGGACTACCTGGCGCCCGGCATCATCGCGCAGTCCGCGATGTTCATCGCGATCTTCTACGGCATCATGATCATCTGGGAGCGGGACTCCGGGGTGCTCACCAAACTGCTGGTCACCCCGACCCCGCGGGCCGCGCTGGTCACCGGCAAGGCGTTCGCCGCCGGGGTGAAGGCGGTGATCCAGGCCGCCGTGGTGGTGGTGCTGGCCGCGGTGCTCGGCGTCGGCATGACCGCCAACCCGCTGCGGCTGCTGGGCGTCGCGGTCGCGGTGGTGCTCGGCTCGGCCTTCTTCTCCTGCCTGTCGATGACCATCGCGGGCATCGTGCTCACCCGCGACCGGCTGATGGGCATCGGACAGGCCATCACCATGCCGCTGTTCTTCGGCTCCAACGCGCTCTACCCCGTCGACCTGATGCCCGGCTGGCTCCAGGCCGTCAGCCGGGCCAACCCGCTCAGCTACCAGGTCGACGCCCTGCGCGGCCTGCTCATCGGCACCCCGTCCCACCTCGCCCTCGACTTCGGCGTACTCGCCCTGGCCACCGGCGCCGGCATCACCGCGGCCTCCGCGCTGCTGGGGCGGCTGGCCCGCTGAGAGCCGCTGGCCGCGCCCCCGGCCCGGCCTCAGCAGCCGGGCTCGAACGCCCCGCCCGCGCCGCCCGCCCTGTTCGCCGCGTTCGCCGCGAACAGGGCGTCCAGCGCCCGGTCCACCCGGTCGCGCTCGGCCGCCCCGCCCGGCGGGACCAGGTGCAGCGTGTGCCGCACCCAGGCCGCCACCCGGGCGGCGGGAGCCTGGAGGAAGGCGTCGCCCTCCGGGGAGCAGAGCATCAGGGCGACCGTCCGCCGCCCGTCCACCGAGGCCGGCCAGACCCGTACGTCGCCCAGCCCGGTGGGCCGCAGCAGCCCCTGCGCCAGCAGGTCCCGGGCGAAGAACCAGCCGATCGGCTGCGCCGAGTCGACGTGGAAGGCGACGTGCACCGCGTACGGGTCGTCGGTGCGGTACACCAGCCGCGCCGGAACCGGGAAGACCTCCTCCGGCGACAGCAGCAGGTCCATCACCAGGTCGAGGCGCAGCTCGGCGGGGCTCTCCATCACGGGTGCCCTCTCCACTCGGTCCGGCCCGGCGGGTCCGGGCCGGTCTGGGCAGCAGACTAGAGCCGCCCGGCGCGCCCCGGGCCCCGCCGGCACCAACGCTGTCCGGACGGACAGCCGCGGCCCGGCCCGGCCTGTGGGCCGCGACAAAACGCTCCGCCAACGGCCTGACGCCGCGTCAACACCCGCCCCCGCCCTCACCCGGGGAACGCCCGTCCGGCCGCAGCCCGTCCCGGCACCCCACGCCGCCCCCGGCCGCCCGGCGCGCCTCCGCACCCACCGGACGCGCCACCGCACGCCACCGCGCGCCGCCTAGGCTCACCGCATGGGCACCCGACTCACCGACGCGCCGCCCGACTCGGCCGCGCGACTGGCCGGCCACCTGCTGAACCGACTCACCGCGCTCACCGAGGAGACGGTCCGCCGGATCCGCGGCGCCATGACCGTCTACCGCAGCGCCGGACCGCTGCCCGCCGGGGACCTCGCCGAATCCGTCCGCAGCAACATCGAGTTCACCCTGCGCCGGCTCGCCCACGAGGACGGCCTCAGCCTGGAGGCCCCCCGCCGCACCGGGCGGCTGCGCGCCGAGCAGGGCGTCCCGTCGGCCACCGTGCAGTCCGCGTTCCGGGTCGGCTTCGCCCACCTCTGGGAGACCATGGCCGCCGAGTCGCAGCGCCACGGCCTCGCCACCAGCGAGGAGTTGGTGCAGATGGCCACCGACGTCTGGCGGTTCAACGAGGAGTCGACCACCGCCATGATGAACGCCTTCAACGAGACCACCGCCCTGCTGATGGTCCGCCGCGACCAGGAGCGCTCCGCCCTCGTCGACGTGGTGCTGCGCGGCGGCATGGGCAACCCCGGCTCCGTCCTGGAAGCCGCCGACATGCTCACCCTCCCATACGACGGCACCTTCGCCGTGGTTGTCGCCCACGCCCCCGGCCTCGCCCGGCAGGCCCTCCCCGACATCGAACCCACCCTGCGCGCCCACGACATGGGCTCCGCCTGGCGGCTCACCCCCGACGCCCACATCGGCATCGTCTCGATGCGCGCCGCCGCCGCGATCGACCTGCTGGTCGACACCCTGCGCGGCCAGACCGTCCGCCGGGCCGGCGTCAGCCCCTGCTACACCCGTCTCGACCAGACCCCGCAGGCCCTCCACCTCGCCCAGGTCGCCCTCGCCAGCTCCGCCCGCCCCGACGAGACGGTCACCCTCTTCGACGCCAACCCGCTCCCCATGCTGGTCGCCAGCGCACCCTCCACCGCCTCCCGGATCGGCAACCAGGTGCTCGGCCACGTCACGGCGCTCCCCGACGGCCAGCGCGACCAACTCCTCACCACCCTCTCCACCTGGTTCGCCGTCGACGGCTCCGCCGACAAGGCCGCCAAACTCCTCCACTGCCACCCCAACACCGTCCGCTACCGCCTGCGCCGCATCGAACAGCTCTCCGGCCGCTCCACCGAACGCCGCCTCGACTCCGCCGAGCTCTACATCGCCCTCCAGGCCGTCCTCCACCTGCCCGAGGTGGTCCGCGACCCCCTGGAGTGACCCGGTGCGCGACGGTCAGGGGGCGGGAGGCGGCATGAGGCAGCGGGTGTTGACGGTGAAGGTGAGCCGGTCGGTGCCCCCGCCGGTGCTGACGTCGATGAAGTAGCGCCCTTCGGTGTGCCTGGCGTACAGGAGCACGTCGGGCCGGTCCTGCACTGTTTCGCGGTAGCCGGTGACGGTGAAGCCGTCCTTCTCGAGAGCGGACCTGATCTTGCGGACGGCATCGGGATGTTGAGTCCGGGGGACGACGCCCGTTGCGTGGTAGGCGAGGGTGTATCGGCCGTCGGCGGCGACTTCGCCGTTCCTGCCCTCGCAGGTGCTGAAGTAGGGCTTGACGCTGTCCGGAGTCAGGGCGACATCGGCGGTCTGGGCCAGGTACCGGGTCAGGTGCTGGGCCCATGCCTCGGCTTCACTCTTGGCCATGACAGGCAGCGGTTCGTTCGGATCGGGGCTGTTCACGCAGGCTCCCAGGAGGAGTGACAGGGCCAGGACGACAGCGGCGCGGGTTGGCACGCGGTGTCCGGGAGGTGTGCTCGATCGGTGCATCGGAAGGTCTCTGTCCGGGCGGCGTTCGGGTGTCACAGGCCGGGCACGAGGGCATCGGGCTCGCCGCGGTGGTTGTCGACGGTATTCGGCGGCCGACCGGCGATGATCTTCCCTTGGTTGGCCAGGCTCTCGCTGTGGGGATCCCAGTAGCCGCTGTGGCCGGAGGTGTCGATGGCGAGGGTGTTCCCGTCGAAGACACCGAGGGTTGGGTCGGGGCCGAGGGTCAGACCGGTGGCGAGGCTGATGTTGTCGTCGGCTGCGGTTCCGGCCCAGAAATGGTCGGGATCGATGTGGAGGTCGGAGGCGGTGCCGGTGGTCATGCCGGGGCTGGCGATGGCGACGATGTCGTCCGCCTGTAGGCCCTGGCCCCCGGCTGCGGCGGCTCCGACGGCGGTGGTGCCGTAGCTGTGGCCGATGACGGTCAGGTGGCTGCGGTGGTCTCCTGCGGAGACGCGCAGGCCGCTGGTGAAGCGACGCATGTCCTCGGCGCCGTCCTCGGCACGGCCGCGGGTGAGGACGCTGCCGCTCACCTCGGGCGCGTCGTAGCCGAGCCAGGACACCACCGCGATCCTCTGCCCCGGGGCAGCCGCCTCCTCCGCCGCGTCCTGCAACCTGCTGATCCGGTCGATCTGACCGGGCATCTCCTTGACGGTCGTGCCGGTGCCGGGCACCAGGACGGCGGTGTGGTCGGCGGTGTCCGGATCGCCGGTGGACACGATGGCCCTGCCGTCGCCCCGCGGGTCCAGGCCCAGCAGGAACAGCCGGTGCTGTTCGTCAGATCCGTCCCGCCGGTCGAGCGTCTCCTTCAGTACGCGGAGGGCGGTCTCGCGCCGGCCGTACTCGTCGGCCGTCAGCCCCGAGCCCCTGGCGTCGCCGGCCTTCAGGGCGTCGAGCCGCTGCTCCAGGACGAGGCGGTTGGCCCGGTCCCGCACGGTGGCGGGGAGGCCGTCGAGGCGGCCGAGCTCCTCGGGGTGCAGGGCGAGGAGGCGCTGCTGCTGTTCGGGCGTCAGCGACCTCCACCACCGGGCGGCCCGTGCGGGGTCCTCGTTCGCCGGGAGGTACGGGGCGGCGAGGGCGAGGTCCGCGGCGACGTCCCGGACGTCCTTGGCCGATTCGCTCGCGGCCCCGAACACCCGGGGCCGCGTGAGGATGTCCGCGCCGAGCCGTCCGAGCGCGCGGGCGCCCTGGTCGCTGGCCTCGCGGGCGGTGTCGAGTGCGGTGTCGATGCGGCCCTGGAGCTGCGCGCGCAGCAGGGTCCGGCGTTGCCGCTCGTCGCGGGCGTCCGGGTCGTGGCGGTCCGACGCGGCCTGCGGCGGGAGGCCGACCGTGCCGTCGTCGGCCACCGGGAGGTTCCACTCGTCGGCCCGCCGGAGCGCGTTCGACAGGTTCGTCCTGGCCTGGTCCATCCGGTCGGCGACGGTGTCCAGCACCAGCGCCACCGACTCGGCCTCCACCCGGACGACCTCCAGCTCCTGCTCGGTGGACTCCATCGTGAAGAACGCGCTGTCCGCGTCCCTGCCCTGCCAGTGCGCCCGCAGCGGCCCGTTGACCCGGTGCCGGTGCCGGCCGTTGGCGTCCTCCGCCGCGGCGGACAGCCGACGCCAGCCCTCGGCCGCATCCCGGAGGCCGCCGGGGTCGAAACGCCGGAGCAGCGCGAAGTCGCCGCTCACCGCGCCCCCGGCTTCCGCCACGTCCCGGCGATCCGGTCGTCGTTCCACTCGTGCCCCTGCGCACTGGCCTCCAGGGCCGCGGCCGTGGCGGCCAGCCGCTCCGCCAGCCCGCCGAGCGGCGGCGCCCACCCGTTCGCGAGGCGCTGCAACTCCGCGCCCACCGACCACCCCGCCAGCTCCCCGCCGGTCGCCCGGCTGGCACCGGTCGCCGCGGCGACCGGCCGCCGCAACTCCTCACCGATGCTCCGCGAGGCGGCGGCCGAAGCCCTCAACTCGGCCGGGTCCACGCTGATCTGCTCGCTCACTGATCTCCCCTGGACGGTGCCACCGGCAGAGATCATACGGGCACGTAGTGACACTGCGTATCCACCCGGATACTCGGCAGGTGGACGCGCGCCGGGGTGGTGCGCCGGGCGCCGAGGTCCGGCACCGCACCACCGGACCCGCTGACCGGGGGTGTCGCGCCGGGTGCCCGCGAGGTCGGGTCAGCCCGGTGGGGAGGGGCGGCGGTCGGGGTGGGCGGCCCGCCAGGCGGCCATCGAGGTGTTCCAGTCGGCGGCGGTCAGGGCGATCAGGGAGGCGGGGAAGAGCCCGTCCTCCTCCTTGGCGATGTGGGCGTGCAACTCGGCGAAGGCGGTCAGCAGGGCGGAACGGTCGGCGGGGCGGGCGAGGTCGGTGGTGGCGAGGAGGTCCGCGAGGGCGCGGTGCTCGGTCTCCAGGGCGTCGATGTACGCCGTGAACTCCGGGTCCGTGCGCATCACTCGGAACAGGCCGTCCTCCTCGCCCCGCCAGTGCGCGGCGAGTTCGGCGGCCAGCGGTGCCAGCAGTGCTCCCGCCGAGATCGGGTCGTCCGACTCCAGTAGGCGGGCGATCTCCCCGGTCAGGTCGGTGGCCGCCTCGTGCTCCCGGATGAAGTCCTTGATCAGCGGGATCTCGCGGCACCCGCAGTAGTGGCACATCCCGCCAGTGTGGAGGCCCGACCCCGCTGGTGGACCGACGGCACGCGGGGACGGGATTTGCCTTCGAGCGGGTCGAGGTTCCTAGCGTCGGCCGCCATGGGAACCAGCACTGCCGATACCGATACCGATACCGATACCGACACCGACACCGATACCGATGCCGCCGGGCTGCCCCGGGCGTACCTGTGGTGGCTCGCGGGCACCCGGGTCTCCGCCGTCGGGGACGCCGCCCTCGCCGCCGCCCTCGGTTGGGCCGGTGCCGGCTACGGCGGGTCGGCCGCCGGGCTGGTGCTGGCCGCGGTCACCGTGCCGCGCACCGTCCTGTTGCTGCTCGGCGGGGCGGTGGTCGACCGGTACGGGCCCCGGCGGGTGGCGCTGCTCGCGGACGCGGCGATGGTGGTCGTCGTCCTGGCGTTGGCGGTGGTGGACCGGACGGCGGGTGGCGGCCGGTGGACGCTGATCGGGTTCGCGCTGCTGATCGGCACCGTCGACGCCTTCCAGCTCCCCGCGAGCGGTGCGCTGCCGCGGCTGCTGGTCACCCCCGCCCAGCTGTCCCGGGCGCTGGCGCTGCGTCAGGCCGGGGGCCAGGTGGCGGTGCTGCTCGGCGCTCCGGTCGGCGCGCTGCTGGTCGGGGGCGTCGGCCTGGCGGGGGCGGCGGTCGCCGACGCGGTGACCTTCCTCGCGGTCCTCGCGGTGACGCTGCGGCTGCGGGTGGGGCTGCGGGAGGAGGAGGGGGAGGAGGTCGGACGGAGCGGGGACGGCCTGGTGGCGGGACTGGCGGACGGTCTGCGGGTGGTGCGGCGGGACCGGACGCTGCGGGTCGCGCTGCCGGTGGCCGCGGTCGCGGCGGCCGGGGTGCTGCCGGTGGTCGGGCTGCTCGGACCGCTGCTGGTCCGGGCGCACGCCTGGGGCGCGGGCGCCGTGGGGCTGTCGGCCGGGGGACAGGCGCTCGGCGTGCTGGGCGTCTCGCTGGCCGCCGCCCGGTACGGGGTGCTCCGCCGGGCCGGGCGCGGCGTCGTCCTCGGGCTGGGGATCGCCGCCCTCGGCACCGCCGCGCTCGCCCTGGCCCCCGCCCCGGCCCAGGCCGGGGCGGCCGCGGTGCTGGTCGGGGCCGGTTCCAGCGTCTTCGCCTGCCACCTGGGCCCGCTCGTGCTGTCCGGTGCGCCCACGACCCACCTCGGGCGGGTGCAGGCGCTGCTCGCGCTCGTCCAGAGCGCGGCCCTCACCGCGGCCAACCCCGTCTGGGGCGCGCTCGCCGGGGCGGTCGGCGTCCGGGCCTCGCTGCTCGGCTGCGCGGCCCTCACCGGCGCGGTGGCGGTGGCGGTGGTCGTGACCCGCGCGCTGCGGGAGCCGAAGGGGCTTCTGATGGTGGCGAGTTGACGGAGCGTCAGTTCCACTGTCCCCACTGGTGGTTGCGGAAAGAATTTTCGGCGAGTGGGGTGGATTCTCGGCGGAATGCCCGGCAGTGGGGAGGTCAAGAAGTCTTTACAGGCCGGTCATGTCTCAGTAACCTCCTGGAAGTTCTTGCAGGTTCTTGCGCAAGTTCCCCCACCCACCCCCTGCCGCAAGGCAGTTCCCCACCGCCTGCGGCCCCGTACGAGGGGCACTCCCTTGATCAGACGAGCACGGCACCGACGGCGCCCCATCGCCGTCGTCCTCACCGCGGTAGCGGCGCTCACCGCCGGTCTGCTGTCCACGGCCCCACTCGGCGCCGCCGCGAGCGCGGCGGCCGGCACCGCGGCGGTCGGCGGCAACACCGCCACCGTCTTCTACTACACCAGGACCAGCAACTGGTCGGCGTACAAGCTGCACTGGGCCCCGGACGGCGGTGCCTGGACCGCCGTGCCGGGCGTGGCGATGGAGGCGGCCTGCACGGACTGGGTGAAGAGGACCGTCGACCTGGGCAGCGCCACCGGGTTGCAGGCGACGTTCACCGACGGCTCCGGCACCTGGGACAGCAACGGCGGCAAGAACTACGCCCTGGGCACCGGCGCCGTGGTGGTCAAGGACGGCGTGATCGCCCACAGCGACCCGTGCGGAGACGACAACGGCGGTACCGGAAACCCGAGTTCGAGCCCGAGTCCGAGCCCGGGCGGACAGGGTGGCACCGGCGCGAGCGCGACCGTCTACTACTTCACCAAGTCCCGCAACTGGTCGGCCTACGACCTGCACTACGCCCCGAACGGTGGGACGTGGACCGCCGTGCCGGGCGTGGCGATGGAGGCGGCCTGCACGGACTGGGTGAAGAGGACCGTCGACCTGGGCAGCGCCGCCGGATTGCAGGCGACGTTCACCGACGGCTCCGGCAGCTGGGACAACAACGGCGGCAGGAACTACGCCCTCGGGACGGGCGTGGTGACGGTCAAGGACGGCGTCGTCGGCAGCACCGCGCCGTGCTCCGCCGGGACCGCGAGCCCGAGCCCGAGCCCGAGCCCGAGTCCGTCCACCAGTACCTCCCCGTCCGCGTCCGCGTCCCCGTCCCCGTCCGCGAGCAGCAGCCCGCCCGTCGGGAAGAGCGCCACCGTGTTCTACTCGACGGCCGTGGTCGGCTGGAGCGTCGTCAACCTGCACTACGCCCCGGCGGGCGGGGCGTGGACGGCGGTGCCGGGTGTCGGGATGACGCTCGCCTGTCCCGGCTGGTACAGGCGCACCGTCGACCTGGGCGGTGCGGCCACCCTGGCGGCGACGTTCAACAACGGCAACGGCACCTGGGACAACAACAACGGCGTCAACTACGTCCTCCCGTCGGGCGTCAGCACCGTGCAGAACGGCAAGGTCACCGCGAACGCCGCCGACCCGTGCGCGGCCGTCGTCCCCGACACCACCGCGCCGAGCGCGCCGAGCGGCGTGGCCGCCGCCGCGACCGACACCTCCGTCGTGCTGACCTGGGAACCGGCCACCGACAATGTGGGTGTAACGGGCTACCGGGTCACCCGTAGCGGTGGCACCAAGGGCACCTCGGTGGTCAACGTCGGCTCGACGGTGTACGCGGACAGCGGCCTGGAGCCGCGCACCGTCTACACCTACACCGTCAAGGCGCTGGACGCGGCCGGGAACGTCTCCGCCGCCTCCGCCGCCGCGGTCGCCACCACCGGGGAGGCCCCGCCGGCCGCCCGGCCCGGCGAGATGATCGGCACCGACCCGCGCAAGGACCCGATCTACTTTGTGCTCACCGCCCGCTTCTACGACGGTGACCCGTCCAACGACCGGGGCGGCAACCAGGACGTGAAGTCCGGCAACGCGGCCAACGGCGACCCGATGTTCCGCGGCGACTTCAAGGGGCTGGTGCAGAAGCTCGACTACGTCAAGGGCCTGGGCTTCTCGGCGATCTGGATCACCCCGGTGGTGCTCAACCGCTCCGACTACGACTACCACGGCTACCACGGCTACGACTTCTACCGGGTCGACCCGCGGCTGGAGTCGGCCGGGGCCTCCTACCAGGACCTGATCAACGCCGCCCACGCCAAGGGCATCAAGGTCTACCAGGACGTGGTCTACAACCACAGCTCCCGCTGGGGCGCCAAGGGCCTGTACGTGCCGACCGTGTACGGCGTCCGGGACGCGCAGTGGTCCTGGTACTACGACGAGAAGCAGCCCGGCTTCGAGTACGACGGCCTGACCGTCGAGCCGAAGAGCGGCAAGTCGTACTACAACGGCGACCTGTGGTCGACCACCCAGCCCAGCGGCCAGACCTGCGTCGGCTGGGGCACCCCGACCCAGTACAAGAGCCCCGAGGGCTACACCATCTACAACTGCCAGTGGCCGAGTCCGACCTCTGGCATGTTCCCGTCAACCTACTATCACACCTGCTGGATAGGCAATTGGGAGGGCGAGGACTCGCGCTCCTGCTGGCTGGCCGACGACCTGGCCGACTTCAACACCGAGGACGCCGACGTCCAGAACTACCTGATCGGCGCCTACGACAAGTACATCGACATGGGCGTGGACGGCTTCCGGGTCGACACCGCCGTGCACGTCCCGCGCGTCACCTGGAACCGGCGCTTCCTGCCCGCCATCCAGCAGCGCGTCACCCGGGACTGGGGGCCGGCCAAGGCGCAGAACTTCTTCGTCTTCGGCGAGGTCGCCGCGTTCGTCAACGACAAGTGGAACCGCGGCTCGGTCAACCACTCCGCGCAGTTCTACACCTGGAAGGAGCGCAAGGACTACACCGCCGACGACGCGCAGGCCGCGCTCGACCAGTACACCTACGAGGAGCAGCTCGGCACCGGCAACCAGCCGACGTCCGCCAACGCCTTCCTGGACGGCAACGCCTACCACGCGCCCGACCACTCGAAGTTCTCCGGCATGAACATCATCGACATGCGGATGCACATGAACTTCGGCGACGCGCACAACGCGTACAACAACGGCAAGGACTCCGACGACTCCACCAACGACGCCACCTACAACGTGGTCTACGTCGACAGCCACGACTACGGGCCCAACAAGTCCGCTGTGCGCTACACCGGCGGCACCGACGCCTGGGCCGAGAACATGGCGCTGATGTGGACCTTCCGCGGCATCCCCACCCTGTACTACGGCTCCGAGATCGAGTTCCAGGCCGGGAAGCAGATCGACTGCGGCCCGTCCTGCCCGCTCGCCACCACCGGCCGCGCGTACTACGGCGACCACGTCGAGGGCAGCGTCACCGCCCCCGACTTCTCCGTCGTCTCCGGCGCGAGCGGCGCCGTCGCCGCCACGCTCCAGCAGCCGCTGGTCAAGCAGGTGCAGCGGCTCAACCAGATCCGCCGGGCGATCCCCGCCCTGCAGATGGGGCAGTACTCCACCGAGGGCGTCACCGGCGGGATGTCCTTCAAGCGCCGCTACACCGACGCCGCCGCCGGGGTCGACTCCTTCGCCCTGGTCACCGTCACCGACGCCGCCACCTTCACCGGCGTCCCCAACGGCACGTACCGGGACGCCGTCTCCGGGGCCGTCCGCACCGTCACCGACGGCACCCTGTCCGTGCCCGCCCCCGGCAAGGGCAACCTGCGGGTCTACGTCCTCGACCTGGGCGGCAGGAACGCTGCCCCGGGCAAGGTCGGCACCGACGGCCCCTACCTGAAGTAGCCACCCGCGCCTCGGCGTTGCGGCACCGCGGCAGCGGTCGGCGAGCCGTCGGCCCGCCGTCGGTCCGTCGGCGGCCCGCCGACCGCACGCCGACCGCACGTCGACCGCACGTCGAAGCCCCGTCGGACGGAGGCGACCTGGAAGGGTCACCTGCCCGACGGGGCTTCGACACGTACCGCTGCGGCTCCGGCGGAGTTCGTCACACCGCCGTGGGCCGCGCGCTCACCGGATCGGCCCGGTGCTGCCGGGGGCCGGTCGGTGGCGGTTTAGAAGTGGATCATGTGCTGGAAGGACGACTCCGCGCTGCTGACCTTGAGGTGGCTGCGGGTGCCGTAGGCGAGCGGGTTGTTCCAGTTGTACTCCTCCACGTCGAAGGAGCCGTCGGAGTACACCGCGTTGACGTAGGCGACGTGGCCGTAGGCCCCGTGGGTGTCGTTCACGGCGATGGCGCCGACGGTCGGGGTGGTGTTGACGCTGATGCCGAGGCGGCGGGCGGCGTCGTCCCAGGTGCTGGCGTTGCCCCAGGTGGTGCCGCCGTAGGAGTTGCTGAAGTTCGGGATGCCGAGGCGGTCCGCGATGCGGAAGGCCGCGAAGGCGGTGCAGTTCTTGGCGGCGAAGCCGCGGGTGCCGCCGTCGAAGTCGTTGGTGGGGCTCTCGTTGTCGTTGCTGGAGCTGCTGAGGAACTTGTGGGAGGCGTCGTTGTTCTTCAGGGTGGAGTTGAGGTTGCCCTTGGCACCGGGGGCGAAGTCCTGGTAGGAGCCGGCGTAGCCGCTGTTGTAGTAGACGCGGACGGTCTGGCTGCTGCGGTTCCACACCGATGCGGCGTTGTTCTTGACGCAGAGACCCTGGCCGGCGCCGGACCCCTTGAACTCGTAGCAGTCCGGCTGGCTGTCCCCGTAGTTGCTGAGGGAGCCGGTGAAGTCGGAGACCGAGCCAGCCTCGTCGCTGTTGTAGTAGTAGCAGAACTCTCCGGAGCCGCAGGATCCGTCGCGGGACGCGGCGAAGGCGGGCGCGGAGGTGGTGGCGATCAGCGGGACGGCCAGCGCCAGGGCGGTGCCGGCGACGGTGATCATGTTGCGTATGTTCTTCACGGTCTTCTCTCTCGGTGACGTGCCGTCAACGGGCGCTGACGGGCGATCGGGTCGTGCTTCGGTCGTGCTTCGGTCGTGCTCGGGCCGTGCCCCGGTCGTGCTCGGGCCGTGCCTCGGGTCGTGCGTGGGTCGTGCTCGGGAGGTACCGCGCGGTCAGTGCGTGCGCTGGTACTCCTCCCAGGTCTGGATCGGGACGTGGGGGCCGTCGTCGGCGGCGTGGTTGGCCAGGCCGTTGAGGCCGAGGTAGTAGTCACCGGTCTGGTTCTGGGCCTGCGTGGACAGGTCGGTGTCGTTGATCGCGGCGGCGTGGATGTGCCACGGCCAGTCGCCCTGGTTGGGGTTGCGGACCCAGGCGGCGAACCCGACCTGGCGCAGGGCCTTGGCGACGGCGGTGCGGGTGGCGCTGGTCATGCCGTCGACGTTGATGTCCACGACACCGCCGCCGTCGTGGGTGCCGGCCGAGGTGGGGTCGCCGCCGGGGTTGTAGGAGCCCTGGTCCAGGGTGAGCTTGTAGCCCAGGAGGCGTTCGGCTTCGGTCAGCATGTTCTGGGTGCGGGTGTCGATGGTGTAGCCGTTCCGCTGCACGTGGGCGCCGGGGCCGATCTGCTGGGTGACGGTGTACCGGCCCTGCCCGAGCGTGGTGAGGGAGGTGGTGCCGGGCAGACCGTTGGCGGCCAGGCCGGTGTAGCCGAGGGAGCGCTGGTAGGCGGCGTAGGCGGTGATGGTGGTGGTGCCGAAGTAGCCGTCCACCCACTTGGCGTCGAGGAGGCCGCGGGCCTGCAGGGCCCGCTCGACGGCCAGGACCGAGTCCTTGGCGCCCGGGGTCAGCGTGTTGTCGGCGCGCCGGGGGTCGATCTGGGCGGCCAGCACGGTGGCCTCCATGTTCACCGTCGGCAGCGCGGTGGCCGCCGCCGCCTCGGTACGGGGCGTCGGGGTCGCCGCGTTGGCCTGGGCGGCGCTCAGCACCAGGCCGCTCAGGACGGCGGCGGCCGTGAGCAGTCGGGCGGCGGTCTTGCGGGTCTTGATGGCGGATGCCATGCGATGGTTCCTTCTGGTTCGGTGGAGGATGGATCTCGACCCCGGCCCTACTCCCGTCCCGGTGTCGGGCAGCGGGCAGCGGGCGGGCGGGGGTTCAGTCGAAGGGGCTCCCGGCCGGGGCGGCGCTCAGCGGCACCGTTGGTCGGTGCGGCCGGCCGGTGCGGTCGTCACGGCTGTCAGGACTGTTGCGACCGTCACGGCCGTCACGGTCGCCGGTGTTCCGGGAGCCGGTGCCACGGCGGTCGCCGCGGGTGGGACGGTCAGCAGCGGACGTCGGTCTTGACCGCGATGTCGCCGTCGTTGGGGTAGGGGATGGGGCCGTAGCCCGTCCAGCCCAGGCCCTGGGTGCACTCCGCCAGGGTCGCGGCACCGAAGGACCACAGCTCCACGGAGTTGTGGCCGCACCGGGGGTCCTGGACGTCGTGCCCGCCGCCGGTGACGATGGCCGTGCACACGTCCCAGCTGCTGTGGGTGTTGCGGTAGCCCTCCCACACGTACAGGTAGGAGTAGTTCTTCCCGCAGCCCTTGTACTGCTTCACCGACGCCATCGTCTGTCCGCCGACGTTGAGGTAGGCGGTGCTGCCGATCTGGGTGACGCTGGAACAACCGGACGGGGTGGCCGCGGCGTTGGCCGCTCCGGGGATGGCGACGAGCATCGGCACGGCGATGGCCGCGGCGGTGGCGATCTTGGCGAGGACGCGCATGGCGAGGAGCCTTCTTTCGGGAAAGGGGAAGGGAGGAGGTGTCTCGGCCGTCGCCGGGGCGCCGGAGCGGGTTCCGCCGGGGGCGGGCCGGGCCGCTCGGGGCGTGCGGAGACCGGCGGGCGGGGCCGAGGGAGCCTGGGACGACCGCTGCGTCGGCCATCGGGGGCTGTCGCGGTCGGGGTCGTCTCTTCCCGACTGGACGTCATGTGCCGGGCCGGGCCGAGGTGTTCGGACGGCGGCGGCGGGCAGGTGGTGCTCGACCTCCGGGCGGGACGGCCTCGTGCGGCCGGGAGAGCCGCGGGCTCGGTCCCTGGAGGTCTGCGTGGAAGTCCGGGTGTGGCCCTCGGTGGGGCTCTCGGTGGGGCTCTCGGTGGAGGCCCCGGTCGAGCTCTCGGCGGAGGCTCAGGTGAGGGCGAGGCACCAGCCGCGCAGGGCCGGCGCTTGCTGCAGAGCGCGTTCGCAGACGTGGCGCAGGTTCATGGTCGCCGCGTCCGGGGTGTCCGCGATGATCGCGGCGGCGATGCGGTAGCAGTTGAGGTCGACGCGGGTGCGGATGTGTTCCACTCGGTCTTCGTGCCGGCTGTGGACCCAGATCAGGTCGGTGACCGCTTCAGCCGTCAGTTGCGAGGGCGCCGGATCGGAACGGACGAGAGTCACCGCGACCAACTGCACGAGGTCCGGTCAACTCTGTGCGGGGGGTGAAGCAGGAGCGGAATCCCAGTCGAAGCCCGAGGCGGTGACGGAGTGTCGGACGGCCGAGTGATCGGCGGCGAGGCCGTCCGCGGCGACGGAGACCAGACCGACGGTGAATGCGGCGATCAGACCGGTGCATACGATGCGTATCGAGTGAGCCACGACTGTTCTCTCCTGTTTCGTACCCATGCTGTACCCGTGAGTGGTTGCTGTGTCAGTGAGTGGTTCGCGGAACTCGTCCCGGTTTTTGCGGCGTTTTCCGCTGACGAGGAAGAGCTTGCCGCCTACGGAAGGCGATGTCACGACTACAGAAGTGGCATCAAGTCACTCGGCATCTAAGTGCCAGATCATTTCGCCTGCGAAAGCATTGCGTCCCCGGCCGCCGTGCACCGATGATGATCATCGATACGGGGAGGGTGTCGCGGTGTTGCAAGTACTGGGATTGAACGCCCTGACGGAGGGCGTCTACAGGGCCCTGCTGGCCGAGCCGGACGCGGGGGTCGAGCGGATCGCCACGAGCCTGCGCCTGACGGAGGCACAGGTGCGTGAAGCACTGGACGAGCTGCTGGAACTGACGCTGCTTCGGCCCGCGGGCGGCTCCCACGCGCTACGGGCCGTCAGCCCGGAGGTCGGTCTGACCAGGCTACTCGCCCGAAACCAGAATCAACTGCTGTTCCGCCAGCAGCAGTTGGAGAGCGCCCGGTCCGAGATCGCCGCCCTCTCCGCCGAGTACGTCGACCGGCGGCCCGACGACGAGCAGGTCCTGCGGCTGGAATCCCTCGACGCCGTCCGCGACCGCCTGGAGGAACTCGCGGCGACCGCGACCCGGGAATGCCTCTCCCTGATGCGGGGGGGAGCAGTTCGTCCCGATTCCATCCAGGCCGGCAAGCACCCCAATCAGCTGGCGCTGGAACGCGGAGTGGTCATTCGCAGCATCTTCCAGGACAGCTTCCGCAACGACCCCGACACCCTGCGATATGCCCGGTGGTTGGCCGAGTTGGGCGGCCTGACGCGCACCGTGCCGCTCCTGCCGATCCGGCTGGTGATCGTCGACCGCAGCATCGCCCTGGTGCCGATCGACCCCAGTGACGGCCGCCGCGGCGCGCTGGAGCTGCACGGGGCGGCCCTGATCCAGCCGCTGTGCGCGCTGTTCGACGAACTCTGGCGCAGCGGAACCGACTTCGGGCAGCCCGCCCCCCGCGACGGCCAGGACCTCACCGGGTCCGAGCGCGCCCTGCTGGAACTGCTGGGCCACGGCCACACCGACGAGTCCGCCGGCCGCAAGCTGGGCCTGTCCCTGCGGACGGTGCGCCGGATGATGCAGGACCTGATGAACCGGCTGGGCGCCGAGAGCCGCTTCCAGGCGGGGGCCCAGGCCGTCCGGAACGACTGGCTCTGACCTCGCGGCGGCCGCCCCGCAGCGGCTGCCCCGGGGCACTGCCGGGCACTACCGGGGCGCGCCGTCCGCCGTGGCGGGGCCGGTGAAGGGAACAGGGCAGCCCGGGGTCCCGGCGCACCGGGTGAGGTCGTCGCAACCGGCGTCCAGGGCCGCGGTGAGGACTCCGCGGACGGCGGCCGGGTCGGCGATCCTCCGCTCGACCTCGGTCGGCTTGCGCCGGGCGCGCTCCTGGAGCCCGGGAACGGGACGGCCGTGGCGGTGGCGGCCGGTCTCCAGCAGCTCGGCGACCTCCTCCAGGGAGAAGCCGAGGCGCTGGGCGGCCTTGACGACCCGCAGCACGGTCACGGCCCGCCCGTCGTAACGGCGGTGGCCGCCCGGGGAGCGGTCGGGCTCCGGCAGCAGGCCGCGGCGCTCGTGGGAGCGCAGGGTCCGGGCGTTCACCCCGGCCGCCCGGGCGACCTGCGCGGGTCCGCTCACCGCGCCCTCCCGGCCGCCGCCACCCGGCGCTCCAGCGCCGCCAGGACCGCCGCGTGCGCCGCGCCGACCGCGATGCCGAGCACCACCGCGCCCCCGTCGGCCGCGACGTCGAAGACGAAGAACGAGCAGCAGCCGCCCTCCCGTCCGGCCAGCTCCCGCTCCTCGACGCCCTCGCCGCCGCGCAAACCAGGCGCAGCCGCAACGGCTCCGGCCGCGAGACCCGCTCCAGCCGTTCGGCGAACAGCGCGTCCCACTCCGCCGCCCGCAGCGGCCGCTCCGCCACGGGCAGCGCGCACGAGGCCGGCACCCGGTCCGGACCACCCCTCCCGCTCATCTCGCCCGCTCCCGCCACCAGGTCCCCGAGCGGGGACGCCTTCGACGGTAAACCCGTACCCGGGCACCGGATGCAACCGCGGCTCGGGCGGCCGTGCAGCGGTCGTCCCCGAATCGCAGGCCCGAACCGTGGCCCCGAACCGGAAATGCGCCCGGCCTGTTCCCGTTCCGTACACCCGGGGTTCGCGGGGTTCTCCACGCGGTGGTGGCGGCGGGCGAATCCGATTCCGGCGTGATGTCGGGAAAATCCGGGCGCCCGGACATTCCGAATTCGTGAAAAATGCGTCATTGGCCGCCGAATTCAGTAGCGTGTCCCGCATGGACGCGGCGCGGCGGTTGACGGACGACGAGGGCGACGACGTACGGCTGCCGCCCGGGCTCCGGCGGGTGGTCTCCCTCGTCCCCTCGCTCACCGAGGCCGTCGCCGTCAGCGCCCCCGGCCTGCTGGTCGGCGCCACCGACTGGTGCACCCACCCTGCCGGGCTGGACGTCGCCCGGATCGGCGGCACCAAGAACCCCTCGGTGGAGGCGATCTGCGCGCTCCGCCCCGACCTGGTGATCGCCAACGAGGAGGAGAACCGCGCCCCCGACCTGGCCGCGCTGCGCGCCGCCGGACTCCCGGTGTGGACCACCCGCGTCCGCGACCTCGACCAGGCCCTCGCCTCGCTCCACCGGCTGCTCGTGGACGTCCTCCAACTCCCCAGCCCCGACTGGCTGGTGGCCGCCCGGCAGGCATGGTCCTTCGAGCCGCCCGCCCGCGCCGTGCGGGCCGTCGCCCCGATCTGGCGCCGCCCCTGGATGGTCCTCGGCCGGGACACCTTCGCCACCGATCTGCTCCGCCGCCTCGGCGTCGACCTGCTCCCGGCCGACGACCCCGACCGCCCCGGCGCCCCCGACCGCTACCCGCGCCTCCCGCTCGCCGAACTCCACGCCCTGGAGCCAGAGTTGCTGCTCCTGCCGGACGAGCCCTACCGCTTCACCGCCACCGACGGGCCGGACGCCTTCCCGGGCCTCCCGTACGCCCTCCTCGACGGCCGCCACCTCACCTGGTACGGCCCCTCGCTCGCCCAGGCCCCGGCCGTCCTCGCCGCCCAGCTCGCCGACCGCCGCCACCCCTGACCGCCCGAACACCCCGACGGAGGGTCAACTCAACTGCAGCGGAAGCCCCTTGCGGCGCGCGGCGGACGCCTCGCCGAGGGCGACGAGGGCGTCGGCGAGGCGGGCCGTCTGGGTGGCGACGGTGCGTTCCGGGTCGGCCTGGGAGGTGAGGAAGGCGCCGTCGAAGCCGGCGAGGCTGAAGTGGTCGAGTTCCTCGGCGACCGCCCGGGCGGTCTCGGGGCCCTGGTCGGCGAAGACGGCGGAGATCATCGCCCGGATGTGGGCGCGGGCCTCGTCGCGCACCCGCCGGTTCATCTCCGCGACCTCGGCCTCGGTGGCCTCGTCGCTCAGCAGCAGCAGGAAGTGCAGCCGCATGAAGTCGGGCTGGGCGGCGAGGACTTCGGCGGTCCGGTCCAGGTACCAGGCCATCCGCTCGCGGTGGCTGCCGCCCTCGGGGGGATCGCGGTGGGCGGTGCGCATGGCGGCGAAGAAGTCGCGGGCGCCGCGCGCCATCACGGCGGAGAGCAGGCCGCCCTTGGAACGGAAGTGGTGGTAGATCGCGCTCCGGGGCAGCCCGGTCTCGGCGGTGATGGTCGAGATGGTGGTGGCGGCGTAGCCCCGCAGGGCCATCACGCGGGCCGTCGCGTCGAGGATCTCCTCCTTCGAACGCCGACCGCGCCGGTTGCCGCCCGGCTCCGCCACCCCTGTCCCTGCCCCGGCCGCTTCCCCCGCCACTGCCCCGCCGCCCCCTCGTGCGATGCGTCACCCACTGCCCTCACCCTGCCTGCTACCCGCCGATCCCGGGTTCACGGGCCCGGCCCGCCCGGAGCGGGGCTCAGCGGCGGGGCGCCCGGGTGAACACGCAGTCGCCGCAGAGGCCGCCGGACGGGGTGCGGTAGTACAGGCAGCACGAGGCCCGACGGAAGGCCAGCGGACGCCCGGGCGGGGAGACCGTCCCGGTGGCCGCGAGCGCCGGGCGGGCCAGCAGGGCGCGGGCCAGCGCGGCGGCCGGGGCGCGGAAGGCCGGGACGGTCGCCGCCTGGCGGGCCGCACCGACCAGCGCGGAGGCGGCGTTGCCCGCGAGCAGTCCCGGGGCGAGCGGGGTGACGGCGCGCACGGCCCCCGCGAGCGGCGCCAGTCGGCCCGTCAGCACCGTCGCCTCCAGCGCCTCGGCGGTGGCCTCCCGGCCGGGCGCGGACGGCAGCCACAGGTCGAACGGCCCCTGCGGCGGCAGCGCGAACCACGCCCCGCCCAGCTCCGGCACCCGCCCCGTCGCCAGCGCCGCCCCGAGCGCCACCGACCACAGCCGCGCCGCCAGCCCCAGGTGCGCCGTCGACGCCGCCACCCGCGGCTCGCCCGTCCCCAGCACCCGGCCCACCTCGGCGATCCGCGCCGCCAACGGGCCGTCTGCTGCGGACAGTTCGGGCAGCGGCCGGAAGCCGGGCGGCGGGGACGCGTCGGTGCGGACGGCGAAGTACGGGCCGAGCGCGGCGCGCGGATCGGTGGCCGTCACGGTCGGGACGACGTCGGCGGATCGCAGGTGAGGGGCACATCGCGGAGTGTAGTGTGGCAAGCCGCCCGACGCGGGCGGGGAGTTCGGCAAGCAGGGCCGGAACGGGCTGACCGCACTGGTCCGCCGGCCGTTCCAGCACGCGGTGGCCGCCTCGGCCAGCAGCGGCGAGGCCGAGCTGGTGGCGCTGGAGCGCTGGCACGGCCGGGCCGAGGCCGCGCTGAGCGGCGACACCCTGCACAACGTGATCAACGGCGGCACGTTCAGCGGCATCACGATCCAGGGCAAGGTCAACGGCGGCGTCCACCAGCACCAGTACCAGCCGCAGCAGGCACCCGCGCCGACGAACGGCACCCAGCAGCCCGGGTGACCCCCTGGCGTCCGCCCGGCCCCGGCGCCTAGGGTCCCGTCCCGGAACGGTCGGCTCACCGGTGAGGGAGAGAACGGATGCGGTACCGCGAGCTCGGGCGCAGCGGCGTGCAGGTCTCGGAGGTCGGTTACGGGGCGTGGGGGATCGGGGCGTCCAGCTGGGTGGGCGCCCGGGAGGAGGACTCGCTGGCGGCCCTGCACCGGGCGGTCGACCTGGGGGTGAACTTCGTCGACACGGCCCGGGGGTACGGGGAGAGCGAGCGGCTGGTCGGCCGGGTGGTGCGGGAGCGGGCGGCCAACGGCGAGCAGGTGCGGGTGGCGACCAAGGTGCCGCCGCTGAACGGGCAGTGGCCGGCCCGCGCCGGGGTGGACCCGGCGGAGACCTTCCCGGGGGCGCACATCCGGCAGAGCCTGGAGACCTCGCTGGCGGTCAGCGGGCTGGAGCGGTTCGACCTGCTCCAGTTCCACGTGTGGAGCGACGAGTGGCTGGGCCGGGGCGACTGGCTGGAGACCGTGCGGGAGCTGAAGCGGGAGGGCCTGATCGGCCTGTTCGGCGTCTCGATCAACGACCACGAGCCGCACAGCGCGGTCGAGTTGGTGCGCAGCGGGGAGGTGGACGCGGTGCAGGTGATCTTCAACGTGTTCGACCAGTCGCCGCTGGACGAGTTGTTCCCGGCCTGCGAGGAGCACGGCGTCGGGGTGATCGTCCGGGTCGCGCTGGACGAGGGCGGGCTGACCGGCCGGATCACCGCCGACACCACCTTCCCGGAGGGCGACTTCCGGCGGCGGTACTTCCGCGACGACCGGCCCGCGCAGGTGGCCCGGCGGGTCGCGGCGATCACCGCCGACCTGGGCATCGAGCCGGACCGGCTCGCCGAGACGGCGCTGCGGTTCGTGCTCGGCGCGCCCGCCGTCTCGACGGTGATCCCCGGCATGCGCACGGTGCGCCACGTGGAGCGCAACGCGGCGGTGGCCGACGGGGTGCCGCTGGACGAGCGGCAGCTGAAGGTGCTGGCCGGGCACCGCTGGGAGCGCAACTTCTACTCCTGAGGCACTCCCGCGAGGCACTCCCGGGGCCCGGCGCCCGGCGCCGACGCGTGCGGTTGTCGGGGTTCGGTGGCAGGGTGGGACGCATGTGCGGTCGTTTCGTCTCCACCACCGATCCCGCCGACCTGGTCCCCCTGCTCGACGTGGCGAGCTGGGACCCGACCGAGGCCCTGGCGCCGAACTGGAACGTGGCCCCGACCCAGCCGGTCTCCGCCGTGCTGGAGCGGGTGGACCCCGAGACCGGCGAGGTGGTCCGCCAACTGCGGACGCTGCGCTGGGGGTTGGTGCCGTCCTGGGCGAAGGACCGGTCGGGCGCGGCCCGGCTGATCAACGCCCGCTCGGAGACCGTCGACCAGAAGCCCTCGTTCCGCCGGGCCTTCGCGAAGCGCCGCTGCGTGATCCCGGCCGACGGCTACTACGAGTGGCGCCCGGTGCCCGCCGCCGACGGCCGCAAGGCGTACAAGCAGCCCTACTTCCTGTCCACCGGCGGGCTGATGCTGATGGCCGGGCTGTACGAGTTCTGGCGGGACGCCAGCCTGCCCGAGGACGACCCGGCGGCCTGGCTGGCGACGACGACCATCCTGACCACGGACGCCACCGACCGGGCCGGCCGGGTGCACGACCGGATGCCGCTGATCATCGACCGGGACGACCTGGACAGCTGGCTCGACCCGGCCGGCACCGACCCGGCCGACCTGCACGACCTGCTGCACCGCCCCGCCGACGGCGACCTCCTGGTCCGGGCGGTGCCGACCGCCGTCAACCGGGTTTCCGCGAACGGGCCCGAGCTGCTGGCCGACACCCCGGACCCGCTGGGCCTGTCCGACTGACGCCCCGCCGGGGGCCGCCGGCGCCCGGGTCAGTCCCCGCTGCTGGTACCGGACCGGCCGCTGGTGATGCCGTACCGCCGCCGGTTGCGCTCGGTCCGCCGGATCATCCTGCCCACGCCGAGGGTGACCCGGGCGACGGCCCGCACCCAGCCGGGGCCGCCGCGCGCGGCCCACACCACGCAGGTGCAGCCGCCGAGCGCGAGCAGCAGGACGACGATCAGAACCGTGCCGACCATGGGGCCACCTTCCGTTCCGGGACGTACGGTTGGATCATCCCAGGCCACCGCCGCCACGGCCGGGCGACGCGCGACCGGCGGCCCGGCCTTTCCACCGGGCCGCTGTGGCACTGCGGCACTGCGGCACTGCGGCACTGAGCCGCCGAGCCACCGAGCCGTCACGGGACGGGGCTTGACACCCGCCCCGCCCGCACGGTTCGGTGGAACACGTATGACCGACACCTTCCCGCCCGACGCCTCCCCGCGCGGCTCGTTCCCGCCCGGCTCCTCCCCGCACAGCCCGTCCCCGCACGGCGGCCCCGCGTTCGACGCGCTCCAGGGCCTGTCCGTCGGTGACGCGCTCGGCGCCCAGTTCTTCGTCCCGGCCGTCGCCCGCGCGCACCTGGACGCCCGCACCGCACCGCCCGGCCCGTGGCCGTGGACCGACGACACCGAGATGGCCTGCTCGGTGTACGCCGCCCAGTGCGAGCGCGGCGCGATCGACACCTTCGACCTCACCCACGCCTTCGCCCGCCGACACGACTTCGACCGCGGCTACGGGCCGGCCGCCAACCGGATGCTCCGGCTGGTCCGGGAGGGCGGCGACGCCCGCCGCCTGGCGGCCGAACTCTTCGACGGCCAGGGCTCGTTCGGCAACGGCGCGGCCATGCGGGTGGCCCCGCTGGGCGCCTGCTACGCGGAGGACCCGGCCGCCGCCGTCCGTCCGGCCGCCGACACCGCCGTGATCACCCACACCCACCCGCAGGCCGTGGACGGCGCGATCGCGGTGGCCGTCGCCGCCGCCCTCGCCGTCCGGGCCCGCACCACGGCGACCACGCCGGAGCGCCTGCTGCGCGAGGTCGCCGACCTGACCCCGCACGGCGCCGTGCGGCGGGGCGTCCTGGAGGCCGCCGGGCTGACCGACCGCTCCGACCCGCGGGCGGCCGCCGCCGTGCTCGGCAACGGCAGCCGCACCAGCGCCGCCGACACCGTCCCCCACCCCCGGCGGTGTCCGCCCCGCCCCCGGCCACCTGACGCCGATGCGCCTGCCGCGCCCCCACCCCGTCCCCGCGCTGCGCTGGTCCGACCGGCAGTGGCACCGCTACCGGGCCGGACTGCGCACCCCCCGGTGGCTCACCCACACCGCCGACGGCACCCTGCACCTGCACCGCGCCGACACCGGCCACGAACTCTGGGCCCTGGACTTCGCCCCCGCCCCGGACGGCCACTGGCACCCGCGCGCCGCCCGCACCGAGGCCCACCCGGCCCACCGGGCCGGCCCCGCCCACCTGCTCGACGTCCTCCTGGAACTGGAAGCGGAACCGGCGGACGGGGCGCCCGGTACCGCGAGGTGAGCGCCCGGTGGCCGGGTGGTGACGGCACGTCAGCGGCCGGTAGGGTGAAACGGGGCGAGGACGGGAGGCGGGCGGTGATCGAAGCGGTGCTGTTCGACCTCGACGGCACGCTGCTGGACCACGACGGGGCGGCCGAGGCGGCCCTGCTGGCCGGGGTCGCGGCGGAGCTGCCCGGGCGGGAGTTCGACCGGGACGAGGTGCTGCGGTTCTGGCGCCGCCTCGAACGGGTCGAGTACGACCGCTACCTGGCGGGCGAGTCGACCGTCCACCAGCAGCGCCGCAACCGGGCCGTGGGGCTGGCCGCGCACCTCGGGCTGGGGGAGTGGCCGGCCGAGCGGGCCGACGCCTGGTTCGCCGGTTACCTGCGGCGCTACGAGCGCTCCTGGCGGGCCTACCCGGAAGTGCCGCGTGCGGTACGGGAGTTGGGCGCGTCGCGGCGGACGGGCGTGATCACCAACGGGGAGGGCGACATTCAGCGGCGCAAGCTGCGCGCCGTCGGCCTCGACGTGCTCGTTCCGCACACCACCGCCTCCGCCGAGGCGGGTTGCGCCAAGCCCGACCCGGCGATCTTCCACCTCGCCTGCCGCGCCCTCGGCGTCGCCCCCGGGCGCACCGCGTACGTCGGCGACCGCCTGGACGTGGACGCGCAGGCCGCCACCGAGGCCGGGCTGCTGGGCATCTGGCTGGACCGCGAGCCGAGCGGCGAGGAGAGCGCCGTGCCGCGGGTGCACTCGCTGGCCGAGGTCGCCGCGCTGCTGGGCTGAGCCCCCGGAGCCCCGACCGTCCCGTCCGCCCGTCGTTTCCCGGTGGGCGGGCGCGGGCCGAACCGGGGCGTTCGCGGCGTGGCTGCGGGCCGGTCGGGGCCGCCGCCGCGTACCGTCGGGCCCGACGGCTGGCGGTTCGTCAGCGAATCAATGGCGGGAGGGCCGGAATGGACACGCGGCGACGGGTGGCGGTGCTGGTGGAGGCGGCCGGGGGCACGTACCCGGAACAGGCGGGCATCGTGCTCGCGGACCGGGCCGAACCGCTCTGGCAGCTCCTGGTGCTGAGCAACCTGGTGTCGGCCCGCGTCCAGGGCGCGATCGCCGTCACCGGCACGGCCGCGCTGATCGCCGCCGGGGCCGGAACGCCCTACGGCACCCTGGAGTTGGGGCGGCAGCACTGCAAGGACGCGCTGATCGCCGGGCGCTACCGCCACTTCGCCGAGGGCACCGCCACCCGCCTCAACGACTGCGCCCGCCTGGCCCAGGACGAGTACGGCGGCGACCTGCGCAAGCTCGCCGTCGCCGCCCAGCACCGCCCCGAACGGACCCGGGCCCTCCTCCAGCGCTTCCCCGGCATCGGCCCGGCCGGCGCCGCCGCGTTCTGCCGCGACGCGCAGGCGGTCTGGCCGCACCTGCGCCCGGCCCTGGACGCCCGGGTGCTGGCCGGTGCCGAACTGCTCCGGCTCCCGACCGACCCGGCCGAGCTGGCCGCCCTGGTCGACCCGGCCGAACTGCACCGGCTGGCCGACGCCCTGGTCCGGGTCGCCCTCGACCCGGAGTTCGCCGGACGGGTGCTGAACGCCGGCGAGCCGGTCGGGTAGCCCGGACCGGGGCGGCGGCGCGGGGCGACAGCGCGGGGCGGCAGCGCGGGGCGACACGGGGGTGCGGGGCCTCAACCGCCGTAGCGGTGCCGGAGGTTGGGGTCGTCCAGCCACCACGGCCGGTCCCCGACAGCAGCGCTCGCGGGAGCGCCCGGGGCGGTGCCCGCCGGGGAGACCGCAGCGGAGGCCGCCGCCGCCCGGGCCTCCTCCGCCGCGTCCAGCGCGGCGTCCACCGCCGCCGTCTCGGCGCGCCCGGTGACGATCATCCGGCGGATCAGCGCGCACAGGAAGGGCAGGCCGACCAGGTCGCCGAGGATCCAGATCGCGTTGCCGCCGACGAACTGGTCGCGGGCGAGGGTGGGCCCCCAGTCGCGGGCCAGGCCCGCGTAGTACGGCTCGGCGATCACGTGGCCGCCGTACAGCAGCACCAGGGCGAGGGCCGCGTCGAAGACCACCTCGACGAAGGTGATCACCACGCCGATCATCAGCGGGTACGGGTGCGCGACCGGGTCCAGTTGCAGGCGCGGCCAGAAGTAGAGCAGGCCGAGCAGCACCGGGACCAGGTGGAAGCCGGTGTTCCAGACCGGGTCGGTCAGCGTGCGGGCGTACAGCGGCGTGAAGTACAGCAGCCAGGGCGGCGCGACCAGCAGCACGGTGGACACCAGCGGGAACATCAGCACCCGGGAGACCCGGCCGGACAGCGCCGCCCGCAGCCGCTCGCGGCCCGCCGCCGGGAGGGTGGCGGCCAGCAGCGAGACGGGCGCGCCCAGGGCGAGCAGCATCGGCACCAGCATCAGCAGCAGGACCAGCTGCACCGCGCGGTCGGTGAACAGCACCCGCTCGTACGCGCCGAGGCCGGAGCAGGTGGTCCAGACCCAGACCGCGAGGCTGCCCAGGAACGCCAGGGTGCGGTACCAGGGCCAGCGGCCGGAGCCGCCGGTGCGGTGGCGGCGGGCGCCGGCCAGGTAGCCGGCCGCGAGCAGGACGGACAGGGCGGCGACCGCCGGTTCGAGGGTCCAGGTGTCGGCCAGCGCCGACCAGTGCCAGGGCGCGACGGCCGCGGGGTGGGTCATGCCGGGGGGCCTCCTTCGGGCGGCGGTGCCGGTGGCGGGGCCCGGCGGTGGAACCCGGGGCGGGGTTCCGGGCGTCGTCGCAGGGTCGGGCCCGCGACCGCGGACCCGGCTCCACTATCTACGCCACTGTAGAATCTACCGAGTGGGGGAGCCCGGGTGAACGCCGCCCCGCGCAGCGCCGGCCGCCGCCGCGCCGCGCACCGCCGCCGCAGCGAACTCACCCTGCTGCTCCTCGCGGTGGCCGTCTGCCTGGCGGGCTGGACCACCGCTAGCCTGGCCCTGCGCGGCACCGTCCCGCCCGGCCTGCTGCCCTACGGCGCGGGCCTCGGCGCGCTCGCCCTGCTGCTGCACCTCGCCGTCCGCCGCTGGGCCCCGTACGCGGACCCGTTGATCCTGCCGCTCGCGGTCCTGCTCAGCGGCTTCGGACTCGTCCTGCTCGACCGCCTCGACCGCTCCTACGCGCTCTGGCACCCCGACAAGGGCGACTGGCAGAAGCTCCCGGCCGCGCCCGCCCAGGTGCAGTGGACGGTGATCGCCGCGCTGCTGGCCGTCGGCGTGCTGGCCGTGGTCCGGCACCACCGGCTGTTCCAGAAGTACGTCTACCTGATCATGACGGGCGCGCTGGTGCTGCTCGCCGCGCCCGCGTTCTTCTCCGGCGACAGCTTCGGCGCCAAGCGGTGGATCCGGGTCGGCGGACTCTCCTTCGAACCGGACGAGTTCGCCAAGGTCGCCATCACGGTCTTCTTCGCCGGGTACCTGACCGCCAACCGGGACGCCCTCGCGCTCACCGGCCGCAAGGCGTGGGGC
The DNA here is from genome assembly GCF_044769485.1 of Kitasatospora sp. NPDC090308. Classification (NCBI taxonomy): domain Bacteria; kingdom Bacillati; phylum Actinomycetota; class Actinomycetes; order Kitasatosporales; family Streptomycetaceae; genus Kitasatospora; species Kitasatospora sp. NPDC090308. The sequence continues at coordinate 300,831 of NZ_JBIVXY010000005.1, read as the reverse complement.
CTGCACCTGCCGCGCGGCCGCAACCTCGGTCCGGTGCTGGCGATCTGGGTGGTCAGCCTGCTGGTGCTGGTCTTCGAACGGGACCTCGGCACCTCGCTGATCTTCTTCGGCGTCTTCGTGGTGATGCTCTACACCGCCACCGAACGCACCGGCTGGGTGGTCATCGGCCTGCTGATGGCCGTCGGCGGCGCGGCCGTGGTCGGCGACCTCGAACCGCACGTGCACGGCCGGGTCGAAGCCTGGCTGCACCCGCTCGACATCTACGAACCCGTCCACGACCCGGCGCTGATCTCCCAGCAGCCCGCCCAGGCCCTCTTCGGCCTCGGCACCGGCGGCGTCCTCGGCACCGGCCTCGGCCAGGGCCGCCCCTTCCTGATCGGCTTCGCCGGGCGCAGCGACTTCATCTTCACCACCATCGGCGAAGAACTCGGCCTGGCCGGCTCGATGGCCGTCCTCCTCCTCTACGGCCTGCTGGTCCAGCGCGCCCTGCGCACCGCCGTCGCCCTGCCCGACCCCTTCGGCAAACTCCTCGCCACCGGCCTGGCCGCCGCCCTCGCCCTCCAGGTCTTCGTCGTCGTCGGCGGCGTCACCGGCCTCATCCCGCTCACCGGCAAGGCCCTCCCCTTCCTCGCCGCCGGCGGCTCCTCCCTCACCGCGAACTGGCTGCTCACCGTCGTCCTGCTCAAACTCTCCGACGCGGCGGGCCGGGCGGAACTGCAACCGGGCCCGCCCTGACGCCACCGCCGCGCCTGCCACACCCCGGAGGAGCGTCCCGACCGCCCCTGAACCGAACCGCCCCTGAACCGAACCGCCCCTGAACCGAACCGCCCCTGAACCGAACGGTCACTGGACCGAAGGGCCCCGGGCCGCGCGGGCCCGTCCGCCGGGGCCGGTGGACGTGTTCCGGTCCGCCGGGGTTCCGCGGTCGGACGTCAGGCCCCGGCGAGCGCGTGCAGGCCCAGGGCGAGCAGGACGGCGGCGGTGGCACCGGTGGTCCAGGCGCGCAGGCGGGGGTGCGGGCGGGCGCGGCCGAGCAGGGCGGTCCAGCCGAACAGCCAGCCGCCGACCAGGGCGGCGTGCGCGGCGGCCAGGGTGAGGACCTGGCCGGTCAGCGGACGGGTGGCGTCCAGGAACTGCGGGACGAGCGTCAGGTAGATCGAGGCGGCCTTCGGGTTGAGGACGTTCGCCAGCAGGGCCTGGACGAGGACGGGGCCGCCGCGGCCCGGTCGGCGGGCCGGCGGCCGGCCGGCGGAGCGCCAGGTCCAGACGGCCAGGCCGATCAGGTAGCCGCCGCCGGCCAGCCGGACGGCGGTGAGCGCGCCGGGGTGGTGCGCGGTCAGCCCGGCCAGTCCGGCGATCGCCAGACCCGCGTGCACGGCCAGTCCGGCGACGGTGCCAAGCACCACGGGCACCGCCCGTCGTCGGCCGTGGTCGGTGGTCTGCCGGATCAGCAGGGCCAGGCTCGCGCCGGGGGTGGCGATCAGCGGGAGGAGGGCGATCAGGAACCCGGCGACGGCGTGCGGGGTGGCCACGGTGCGCGCCGGGCCGTCAGAGCACGACGCGGTAGTGCGTGGTCAGCCGGCGCTCCTCGTCCAGGACGTGGTAGGCGAGTGCGGGCGGCTGGTCGCGCCCGATGAAGTCTTCGGTCTCCCAGGGAAGTTGGAGCGTCCAGGTGACGGCGGGCCCGACGATCAGCGGCCGTCCGGCGAAGGTCGAGACGGCGGCGGTGTGCGCGTGCCCGGTGAGGACGGCGACCACCTCGGGGTGGTCGCCGAGCAGCGCGGCGAGGTCCTCGGGCCGCCGCAGCCGGCAGGAGTCGGGCACCGGGTGGTGCAGGGCCACCGGCGGCTGGTGGAAGGCGATCAACGCCGGTGTTCCGGGCGGGAGTTCGGTGAGGGTGCGGTCGATCCAGCCGAGCGTGGCCGACTCCAGCAGGCCCTCGTCCCGGCCGGGGACGGTCGAGTCGACCATCAGGATCGCGGTGCCGCCGACCAGGTGCGCCCGGTTGATCGGCGCGGTGTCCGGCTCCTCGCCGAGCAGGGCCTCGCGGTAGGCGGGGCGGGCGTCGTGGTTGCCCGGGCAGTGCAGCACCGGGAAGGGGGCGTCCGCCAGCAGTTCGGCCGCCTCCCGGTACTCGTCCTCCGTCCCGTGGTCGGCGATGTCGCCGGTGACCAGCAGCGCATCGACGGGCCGGGGCAGGCCGCGCAGGTACCGCACGACGCGGGCCGCGCGTTCGGTGGCGCGCTCGGTGCCGTCCAGGTGGAGGTCGCTGATCTGGGCCAACAGCAGGGGCATGGGGGCTCCTTCGCCGGTGCCTAATGGTTGTCTTTCGCTTTGGCGTTAGGGACTTTAGGGTAGGAGCGATCGGCGCGGCAAGGGAGAATGTGCACCGGCGGCACGGGCGAGGAGGCGGACGCATGGCGAACGAGGGCGACACCCGGCAGGGGTGGCCCGCACTGGACTTGGTGGGCACCGTCCGCCACGACGGCAACGGCGGCGTGCTCGACGACCTGGCGGAGGCCGGCGACGCGGCCGCCTGGCTGGCCGAACACGGCACCCGCTTCACCGGCCCGGCCGAACTCCCCGACCTGGACGCCGACTTGCACGCCGAGGTGCTCGAACTGCGCCGCGCCGCCCGCGCCCTGTTCGCCCGGGCCGTCAGCCCCGGCCCCGCCAGCCGCGCCGACGCGCACCGGCTGATGCCCGCCGACCGGGCACTGGAACGGCTGAACGCCGCCGCCGCGCTCGACCCGGTCGCCCCGCAACTCGGCTGGGACGCGGGGGAGCCACCGGCCCGGATTCGTCCGCTCTCCTCCACCGGGGACGCCCGCGCCCGGCTGCTCGCCGCGCTGGCCCGCGCGGTGATCGAGTTCCTGGCCGGGCCCGAGCGGGAACAGCTGCGGGCCTGTCAGGCGCCGCGCTGCGTGCGGTACTTCGTCAAGAGCCACGGCCGCCAGGAGTGGTGCAAGACCTCCTGCGGCAACCGGGCCCGGGTCGCCCGGCACTACGACCGCCGGCGCACCGGCCCCGCCCCGCAGGACTGACCGGCCCGGGCCCCGCGGCCTTCCGCGCGGTCGCGCGCGAACGCCCGGCCGGGCGCGCCGCAGGACGTGGTCCTGGACGGTCCGGCCGGGCGTTCACCCGGGCCCGCGGGCGGCTACCGCGGGTTGCGGTCCGCCGCCCGGTCGCTGCGGGAGGCGTCGAGCATGCCGACCCGGTCGACGACCTTGACCCGCTCGCGGTTCTCCGCCGCGCCGAGGGCCTTCTCGTGGGCGTCGAGGTGCTGCCAGCCCTCCCAGGTGGTGAAGTCGACGCCGCGGCTGCGCAGGAAGCCGACGACGGCGTCCTCGGCGGGTTCGGCGGCGGGCCGCAGCAGGCCCGCCGCGTGGTCGGCGACCAGGCAGGCGACCGTCTCGTTGGCGTCGCCCTTGGTGTGGCCGATCAGGCCGACGGGGCCGCGCTTGACCCAGCCGGTGACGTAGACGGAGGGCAGGTGGGCGCCGTTCTCCTGGACCCGGCCGGCCTGGTGCGGGACGGTCGCGGTCAGGGTGTCGAAGGGCAGCTTGGGCAGTTCGTCGGAGCGGTAGCCGACCGCCCGGTAGACGGCCTGGACCGGCCAGTCGCGGAAGGTGCCGGTGCCCACCGTGTTGCCGGTGCCGTCGAGTTCGGTGCGCTCGGTGCGCAGCGCGACGACCTTGCCGTCCGCGCCGAGCACCTCGACCGGGTTCTCGAAGAAGTGCAGGTGGATGCGGTGCGGCCGGTCGCCGACGTCGCGGATCGCCCAGTTCTCCAGGGTGGAGGCGACCATGTCGGCCTGCTTGTTGGCGCGCCGGGTGGCGATCGAGCCCTCGTCGTAGTCGATGTCCTCGGGGTCGACGACGACCTCGATGGTGGGGGAGTGGTCGAGTTCGCGCAGCTCCATCGGGGAGAACTTGGCCTGCGCGGGCCCGCGCCGCCCGAACACGTGCACCTCGACGGCGCGGTTCGCGGCCAGGCCCTCGTACACGTTCGGCGGGATCTCGGTGGGCAGCAGCTCGTCCGCGGTCTTGGCCAGGATGCGGGCCACGTCGAGCGCGACGTTGCCGACGCCGAGGACGGCGACCTGCTCGGCCTCCAGCGGCCACTCGCGCGGGACCTCGGGGTGGCCGTCGTACCAGGAGACGAAGTCGGCCGCGCCGTACGAGCCGTCCAGCTCGATGCCGGGGACGTTCAGGTCGCGGTCGGCCTCGGCGCCGGTGGCGAAGACCACCGCGTCGTAGAAGCGGTGCAGTTCGTCGAGCGAGAGGTCGCCGGGGTAGTCGACGTTGCCGAGCAGGCGGACCTGGGGCTTGTCGAGGACCTGGTGCAGGGCGGTGATGATGCCCTTGATCCGGGGGTGGTCGGGGGCGACGCCGTAGCGGATCAGGCCGAAGGGGGCGGGCAGGCGCTCGATCAGGTCGATGGAGACGCCGGGGGCGGCGGCCAGGTCGGACTTCAGCAGCGCGTCGGCGGCGTAGATCCCGGCGGGGCCGGAACCGACGATGGCCACCCGGACGGGGCGGGGCATGGGCAGGTACTCCTGTTCGACTCGGGGCGCGTACCGCCCAGCCTCGCGGCCGGCGGGCGCGCCCGGTACCGGGCTCCGGCTTATGTCGTCATAAGCCGAAGCTATGGCCCCCCAAAGTTCCGCCTATGCGGAGATCCCGTGCCTCCCAGCATGCACCAGCCCGCCGCGAAGCCCTCCCGGCCCCCCTCCCGCGACCCCCCTCGCGGGCCCCGGGTCACTCGTAGCGCAGCCGCAGCGACTCCTCCTCGGCGGCCACCACCTGCTCCAGGGTGAGCGCCGGATCTCCCACGTGGGAGAGGGTGATCTCGGCCGAACCGGGCGCCGCGTCGGCGGGCAGCCACCGCTCGGGCCGCCAGGCGGACGAGCGCAGCAGCGCCTTCGGGCAGTGCCCGTACACCTCGTCGGCGGCCACCACGATCGCGGTGCGCGGCGGCTTGCCCACCGGCGTCAGCCGCGCCAGCAGCTCCGGGTCCTCGCTCACGCAGGCCCGCCCGTTGACCCGCAGGGTGGCGGCCCGGCCGGGGACGACGAAGAGCAGGCCGGCCTTCCCGGTGGCGGCGACGTTGTGCAGGGTGTCCAGCCGCCGGTTGCCGGTGGCGTCCGGGATCGCCAGGGTGTGCCCGTCCAGCACCGCGACGAAGCCGGGCGGGCCGCCGCGCGGCGTGGCGTCGCAGTTGCCGTCCGCGTCGGCGGTGGCGACGAACACCAGCGAGGAGCAGCCGATCAGCCGGCGGTCCGCCTCGTGCAGGCGGTCCACCTGCTTGCGCCGCACCAGCGCGCTCGGCTGCTCGTACAGGGCCCGCAGGCGGGCCGGTCCGCGGATCGCGTCCGCGGCCAGGGCGTCGAAGATCACCCGCCCGACGCTACCCCCGCCCGCCGCGCGCCCGGCGGGCGGCGTCGGCACTCGGCGCGCGCGGCCCGGACCGGAAGGCGTCAGACGTGCAGCGGCACCGGGTGCACCTCGTCCGCCGGGTGCCCGGTCCGCTCGTGCACGCGCTGCACGGCCTCCCGGGACGGGGCGGAGGACAGGCAGTAGACCGTCCCCGAGTCCGGGTCGGCCCAGGCCTGCCGGAACTCCACGCCCTCCTCGCCCTGCGCCGCCAGGTCCGCCTCGTGCGCGGCCCTCAACTGGTCGGCGGTGATGCCGGCCATCCCGTGGTGGACGTCCATGAACATCGTCATGCCGGCTCAACTCCTCGGTCGGGAGTCCTCCGTACGGAGAACTATTCCCTCCCACCGTGCTCCGCCGGCGTGAACCAGGCCACAGCACGCGTCCTTGCGGCCGGACCACCGGCGCGTGCAAGAATGTGGGTGCAGTACCAGTGACGTTCAGCGCACTCCGGGGTCGGTGAAAATCCGAACCGGCGGTTACAGTCCGCGACCCGTCCGCAGCCAGCGGGCGGTTGACCAGGTGAAATTCCTGGACCGACGGTTAAAGTCCGGATGGGAGGCGTGCGCGGCGGACCAGGCGTGTCAGTACCGCGGCCCACCCGAGGGCCGGGGTGCGCAGCAGGACGGCAGCGAACCCGTGCCTCGGCGAGGAAGCCCAGGCGCCCCGGGGGAGCCGCGTCCGGCGTGCCGTCCGCAGTCAACTCCCATGAGCCGCCCCGGAGTCCGCGCCCCAAGCGCGAGGAGAACCCGGGTGTTCACCGGCATCATCGAAGAGCTCGGCGAGGTCGTCTCCATCGAGGAGATCGGCGCATCCTCGCGCATCCGCCTGCGCGGGCCGGTCGTCACGGCCGACGCCCGGCACGGCGACTCCATCGCGGTCAACGGCGTCTGTCTGACCGTCCTCGACGACAACGAGCAACTCGCGGACCGCCCCGGCGAGTTCAGCGCCGACGTGATGCGCGAGACGCTGCTGCGCTCCAGTCTCGGCGTGCTGCGCCCCGGCTCCCGGGTCAACCTGGAACGGGCGATGGCGCTCGGCGCCCGGCTCGGCGGCCACCTGGTGCAGGGGCACGTCGACGGCACCGGGACGCTGCTCTCCCGCGAGCCCGGCGACCTCGACCCGGACGGGAATCCGCGCTGGGAGGTGCTGCGTTTCACCCTGCCGCAGCCGATCTCGCGCTACCTGGTCGAGAAGGGGTCGATCACCGTGGACGGAGTGAGCCTCACCGTCGTCGAGGCCGCCCTCGACTCGTTCACCGTCTCGCTCATCCCCGCCACCCTCGCCCTCACCACGCTGGGCGCCAAGGCGGTCGGCGACCCCGTCAACCTCGAGGTGGACGTGCTCGCCAAGTACGTCGAGCGGCTGCTCGACACCCGTGCCCTGCCCGACACCCTGGGGGGTTCCAAGTGAGTGCGTTCGGAGACCTGGCCTTCACCGCCTTCGGCGAGCACGTGAAGGTCGCCGACATGACCGGCAACCTGATCGGGCTCGGCGCCCTGGCCCTCGGCTGGCGCCGCTCGGTGCTCACCTGGCCCGCCCAACTGCTGGCCGGCGCGGTGCTGATCACCGCCTTCCTCGGCGGGCAGGTGCCCGGCCTGATCGGCAAGCAGGTGATCGTCATCGTCGCCGCCGTCTGGGGCTGGATGCAGTGGAGCCGGGGCCGCCGCGACACCGGCCAGGTCGAGGTGCGCTTCGCGAACTGGCGCGAACGGGCCGTGCTGGTCGTCGCCACCGCGGCCGGCACCGCCGCCGTCGCCGCGCTCTTCCACGCCTTCCCGAAGCTGTCCTGGAACCCGCTGCTGGACGCGTACATCTTCGTCGGCACGCTGGCCGCGATGTACGCCCAGGCCCGCGGCTGGGTCGAGTTCTGGTTCGCCTGGATCGCCGTCGACCTGATCAGCGTCCCGTACTCGTACACCCACGGCTACGTCTTCTCGGCCCTCACCTTCAGCATCTACTTCGTCCTGGTGGTGGCCGGCCTGGCCAGCTGGTGGACGAAGGCCCGGGCGGCCCGCACCGCCTCGATCCCCACCGGAGCCGCCGCATGAGCGCCCAGCCCACCACCCCCCGGCCCACCACCCCCCGGCCCGCCGGTCCCGGCCCCGCCACCGGGCCGTTCGCCCTCGACCCGGTCGAGCGCGCCGTCGCCGACATCGCGCTCGGCCGTGCCGTGATCGTGGTCGACGACGAGGACCGCGAGAACGAGGGCGACATCGTCTTCGCCGCCTCGGCCGCCACCCCCGAACTGCTGGCCTTCACCGTCCGGCACTCCTCCGGCGTGATCTGCGTCCCGATGACCGGCGGGGAACTGGACCGGCTCGAGCTCCCGCCGATGACTCGGGTCAACGAGGACCGCAAGGGCACCGCGTACGCCGTCTCGGTCGACGCCCGCGACGGCGTCTCCACCGGCATCTCGGCCGCCGACCGGGCCCGCACCGTCAAGCTGCTCGCCACCGCCGGCACCGAGCCCACCGACCTCACCCGCCCCGGCCACGTCTTCCCGCTGCGCGCCGTCGACGGCGGCGTGCTGGTCCGCCCCGGCCACACCGAGGCCGCCGTCGACCTGGCCCGGCTCGCCGGGCTCCCCCCGGCCGGCGGCATCGCCGAGGTGGTCAACGACGACGGCACCATGGCCCGGCTGCCCGAACTGCACGCCTTCGCCCGCGAACACGGCCTGGCGATCATCTCGATCGAGGACCTGATCGCCTACCGCCGCCGCACCGAACTGCACGTCGACCGCGCCGCCGTCACCCAACTGCCCACCGAGCACGGCACGTTCACCGCCGTCGGCTACCGCGGCACGATCGACGGCACCGAGCACCTGGCCCTGGTGGCCGGCGGCCTGGACGCGGACGGCCGGCTCCCCGAGGGCGAGGACGTGCTGGTCCGGCTGCACTCCGAGTGCCTGACCGGCGACGTGTTCGGCTCGCTGCGCTGCGACTGCGGCCCCCAGCTGAGCGCCTCGCTGGCCGCCGTCGCCGCGGCCGGCCGCGGCGTGGTGCTCTACCTGCGCGGCCACGAGGGCCGCGGCATCGGCCTGGCCCACAAGCTGCGCGCCTACCAGCTCCAGGAACAGGGCCTGGACACCGTCGACGCCAACCTCGACCAGGGCCTGCCCGCCGACGCCCGCGACTACTCGATCGGCGCCCAGATGCTCACCGACCTCGGCGTCCGCTCGCTGACCCTGCTCAGCAACAACCCGGCCAAGCAGACCGCGCTCACCGAGCACGGCCTCAAGGTCGCCGCCCGCCGCCCGCTGCCCACCACCGCGAGCGAGCACAACCTGCGCTACCTGCGCACCAAGCGCGACCGGATGGGCCACGACCTGCCGTGGCTGGAGGAGGACGACGGCAAGTAGCCGCCGCCCCCGCACCACCGCACGCCCGCACCGCCGCACGCCCGCACCACCACTAGCAACGAACCACCGCCAGCAACGAACAGAGGAAGACGAACATGGCCGGCCACGGAGCCCCCGTCCTGTCCCCGGAGAGCCTGGAGAACTGCGCCGACCTGCGGGTCGCGGTGATCGCCGCGCAGTGGCACGAGCAGGTGATGAACGGCCTGCTGGACGGCGCCCGGCGCGCCCTGAAGGACCTGGGCATCGGCGACGCGGCCGTGGTCCGCGTCCCGGGCACCTTCGAGCTGCCGGTCGCCGCCAAGCGGCTGGCCGCCGCCGGGTACGACGCGGTGGTCGCGCTGGGCGTGGTGATCCGCGGCGGCACCCCGCACTTCGACTACGTCTGCCAGGCCGCCACCGTCGGCCTGACCCAGGTCTCGGTGGACACCGGCGTCCCGATCGGTTTCGGCGTGCTCACCTGCGACACCGAGCAGCAGGCGCTGGACCGGGCCGGGCTGCCCGGCTCCGCCGAGGACAAGGGCCACGAGGCGGTCACCGCCGCCGTCGCCACCGCCGCCGCGCTGCGCGCGGCGCTCGCGCCCCGGAGCTGACACCGCCCCTCCGCACCGCGGACGGCGGTTCCCCGCACCGTGGACGCCGTCCACCGGACTGTCCACGGTGCGGAACCGTTTACCGTCCGTCAGCCCGCACCCCGTAAGGTGAGCCCATCATGGCTTCCAAGACATTCGAGGAGCTCTTCGCCGAGCTCCAGCAGAAGGCCGCCACCGGCGACCCCGCGTCCTCCCGTACCGCCCAGCTGGTCCAGCAGGGCGTCCACGCGATCGGCAAGAAGGTCGTCGAGGAGGCCGCCGAGGTCTGGATGGCCGCCGAGTACCAGTCGCCCGAGGAGGCGGCCGAGGAGATCTCGCAGCTCCTCTACCACGTTCAGGTGATGATGCTCGCCCGCGGGCTGACGCTCGAAGACGTCTACAAGCACCTCTGACGCGCACCTCCGACAGGTGCCTCCAGCAGTCCCGTTCCACCGCCCGTCCGATCGCTCCACTGCTCGCCAACGCGAAGGGTCCGCCACTCATGCTCCGCATCGCCGTCCCCAACAAGGGTTCGCTCTCGGGTCCCGCGGCGGAGATGCTCCATGAGGCCGGCTACCGGCAGCGCAAGGAGGCCAAGGAGCTCGTCCTGGTCGACCCGGACAACCAGGTCGAGTTCTTCTTCCTGCGCCCGCGCGACATCGCGGTGTACGTCGGCTCCGGCCGGCTGGACGTCGGCATCACCGGCCGCGACCTGCTGCTCGACTCGGCCTCGGAGGCCGAGGAGGTGCTGGCGCTCGGCTTCGCCGGCTCGACCTTCCGCTTCGCCAAGCCGGTCGGCGCGGAGCTCTCCGGCGTCCGGGACCTGGACGGCCTGCGGATCGCCACCTCGTACACCGGCCTGGTCGAGCAGCACCTCGCCGAGCACGGCGTGAAGGCCACCGTCACCAAGCTGGACGGCGCGGTGGAGACCGCCGTGCACCTGGGCGTCGCCGACGTGATCGCCGACGTGGTGGAGACCGGCACCAGCCTGCGCAACGCGGGCCTGGAGGTGTTCGGCGAGCCGATCCTGGTCTCCGACGCGGTGGTGATCCGCTCCAAGGGGGCCGGCGAGGACGCCGCGGTCGAGCAGTTCCTGCGCCGCCTGCAGGGCGTGCTGGTGGCCCGCCGCTACGTGCTGATGGACTACGACATCCGGGCCGAGAAGGTCGGCGAGGCCGTCGCCCTCACCCCGGGCCTGGAGTCGCCGACCGTCTCGCCGCTGCACACCGAGGGCTGGGTCGCGGTCCGCTCGATGGTGCTCCGCAAGGAGGCCCAGCGGATCATGGACGACCTGTGGGCGATCGGCGCCCGGGCCATCCTGGTCACCAACATCCACGCCTGCCGCATCTGACCCGCCACCGGGCGGGGCCGCCACCCCCGGTCCCGCCCCTCCTGGAGCCACCCGTGTCCACCCCCGCACCCGCCGCCCTGCCCGTCACCTGGGCGCCCCGCCGCAACCGCGCCGTGCTGTACACGCTGTGCGCCGTGCTGGTGGTGCTGTTCTCGGTGCTCGCCGTCGTGCTGCCGGAGAGCTGGCAGTTCAACGACCGGGTGATGATGGCCTGCTCCGGCCTGCTGTTCGCCGCGGTCGGCCTGATGCTGGCCCGCCCCAAGGTGGTCGCCGACGCCGAGGGCCTGACCGTGGTCAACTTCGTCCGCAGCCGCCGGCTCTCCTGGGCCGAGGTGGTCCGGGTCAACTTCCGGGCCGGCGACCCCTGGGTGGTGCTCGACCTCGCCGACGGCACCGCGCTGGCCGCCGTCGGCATCCAGCCCGGCGGCGGCCGGGAGCAGGCCATCCGGGCCGCCCGCGCCCTGCGCGACCTGGTCGAGGAGCGCGGCGCCGGCCGCGAGCAGCGGGCCTGACCCACCCCGGACGCACGCGCCCGACCCGCCTCCGGACGGCACGGGCCCGCTTCCGCCCCCGGACGCACGCGCCCGCCTCCGCCCCCGGACGGGCGGCCCTGACACGCCCCGGACGGGCGGGGCGGACGGGCCCGGAGAAGCGTTCGGGTATCGTCTAGGCTGGTAAAACCGCGGCAAAGCCCACCCGAGAACCGGGCTGCCCGCCTCCACCCGCGACCAGAGGAGTGACACCTCCCCTCGATGGACGATCCGTCCGGTAGTACCCGCGCCGCCGCGCACGTCTCCAGCCGGGGAAGGCGGGCGGCCCGATGACCACCGCCTGGCTCCTGCTGCTCGCGGCCTTCCTGCTCATCCTCGCCAACGGCCTGTTCGTGGCCGCCGAGTTCGCGTTCGTGACCGCCGACCGCGGCACCGTGGAACGCGCCGCGGCCGACGGCGACCGGCGGGCCAAGGGGCTCTCCAAGGCCCTGCACAAGCTGTCCTTCCAGCTCTCCGGCGCCCAGCTCGGCATCACCATCACCTCGCTGGTGGTCGGCATGCTCGCCGAACCGGCGCTGTCCGTCCTGCTGAAACCGGTGTTCACCGCCGTCGGCCTGCCCGACTCGGCGGCCCGCGGCACCGCGGTGGCCGTCGGCCTGGTGCTGGCCACCGTGATCCAGATGGTGATCGGCGAACTCGTCCCGAAGAACTGGGCGATCTCCCGCCCGATCCGGGTCGCCTACGCCGTGGCCGCCCCGCAGCGCGCGTTCTCCGCCGCCTGCCGGCCGCTGATCGCCTTCCTCAACGGCTCCGCCGACCGGATCGTCCGGGCCTTCGGCGTCGAGCCCCAGGAGGAGCTCGGCCACGCCCGCACCGCCGACGAACTCGTCGCGCTGGCCCGGCACTCGTACCAGGCCGGCGTCATGGACGAGGAGTCCGCGACGCTGTTCGTCCGCACCCTGGGCCTGGGCGAGCTGACCGCCGAGTCCGTGATGACCCCGCGGATCGACGTCGCCGCCCTCCAGCAGGACGCCACCGCGACCGACGTGCTCAACCTGACCCGGGCCACCGGGCTGAGCCGCTTCCCGGTGTACGCCGAGAGCCTGGACGAGGTCACCGGCACCGTCACGCTCAAGGACGCCCTCGCGGTCCCCGCCGCGCGGCGCGACCACACCAAGGTCCGCCACCTGTGCGCCCCGCCGCTGCTGGTCCCCGAGACGATGTCCGCCGAACGGCTGCTCGACCTGCTGCGCCGCCGCGAGCCGATGGCCGTGGTGGTCGACGAGTACGGCGGCACCGCCGGCGTCGCCACCATCGAGGACATCGTCGAGGAGGTGGTCGGCGAGGTCCAGGACGAGCACGACCCCGCCGACACCCCCGACCTGCGCCCGCTCCCCCCGCGGGACGGCCTGCCGGTCTGGGACGCCGACGGCCGGGCCCGGCTCGACCAGCTCGCCAAGATCGGCCTGCACGCCCCCGACGGCCCGTACGAGACGCTCGGCGGCCTGCTCGCCGACCTGCTCGGCAAGCTCCCCGCCGTCGGCGAGCGCGCCCACCTGCCCGGCTGGGAGCTGACCGTGACCGCCGTCGACCGGCACCGCACCAGCCGGGTCGAGGTCCGCCGGGTGCACGAGGACGAGAACGACGACGAGGACCGGGACAACCACCGATGAGCGCCCTGCAACTCGCCTTCTCGCTGCTCCTGCTGCTCGGCAACGCCTTCTTCGTCGGCGCCGAGTTCGCCGTCATCTCGGTGCGCCGCAGCCAGATCGAGCCGCTCGCCGAGGCCGGCGACAAGCGCGCCCGCACCGTGCTGCACGCGCTGTCCAACGTCTCCGCGATGCTGGCCGCCGCCCAGCTCGGCATCACCGTCTGCTCGCTGCTGCTCGGCGCGCTCGCCGAACCGACCATCGCGCACCTGCTGGAGCCCGCCTTCCACGCGCTCGGCGTGCCCGAGTCGGCGATGCACCCGCTGAGCTACGCCATCGCGCTGAGCATCGTGGTGTTCCTGCACATGGTGATCGGCGAGATGGTGCCGAAGAACCTCGCCCTGGCCGGGCCGGAGCGGGCCGCGCTGCTGCTCGGCCCGCCGCTGGACCGGCTGGCCCGCTGGCTGGCCCCGTTCATCGCCTTCCTGAACGCCTTCGCCAACGGCGTGCTGCGGCTGTTCCGGGTCGAGCCCAAAGACGAGGTCGACTCGGTGGCCACCAGCGAGCAGCTGCTGCTGATGCTCACCGACTCCGGCGAGGCCGGGTTCCTCGACGACAGCCGCCGCGAACGCCTGGAGGACGCCCTGGAGATGGGCAGCCGCCCGGTCACCGAGGTGCTGCTCGACCCCGAGCAGCTGGTCACCGTCGGCCGCGAGGTCACCGGCGAGGAGATCCAGCGCCTCGCCGTGCGGACCGGCTTCTCCCGCTTCCCGGTCGCCGACGAGCACGGTGCCGTCCTCGGCTACCTGCACCTGAAGGACTCGCTGGAGGCCGACGACCTGGCCGCGCCGATCCCCGAGCGGCTGTGGCGGCCGATCACCGTGCTGCGGGCCGGCCTGCCGCTGGACGACGCGCTCGCCGCGATGCGCCGGGCCGCCGCCCACCTGGCCGCCGTGGTCGACCCGGACGGCCGCCAGCTCGGCCTGGTCGCCCTGGAGGACGTCCTGGAGGAGCTGGTCGGCGAGGTCCACGACCCCGACCACCGCCCGCCCGCCGCCGCCCAGCGCTGAGACGGCCCCCGTTCCTCCGGCCGCGCGGCCGGAGGAACGGGGGCCCGGGGGTGCGGGGCGGTGCTACGCCACGGTGACCGTGACCGAGGTGAAGCCCAGCGAGCCCAGCAGGCCCGACAGCATCGCCTTGGTGTTGTTCTCCGCGGTCGCGGTCAGCTCGGTGTCCTTCGCCGCCTTGTCGATCTTCTCCACGGCCAGCAGCTCCACCTTGTGCTGGTCGTCGGAGGTGCTGGACGAGAACAGGTCGCCGAGCCGGTCGAACAGGCCGCGCTCCTGCGAGTACATGTAGGAGTGCTTGACGTCCAGCGCCGCGTCCGCGAGCTGCGCGTGCGGGATGGTGATGGACGCGGTGCGCCGGTCGTCGGAGACCTTCACCGAGTCCGGCCCGAGCTTGCCCAGGTCCACGTAGGCGCCGACGGTGCCCGCGCCCACGTACAGGCTGCGGGTGCCGAGGATCGCCGACGGCAGGAACTTGGCCTCGTTGGCGAGGTCCACGATGACCTGGAAGTTGCCGGTGGCCGCGTTGTAGCGGCTCATGTTCTGCACCGACTTGAGCACCGCGGGCTGGCTGCGGTCCACGCTCTTCTCGGCGAACGGGTTCGGCAGGCCCGGCAGCCAGCCCAGCTGCCCTAGCCCCAGGAACAGGGCCAGGATCACGGCCAGCGTGACCGGCAGGGAGACGTACCAGGGCACCCGGCGGGGCCCGGCCGTCCGTACGCGTTCCGCTCTCGGCGCCGGGTCCTCGTCGTCCTCCCGGCCGGCGCGCTCCTCCCGGACGCCCTTCACTGGCGGCCGTCGATCAGCTCGCCGTACGCCTGCAGCAGGTCCGGCAGCCGCAGGGTCGCCAGATCCTCCCGGGAGGGCACGCCGCGCTGCCCGGAGAGCCGCAGGTCCCGGTAGGCGCAGGACTTCTCGTACAGGGTGCGGATGAAGCGGCCGTTGCCGAGCTGGTCGATCCAGCCCTCGGCGACCACGTGTCCGCAGATCGAGGTCAGTTCCTCGGCCGCGTCCACGTCCCAGCCGTCGCCGTCGGCCTGGGCCAACTTCAGGCCGATGTCGGCCAGTTCGGCGGGGCGGTAGGACGGGAAGTCGACCCGGGTGGTGAACCTGGAGTTCAGGCCCGGGTTCGTTGCCAGTAGTCGATTCATGCCGTCCGGGTACCCCGCAAGGATGATGACCAATCGGTCCCGGTTGTCCTCGGCCCGCTTGAGCAACACCTGCAGCGCCTCGTCGCCGTACGCGTCGCCCTTGCTGTAGCCGGAGTTGGCCAGCGAGTACGCCTCGTCTATGAACAGCACGCCGTCCAGCGCCGAGTCGATCAGCTCGTTCGCCTTCACCGCCGTCTGACCGAGGAACTCGCCCACCAGGTCAGCCCGTTGGGCCTCCACCAGGTGGTCGCCGGAGAGCAGCCCGAGGGCGTGGAAGACCCGGCCGAGGATGCGCGCCACCGAGGTCTTGCCGGTGCCCGACGGCCCGGAGAACACGAAGTGCCGCTTGGGCGGCTGCACCGGCAGCCCCCGGTCCGCGCGCAGCCGGGCCATCCGCAACTGCGCGGACAGCGCCCGCACCTGGCGCTTGACCGGGTCCAGGCCGACCATCGCCTCCAGCTCGGCCAGCGCCTGGTCCAGCTCCAGCCGGGCGGCCGGCGCCGGGTTCGGGCCGGCCGGCGGGATCGCCTGCGCCATCGGCCAGTTGCCCAGCCGCGGCGTCAACGGCGAGGAGCCCGAGGCCCGTTCGGCCAGCTGGGCCCGGCCCGGCTCGGCCGCGCCCGGGGCGCCGTCCTCCTCGCACGCCTCCTCGCTCACCCCGCCGGACCCGCCGCGGAACTCCACCGGCTCCAGCTCCTCCAGCGCCCCGGCCGGCCCCGCCGCGCCCCGGTACTCGCCGAACGCCTCGCCGTCCAGCAGCCCGTCCTCGGCCGCGATCGCCGCCAGCCGCTGCGCGGTGTCCATGAACGCCGGGTCCGCCCGGTGCACCGCCCGGTACAGCGGCAGCGCCGCCGCGCTGCGCCCCGCGCCCTCGTACGCCCGGGCCAGCCAGTAGCGCAGCTCCTTGCGCTGCGGCTGCTCGGAGCGGCAGCGCGCCAGCGAGGCCGCCAGCGGGCGCTGGGCCTGCGCGCACATGTCCAGCCGGACCCGGGCCATGCCCGCGAACAGGCCCGCCTCGATGCCCAGCACCGGGTCGTCCAGCAGGCGGTCGGTGTCCCGGATCAGCTGCTCCCAGTCCTTGAGCAGGTAGGAGCGGCAGGCGTGCAGGAAGCGCACCGCGGGGTCCCGCTCCGGCGGCGGGCAGTCCGTCAGCGCCTGCTCCAGCTCGGCCAGGTGGCGGCCGTCCAGCCAGTGCGAGGCGTGCGCCAGCGCCAGGTCCTGCGGGGTCTCCAGCACCGGCTGCACCCACCAGCCCAGCCAGTACCAGGAGCTGAGCGGACGGCGGTGGCGCTCGCGCTGCTCGCCGAAGCGGTCGCGGTGCCGGTGCATCGCCAGCAGCGCGCCCGCGGTGTCGCTGCGCAGCGCGTGCAGCCCGAGCCAGGCGTCCGCCATGCCGGGGTCGACGTAGACCGCGGCGCGGAACTCCTCCTCCGCGCGGGCGTACGAACCGGCCGTGTAGGCGTCCATGGCCCGCGACCAGGCGCGGTCGGCGTCCGGGTCGGGACCCGCCGCGGCGGGACCCTCGCCGCCGGAACTCTCCACCGTCACTGACGCCCCCCGCCAGACCTCGGGGCGCTCCTCTGCGCGCCTGCGTGGCATGGTACCGGCGCGGCGCTGATCCGGAAGGGTGCCGCGCGGCTCGAATGGCGCGAGACGATCGCATCCCGGCGGGGGCGGCGGGCCGGGGAGGAGGGCAGGACGACGCCCCCGGCTCACGGGGGAACAAGCCGGAGGCGCCGTGTCTGTGGTTGCGGATTCAACTGATTTCCGCGACACGCAGAACTTAAATCCTGATGATGTCGCAGGTCAAGACCGGTCCGCCCGGTTCACTCAGGGTGCTCCCGGAGATCCGCCCGGTGACCCCGTCGACCCGCAGCGCCGCGTGCGGGCGGCTCGGGTCCGCCGCGAAGTGCGCGTCCTCCGCACGCGACCAACCCGCCCAGAACTCGGCCAGTTCCGGCCCGTCCCGCAGCTGCCCGCGGGCCCGCGCCGCGGCCGGATCGAGCTCCATCCACAGCAGCGCCGCCAGGTGCGGGCGCACCTCCCGCCGGCCCGCGCCCACCCCCTCCAGCAGCACCACCGGCGCCACCGGCACCGCCCGCTCGGCGGTGAAGGCCCGCGCCGTCCAGTCGTACACCGGGTGCCGGCCCGCGACCCCGCGCGCCAGCGGCTCCAGCACGCCCGCGCGCAGCCGCTCCGTCCAGCCGAACGGCTCCTCGTGCGTGGCCAGGTCGTCCAGGTGCACCACCGGGGCGCCGCCGAGCGCGGCGGCCAGCCGGCCGGTGAACGTGGTCTTGCCGGAGCCCGCGTGCCCGTCCACCGCGACCAGCCGCACCGGGCCCAGCGAGGGCGGCAGCGCGAGCAGGGCCGCGGCCGGTACGGACAGCTCCGCGGGCGGGGCGGGGAGGGCGGCGTCCATCCGGCCAAGGGTACGCGGGCCGGGCCGGACGCCGGGCTCCGCGCGTCAGGACGTCAGGGGCGGGGGGTGATCCCGGAGGGCGCCGCGGGCGGCACCCTCGCCGGGACGTCGGACCGGCCGGGCCGGTCCGGCTCTGCGGGCCGCGGCCGTCAGGCCGCGCGGCGGTCGCGCTGCGCGGGCACCAGCGCCCGCACCGGGCGGTGCGCCCCGGCGTGCGAGAACGGCTGGGTGCGCCAGTCCAGCGCGGACGGCAGCGCCACCAGGTTGTCCGGGCCGTCCGACCGCGGCGGCTCCTCGCACTCGGGCAGCTCGGCCGTCGGCAGGCCGGTGCCGGGGCAGATGGCCGGCTGGAAGGGGTTCCACGCGGAGGTCAGCACCGCGTGCTGGGGCAGGCGCTCCTCGTCCCCGATCAACGCGATCGGGCGGTCGCACTCCGGGCAGTGCACCCGGAAGCTCTCCCAGGTGTCGGCCGCGCCCGAGTCCGCCCCGAAGGGCGCCTCGAGCGCGCCGGGTTCGTCCTCGACGTCGGAACGCTGGTCGGTGGAAGGCATCGTGATCCCCCTCGGATCGGGCCGGAACCTCTCGTCGTCCGGGCCACCAGCAGCACTTCCCAGTGACGGCACGTCATAACCCTGCACTCCGGCGCACGGTGATGCATTCCTTGTGTTCCTCGCCACATTCCGTTGGCATGTGCCCCCCGGATGCGCCCCCCAGCGAGCTGTCTGCACAGCCCGCCCGCGATCGAGTAGGTTGACGCCTTGTGGAGGAACTCGACCAGCGCATCGTCCAGCTGCTGCTCCAGGACGGACGGATGAGCTACACCGACCTGGGCAAGGCCACCGGCCTGTCCACCTCGGCCGTGCACCAGCGGGTGCGCCGCCTCGAACAGCGCGGCGTCATCCGCGGCTACACCGCGATCGTCGACCCCGAGGCGGTCGACCTGGCGCTCACCGCGTTCATCTCGGTCAAGCCCTTCGACCCCAGCGCGCCCGACGACACCCCCGAGCGGCTCGTCGGCCTGCCCGAGATCGAGGCCTGCCACAGCGTCGCCGGCGACGAGAACTACATCCTCAAGGTCCGCGTCCCCGGCCCCGGCGACCTGGAGGACCTGCTGGCCCGGATCCGCTCCGCGGCGGGCGTCTCCACCCGCACCACCGTCGTGCTGTCCACCCCGTACGAGGCCCGCCCGCCCAAGCTCTGACCCGGTCGGGGGCGCGCTGTCCGCGGTGCGAGACTGGACGCCATGACCGAACGCACCGACCGGACCGTGCTGCTGCGCGGCGGCAACGTCTACAGCCCCGCCGACCCCTTCGCCACCGCCATGCTGGTCGAGGGGCAACACGTCGCCTGGGTCGGCAGCGACGGAGCCGCCGAGGCGTACGCCGACACCGTCGACGAGATCGTCGAACTGGACGGCGCCCTGGTCACCCCCGCCTTCGTCGACGCCCACGTGCACGCCACCTCCACCGGCCTCGCGCTCACCGGCCTCGACCTCACCGACTGCGCCTCGCTCGCCGAGGCGCTGGAGCGGATCGCCGCGTTCGCCGCCTCCTGCACCGGCGGCGCCCTGATCGGCCACGGCTGGGACGAGACCCGCTGGCCCGAGCACCGCGCCCCCGCGCTGGCCGAACTCGACGCCGCCGCCGGCCCCGTGCCGCTCTACCTCTCCCGCACCGACGTCCACTCCGCCCTCGCCACCACCGCGCTGCGCGCCCTGGTACCCGGCCTGGACGCGCTCCCCGGCCACCACCCCGACGGCCCGCTCACCCGCGACGCCCACCACGCCGTCCGGCAGGCCGCCCTCGCCCACCTCACCCCCGCCCGGCGCCGCGCCGCCCAGCACGCCACCCTGCGCCGCGCCGCCGAACTCGGCATCGGCACCCTGCACGAGTGCGCCGGACCGCAGATCTCCTCCGCCGAGGACCTCGCCGCCCTGCTCGCCCTCGCCGCCGAGACCGACGGCCCCGAGGTCTACGGCTACTGGGGCGAACTCGGCCCCGAGGGCATCGAGACCGCCCGGCGGCTCGGCGCGGTCGGCGCCGGCGGCGACCTGTTCGTCGACGGCGCGCTCGGCTCGCACACCGCCTGCCTGCACGACCCCTACACCGACGCCCCGCACACCGGCGTCGCCTACCTCACCGCCGCCGAGATCGCCGACCACGTCACCGCCTGCACCGAGGCCGGCCTCCAGGCCGGCTTCCACGCCATCGGCGACGCCGCGATCGGCGCCGTCGTGGCGGGCGTGCGCGCCGCCGCCGACAAGCTCGGCCTCGACCGGGTCAAGGCCGCCCGCCACCGGGTCGAGCACGCCGAGGCCCTGACCTACGAGACGCTCGCCGCGTTCGCCGAACTCGGCCTCACCGCCTCCGTCCAGCCCGCCTTCGACGCCGCCTGGGGCGGCCCCGACGGCATGTACGCCGAACGCCTCGGCGCGGAGCGGGCCGCCGCCCTCAACCCCTTCGCCGCGATGCTGCGCACCGGCCTCCCGCTGGCCTTCGGCTCCGACGCCCCCGTCACCCCGCTCGACCCCTGGGGCACCGTCCGGGCCGCCGCCTTCCACCGCACCCCCGAGCACCGGATCTCGGTCCGCGCCGCCTTCACCGCCCACACCCGCGGCGGCCACCGCGCCCTCGGCCACGACGCCGACGGCGTCCTCGTCCCCGGCGCGATCGCCTCCTACGCCGTCTGGGACACCGCCGACCTGGTCGTCCAGGCCCCCGACACCCGCATCGCCGGCTGGTCCACCGACCCCCGCTCCGGCACCCCGGGCCTGCCCGACCTCACCCCCGGCCACCCCCTCCCCACCTGCCTGCGCACCGTCGTCCGCGGCCGCACCGTCCACCGCCGCACCGCGTAGGACCGGTCCGGCCGATCCTGCCGGGCGCCCGACGCCGCGCGCCGATCCGACAAGATCCGCAAGGGAGGCCCTGGCCGCAAGCGGGGTGGTCAGCCGCACCGTGGCGGACACCGCCGCCGCCCTGGACGTGCCGGCCCGGCCCGACCCGGGCAGCTGGTGGTCGCCGCCCGCCCCCGCGCAGCGCCACGCCGCCGCGCTGGAGCGGCGCCCGCCGACCGGCCTGCGGATCGGCCACCTCACCGACTCCCCGCTCGCCGGGATCACCGTCGACCCGGCCTGCCGGACGGCCGTCCACCGGGCGCTGCACGCCCTGGAGGCCGCCGGGCACCGCGTGGTCGACACCGCGCTGCCGCTGCCGCCGCCGACCGAGGAGCTGGTGGGCGCGTTCACCACCGTCTGGAACACCGGCGCGGCCGGCGTCCCGCTCACCGACCCGGACCGGGTCGAACCGCACGACCGGGCCCTGCGGGACGCCGCGCACGCCGTCGACTCCTGGGCCTACGCGCAGGCCGTGCAGCGCGCCCAGCGGCTCTCCCGCGCCCTGGTGGAGGGCTTCCTGGCCGGGTTCGACCTGCTGGTCACCCCCACCATGGCCTGCCTGCCGCCGCGGATCGGCGCCTGGCGGGCCGCGGCCGCCGAGGACCCGGCGGCCGCGCTCCGCGACTCCTACCCGAGGGGCGGGTTCACCTCGCTGTCCAACGTCACCGGCCAGCCCGCGCTCCCGCTGCCGCTGCACCGGGACCCGGCCACCGGCCTGCCGGTGGGCGTCCAGCTGGTCGCCGCCCCCTGGCGCGAGGACCTGCTGCTCCAGGTCGCCCGCACCCCGGAGGAGGCGCTGCCCTGGTCCGGACGCCGCCCGCCGGTCGGCCGCTGACGGGCCGTCGGCCGCGCGGGGGCGGCCGGGGGAGTGAGGTACCTTTCCTGGGACGTCGGACGAGGTGGAACGCGCGTGCGCCCCTCCCGGCGCGGAGACGATCCCGAGGTAGAGAGGTGGTGCGCAGGTGGCACTGCCCGTTTCGCAGGAGCAGCCGGTGGCCGAGCAGGACGCGGAGCCGCCGGCGCCCGGGCCGGGTGGCCGCGGGGCGCGGTGGGCGGACGGCCGCCGGGCCTGGTGGGGCCGGACCGTCCTCGCCGCGCTCTGCGGCCTGGCCCTGGCGTTCGCCTTCCCGCCGTTCGACGGGTGGCCGCTGTCGATCCTCGCGGTGGCCGGCCTGGCGCTGCTGACCCGGGGCCGCCGGGCCCGGCACGGCGCCTGGCTGGGCTTCGCCTTCGGCGTCCCGTTCTTCGTGGTGCTGCTGTCCTGGCTGCGCCCGGTCGGCTGGGACGCCGCCGTCGGCCTGTCGCTGATCGAGGCGCTGTTCCTGGCGCTGATGGGCGCGGGCACGGCGCTGACCTCCAGGCTGCGCGGCTGGCCGCTGTGGGGCGCGGTGCTCTGGGTCACCCAGGAGTGGATGCGCGACCGGCTGCCGTTCGGCGGCTTCCCGTGGGGTCGGCTGGCGTTCGCCAACACCGCCAGCCCGTTCACGCCGCTGGCCGCGCTGGGCGGTGCCCCGCTGGTGACCTTCGCGGTCGCGGGCAGCGGCACCCTGCTGGCCTGGGCCGCGCTGAGCGCGGTGCGCGCCCGGCGCACCGACACCGAGCTGCCCTGGCGCACCGCGGTCGGCGCGGCGGGCGCGCTCGCGCTGGTGCTGGTCGGCTACGCGGTGCCGGTGCCGACCTCGGCGGACGACACGGTGAAGGTCGCCCTCGTCCAGGGCAACGTGGACCGCCCCGGCATGGACTTCCTGGGCCGCCCGATGGAGGTGCTGGACAACCACGCCACCGCCACCGAGAAGCTCGCCGCCGCCGTCGCCGCGGGCACGGCGCCCAAGCCGGACGTCGTGATCTGGCCGGAGAACGCCTCCGACCTCGACCCGTTCACCGACCCGGCGGCCTACGCCCGGATCGACGCGGCGGTCAAGGCGGTCGGCGTCCCCACCCTGGTCGGCGCGCTGGTCGACGGCCCCGACGAGCAGCACGTCCAGAACGAGGGCATCGTCTGGGACCCGGCGACCGGCCCCGGCGCCTCCTACACCAAGCAGCACCCGGTCCCGTTCGGCGAGTACGTGCCGTTCCGCACCGAGCTGTCCAAGGTGATCAGCCGCCTCCAGCGGGTCGCCCGGGACTTCTACCCCGGCGACCACAACGGCGTGATGCAGCTCGGCCCGGCCCGGATCGGCGACGTGATCTGCTTCGAGGTGGCGTACGACGAGATCGTCCGGGACGCGGTCGACCAGGGCGGCCGGGTGATCGTCGTGCAGACCAACAACGCCACGTACAACAACACCGGGCAGACCGAGCAGCAGCTGGCGATGTCCCGGCTGCGGGCGGTCGAGCACGGGCGGGCGGTGCTGATCGCGGCGACCAGCGGCGTCTCCGCGGTGATCACCCCGGACGGTGCGGTGCAGCAGCGCACCGGCGAGATGGAGCAGGCCGTGCTGAACGCGGTGGTGCCGCTGCGCGACGGGAGGACCGTCGCGGACCGGGTCGGCGCCGCGCCGGAGTGGACGCTGGCCCTCGGCGGCGTGCTGGCCTGCGCGTTCGCGGTGGCCGGCGGGGTGCGCCGGCGGAGGGCGGAGCGCGCGGCCTGAGCGGCCGCGGGCCGACGGCCCCGGGTGCGCGCCGAGGAACACGGCGGGTCCCGGGGCCGTTGTGCTGGGTGGTGCCGTGGACGCGGCCGGAGAGGCCGGCCGCCGCGGAGAGCACCGCGATGGAGTGGATCCGTACCGTGTCCCGGCAAGCAACCCCGGCCCGCCCGGCCCGCCGCGGCCGGCTCGCCCGAACCGTGCCGCTGCTGGTCGTCGCCTGGCTGGTGCTGGAAATCTGGCTGGTCACCGTGGTGGCCGGCTGGATCGGCTGGTTCCCGACCCTGCTGCTGCTGGTCGCCGGGGTGTTCCTCGGCGGCGCGGTGATCAAGCGCGCCGGGGCGCGGGCCTTCCGGGCCGCCGTCGAGCTGTCCAGGGACCCGCAGTCCGCGCAGCCGCAGACCGGCACGTCGATGACGGTGCTGGCCGGCCTCCTGCTGATGGTCCCCGGCTTCCTGTCCGACCTGCTGGCGGTGACCTTCCTGCTGCCGCCGACCCGGGCCGTGTGGCGCGCCGTCGGCCGCCGGATCGCCGGCTCGGCGCTGCGCTCCACCACCCCGGTCGGCGCGGACCGGTTCGCCGACGCGGTGCGCCTGCAGGAGCAGCTGCGCATCCACCGGCCCGACGGCAAGGTCGTCCAGGGCGAGGTCGTCGACCCGCCGGCCGGCCCGCGCGGCTCCGCCGACCCCTCCGGCCCGTCCGGCCCGGACACCGGGTACCGTCCGCCGATCGCGCCCTGACGCTCCGTCGGACGCTCCGTCCGGCGGTTCCCGCGCACTCTCTTCCCGTGCACGCGGGAACGCCGAAGGGCCCCGGGGAACCGGGGCCCTTCGGCGGTGGTGCGGCGCTGGTCCGTCAGGCGGACTTGCGCGAGTCGCGCGGGTGGATCGCCAGGTTCATCCCGCCCGAGCGCAGGACGGCCAGGCGCTCGGCCAGGACCTCCTCCAGCTCCTCGCGAGTCCGGCGCTCCATCAGCATGTCCCAGTGGGTGCGGGTGGGCTTGGTCTTCTTCTCCTCCGGCTCCTCGCCGTCGAGGAGGGCGGCCTCCTGGCCGCAGAAACGGCATTCCCACACCACGGGAATCTCCGCCTCGACCGAGAACGGGACCTCGAAGCGGTGTCCGTTCTGACATGCGTACTCAACGGTCTGGCGGGGTGCCAGGTCAATACCGCGGTCGGTCTCGTAGCTGGTCGCCCCGAGTCGCGTGCCGCGGAGAGCTCGCTCGCTCATGAATCGTGCCTCCCGGGCTTCTTGCCCACAGGACTAGTGGTCGCTGTCTTCGTCGCTGGGTCCAACGCTCGACCTCCGACGAAGATTCCCGTCCGGGACATACGTCGCCTGTCGTGCCGCCCCTGTTTGTACCCATGGTCGCCCGTTTTGTCACATCTGGGCGGTGTTATCACCCGGCGTGTCACATTTTGTGCACTTATGGTCCGCCGAAGGGCGTCGGGCCCGACCGGTCTTCTTACCAGACCGGGCGCGGACTAACCTGCGCCGGGTCCTTCGTCAGATCGGTCGGCCGCGGCTGCGGCTCGGCGTCGGCCGGTCCGGCGTCGACCGGTCCGGCACCGACCCCCTCGGCGACCGCCGGAGCCGCCGCCTCGGTGCGGGTGTCGTGGTGCGGCAGCAGGGCGACCACCGCGTCCCGCAGCGCGGCCGGGGCGTCCTCGTCCAGCGGGTCGACGGTGACCGGGACCTGGAGCCGGACCGGCGCGGCGGCGCCGATCCGGGCGTAGCCGCGGCCGGGCGGGGTGTGCGCGGCGGGCGCGATGTCCAGCGGGCCGCCGAGCGCCGCCGCGCCGGAGTCGACGGTCACCGGGCCGAGCACCACCCGGGCCCGGGCGCAGGCGTGGACGGTCGCGGAGATCCGGTCCCGGGCGTCCAGCGCGTCCACGAACACCACCGTGACCCGGGCCGCCCGGCCGTGCCGCAGCGGCACCTCCAGCAGCTCCTGCGGGTCGGTGCGGCCCTCGGCGTGGGCGAGTTCGGACAGCTCGGTGAGGTGGTCGAGCAGGATCCACAGCGGGCGGGTGACGTCGGCGGGCGCGGCCAGCCCGTGGTGCCGGGCGGCGTTCAGCGCGACCAGCCGGCGCTCGGTCTCCTGCGCGCACCACTCCAGCGCGGCGAGCGCCCCGTGCAGGCTGGTCTCCACGGTGTGCACGCCCGGACGGTTCACCAAGCAGGCGTGCTCGCCGGTGCTCGCCCCGTCCACCACCACCAGGTCGCCGTGCGGCAGCGCCTGCAGGGCGATCGAGCGCAGCAGCGTCGAGGTGCCGTGGCCGGGCGCGCCCAGCGCCAGCAGGTGCGGCTCGGCCGAGCGCGGCCCGACCCGCCACACCACCGGCGGCTGCTGCCCGGTGACGCCGCCCTGCTCGACCGGGATGGTGCGGGGGCTGCCCGCGCCGTCGGTGAAGCCCAGCACGATCTCGCCCGGCGCGGTGACGAAGCGCTGCGCGGCGATGTCGGCGGGCAGCGGGGCCAGCGCCGTCACCCGCAGCCGGTTGGACTCCTCGTCCCAGTCGAAGCGGTACTCGCGCGAGCGGCCCGCCTTGCCCTGCACCACCTGCTCGATCCGGGCCCGGGCGGCCGGCTCGGTGTCGGTGAAGTACGCCGGGTAGACGATGTCCAGCGCGGCCAGCCGCCCGTCCGGGTCGAACGCCCAGTCCGCGAACACCGCCTTCCACTCGCCGTCCACCCGGTACAGCGCGCCCGGGTCGTCGTAGCCGCCGAAGTAGGGGGTGAGCGCCGCGTACAGCGCGGGCAGCTTGACGTCGGCGGCCTCCGGCTCGGGCACCGGCGGGGACTTGGGGCTGCGGCCGACCCAGGCGGCGGAGGCGACCAGGGCGACGATCGCCAACAGCGGGCCGTGCGGCAGCAGGAAGACGCCGAGCACCACGGCCGCGCCGACCAGCAGCGTCGGGCCGCGCCGCTCCTTCGGGGTGGCCGCCCAGCGGTCCTTGGCCCACTCGGCGTGGCGGCGCAGGCCGCGGCCGATCAGGGCCAGCGGGGCGAACACGTCGGCGGCGTGGTCGCCGGCGCTGCGGGCGAGGTCGCGGCCCCGGGTGAAGTGGCGGGTGAGGGACATGCGGGCTCCGGAGGGCAGGGAGGGGGAACGGTCACGGGGACAGGCACGGGGAACGGCGGCGGGGGACGGCCGCGGGGTACGGCGGTGGCGGGCTGACGGGGGATCGGCCGGGCGGGGCTGGCAGAAGGCCCGGGGCGGTGGGATGTCCGCGCCCGGGCCGTAAGGAGCAGGGACCGCTCAGAACTTCAGGCCGCCGATCAGGCTGGCCAGGCTCGCGCCGCCCGCCTGGATGGTCGGGGCGATCGAGGAGCCCGCGACGTAGAAGCCGAACAGGGCGCAGACCAGTGCGTGGGAGATCTTCAGCCCGTCCCGGCGGAAGAAGAGGAAAGCGATCACACCGAACAGGACGATGCCGGAGATGGAGAGAATCACGGGATTGCTCCTCACGAGGGGCGGGGACAGTGTGTACAGAAAGTGCCTTCATGGTGACAAGAAGTAATAGATGATGGGGTGCGGCAAACGGGTGGATCTCACCCGAGCACTCGGATCGGCGGTATACGTCCCGCGGGGCGGGGATGCGCAGGGCCAGTGGATCGCACCGGCGCACTCAGGCGTCCCCGCGCCTGGCGCGACCGCGCTCCGCGCACCCGGAATTCGCCCGAACGGCCGTGCCGCGCCGCGCCGGACGGCGCCGCGGGGGCGTCCGCTAGCGTTCGCGGTGGCACCACCAGGACGATCAGCGGCCCGCGCGGCCGCCCACCGGAAGGCGGAGAACACCCCATGACCGATCCCACCGTGCAGCCCGACGAGGACGTCATCGCCCTGGCCGGGCGGCTCTTCGAGGCCGCCCGCACCGGGGACGCGGCGCTGCTCGCCGCCTACCTCGACGCCGGCACCCCCGCCGACCTCACCAACGACCGCGGCGACACCCTGCTGATGCTCGCCGCCTACCACGGCCACGCCGCCGCCGTCACCGCCCTGCTGGAGCGCGGCGCCGAGGCCGACCGGGCCAACGACCACGGCCAGACCCCGCTGGCCGGCGCCGTCTTCAAGGGCGCCACCGAGGTCGTCGACGCCCTGCTCGCGCACGGCGCCGACCCGCGGGCCGGGGCGCCCTCCGCGCTGGACGCGGCCCGGATGTTCGGCAAGGACGACCTGATCGCCCGTCTCACCCGCGCCTGAGCCCGGCCCCTGCGCGGCTCCTGCAAGGCCCCGACCCGGCTCCTGCCTGGCTCTTGCCCGGCTCCTGCGCGGCTCCTCACCTGGCGGTTCACCCGCCCCCGGCACCGAGCGGGCCGGGGGCGGGCCCGTACCCTTGGGCGCCATGGAGATCCGCACCACCGGCTTCGGACACCCCGACGCCCAGCAACTCGCCGCCGAGGTCCAGCAGGAGTACGTCCGCAGGTACGGCGACGGCGACCAGACCGCCATCCACACCGACCACTTCGACCCGCCCGCCGGGCTGTTCGTGATCGGCTACCAGGACGGGCGGCCGGTGGCCTGCGGCGGCTGGCGGGCCAAGGAGCGGGACGCGGACGGGCTGCGCGACGGCGACGCCGAACTCAAGCGGATGTACGTCGTCCCCGACGCCCGCGGCCGGGGCCACGCCCGCGCGGTGCTGCGCCACCTGGAGGCCGCCGCGGTCGCCGCCGGGCGGACCCGGCTGGTGCTGGAGACCGGCACCCTGCAGCCGGAGGCGATCGCGCTCTACACCTCCGAGGGCTACGCCGAGATCCGCAAGTTCGGCTACTACAAGGACCACGAGCAGAGCGTCTGCATGGGCAAGGAACTGGCCGTCGTCCCCGTGGCGCAGCCCGCTGACGTGCGGTAGCTGTAACTTTCTTGACGGCGGAGCCGGTCGGGGCGGCCGCGGACCCGGGGGCCGGGGCCGCGGCCGCCGCGTCGTTTCCGGCTCCAGCCGCAGGTCGGGGCGGTGGGCGTCGAAGGACGGTCGAACGTCCGTCGAAATTTTCGGAGTCGGCCCGGCGGTGGCCGGTGGCGGTCGGCCCCGGCGCTCCGTTGCCGGGGCCGCGCGGGCCGCCGTACGGTCCGTGCACCCCACCCACCCCCTCGGAAGGGACCCACCATGGCTGCACAGTTGCGCGCAGCTCGCCGGCCCGGGCGCGCCCTCGCGGCGCTGGCCCTCGCCGCCGCCGGCGGACTGCTGGCCGCCGCCACCGTCGGCAGCGGACCGGCCGGTGCCGCGGGCACCACCCTGCGCGACCTCGCCGAGGCCAAGGGCGGCTACTTCGGCACCGCCCTGACCCAGTCCAACCTGAACAGCTCCACCATCACGGCGATCGCCGGCACCCAGTTCGACATGGTCACCCCCGGCAACGAGATGAAGTGGGACACCACCGAACCCTCCGCCGGGAACTTCAACTTCGGCCCCGGCGACCAGATCGTCTCCTTCGCCAAGGCCCACAGCATGCGGGTGCGCGGCCACACCCTGGTCTGGCACAGCCAACTGCCCGGCTGGGTCAGCAGCCTGCCCACCGCCCAGGTGAAGGCCGCGATGGAGAACCACATCACCACCGAGGCCACCCACTACAAGGGCCAGGTCTACTCCTGGGACGTCGTCAACGAGCCGTTCAACGAGGACGGCACGCTGCGCACCGACGCCTTCACCAACGCGATGGGCTCCGGTTACATCGCCGACGCGCTGCGCACCGCGCGCGCCGCCGACCCGAACGCCAAGCTCTACCTGAACGACTACAACATCGAGGGCCTGGGCGCGAAGAGCGACGGCATGTACCAGCTGGTCTCCTCGCTCAAGCAGCAGGGCGTGCCGATCGACGGCGTCGGCTTCGAGAGCCACTTCATCGTCGGCCAGGTCCCCAGCACCCTCAAGGCCAACATCCAGCGCTTCACCGCGCTCGGCGTGAACGTCGCCATCACCGAGCTGGACGACCGGATGCCCGTCCCGGCCAGCGCCGCCAACCTCGCCCAGCAGGCCACCGACTACGCCAACGTGGTCAACTCCTGCCTGGCGGTGACCGGTTGCGTCGGCGTCTCGCAGTGGGGCGTGGGCGACCCGGACTCGTGGATCCCGGACTTCTTCTCCGGCTACGGCGCGGCCACCATGTACGACAACAACTACCAGCCGAAGGCCGCCTACAACGCGGTGGTGACGGCGCTCGGCGGCAGCACCTCCTCGCCGTCCCCGTCCTCCTCGCCCTCCTCCTCGCCGTCCTCGTCGCCGTCCTCCTCGCCGTCGGTGCCGCCGACCGGCGCGGCGTGCAAGGTGAGCGCCCAGGTCAGCGCCTGGAACACCGGCCTGACCGAGAACGTCACGATCACCAACACCGGCGGCAGCGCCGTGAACGGCTGGACGCTGACCTTCACGCTGCCCGGCGGGCAGAGCGTCACCAACGCCTGGAACGCCACCGTCAGCCCGGCCGCCGGCCAGGTCGGCGCGAGCAACCTGTCGTACAACGCGGCGATCCCGGCCGGGGGCTCCACCACCTTCGGTTTCCAGGCCAACCACACCGGCAACGCCGCCGCGGCGAGCGGCTTCGCCCTCAACGGGGTGGCCTGCGCGGCCGGTTGAGCCGGGCGGCCGTCCGGACGGTCCGGGCCTGCCGGGCTGAGTCCGCCGGGCTGAGCCGGACCAGCTGAGCCGGGTGCGCCGATCATCCGGGCGGGACCGGGTCGGTCGGCCCAGGGCCGGGCGGGGCCGGGGCGACCGATTCAGGCCGGGCGCCGTGCGGGCGGCGACCGGTGGCGCGGTGGGGGCGGTGCGGCGCCCCCACCGCGCCCTTGTGCGTCCGGGCACCGCCAGCACGGCGGTGCCTTCCGGTGCCTTCCGGTGCGGGCCGGTGCGGGCCGGTGCGGGCCGGTGCGTGTCGGTGCGTGTCGGGCGGAAAATGCCTGGCGGCGGACGGTGCGGTGGGGCAGGGTGGCGGGTGATGACGAACGAGGGCGCGGGTGCGGCGGCGGAGCGGGACGAGGGAGAGAGCGGCCTCGGGTCCGGGCCCGGGCTCGGGCGGATCGCGGAGCGGCTGGCGCGGGTCGGCGGGGTGGTCGGGGTCTGCCTCGGCGGCAGCCGGGCGCGCGGCACGCACACCGCCGGGTCCGACTACGACCTCGGCCTGTACTACCGCCCCGGGCAGCTCGACACCGGCGCGCTGCGGGAGTTGGCCGCCGAGCTGTGCGGTCGTCCGGTGGAGGTGGCCGAGCCCGGCGGCTGGGGCCCCTGGGTGGACGGCGGCGCCTGGCTGGACATCGGCCCGGCCCGGGTCGACTGGATCTACCGGGACGTCGAGCGAGTCCGCCACTACGCGGCCGAGGCCCGCCGGGGCCGGTACGTCTCCGGCCAGCAGCCCGGACACCCGTACGGCGTGCCGTCCTACGCGTACATCGGCGAGCTGGCGCTGGCCCGGGTGCTGGCCGACCCGGCGGGGGAGCTGGCCGCGCTGCGGGGCGAAACCCCTTGTTTCCCGCCCGAGTTGACGCGGACGCTGGAGGCCGACGCGGCCTGGGAGGTGCCGTTCGTGCTGGCCAACGCGCGCAAGGGCGCGGGCCGGGGGGACGCCGGGTACGTCGCGGGCTGCCTGTTCCGGGCCTTCGGTCTGCTGGTGCACGCGCTGCACGCGCGGGCCGGGCGGTGGCTGGTCAACGAGAAGGGCGCGATCGCCTCGGCCGGTCGACTGCCGTGCGCGCCACCGGAGTTCGAGCGGCGGGCGCAGGAGCTGTTCGCCGTCGGCGGCACCGGTCCGGCGAGCCTGGCGGCGCTGCTGGACCGGGCGGAGGAACTGGCCGGCGAGGTGCTGGCCGGAGCGGGAGGAGCACCGTGACCGTGACCGAACTGACCACGCCCAGGCTGCTGTTGCGCCAGTGGCGGGACGGCGACCTGGACCGCTGGGCGGAGCTGAACGCCGACCCGGAGGTGCGCCGGTACTTCGGCACCCTGCTCGACCGGGAGCAGGCCGCCGGTTCGCTGGAGCACTTCCGGGCCGAGCTGGCGCGGCGCGGCTGGGGCTGGTGGGCGGTCGAACTCCGCTCGGAGGGAAGGTTCCTGGGCTTCGCCGGGCTCGACCCGGTGGACGAGGGGATGCCCTTCGACGGGGTCGAGGCCGGCTGGCGGCTGCACCGCGACGCCTGGGGCCACGGCTACGCCACCGAGGCCGGACGGGCCGTCCTCCGCTACGGCTTCGAGGAGTTGGGGCTGCCCGAGATCCTGGCCGTGATCGCGGCCGGGAACGCGCCCTCACGGGCGGTGGCGCGGCGGCTCGGCATGGTGCACGACCCGGCGGCGGACTTCCTCGACCCGAGCGTGCCGCCGGGGCCGCAGCAGCACGCGGTGGTGTACCGGTTGGCCAGAAGCTGACTGAACGTCAATTCCTTTACTGTGAGCCGGATTCGTTCGGCAGCAGGAGGTGGTGGGCGCGGTGAAGCGATCGGGGTCGGTGAGGCTGAGCAGGTGCCCGCCGGAGGTGTGGAAGAGTCGGGCGGGGGTGTCGGCGGTGCGGGCGGTGGCGCGGCGGCTCGGCATGGTGCACGACCCGGCGGCGGACTTCCTCGACCCGGGCGTGCTGCCCGTGCCGCAGCAGCGCGCGGCGGTGTACCGGCCGGCCGGGAGCTGACCGAACGTCAATTCCTTTGCTGAGGGCGGGAGTCGTCCGGCAGCAGGAGGTGGTGGGCGCGGCGCAGTAGGGCGGTGAAGCGGTCGGGGTCGGTGAGGCTGAGCAGGTGCCCGCCAGGGGTGTGGAAGAGCCGGGCGGGGGTGCCGGAGGTGCGGGCGGCGGTCAGGAAGAGCCGCTCGTCGGCGCGGAACGGCAGGTCGGAGCGGCCGTTGAGGAAGAGCGTGGGGGTGGTCAGTCGGCCGGTCAGGGCCAGGAAGTCGTGGCGGCGCAGTTCGGCGACGCTCTGGGTGAGGGCGGGCAGGTGGAAGCCGCCGGACAGCACCGCTTCGGCGGACTCCGGCGGGAGCAGCCGGCGCATCGCCCGGGCCTGGAGCCGGGCCGAACGCTCCTGCCCCAGGCGGTCGTTCAGTCGTCCGGCGGCGGCGTAGACGGCGGCCTGCGCGCCGCCGGTGCGGGCGGTGCAGCCGTGCAGGACGAGTGCGGCGAGGTCCGCGGGGTGGCGGGCGGCGTGCGCCAGCGAGACGTACCCGCCCAGGGACAGGCCGAGCAGCAGGGGGCGGCGTCCGGTCGACTCGTACGCCTCCCGGACGGCGCGGCGGACGGTGTCGACGGCTGCGTCCAGGGTGAACGGGCGGTCGGCGAGGGCGCCGTGGCAGGGCAGGTCGGGGGTGCTGACCCGGAAGTCGGGGGCGAGGCGGCGGGCGTGCGGGCGCCACATCGCGCCGGACAGTCGGATGCCGTGCACCAGGACCAGCGGGGGAGCGGTGTCGGGGCCGAACACCGTCAGACCGGGCGCGAGTTGCCGTCCGGTCACGAACGGTCCCCGTCGGGGGAGGGCTCCGCCGCGCCCGCCAGCATGTGCTCCTGCACCAGGCCCAGCACGTCCGCGGCGCGGCCGAGCTGCTCCGGGGGCGTCGCGCCGAACACCTCGGCGAGCAGGCCGCAGCGGGCGGCCCGGACCGCGTCCAGCACCCGGCGGCCCTCCGCGGTGATGGCGATGACGCCGCAGCGGCCGTCGGCCGGGTCGGCGCTGCGGCTGACCAGCGCGTCGGCGCGCAGGCGGCGCAGTTGCAGCGAGGCCGTCGAGACGTCGATGCGCAGGCACTCGGCGATGTCGGACACCCGCATCGGGCCCGCCGCCGCGAAGTGCTCCAGCAGCCGCAGCGCGCTGGGCGGCATGTCGCACCCGGCCAGCCGGGCCACCTCGGCGCGGACGTGCCTGCTCTCGCTCCACCGGACCAGCGCGGACAGCGCCGTCTCCAGCCGTGCCAGCTCCGGCGCGACGGCGGCGGCAGCGGCGGACGGCGGGGTGGCTGGTGAGATCACCGGACCAGCCTACCGGGCCCGGCCGCGCCCACCTGACGCTCCGGCAACTGCGGCACCGAGCAGCGCAGTTGTCGGCCCCTCCGGTCGAATGCTTTGATATCTCAAAGCATTTCCGGGCGTGAAGGGGAACCATGGCCACCGCAGTGATCACGGGCGGGACGGACGGCATCGGCCGCGCCCTCGCCACCGTCTACCTGGAGCGCGGACACCACGTCCTGGTGGTCGGCACCAACCCGGCCAAGGGCGCGGCGTTCCGGGCCGAGGCGCACCGGCACGGCACGAGCGACCGGGCGCACTTCCTGGCGGCCGACCTCAGCCTGGTCGCCGAGAACCACCGCCTGATCGACCACGTCACCGCCCACCACCCGGCCGTCGACGTCCTGGTGCTCGGCGCCCGCTACCACCGCTCCACCCGGGCCGAGACCGCCGACGGCCTGGAGGCCAACTTCGCCCTCCACTACCTCAGCCGCCACCTGCTCTCGCACGGCCTGCTGCCCCGACTCCGGCGCGCCGAACGGCCCGTGGTGCTCAACTTCGGCGGCGCCGGACTGACCGGCCCCGTCCGCTGGGACGACCTCCAACTGCGCCACGACTACCCCGGCACCGGAGCCCTCGGCCACAGCGGATCGCTCTGCGACCTGCTCGCCGCCCACCTGGCCGCCACCCACCCCGACGTCCCCCAACTGGTCAACCACCCCGGCACCGTCGCCACCAGCTTCGCCGGCGAGTACGACCCCGCCACCGCCGCCCACGTCGCCCACCTGCGCGCCCACGCCAAACCCCCCGCCCAGGCCGTCGCCCAGATCCTCCCCTACCTCGACGCACCCCCGGCCCCCCTCACCGCCGTCCTCGAAGGCCGCCGCGTCCCCACCGACACCCCGGCCTTCGACCCCGCCGCCGCACTGCGCCTGCACACCGCCACCGAGGAACTCCTCGCCGCGCTGTGAACGGCCGCCGTGGTCGCCACCTGGCCGTTTATCCAATGTCCAGCCGCCGCGGGCACCATCGGCGACCACGGCAGCGGCCACGGCGGAGGGGGGACCGGATGAACCGGCGCGGCGAGTTCACACCCACGGGACGCGCGGGCACCCGGCCGCGCGGCGCCTCCCCCTCGGCGGCGCGCCGGGGCCTGCCGGCCGCGCTGCGGCGGGCGGTGCACGCCGCCCGCCGGGCCGCCGACTCGGTGGCGGTCTTCGAGGACGCCGTCCCGCCGCTGGCCCGGGCCCTGCCGTTCGACCTGTGGGCCGGGGTGCTGCTCGACCCGGTCACCCTGCTCAACGTCGGCGGCAGCTTCCGGCACGGCGTCGGCGCCGAGTGGATGCCCCGGATGCTGGACATCGAGTACCGGGTGGGCGACGCCAACCAGATGCCGCACCTGTCGCGGATGAGCACCCCCGTGGGCAGCCTGGCGTCCGAACTGGACGGGCGGCTCGACCGCAGCGTGCGCTACCGGGACATCTACCGCCCGCAGGGACTGGCCGACGAGATGCGGGTCCTGCTGCGGGACGCCGGCCGGGTGTGGGGCGCGCTGGTGCTGGTCCGCGCCGCCGACCGGCCGCCCTTCTCGCCGGCCGAACTGGAGCTCGGCGCCGCCCTGTCCGGCGCCCTGGGCCGCGCCCTGCGCCGCTCGCTCGCGGCCCCGACCAACCCGGCCGACGGGCCCACCGCCGGTCCGGCCGGCGGGCCCACCACCGACCCCGTCGGCAGGTCCGTCGGCGGGCTCCTCGCCGGCCCGGCCGCCGTCGGGCCGAGCGCGCTGACCCTGCTGTCGGAGGAGTACGCGGTGCTCTCCCAGAGCCCGGGCGCCGAAGCCCGCTACGGCGAACTCGCCGAGGCCCGCGCGCACGGGACGGGCCTGCCGGCCTCGGCCTACAGCGTCGCCGCCGCCACCCTGCGGAGCGAGAGCGGGGGCAGCCGGGTCTGCGTGCCGACCCTCGACGGCGGCTTGGCCGCCATCGAGGGCTGGCGGCTCGACACCGCCGACGGCACCCGGGTGGCCCTGACCGTCGGGCCGGCCGTGCCCTCGGACCGGATCGCCGCGCTGATCCACGCCTACGGCCTGACCCCGCGCGAGTGCGAGGTCCTCGCCCACGTGCTGCGGGGCAGCCCGACGGCCGAGATCGCCGACCGCCTCGCGCTGTCCCCCTACACGGTGCAGGACCACCTCAAGGCGGTCTTCGACAAGACCGGGGTGCGCTCCCGCAAGGAGCTCGCGGGCCGGCTCTTCTTCCGGCACTACCTGCCGGGGCCCGCCGCCCCCGACCGGTCCCGGTGACCCGGCCCGGCCCGGACCGGGTCGCCGGGACCGGATCGCCGGTACCGGGCCGGGTGCGCGGGATCAGGCGGTGTTGCTGAAGGTCAGGTCGAGGGTGGCCCAGTCCTTGCCGCCGTTCTCCCCGTTCTTCAGGTACACCGTGTAGGGCACCGACTGGCCGGCCGGCACCCGGACGCGCACGCCGGTGACCTCGTCGTCCAGGTCGGTGGTCCGGTCGTTGGTGCCCTCGAAGAAGAAGGCGTCGAGACCGAACTCCAGGGTGCCCGCGGCGTCCACCACGGACGCGTAGGCGTGCAGCTCGACCCGGATCTCGCCGCCGCAGTACGTCCGCCACCACTCGTTGGGGCCCACCGTGCCGTTCGTCCAGTTCTCGGCGTGCACCTCACCGCGGCAGTACGTGCCCGCCGCCCACCCCTCGTCGTCGCGGATCGTGAACGGTCCGCTGATCACGGCCTTCCGCCAGACCCCGGCCGCCGCGGAACCCGACCCGTCCGCGGCCGCGGGCGCCGCCGCCGCGGAGACGGCCGGTGCGGCCACCGCCCCCACCACCAGGGCCGCCACCGCCGAGACGCGCGCCAGGGAGCCCAAGTACCTTCCGATACCCATGAGTTGTTCCTTCCTCGTGCCGCTGTGCACCACCCCCGGGAAGCCCCCGGAGCCGGTGCACCCACCCTGGCCGCGCGGCACGGCGGCAACCATCCCAGAAACCTGGGGTCCCCCCGCCACCCGCACCGTACGGACGCCCGGCCGGGGCGGACGCGAACGGCCCCCGCCCGGGAGAACCGCAGGTGGGGGCCGTTCTACGGGGCGGTGGTCAGAGGAGGGTCGACCAGTAGTACCAGAAGCGGTTGAGGATCAGGAGGGCGATCACCAGGTAGGCGGCGACCGGGACGAGCCACTGGAAGCGGAGGGCGGCCAGGCGGCGGAGGGGGGCGGGGGCGGGGAGGGCGCCGGTGCGGAGGTTGTGGACGGTGGTGTACCAGAAGGCGGTGATGACCACGGCCCAGACCACCATGCAGTAGGGGCAGAGCGCGCCGATCTCGTACAGCGCCTGGTCGACCAGCCAGGCGACGAAGCCGAGGCCGAGCAGGGTGCCGGACTGGAGGGCGAGCCAGAACCAGCGGCGGTGGGCGGCGCCGGCGACCAGGCCCGCGCCGACCGCGGCGAGGGCGCCGAAGGCGGCCAGGCCGATCAGCGGGTTGGGGAAGCCGAAGGCGGACGCCTGGGCGGTGCGCATGATCGAACCGCAGCTGATCACCGGGTTGATGTTGCAACTGGGCCGGTAGGCCGGGTTCTCCAGCAGCCTGAGCTTGTCCAGGGTGAGGACGGCCGAGGCGGCCAGGCCGATCAGGCCGGCGACCAGGAGCATCCAGGCGTAGCCGCGGGAGGCGCCGATCGGGGTCTTCCCGGGGGCGGGCGCGGTGGCGGGGGTGGTGGTGGTGAGGGCCGTGGTCATCCGGGTCACCCGCCGATGGTCTGCTGGACCAGGGCGGTGAACTGGTCGCCGGTGAGCGGCTTGCCGTCCTGGCCGATCACGGCGAGCTGCTTGCCGTCGAGCTTGACCGTCGGGGTGCCGGAGACGCCGCTGCGGTTGAACGCGGTGGCGACCTCGGCCGCCCAGCTCTTGTAGGTGCCGTCGGTGACGGCCTTGGTGAACGCCTCGGTCTTCAGGCCCGGGACCTGACCGGCCAGGTCGAGCAGGTGGTTGACGTCGCCGAAGCCGTCCTCGCTCTCGGCGGGCTGGTTGGCGTACAGCACGTCGTGGAACGCCTTGAACTTGTCGACGCCCTCGTTCAGCGCCGCGCCCGCCGCGGCCAGCGCGGTCTTCGAGCCCTTGCCGCCCAGGTTGTTGTCCAGGAACGCGGCCAGGTGGTACTCGATCTTGTAGTCGCCCTGGTCGGCGAGCTGCTGGACGCTCTTGCCGGCCGAGGTCTCGAACGCCTGGCACACCGGGCAGCGGAAGTCCTCGTAGACGGCCAGGGTGTGCGGGGCGTCGGCCTTGCCGTAGACGACCACGGTGTCGTCGGTGGCGCTGGTGTGGGCCGGCGCGACGGCGGCGGCCGTGGACGGACCGTCGCCCTTCGAGCCGCCCGCGATCGCCAGCGCGGTGCCGCCCGCGATCACGGCCACGGCGGCGGCCACCGACACGCCGATGGTCAGGCCGCGGCGGCGCTTGGCGGCCCGGGCCTCGGCCTGCTGGGCCTGCTTGAGGCGCTCGCGGGCGGTGGCGCGCTGCTGCGACTGGGACTGGGACTGGGACGGGAACTGGGGCTTCTGGGGCTGGGACTGCTGGTTCGGGTGGTTGCTGGTCATGGTGATCCGTCGTCTCCTCGGCACCCGGCGGCGGCGCGGCCCGTACGGGGACGGGTCGGGACAGGGCACGGCGGGGTGCGGGTAAAGAAGGGGAGGGGCGCGCCTCGGCGGGCGCCCGGGACGGAACGCGTCCGGGTGACGGTCCGTCAGCTGGCGAGGGCCGGCTGCGGGGGGCCGCGACGCGGAGCGGGGGAGAGGACGAGCACCTGTGGACGGCGGGCCGCGGGCTCGGTGCCCGGGGACGGCAGCAGCGCGGCCGGGCAGGCCGGGCGGACGGCCGACAGCAGCGCGCGCCAGGGTGCGGGCAGCAGGCGGGCCAGTGCGTCCAGCGCCGCCGCGACGCCGCTGAGCGCGTCGTCCGCCAGCCGCAGCCAGGCCGCGGCGGCCAGCGCCAGCGCCAGGTGCACGGCCAGCACCAGCAGGCGCAGCAGGCCCGCCGAGTCGTGCGTCCACTGCGCGAACAGTTCCGAGCCGCCCACCGAGTCGCCGCCGCAGACCAGCAGGTCCACGCCCCGGGCGGGCCGCGCACAGGCGTCCTGGCCGAGGTTGAACGTGGTGTTCAGCAGCAGCTCCACCGGCACCAGCACGGAGGACAGCAGCAGGAAACGGCGGCGCGCCCCGTCGAGGACCACCGCCAGCAGGAAGACCGCGACGCTCGCCGCCGCGACCAGGGTGAGCGGCAGGGCACGCCCGGTGATCGCCACCTGGCCGAACGCGGCCAGCGGCACGGCGAGCGCGGTGAACACCGCGCCCCGCAGGGCCTTGGTCGCGTGAATGCCGGTCATGGTGAAGGAGTATGGCACGCCGAAGGTCCCGGGGACGAGGGTCGGACGGCACCCGTCCCGACCGCCCGTACCGTGAATAAGCCCTGCGTAAAGGGGGTGCGGGTCGGACGCAGGACGGGTGCGGTGCGGGCGGGACACGGGTGGCGGGCGGTTCCGGGGACACCCCCGGGACGGCGTGCGGGCGGTGCGCGGACGCCGTCCGCGTGGGCGGCGTCACGTGCCCCGGGTGGCGCTCACCACAGCTCGACGGCGTGCGACCGGACGCGTCCGGCGATCCGCGCCAGCACCTCGCCGGCCGGCGCCGGGCCGAGCCGCCGACCGTCCCGGAGCCGCAGCGCCAGACTCCCGCCGGCGGCCTCGCGCGGACCGAGCACCACCTGGTACGGCACCAGCCGCGCCGCCCGCACCCGGGCCCCCAGCGAACCGCGCTCCGCGCCCAGCACCTCGGCCCGCAGGTCCAGCTCCAGGCAGCGGGAGGCCAGCGCCCCGGCCGCCTCCGCCTGCTCCGCGCCCAGCGGCAGCACCGCCAGCTGCACCGGCGCCAGCCAGGCCGGGAACGCCCCGCGGTGCCGCTCGATCAGGTGCGCCACCGCCCGCTCCACACTGCCCACCACCGACCGGTGCACCATCACCGGCCGGTGCCGCGCCCCGTCCGGCCCTGCGTAGTGCAGGTCGAACCGCTCCGGCTGGTGGAAGTCGACCTGCACGGTCGACAGGGTCGACTCCCGCCCCGCCGCGTCCAGCACCTGCACGTCGATCTTCGGCCCGTAGAACGCCGCCTCGCCGACCCCCTCCTCGTACGGCAGGCCCAGCTCCGCCAGCACCCGCACCAGGATCGCGGTCGCCCGCTCCCACAGCTCCGGCCGCGCCGCGTACTTGCCGCCCGGGCCCGGCAGCGACAGCCGGTAGCGGGACGGGACGACGCCCATCGCCCGGTACGCCGCCACGATCAGCTCCAGCGCGCCGCGCACCTCCGCCGCCGCCTGCTCCGGGGTGCAGAACACGTGCGCGTCGTTCAGCCGGATCGCCCGCACCCTGGTCAGCCCGCCCAGCACGCCCGAGCGCTCGGAGCGGTACATGTCGCCCAGCTCGGCCATCCGCAGCGGCAGCTCCCGGTAGCTGCGGGACCGGGACCGGAACAGCACCGCGTGGTGCGGGCACAGGCTCGGACGCAGCACCAGCTGCTCGTCGCCGCCCATCTCCAGTGGCGGGAACATGTCCTCCCGGTAGTGCGCCCAGTGCCCCGAGAGTTCGTACAGCTCGCGCTTGCCCAGCACCGGCGAGTACACGTGCCGGTAGCCCGCCCGCCGCTCCAGGGCGCGGACGAAGTCCTCCAGGCTCTGGCGCACCACGGCGCCGTCCGGCAGCCAGTACGGCAGACCGGAGCCGATCAGCGGATCGGTGTCGAACAGGCCCAGCTCGCGGCCCAGCCGGCGGTGGTCGGGCGCGGCGGGCGCGGCGGGCCCGGCGGATGCGGCGGGCACGTCGGGAACGTCGGGTGCTTCGAACACGGCGGTCTCCTCGGGGACGTACGGAACGGATTCACGGGGAGGGGCCGGGCCGCCGGGGAGGACGTGCACGTGCACACGCGAAAGCCCCGGAGCTCTCGGCCCCGGGGCTCGCACACGCACAGCGGTCAGCGCGCCGGGACACTCTCCGGCGTCGTCGTCGACATCGCGGCGCGCTTCATGCCCGCCACCGTAACGGCCCGCCCGGCGATCGGCACCCGAATATCCGCGGTGCGCCGATATCCGCGGTGCGCCCGGACGGTGCCGTGCCACCACGGCGCGGTGGCCGCCCCGGGAGAACCGCGCGCCGCCCCGCTGGACGGGGTGCTCGGCGGACGCGGCCGGATCAGGACGGGGCGGCCGTAGTGCTCGTTTCGGCGTAGCGGCGGGCCAGGGCGGCGACCGCCTCGGCGACGGCGGCGCGCAGCGCGGGCGGGGCCAGCACCTCCGCGTCCGGGCCGAGCCGGAGCAGGTCGGAGACGGCCACCGGCGTGGACTCGACCGGGAGTTCGACCACCGCCCAGCCCTCCTGGTCGGGCGGGCCGGCCTGCCGGGCGGCCTCGGCACCCGCCGTGCCGAACTGGGCGGGCAGCAGCCGCAGCGCGCGCGGGGAGACCCGGACGGTGGCCGTGTCCTGGTGCAGCATGCCCGTCAACTCACGGGTGGCGGACGCCCAGTGCGCGGCGAGGTCGAAGTCCGGCGGGCGGGTGAAGTGCCGGTCGGCGACCTCGGCGGCCAGGATCCGGGAGACCCGGTAGGTGCGGACCGCGGCGGCGGCCTCGGCGGGCGGCGCGGCGCTCCCGGGAGCCGGTGAGGTGCGGGCGGGGACGGGCGGGACGCCCTCGGGGGCCGGTGCGGCGGACGCCAGCAGGTACCAGATGCCGCTCTTCAACACCAGCCCCAGCGGCCGCAGTTCGCGGTTCACCTCGCCGCGCCAGCGCCGGTAGTGCACGCGCAGGACCCGCTGCTCCCAGACCGCCTCGGCGACCCGGGCCAACTCCGGCACGGGGTCCGCGTCCCGGAACCAGGAGGCCGGATCGAGGTGGAAGCGCTCCTGCAACTGCCGTGTCCGGTCCGCGAGTTCGACGGGCAGCGCGGCCCGCACCTTCAACTGGGCGGTGGCCAGCACCGCGCCCAGGCCCAGCTCCTTCGCCGCGTCCGGCACCCCGGCGAGGAACAGCGCCCCGGCCTCGTCCCCCGTCAGCCCCGTCAGTCTGGTCCGGTAGCCGCCCACCAGCCGGTACCCGCCGGTCCGGCCGCGCTCGGCCAGCACCGGCACGCCCGCCGCGCCCAGCGCCTCCACGTCCCGGTGGACGGTGCGCACCGAGACCTCCAGCTCGGCGGCGAGTTCGGTGGCCGCGCAAAGACCCCGGTTCTGGAGCAGCAGGAGCAGGGCGAGGAGACGGTCGGCGCGCACCCCGCCATCATCGCGCAGACCGGCCGGAATACCTGACAGGAGGTGTCAGGTATGGCCGCCAGCCTTGGTGGTGCGGCGCACCCGGCGGGGCGCGACCGCGGGCCCTCGCTGCGCGGAACCGCCGCGCACCGGACGGAAGGACGGCGCCATGACCACCGCAGACACCACCGGCAGCACCATCAGCACCACCACCGGGAGCACCGCCACCGGGAGCACCGCCACCGGGAGGACCGCCACCGGGAGCATCAGCTTCGCCGACTGGACGGAGCAGGAGGCGGCTTCGAGCCCGGCGGGCCCGCGGACCGCGCGCGCCTCGGTCGCGAACACCTTCACCGGCGGCATCGAGGCCGTCCGCACCGCCTGCGACTACAGCATCGCCTACACCACCGGCCACGAAGGCGCGTTCACCGGCATGGAACTGGTCACCGGCAGCGTCGACGGCCGCCACGGCACCTTCGTCCTGGAGCAGCGCGGCACCTTCGCGGCCGACGGCACCATCCACTGCGCCTTCACCGTCGTCCCGGGCAGCGGCACCGAGGACCTGGCGGGGCTCACCGGCACCGGCGAGTACACCTGCCGCCCCGGCGCGGAGTCCTTCCCCTACTCGCTCAACTACCGGTTGTAGGGAGGGAAGGGGGCGGGCGGCCGTAGCAGGGGGCTCGACGAGCAGGAGGGGGGCGCGGGAGGAGCGGAGACGGTGTCGGACCGCCGACGGGGGGCGGTTCTCCCGTTAGGGTGGTCGGTGTCCGTACGGTGCAGTCCAGCGTGGTAGGAGAGTGCCTTGGCCACGGCCGCCAGCAGTGTTCTTCCCGAACTCGACGCCGGGGCGTTCGCCCGCTGGCGGGCCGGCGGCGGGCAGGTGGTCGATCTGCTGGGCGCGGCGAGGGAGTTGGGTCCGGTCGCGGGGTTCCGGCTCGGGGACCGGCAGGTCGTGCTGGTGACCGGGGCGGGGCAGGTGCAGCAGGTGCTGGCGAAGAGCCCCGACACGTACGTGAAGCGCGGGCACCGGGTCAAGCCGCTGCTGGGCGGCGGGCTGCTGTGCGCGGCGGGTGAGCCGTGGCGGCGTCAACGCAAGCTGTTGCAGCCGCAGTTCACCGGGCGCGGCATCCGGACGTACGAGCCGCAGATCCGGGCCGCGGCGGCGGACACCGCCGAGCGCTGGCGGGTGGCCGCCGCGGCGGGGGAGGTGCGGGAGATCGACGCGGACCTGCGGTACTTCTCGCTGGACGTGATCTGGCGTTCGCTCACCGCCCACCCGCTGGACCCGGACACCCACCGGCGACTGGTCGCGGCCGGGGAGGGCTTCGCGGCGATCCCGGCGTTCGCGCCCGCCACCGGCGACACCGCGATCGACTTCCGGGAGGCCAACGAGCACGTCGACCGGGTCGCCGAGCGCGCGATCGCGCTGGCCGAGGAGGCCGGGGAGCCGGGGTTGATCCAGGTGCTGCTCCGGGCCGCGGCCGAACTCCCGGACTACACCGAGCGCCTGGTGCGCGACGAGCTGATGACGCTGGTGGTGGCCGGGTACGAGACCACCGCCACCGCGCTCAGCTGGCTGTTCCTGCTGCTGGACGCGCACCCCGAGCAGCGGACCCGGGCGCTGGCCGCCGGACCGGCCGGTTCGGCCGAACGGGCTGCCGCGATCCGGGCGTTGATCGACGAGACGCTGCGGCTGTACCCCGTGGCCTGGCTGATGCCCCGGTACGCGGCCGAGCCGGACACGCTGGACGGCATCCCGATCGAGGCCGGGACGACGGTGCTGCTCTCCCCGTACCTGACCCACCGCGACCCCGGGCTGTGGCCCGACCCGGAGGAGTTCCGCCCGCAGCGCTTCCTGGACGCCGAGCGGCGCCCGGCGCCCGGCGCGTACCTCCCGTTCGGCCTCGGGCCGCGGGCCTGCCTGGGCGCGCAGTTCGCCGTCCGGGAGATGGCGCTGCTGCTG
This sequence comes from Kitasatospora sp. NPDC090308, assembly GCF_044769485.1. Taxonomy (NCBI): domain Bacteria; kingdom Bacillati; phylum Actinomycetota; class Actinomycetes; order Kitasatosporales; family Streptomycetaceae; genus Kitasatospora; species Kitasatospora sp. NPDC090308. The sequence goes on along the minus strand of NZ_JBIVXY010000005.1, from coordinate 257,681 downwards.
GAGGAGCTGCTGCCCGCGTACCGGGCCGAGATCCGGGACGCCCCCGCCGGGGCCGGGTACGGGCTCACCGTGCACCCCGACGGGCCGGTCCGGGCCGTGCTGCACGCCGAGACCGAGGCCGCGGCTGAGACCGAGGCCGGGACCGAGGACGCGGTGGCGGCGGAGTAGCGCACGGGGGCTCCGGGACGGGGCTCCGGGACGGGGCTCCGGGACGGGGGCTGCGGGACGGAGCCGGAAAACGGTTGGTCAGGGGGCTGACGAGCTGTCAGGATCCGGTGCCGTGAGAGCCGCCGACCCGCATCCCGCCCGCGCCGAGCGTCCCGTCGCGCTGGTCACCGGCGTCGGCCGGACGGTCGGCATCGGTGCCGCCGTCGCCGAGCGCCTGGCCGCCTCCGGGTGGGACGTCGCCCACAGCTACTGGACGCCGTACGACACCCGGATGCCCTGGGGCGTCGAGGACGGGGCGGTGGCGGCCGTCGGCGCGGCGATCGGCGCGCACGGCGCGCGCCACCTCGCGGTGCCGGCCGACCTGGCGGACCGGGCGGAGCCCGCCCGGCTGTTCGACCGGGTCGAGGCCGGGCTCGGCCCGGTCACCGCGCTGGTGATGAGCCACGCCGAGTCCGTCGACTCCGGGCTGCTGGACACCACGGTGGAGAGCTTCGACCGGCACTTCGCGGTCAACGCCCGGGCGAGCTGGCTGCTGATCCGCGAGTTCGGCCTCCGCTTCACCGGCGCGTTCGGCACCGGCCGGATCGTCGCCCTGACCAGCGACCACACCGTCGGCAACCTCCCGTACGGCGCCAGCAAGGGCGCCCTCGACCGGATCACCCGCGCCGCCGCCCGCGAGCTCGCCCACCTCGGCGTGACGGCCAACGCGGTGGACCCGGGCCCCACCGACACCGGCTGGATGGACGATCCCGTGCGCGCCGAGACGCTCGCCCGCACCCCGCTGGCCCGGCTCGGCACCCCGCAGGACGCCGCGCACCTGATCGACTTCCTCTGCTCCCCGCAGGGCCAGTGGATCAACGGCCAACTCCTCCAGAGCAGCGGCGGGTTGAAGTAGCGCCGAAGGAGCGAGGGGCGAGGGCGAGACGACGGCCGGGGTTCAGTGGGCGACGGCGAGTTCGCCGCTGAGGCGGTCGTGCAGGGCGGCGCTGGGGTGGTTCAGGCCGGTGATCTCGACCTGCTTGCCGCGCTGGGCGTACTTGGCGCGGACGGTGTCGAGGGCGGCGACGGAGGAGGCGTCCCAGACGTGGGCGGCGGTCAGGTCGATGACGACCAGGTCGGGGTCGCCGGCGTAGTCGAAGCGGGTGGTCAGTTCGTCGGCGGAGGCGAAGAACAGTTCGCCGGTGACGGCGTACACCACCCGGCCGCCGTCCGGGTCGGGGGTGGCGGTGACGTCGGCGTGCTGGGCGACCCGCTTGGCGAAGAGGGCCGTGGCGAGCAGTGAGCCGATCACGACGCCGATCGCCAGGTTGCCGGTGGCGACCACCACGACCACGGTCACCGCCGTGACGGCCGACTCGCCGACCGGGAGGCGGCGCAGCGTGGCCGGGGCGATCGAGTGCCAGTCGAAGGTGCCGAAGGAGACCATCACCATCACGGCCACCAGCGCGGCCATCGGAATCCGCGAGACCACCGGTCCGAAGACCAGGCAGAGCACCAGGAGGAACGTTCCGGCCAGGAAGGTCGACACCCGGGTCCGGGCGCCCGACACCTTCACGTTGATCATCGTCTGGCCGATCATCGCGCAGCCGCCCATCCCGCCGAACAGCCCGGTCACGATGTTGGCGACGCCCTGCCCGATCGACTCCCGGCGCTTGTCGGAACGGGTGTCGGTGATCTCGTCCACCAGCTTCGCCGTCATCAGCGACTCCATCAGCCCCACCAGCGCCATCCCCAGCGCGTACGGGGCGACGGTGGCCAGGGTGTCCACCGTGAACGGCACGTCCGGCAGGCCCGGCACCGGCAGCGAGGACGGCAGCGCGCCCTGGTCGCCGACCGTCGGCACCGCGACGCCCGCGCCCACCGTCACCAGCGTCAGCACCACGATCGACACCAGCGGCGCCGGCACCACCCGGGTCAGCTTCGGGAACCACACCATCAGCGCCAGGGCGGCCGCCAGCAGCGGGTACACCGCCCACGGGACGTGCGTCAGCTGCGGCAGCTGGGCCAGGAAGATCAGGATCGCCAGCGCGTTGACGAACCCGACCATCACCGCACGCGGCACGAACCGCATCAGCTCGGCCACGCCCAGCGCGCCCAGCACGATCTGGAACACCCCCGCCAGGATCACCGCCGCCACCAGGTAGCCGAGGCCGTGCTCCCGGTTCAGCGGCCCGATCACCAGCGCCACCGCGCCCGTCGCCGCCGAGATCATCGCCCGCCGGCCGCCCACCACCGAGACGGTCACCGCCATCGTCACCGACGCGAACAGGCCGATCTTCGGATCGACCCCGGCGATCACCGAGAACGAGATCGCCTCCGGGATCAGCGCCAGCGCGACCACCAGGCCCGCCAGCACCTCGGTGCGCCACACCTTCGGGTCGGAGCACCAGGCGGGCAGGCGGAGGGAGCGGGACAGGGCGGAGGAGGACAAGAGGCGGCAACCCGTCGTGGAGGGGAGGGCGGAGAGGGGAGAATGAAGGAGGGAAGCCGAACTCTACCCTAACGTGAGGGTAGGGTTCGCCCGGTGGACGGAGGAAGGCGCAGCGTGGGCGAGGACGTGGACGTGGACGGGGCCGTGCGCGCGGACGAGGGCGCGGACGGGAGCGCGGGCCCGGACCGGCACATGCAGATCGGCGAGGTCGCCACCCGCACCGAACTCTCCCTGCGCACCATCCGCCACTACGAGGAGACCGGCCTGGTCGTCCCGTCCGCCCGCTCCCGGGGCGGCTTCCGGCTCTACACCGAGCGCGACGTCGCCCGGCTGATGGTGATCCGCCGGATGAAACCGCTCGGCTTCACCCTCGACCAGATGCGCGAACTCCTCGACGCCACCGACCGCCTGGACGCCGACGGCCCCTACGGCGAAGGCGGCCCCCCCGCGCTGCTCGCCCTCGTCCGCACCTACGAACGCGCCGCCGCCGAACAGGTCGACCGCCTGCGCGTCCAACTCGCCCGCGCCGAGGACTTCGCGCACACCCTCCGCACCCGGCTGGACGAAGAACCCGGCACGTGACCGGCCCGCCCCCGGGAACCGCCCGCCGCGCCCGCCGTGCCCGTCACGGGTGGGAGTGGCGCCACTCCGCGACGGCCGCCTCCACGTCCACCGGGGCGACTCCCGGGGGCGGGACCTCGATCGGGCGGCGCAGGGCGGCTTCGATCCGGGCGTTGGTCTCGGCCGGGCGGCCGCGCAGCAGCGGTCCGGTCGGTGCCAGGCGTGCGGCGTCCAGGGCCCCGCGCAGTTCGGCCCGCAGGGCGAGGGAAGGCGGCAGGGAGGAGAGGCCCTCGCGCGCCGGCTTCTCCCGCAGCCACCACATCTCGTGGTACGGCTGCCCCTCGTTCGCCAGCGGCTTCCCCGCGCCGGGCAGGTCGTCGAACGCGCCGCGCTCGGCGGCCTCCCGGATCTGCCGGTCGACCCAGCTCTCGAAGGTCGCACCGGGTGGCTTGCGTTCCGTCATGCGGTGGTCCTCCCGTGTCGGGCGGCAGCGGCAGCGGGCTTGGAGGGAGGTCCTCTCGTCGCTGGAGATGACGTACTCCTCCTCGTCCTCCTCCTCGTCCAGGGGGTCGCCGTCGAAAGTACGGGCGTACAGGTCCAGCACGCGGGCGGCCTTGGCCTGGAAATTCGGGTCGCGGATGAAGATCCAGGACCGGTACTGCCAGGGCTTGATCGCGTCGGCCTTGAGCCGGCGGCGCACGGTGGAGGCCGACACGGCCGGGGCGATGGCTCGGGCGGCCACCTCGCGGGCCGGTTCCGGGCACGACCGGCGGGGCAGCGGGGTCCCCGGTCTCGGCGGGTAACCGGCAGGCCGGCGCCTTGACTTCGGCGACCTGCCGCGGGGTGGACGAGGGCGGCCTGCCTGAGCGCCTGCGGTCGGCGAGGGCGGGGCAGGCCGCCGGCGGTGAACCGGCCCCGTCAGGTGCGCACCGTGTCCACGTGCATCCGCGCCTGCGCGGCTGTCCGGGCGCCGGGGCGCCCTCGGGCCGCCGGCAGCACGATGGTTGCCCGCTGCCGGGCCTGACGCGGGGTCTTGCGACCGTAGGCCGTTTTCTTCAGCCGGTGGCGCCCGGAGACGGTCGGCGCGACGGCCGCGGCGGGGGTGACAGACATGAGAGGAGGGCGGCCGCTCCTTCCGGGGTGGGGCGGGCCGGTTGCAGATGCCACCGGCCGGGGGGTTCGGGGTCGGCGGCCTGCGGTTGTCGGTGAGGGCGATTCAGGTTCCGGGACGGGCCAGGCGGCCGAGCAGCGCTACCGCGTCGTCGAGGGGCACCGGTTGGAAGAACCGTGCGTCAGCGCGCTCAACGGCGGCAGTCGCGCGTGGGGCCAGGTCGGCGCCGGTGTCGGTGACGCGCAGTCGTTTGGCGCGGGTGTCGGCCGGGTCGACTTCACGCTCGATGAGTCCTTTGTGCTCCAGGGTGCGTAGTACCTGGGAGGTCATCTTGACGTCGGTGCCGGCTTGGCGGGCGAGGGTCAGCTGGTTGGGGTACTCGCCTTGGGTGTTGAGCCACCAGGTGCAGGCGAGCAGCACGAACTGCACGTGGGTCAGATCGAGCGGGGCCAGGGCGGTGGCGATGTCGCGCTGCCAGCGCAGCGTGGCGTGCCACAGCAGGAATCCGGGGCTGTCGCCGGGGCTGAGGGGCATCAGCGCAGCGCCAGCTCGGCCAGCGAGGCCATGGTCTCGGGCCAGTCGGCGGTGATGCCCGGGCCGATCTGCGGGCCTGCCTCGTCGGCGCCGGTGCCGGTGATCTCCATCCGGTACACCACGCGGATCCGGTGCTGGTCGATCCGGTCGATCCGGTGGGTGGTGCGCAGCAGCAGGCCGTCGAAGCGCGCCTCGTCGACGAATAGTTCGCCTTCGACCGCCTCGGCGATGTGCAGCAGTACCGGGTCGTCCCCGGGCGGCGTCATCGTGATCTGCGTGCCCGTCGCGAACGGGCCGCTGATCTCGATCTTCTCGATCTCGGCGTTCCAGGTGCCCCAGTTCTCAACGTCGGCCCAGAGCTGCCAGATCGCCTCGGGGGTGGCCTCGGTCTCGATGCCGTGCTCGTACTCCCACATGCGTGGTCTCCTCGACTAGATGATCTATCCATAGATTATCTATGCGGAGACTATCTGTCCAGTGGCGCACGGCCTCCATCCGCAGTGCCGCGACCGCCCAGGCGACCGAGGTCGTCCCGGTGACCACGAGGGCGGACCTGCGGCACGGCGACCTCGCCCCGCTCGGCGGCAAGAGCCCCTCCACCGAGCAGATCGACGCCCTGCTCCAGGACGGCGCGGTCGACCTGGCCGGGCACTGCGCCAGGGACGTGCCCGGGGACGTGCCGCTGCCGCGCGGACCGGTCTTCGCCGCGCACCTGGCACGGCCGGGCGGGCGGGACGTGCCGCTGTTCCCCGCAGGTTCCGGCCACCGCACGCTCGCCGACCTGCCGCCGCACCGGGCGCGGTGGTCCGCTCCCCGGCCGTCCGCCGCAAGGCGCGGACCCTCCGGGCCCGGCTCGGGCTCGTCCGCCCCGGGTGCTTCGGGACGGACGGGATGCCGCCCGCCGTCGGCGCGGGCGTCCTCGGGCCGGAGTGCCGCCAGGGCGACCGCGCCACCGCGGCGCTGCCGGAGCAGGTCGACCGTCCGCGTGCCCGGTGCGAGGTGACCGCGGAACGCGTCCTGCTGCCCGGGCCGCGCGGACACGGCAACAGCCCCGTCGCCGGGTACGGCACCACCGAGCCGGACGGCCGACTCGTGCTGCGCGCCATGGTGTTCGGCCGCGCGAGCAGCCGGTTCGCCGACGTGACGCTCCGGGACGAGCACCGGGGCGGCCCGGCCGTCCTCGGCACCCGGGGCGCGGGGCCCGGCACTCGGCCGCGGGCGCGGTCAGCGGGGGCCGGCGGGCCAGGTGTGGCGGGTGAGGGCGGCGGCGCCGATGAGTCCGGCGTCGGTGCCGAGGTGGGCGGGGTGCAGGGTGAGGTGGCGGGTGAAGGAGAGTGTCGCGTAGTCGGCGAGGTGGCGGGTGAGCGGGTCGAAGAGGATCGGGCCGGCCTGGGCGACGCCGCCGCCGATGACGGCGGCGTCGAGCTCGACCAGGGTGGCGGTGGCGGCGATGCCGGCGGCGAGGGCACGGGCGGCGTGGTCGAAGGCGGCCAGGGCGAGCGGGTCGCCGGTGCGGGCGGCGCGGGCGACGGCGCCGGCGTCGGCGTCCTGGCCGGGGCCGGGGGTCCAGCCGAGTTCGGCGGCGGTGCGGGCGATGGCGGTGCCGGAGGCGAGCGTCTCGACGCAGCCGCGGGAGCCGCAGGGGCAGCGGCGGCCGTTGTAGTCGATGGTGATGTGGCCGAGGTGCCCGGCGTTGCCGGTGGTGCCGGTGTGCAGGGCGTTGTCGAGGACGAGTCCGGCGCCGACGCCGGTGGAGACGACCAGGCAGAGCACGTTGCGGTAGGGGCGGGCGGCGCCCCGCCAGTGCTCGGCGGCGGTCATGGCGAGCGCGTCGCCGCCGAGGGCGAGCGGCAGGCGGCCGGCGGCGGGGTGTTCGGCGACCTGGTCGAGCAGCGGGAACTCCCGCCAGCCGGGGATGTTGACGGGGCTGACGGTGCCGCGGGCGGTGTCGACCGGCCCGGCGCTGCCGATGCCGAGGGACTGGACGCGGTGCCAGTCCGGGTGGCGGGCGAGGTCGTCGAGGACGCGGTCGACGGCGGTCATCAGCTCGTTCCGGTCGCCGTCGGCGGGGGTGGGTACCTGGAGGCGGTGGTGCAGGGTGCCGCGGGTGTCGACCAGCCCGCCGGCGATCTTGGTGCCGCCGATGTCGAGGGCCGCGATCAGCGGCCCGTCGACCGGCCCGGGGGCGGGAGCGCCGTCCGGTGCGGACCCGTGGGAGCCGGGGGCGACGGCGGTACCGGCCGTTTCGTAACTCATCGTGACGTCTCCGCAGGTGTGGCAGGGGAGCGCCGTGGTGCTGGGCAGGGCGCTGCCGGGTCGTACCCGGTGATTCTGACGCGATCTGACAACGTTGTCCAGCGCCCTCGGTCACGGTCCGGTGCCTCCGGTGCCGAGCGGCCCGGAGGGTCGGTCACCCCCGTCGGGCTGCCGCTTCGCCGGTGCCGCTCACTGCCTGTAGCTGCGGTGGCGGGGGCGGTGGTGGCGGTGCCGGGAGGGCGGGCCGGTCCTCGGGCGTGCCGGGGCCCGCCGGGCCCGCACTATCCTCCCTGGCATGACCAGCAGCCCTGCCAGCAGCCCTCGCGGTGCCCGCCCGACCATGAAGGACGTCGCGGCGGCGGCCGGGGTCGGGCTGAAAACGGTCTCCCGGGTGGTGAACGGCGAGAGCGGGGTGACGCCCGAGATGGCCGCCCGGGTGCGGACCGCGATCGAGACGCTCGGCTTCCGGCGCAACGACAGCGCCCGGCTGCTGCGCACCGGCCGGACGGCGAGCGTCGCGCTGCTGCTGGAGGACATCAGCGACCCGTTCTCCTCCGCGCTCTCCCGCTCCGTCGAACAGGTCGCGGCGGCCGAGGGCTGCCTGCTGTTCACCGGCTCCAGCTCCGAGGACCCTTCGCGCGAACGGGAGTTGGCGCTGGCGTTCTGCGCCCGGCGGGTGGACGGGCTGATCGTCGTCCCGGCCGGGGACGACCACCGCTACCTGCTGCCCGAGATCGAGTCCGGCACCCCCGTGGTCTTCCTGGACCGCCCCGGCAGCCGCATCGACGCCGACGCCGTGCTCAGCGACAACGCGGGCGGCGCGCAGGCCGGCACCGCGCACCTGATCGCCCACGGTCACCGCCGGATCGGCTTCGTCGGCGACCTCCCGTCCATCCACACCGCCGCCGAACGCCTGCGCGGCTACCGCGCGGCGATGGCCGCCGCCGGGCTGCCGGTCGACGAACGCTGGGTCGACTGCGGCCCCACCGACCGCGCCCGGGTCGCCGCCGCCGTGCACCGCCTCACCACCGGCCCCGACGCCGTCACCGCCCTGTTCACCGCCAACAACCGCGTCACCCTCGTCGCCCTGCACCGGCTCCCGGCCGACCGCCGCCCCGCCCTGGTCGGCTTCGACGACCTCGAACTCGCCGACCTGCTCACCCCCGGCCTCACCGTCGTCGCCCAGGACCCGGTCGCCCTCGGCGCCCTCGCCGCCCGCCGCCTCTTCGACCGCCTCACCGGCGACACCACCCCGCCCGCCCGCCTCGAACTCCCCACCCTCCTCGTCCCGCGCGGCTCCGGCGAGACCCCGCCGCCGGACTGAGTCCGGCGGGGCGGGCCCCGGGGCGGCGGCCGGGGGTCAGTCCCGGAGGGCCAGCTCCAGCCAGTACCGCCGGTCCTCGCCGATGCGGTGCGGGGGGAGGTCGGAGATCCAGGCGGCGACCTCGGGGCCGACGGGCAGGTCGCGGTGGAAGCCGAGGCGCAGGTCGGGGAGTTCGCCGTAGGTCAGCCACCGGTCGAGGGTGTCGGCGAGGTGGCGGTTCGCGGTGGGGGTGGGGGTCTCGGCCCAGGTGCGCAGCCAGGGGGTGACCGTTCCGGTGGCGACGGCGAGGGTGCCCAGCACCTCGGCGGCGTCCGCGCCCGGGTCGGCCAGGGCCGCGGGCCACCAGGCGTCCAGGACCTCCCGGACGAGTTCGGCGCGGTGCCAGTCCGGCCAGCCGGCGGCGACCAGGCGGTCGGCGACCAGCGGGCCGTCGACGGCCAGGGTGCCGGTGGTCAACTGGCGCAGGATGCGCGGGGCGAGGCGCCGGTAGAGGGTCGGGAAGTCCGTCCAGTGGTCGGGGCTCTTCGCGGCCACCGAGTGCAGCAGACTGTTCGGGACCAGGGCCGGCGGACCGGCCAGGGCCGCCAACTGCCCGGCGGTGTAGCAGTGTTCGCAGCCGCCGACCGCCGGTCCGGGGCGGGCGGTGCGGTCGAGGGCGTCCAGGGCGTGGTGCAGGCGCTGTTGCGCGGTCGTCATGCCGGTCCCTGCCGAGGGGTACTCCGCCGGGGCGTCCGGCGAAGATGGCGACGCTACCAGCAGCCGCCCCGCCGTGGCGCGGCGGGGACCTGACGACGCGATGACCCGCAGGTGGCCGGTGCGGAGCGGGACGCGGGGGAGTGCGGGGCCCCGGCCGGGCTGGTGGGCCCGGCCGGGGTGGTGGGGCGGGTCAGTCGCGGGGCGGGCGGGTGGCGGTGTCGAGGTAGAAGGCGTCGATGCTCTGCACGGCCTGCTCGAACTCCGCCAGGTTGACCGGCTTGGTGACGTAGGCGTTGGCGTGGCTGCTGTACGCGCCGGTGACGTCGTCGGGGGCGGAGGAGGTGGTGAGGACCACGACCGGGATGGTGCGCAGGTCCTCGTCGGACTTGAGGACCCGGAGCAGGTCGCGGCCGTTCATCCGGGGCATGTTGAGGTCCAGGACGATCAGGTCGGGGCGGACGGTGCCCGGGGTGCGCAGGTGCTCCAGCGCGGCGAGGCCGTCGGTGACCTGGACGAGGTTCCGGGTGCCACGCTCGGTCAGCGCCTCTTCGATGAGCATGGCGTCGGCGACGTCGTCCTCGACCAGCAACACGTCGAAGGCACGGGCGGGGCTGGTCATGGTCGGGGTCTCCGTAGGTGCTTCGTCGGAATGGTCGTAGAGGCCGGGCCAGCGGTGCCGGGCCCCCTGGCGGGTCATGCCGCATGCGGAGCCGAGTTGGGGGTAACCGGCTCCTGCCCTGGCAGCGGTCGCGGCCGCGTCCCGCTGGAGGCGTTCCGCGGCCTGCTGGAGCTGGTTCAGGACGTGCAGCGTGCCGAGGGCCTGCCTCAGCTCGCCGCCGCTCTCCTGGAGCAGCTCCGCGACCAGGCGCCGTGCCAGCCGCGCCACCGCGGCGTCCGCGATCGCGGCCGTCTCCTGCGGGGTGGAGCGGAGCACGAAGTTCTTGCCAGGCATAGCCGAACAATAGGCCCTGATTTCACCCCTCGACAACAACGCTTGTCGGACAGCCTCTACAGTGTGCGCTGCGCCGCCCTCCCGGGTCGGCCTTTCCCGGAGGGGTTCACACCATGCACGACGACCGCAGGCCGACCCGCGGACGCTCGCTGTCCACGTGGACGACCAGGCGCTGGCTGCGGGTGGGTGCCGCGCTGTCCCTGGCCGTCCTGGCACTGCTGGGTGTCGCGGGGTTCTGGGCGCTGGGCCGCACCCAGGACATCAGCACGAACCTGGTGGACGTCCGCTCGCCCGCCATGTCCACCGCGTTCCGCCTGGAATCGGTGCTGCTCAACCAGGAGACCGGCATCCGCGGCTACGGCCTCAGCGGCAACCCGGAGTTCCTCCAGCCCTACCGGCAGGGCCTGGCCGACCAGAAGACCCACACCGACACCCTGCTCGGCCTCCTGCACGGCAACGACTCCGCGCTCGCCGACCTCGCCGCCGTCGAGGCCGCGGCCGGGCAGTGGCAGCGGGAGGTCGCCGAGCCGATCGCCGCCGCGCCCCCCGGCGCGCCCGTGCCGCAGGCCGCCGCCTCGGCCGAAGCGGGCAAGGCCGAGTTCGACCGGATCCGGGTCCAGCTCTCGCGCCAGCAGGACCACCTGCGGGCCGACCGCGCCGCCGCCCGGGCCGACCTGCTGGCCACCACCCGGGTCCGGAACTGGGTGTTCACCGCGATCGCGGTCGTCATCGTCGTGCTGACCGTGCTGGTCTTCGAGGGGCTGCGCCGCGGCATCACCGACCCGCTGGAGCGGCTCGGCGCGGACGCCCGCCGGATCGCTGCGGGTGACTTCGATCACCCCATCATCGGCAGCGGCCCCGCCGACCTGCGCCGCCTCAGCGCCGAGATCGACTCCATGCGCCGACGGCTGGTGCGGGAGCTGGCCTTCACCGAGCAGGCCCGCCTGCGCCTGGACGCCCAGGCCGCCGACCTCCAGCGCTCCAACGCCGAACTGGAGCAGTTCGCCTACGTCGCCTCGCACGACCTCCAGGAGCCGCTGCGCAAGGTCTCCAGCTTCACCCAGCTGCTCCAGCGCCGCTACGGCGGCCGGCTCGACGCCCGGGCGGACCAGTACATCGACTTCGCGGTCGACGGCGCCAACCGCATGCAGGTCCTGATCAACGACCTGCTGGACTTCTCCCGGGTCGGCCGGGTGCACCGCAACCACCAGGACGTCGACCTGGAGAAGGTGCTGGAACGCACCCTGGACGTGCTCAGCGACAACATCGCGGAGTCGGGCGCGGAGATCACCCACGACCCGCTGCCCACCCTGTTCGCCGACCTCACCCAGATGGGGATGCTCTGGCAGAACCTGATCGGCAACGCCGTCAAGTTCCGCCGCCCCGGCACCGCCCCGCGCATCCACGTCTCGGCCGCGCACGACGGCGGGCTGTGGCACTTCGCCGTCACCGACAACGGCATCGGCATCCCCCCGGAGTTCGCCGTCAAGGTCTTCGTGATCTTCCAGCGCCTGCACACCAAGGACGCCTACGCGGGCAGCGGCATCGGCCTGGCCATGTGCAAGAAGATCGTCGAGTTCCACGGCGGGACGATCGCCGTCGACCCGTACCACCGCGAGGGCGCCCGGATCACCTTCACCATCTCCCCGGAGCCGCCCGCGGTCTCCGCCGGGACGGAGACCCCCGACGCGGCGGAGCTCCCCGCCGTCCCCGCGACGTACCTCGCCGCCGCGGGGTACCCCGCGGCGACGCACCCCGCCGCGACGCACACCCCCGACGGGACGGAGACCGCTGCCGCGACGGACACCGCCGACGCCGAACCAGGGCGGGAAACGCGATGACGTCCACCGTCACCAGCCCGCCCCGCAGCGACCCCGACGAACCGGCCTACCGCGTCCTGCTGATCGAGGACGACGAGGCGGACGCCATCCTGGTCGAGGAACTCCTGCACGACACCGGGATGCCCTTCGAACTCACCGTCCGCACCACCCTCGCCGCCGCCCGGGCCGCCCTGGCCGAGCAGCGGACCGACTGCATCCTGCTCGACCTGCACCTGCCCGACGTCTCCGGCACCGCCGCCGTCACCGCCGTCCGCGAACTCGCGCCGCACAGCGCCGTCATCGTCCTCACCGGCCTGTCCGAGGACCGGGCCGGCACCGAGGCGATGGCCGCCGGCGCCCAGGACTACCTGGTCAAGGGCAAGGTCGAGGCCGAACTGCTGCGCCGCTCGCTGCGCTACGCCGTCTACCGCAGCCGCACCGAGCGCGCCAGCATCCAGGCCGAGGCCGGGCGGCTGCGCGCCGAGGAGAACGCCCGGCTGGAGCGCGGCCTGCTCCCGCCGCCGATCCTGGGCACCTCCAAGGTCGAGGTGACCAGCCGCTACCTGCCCGGCGCCCCCATGGCGCTGCTCGGCGGCGACTTCCTCGACGTGGTCGAGGGCGACGACGGCCTGCTGCACGCCGTCGTCGGCGACGTCAGCGGGCACGGCCGGGACGCCGCGGCCCTCGGCGTCCTGCTCCGGATCGCCTGGCGCTCGCTGATCCTCGGCGGCCACCGGGGCCAGGACCTGCTGCACCTGATGGAACGGGTGCTGGTCGCCGAACGCGACAACACCTCGCTCTTCGCCACCTGCACCCTGCTCACCCTCGACCAGGAGAACCGCACCGCGACGCTCCACCTGGCCGGCCACCACGAACCCCTGCTCACCACCGCCGAAGGCACCCGGGAACTGACCGCCGCCCACGGCATCGCCCTCGGCATCCTGCCGGGGTTGCGGCAGTGGCCGCACACCACCGTCCCGCTCCCCGACAGCGGCTCCCTGACCATCTACACCGACGGGCTGGTCGAGGGGCACAACGGCGCCACCGGAGGGCGGCTCCAGGTCGACGGACTCCTCGCCCTGATCGGCACCACCGCCGCCGACCCCGTCGACCCGGCCGCCCGGATCGACCGGCTCATCGAACAGGCCCAGACCCTGAACGCCGGCCGGCACACCGACGACCTCGCCGTCCTCCACCTCGCCTGGGGCAGCGACCACTGACCGGGCCGCGACCGCTGGCCGGGCCGCCGCGACCACTGTCCGGCGCGCGGCCCGGGCCCGGCCCGGCGGCGGGGCGTCCTGCGCGCGGGTGCGGTCGGCGGTGGTCGGCCGCTCCGGCGGCGTGCTCCGCCGCCGCCAGGACCCCTGTTCCGCCTGCTCCGGGCGGGTTACGGTGCTGCTCGCGCCGCGCGCCCGACCACCGGCCCGGCCGGACCACCGAGGAGCCGCACAGATGAAGGACACCACCCCGCTCGACCAGGGCTGGAGCCTGCACCACGAGGGGCAGCGGCTGCCCGCCGCCGTCCCGGGCTGCGTCCACACCGACCTGCTGGCCGCCGGGCTGATCCCCGACCCGTACCTGGGCACCAACGAGCCGGAGGTGGCCTGGGTCGACCGCCGGGACTGGACCTACACCCGGGAGCTGCCCGCCCACGGCAGCCGCCACGAGCGCACCGACCTGGTCTTCGACGGCCTCGACACCGTCGCCACCGTCACCCTGGGCGGCACCCGGCTCGGCTCCACCCGCAACATGCACCGCCGCCACCGCTTCGACGCCACCGGCCTGGCCGGCGAGCTGAAGGTGGAGTTCACCAGCGCCTACGCGGAGGCCGAGCGGGTCCGCGCCCTGGTGGGCGAGCGCCCCAACTCCTACCCCGAGCCGTTCCAGTACGTCCGCAAGACGGCCAGCAGCTTCGGCTGGGACTGGGGCCCGACCCTGCCCGGCGCGGGCATCTGGAAGCCCGCCCGGCTGGAGCACTGGTCCACCGCCCGGCTCGCCGAGGTCCGCCCGCTGGTCACCGTCGACGGCGCCGCCGGCCGGGTCGAGCTGCACGTCACCGTCGAGCGCACCGCGAGCGGCGCCGGCCGCCCGCTCATCCTGCGCGCCTCGGTGGCCGGGGCCCGCGCCGAGGCCGTCCTCGACGGCGACACCGGCGTGCTCGTCCTGGAGGCCGCCGACGTCGCCCTCTGGTGGCCCCGCGGGTACGGCGGGCAGGCCCGGTACGACCTCGACGTGACGCTCGCCGACGGCGCCGACGGCGCCGACCCGCTCGACGCCCGGCAGCACCGGATCGGCTTCCGCACCGTCGAACTCGACACCTCCGCCGACGGACACGGCAGCGGTTTCACCCTGGTGGTCAACGGCGAGCGGCTGTTCGTCCGCGGCGCCAACTGGATCCCCGACGACACCCTGGTCACCCGGGTCACCCCCGCCCGCTACCGCCACCGCCTCCAGCAGGCCGCCGACGCCAACGTCGACCTGATCCGGGTCTGGGGCGGCGGCATCTACGAGCAGGAGCCCTTCTACGACGCCTGCGACGAACTCGGCCTGCTGGTCTGGCAGGACTTCCCCTTCGCCTGCGCCGCCTACCCCGAGGAGCAGCCGCTGCGCGGCGAGGTCGAGGCCGAGGCCCGCGACAACGTGGTCCGGCTGATGCCGCACCCCTCGCTGGTGCTGTGGAACGGCAACAACGAGAACCTGTGGGGCTTCCGCGACTGGGGCTGGGAGCGGGAACTGGCGGGCGACTCCTGGGGCGAGGGCTACTACCTCGGCCTGCTGCCCCGGATCGTCGCCGAACTCGACCCCACCCGCCCCTACACGGCCGGCAGCCCCTGGTCCGGCAGCTGGGACCACCACCCCAACGACGTCGACCACGGCACCCACCACTCCTGGGAGGTGTGGAACCGGCAGGACTTCGCCGAGTACCGGGCCGCCGTCCCGCGCTTCGTCGCCGAGTTCGGCTGGCAGGCCCCGCCCGCCCACGCCACCCTGCGCCGCGCCCTGCCCGGCGAGGAACTCGCCGCCGACTCGCCCGGCCTGCTGCACCACCAGAAGGCCGCGGACGGCAACGGCAAGCTGAACCGCGGCGTGGAGCGCCACTTCGCGCCGCCCGCCGACTTCGACCGCTGGCACTACCTCACCCAGCTGGTCCAGGCCCGCGCCGTCGCCACCGGCGTCGAGCACTGGCGCGCGCACTGGCCGCACTGCGCCGGCACCGTCGTCTGGCAGCTCAACGACTGCTGGCCGGTCTCCTCCTGGGCCGCCGTCGACGGCGACGGCCGCCGCAAACCGCTCTGGTACGAACTGCGCCGCCTGTACGCCGACCGGCTGCTCACCCTCCAGCCCGCCGACCGCGACGGCGCGCCCCGGATCGCCCTGGTCAACCAGTCCGCCGAACCCTGGACCACCGCGCTGCGCCTGCGCCGCCTGGACGCCGACGGCCGGGTGCTCGCCGAGACCGCCGTCGAACTCACCGCCCCGGCCCGGGCCGTCCACCGGCTGCCGGTGCCCGCCGAGCTGCTGCCCGCCGCCGGCTCGGACCGGGAGTACCTGGTCGCGGACGCCGACGGCCTGCGCGCCGTGCACGTCCCCGTCCCCGACAAGGCGTTCGGCTACCCGCACCCGGAGTACGAGCTGGCCGTGCGGGCGGCCGGGGACGGCGCGGTCGACGTGGTCGTCACCGCCCGCACCCTGGTCCGCGACCTGCTGCTCCAGGCCGACCGGATCGACCCGGCCGCCGCCGCCGACCGCGGCCTGACCACCCTGCTGCCCGGCGAGCGCACCACCATCCGGGTGCACGGCCTCACCGCCGCGCCCACCGCCGCCCGGGTCCGGCAGGCCCTCTTCTGCGTCGAGCCCGCCTGAACACCCGGGCGGTGCAGGGGAGTCGAGCCCCGACCGCACGGGCCCGGCCCGCCCTCCGGCAGGCCGCCGGGCGGGCCCGGCCCGGGTGCGCGGGACCCCGGACTGTGCCTTGAATGGTCGAGGTGACGCCGTCCCGCCGACCCCGGCCGGACCGGCGCACCCGACCCACCCCTCCCCGCCAGGACTGGCCGACCGGCGCCGCCTGGCCCCGGATCGGAGACACTCATGCCTGTTTGCACGACCCGCGACGGTGTGGAGATCTTTTACAAGGACTGGGGGAACGGCCGACCGATCGTCTTCATCCACGGCTGGCCGCTGAACGGCGACGCCTGGCAGGACCAGCTGAAGGCCGTCGCCGACGCGGGCTTCCGCGCCATCGCCCACGACCGGCGCGGCCACGGCCGCTCCACCCCGGTGTACGACGGCTACGACTTCGACACCTTCGCCGACGACCTGAACGACCTGCTCACCAGCCTCGACCTGCGCGACGTCACACTGGTGGCGCACTCGATGGGCGGCGGCGAGCTGGCCCGCTACATCGGCCGGCACGGCACCGCCCGGATCCGCTCCGCGGTGCTGCTCTCCGCGATCCCGCCGCTGATGCTCCAGGGCCCCGACAACCCCGAGGGCGTGCCGCAGTCCGTCTTCGACGGCATCAAGGCGGGCATCCTCAAGGAGCGCTCGCAGTTCTGGAAGGACACCGCGGTCGGCTTCTTCTCCGCGGACCGGCCCGGCAGCAAGGCCACCGAGGGCAACAAGGACGCCTTCTGGTACATGGCCATGGCCGAGACCATCCAGGGCGGCGTGGCCTGCGTGGACGCCTTCGCGCACACCGACTTCCACGCCGACCTGGAGAAGTTCGACATCCCGCTGCTGGTCGTCCACGGCGACGACGACCAGGTCGTCCCGATCGACGCCACCGGCCGCAAGACCGCCGAGCTCGTCCCCGGCGCGGTCCTCAAGGTCTACGAGGGCGGCTCGCACGGCATCGCGCTGGTGCCCGGCGACAAGGAGCGGTTCAACCAGGACCTGCTCGACTTCCTCACGTCCTGACGCCCGGGCCGGGCGCCTGGCCGTCCGGGCCGTCCGGGCCGTCCTGGCCGTCCAGCAGGGCGAGCTGCTCGGCGGTCAGGCGCAGCGCCCCGGCGTCGAGGTTCTCGGCCAGGTGGGCGGGGTCCGAGGTGCCGGGGATGGCCAGCACGTGCGGGCCGCGGTGCAGCGTCCAGGCGAGGCGGACCTGGGCGGGGCTGGCGCCGTGCGCGGCGGCGACGGCGCGCACCCGGGCGTCCCGCTCGGCGGCGGGCGCGCCCTCCCGGGCCCGGCCGGAGATGGCGAAGAACGGGACGAAGGCGATGCCCAGGCCGCGGCACAGGTCGAGCAGCCCGTTGTCGTCGGCCAGTCGGCGGTCCAGGCCGTAGGAGTTCTGCACGCACACCACGGGGGCGATCGCCCGGGCCTGGTGGACGTGTTCGGGGCGGGCGTCGGACAGGCCCAGGTGCCGGATCAGCCCGGCCCGCCGCAGGTCGGCGAGCGCGCCGAAGTGCTCGGCGACGGACTCCGCGTCCGGCCCGTTGCGGCGCAGGTTGACCAGGTCGAGGTGGTCGGTGCCGAGCTGGCGCAGGTTCTCCTCTACCTGGGCGCGCAGCTGCTCGGGCCGGGCCATGGTGTACCAGGCGCCGTCGGGGGTGCGGCCGGGGCCGACCTTGGTGGCCACGGTGATCCGGTCGGCGCCGGGCCAGCCGGCCAGCGCCCGGCCGATCAGCCCGTTCGCGGAGCGCAGCGGCGAGAAGTAGAACGCGGCGGTGTCGACGTGGTCCACGCCGTGCTCGAACGCGGTGTGCAGCAGCCGGACGGCGGCCGCCCGGTCGATCGGCGGCCCGTCGGAGTTGCCGTGCATCCCGTTGCCGGTCAGCCGCATCGCGCCGTAGCCGAGCCGGTTCACCCGCCGGTCGCCGAGCTGCCAGTCGCCCGCCGCCGAGGCGTGCGCGGTCATGTCGTCCCCCTGTCGTCGGTGTGCCGCGGCGGTGCCACGGCGTGTCAGGTGACGGAGTATGGGCCCGCGCCGCAGGGCCGCGACAGGGCCGCGGGCGTTGAGTGATCTCACATCCGGGACGGGAACGAACGGCTCGGCGCGCCGCGTTGGATCCGGTGTACGGCACCTGCGGGGGAGGCGGCCGGGCCGGGGCCGGGAGGAGGCACTCGGCGCGGTGTGCGGGAGCGGATAGGCTGACCCGGCTGGTTCTTTACTGAAATTTTCCTGTGTGCCGTACGACTGTGCCGTACGACGTGTCGACGGCCTTGTCCTGCCCAGACGGAGGTACTCCGCCTTGCACGTCGACCAATGGATCAACGACGTCCCACCGACCCTGGTGTACGCGATCATCGGCCTGATCATCGGTCTGGAGAGCCTGGGCATCCCGCTGCCCGGCGAGATCGCCCTGGTCACCGCCGCGCTGCTGGCCGCCAAGGGCACGGTCAGCCCGTGGGGCGTGGCGCTCTGCGCGATCGCGGGCGCGATCATCGGCGACTCGATCGGCTACGCGATCGGGCACAAGGGCGGCCGACCGCTGTTCGACCGGCTGGGCCGGAAGTTCCCCAAGCACTTCGGGCCCGACCACCTGGCCACCGCCGAGCGGCAGTTCCAGCGCTGGGGCATGTGGGCGGTGTTCTTCGGCCGGTTCGTCGCCCTGCTGCGGATCTTCGCGGGCCCGCTGGCCGGCACCCTGCGGATGCCGTACTGGAAGTTCCTGATCGCCAACGTGCTGGGCGGCGTGGTCTGGGCGGGCGGCACCACGCTGCTGGTCTACCAGGTCGGCAAGGTCGCCGAGAAGTACCTCCAGGGCGCCTCGTACATCGGGCTCGGCGCGGCCGTGCTGTTCGGCGCCGGGTCGGCGCTGGTGCTCAAGCGGAAGGCGAAGAAGTCCCGCGCCGAGCACCCGGAGCAGTCCGGCGGCAAGAGCGGCGAACCGCTCGCCGAGACCTTCGCCGAGGCCACCGACTGACCCCCGCCGAGCCCCGCACCTCACCGGGGCCGCCGCACCTCACCGGGGCCGCCGCACCCCCTCGCCGGGCGCGGCGGCCCCGGCGTGTTCCGGGACGTGCGGAGGCCGGGGCCGGGACGCGGCGGAGTAGGGTCGCACCCGCGAGCCGATCACGGCCCGATCACGGAGGTGGGGAAGAGCATGCGGCAGAACGACCCGCAGGTGTGGACCGCGGTGGACGAGTACGCCCAGGAACGGCTGATCGGGCCGGACGAGGTGCTGGACGCGGCGCTCGCGGCGGCCGACGAGGCCGGGCTGCCGCAGATCGCGGTGGCCGCCAACCAGGGCAAGCTGCTGCACCTGCTGGCCCTGACCCGGGGCGCCCGGCGCATCCTGGAGATCGGCACGCTGGCCGGCTACAGCACCATCTGGCTGGCCCGCGCCCTGCCCGCCGGCGGCACCCTGACCACCCTGGAGATCGACCCGGCGCACGCCGCCGTGGCCACCGCCAACCTGGACCGGGCCGGCCTGGCCGACCGGGTCGAGGTCCGGGTCGGCCCGGCCCGCGACAGCCTGGCGCAGCTGATCGACCAGGGCGCCGGACCGTACGACTTCTTCTTCATCGACGCCGACAAGGCCAACATCCCGCACTACGTCGAGGCCGCCCTGGCCCTGGCCCGGCCCGGCGCGGTGATGGTGGTCGACAACGTGGTGCGCGGCGGGAAGCTCGCCGACCCCGACAGCACGGACGAGGCGGTGCGCGGCGTGCGGCGGATGCACGAGCTGCTCGCGGGCGACGAGCGGCTGGACGCCACCACCGTGCAGACCGTCGGGACCAAGGGGTACGACGGGTTCACCCTGATCCGGGTCGCCGACGCCGCAGTGGAAGACTGAGCACCATGCGCATCGGACTCCTCGGCACCGGCCCCTGGGCGGGCTTCGTGCACGCCCCCGCCCTCGCCGCCCATCCCGACGTCACCTTCGCCGGACTCTGGGGCCGCCGCCCCGAGGCCGCCGCCGAACTCGCCGCCGTGCACGGCGTCCCGACCTACCCGACGGTGGACGCCCTGCTGGCCGACGTCGACGCGGTCGCGATCGCCCTCCCGCCGGACGTGCAGGCCGAGTACGCGGCCCGGGCCGCGCAGGCCGGCAAGCACCTGCTGCTCGACAAGCCGGTCGCCGCGACGGTCGACGCCGCCCGCGCCGTCGAGGACGCGGTGGCCGCGTCCGGCGTCGCCTCGGTGGTCTTCTTCACCACCCGGTTCGGCACCGTCCAGGAGGAGTGGATCACCGAACAGGCCGCCCAGGACGGCTGGTTCACCGCCCACTGCCACTGGATCGGCTCGGTCTTCACCACCGACAGCCCCTACGCCGCCTCCCCCTGGCGCCAGCAGAAGGGCGCGCTCTGGGACGTCGGCCCGCACGCCCTGTCCGTCCTGCTGCCCGTCCTCGGCGAGGTCGACCGGCTGACCGCCGCCCCCGGCCCCGGCGACACCACCCACCTGGTGCTCCGCCACCGCGGCGGCGCCTCCAGCACCGTCACCCTCAGCCTGACCGCCCCGCCCGCCGCCTCCGCCCACGGCGTCGCGGTCGAACTGCGCGGCACCTCCGGCGTCACCACCCTCCCCCACCGCGACGAACACCCCACCGCCGCCTTCGCCCGCGCCCTGGACGCCCTCCTCACCGCGGCGAAGACCGGCGACCCGCACCCCTGCGACATCCGCTTCGGCCGCCAGGTGGTGGAGGTCCTGGCCACCGCGGAGGAACAACTGCTGCGCGGCGGCCGCTAGTCGACGGGTCCGACGGGGGAGCGCTCCGGGGTCACCGCGACTCGGAGCGCTCCCCCTCCGCCTGCGCCGGGGCGTCTGCGGTGCCCGTGCTTTCCGTGGTGTCCGTGGTGCCCGGGGCGTCCGTGCTTCCCGGGGTGTCCGCGCTGTCCCGCCGGGGCCGCTTCCAGGGGCGGGGAATCCTCGCCACCAGGGTGCTCCCGGGGGCGGCACCCTTCGCGCTCCCCTCGGCGCGGTCGTCCCCCGTGACGTCGTCGAGCAGGTCGGAGTCGTCGAGGTCGAGGACGTCCGAGCCGCCCTGGTGCGCGGGGCGGGCCAGTTCCAGGCCGCCGAGGTGGTTCTTCAGCCGCTTCGCCATCGGGCGGTAGGTGGCGTAGGTGAGCACGCCGGAGACGGCGGCCCCGACCACGGGAACGGCCTTGGAGACGCTCTTCGCGAAGCTCTGCTTGGTCATCTCGACGCCGAGGTAGGCCGCGACCTTCTTCACCACGGGGTAGATCACGCCCTGGGTGAGCGCCTTGCGGGGCAACTGCTTGACGACCTGCTCCGAGATCCTCGTCGCCAGCTTCCCGACCGCCGTGTTCGCCGACTGGGTGCCGAACATGACGCCGAGGAAGAGCGTGAGCACGCCCTTGGTCGCGTCGTCGAGGTCGTCCTCGCGGGAGAACAGGTCGGGCCAGCTGTAGAGGTAGGCGAGTTTCTGCGAGATCCGCAGCATGTGGCCGAAGTACTGGGCCAGGTCGGCGGGCACGGTGGCCGGCAGGAAGAACACGCCGGGGAGCCCCGCGGCCGCGGAGAGCGCGCTGACCTTGCCGGTCTCGTAGGCGATCGAGTCGTTGGCCGCCTTCTCCAGGACTTCGGCCGGGACGCCCGCCGCCGCCGGGCTCTCCTCGATCGCCCGGCGGACCTGCTCCTCGGAGCAGCTCCGGGCCAACGCCTTGCGGAGGTACGCCTCCCGGTCGATGCGCACCCCGGGGAGGTTCGCGGCGTACATCAGCACGGAGGAGAAGCGCAGTTCCGGGTTCTCGGGCTCTCTGTTCGCGGTCACGGCGGGAACCTATCGCATCCGGAGCGCACCGGACCTCCGTCAAGCATCCACCGTCGTCCGGTAGTTGGGGCAGCGGGCGGTGAACGGGACCGGTTCCGGCCGGTCAGCCAGGGTCAGGTCAGGGGCCGGTGGGGCGGCGGTCGGCGGGGCGGCGGGGTGGGATCGGGGTGGCGGGGAAGTCGCGCGGGCCGGTCCAGAGGGCGGGGACGGCGTCCGCGCGGCGGGCCAGTTCGTAGGCGACGGCCTCGTAGTTGACCCGCCAGCCGCGGAAGTGCGGCCAGGCTTCGGCGACCGTCCGCTCCAGGGGCATGCCCGACGCGGCGACCAGGGCCGCCGCGGCGTCGAACTCGGCGTACGTCAGCCGGATCTGACCGTCCGGGTCCGGGTCCGGGTCGAACGGGATGCGCAGCGCCGTGGCGATGTCGCGCAGCGCGGTGAACCCGGCGCGCAGCAGCAGGCGGGCCTCGGGCGGGGCGGAGCGCGGGACGAGCGCCAGTTGCATCGCGGCCGCGTCCATCACCGCGATCAGGCCGACCACCCAGCTGCGGTACGGCTGCGGGGAGCGGAACGAGATCAGCACCGGGTAGTTGGAGTGGCCCTCGCCGAGGTCGGCGGCCAGCCGCTCCCAGTCCCGGTACAGCTGCGGCAGCCCGCTCTCGGTGCGCACCAGCGCCTGCCGGGCCAGAAGCTCCGGCCCCCAGGCCGGCTCGCCCGCCCGGGACTGCAGCAGCGTCACCTCCAACTCCCGCCGGTTGTAGGCCCCGTAGAGCGTCGGCAGGTAGGCGATCAGCAGCGCGATGATCAGCGGGCCGTTGGCCGCCGCCAGGAAGTCGATCACCGACAGGTGCAGCCGGTCGCCGCTGGCGAAACCCAGCGTGAACAGGCTCGACCCGGCCTCCCGGAACGCCACCCGCCACGGCAGCCCGGACGTCCCCCGCAGCAGCAGGGTGTACGCGAGCAGCGTGGACGTCAGCCAGCAGCCCAGCATCCCCAGCAGGACCAGCGGCGCCAGCCAGGTCTGCGCCCGGTCGATCGCCCGGTAGCCGCCGAACGGCGCCGCGACCGTCCGCAGCACCCGGCGCAGCACCGACCACAGCCGGATCACCAGGGCCGAGTACAGCCCGCGCGGCACCACCAGGGTCCGCAGGATGCCGGCCGCCGTCGTCAGCAGCAGCGCCGCCCCGGCCACCGTGAAGATCACTCTCATGCGGACATTGTGGCGGCAGCCCGACCGGCGGAGGGCGCGGCCCTGCCGGGGCGGTCGGGCGCGGCGTGAAAGCATCGCCGGGAACGCCGCCTGACCGCCCGTCCGCCTGACCGCCCGTCCGTCCGTGCCACTGCGAGAGAGCCGAGCCCGCCCGTGCCGAACCCCCCGAACCTCCCCGACGCGCCCGTGATCCGGATCGACGTGCCCGGCTCCTTCGCCCGGGGCGTCTTCCACGAGCGCCACCCGGTGCTGATCCGGCAGGTGCTGGACGCGCTGCCGTACGGGCCGGCGCAGCGGGAGCGGCTGGCGGCGCTGCTCGCGCAGAGCACCGGCGGCGGCGTGCTGGAACCGCCGGACGGGGACGACCCGGACGCGGCGCGGTGGCGGGAGTGGGGCACCGGGCTGTGGGGGAGGAGGTGGGACGAGGCGCCGTTCCTGTGGGCCGAGAGCTACTTCTACCGCCGACTGCTGGACGCCACCGGCTACTTCCGGCCCGGCCCCTGGCGGGGCGTCGACCCGTTCGCCCCGGTCAAGGCCGCCGAACTGGCCGGGCCGGCGGTGGCCGGGGAACTGGCCGCGCTGGACGCCGCCGAGCCGTCGCGGCAGGCGCTGCTGTCCGCCGCGCTCTGGGGCAACCGGGCCGACCTCGGCTTCCGGCTCACGGCGGGGGACGACGGGACGTCCGTCGCCGCGCTGGTCGCCGACGACAGCGCGGCGCTCTGGTCCGTGCTCGAACACGGCCGGGGCGGGCGGGTCGACCTCGTCGCCGACAACGCCGGACGCGAACTCCTCCCCGACCTGGTCCTGATCGACCACCTGCTCACCTCCGGCCTGGCCGGACGCGTCGCCCTGCACGTCAAACCGCAGCCCCACTTCGTCTCGGACGCCACCACCGCCGACACCCTGGCCGCCCTCGCCCGGCTGCGCACCGCCCCCGGGGAAGCCGCCGCCGCGATCGGCGAGCGGCTGTGGCGGGCGATGGGCGCGGGCACCCTGACGATCGGCGCCCACCCGTTCTTCTGCGCCCCGCTGCCCTTCGACGCGATGCCCGCCGACCTGCGGGACGAACTCTCCGGCGCCACCCTGACCATCCTCAAGGGCGACCTCAACCACCGCCGCCTGGTGGGCGACCGCCACTGGCCCCCCACCACCCCCTTCGCCGCCCTGACCGCCTACTTCCCGACCCCCGTCGCCACCCTCCGCACCCTCAAGTCCGACGTCGCCGTCGGCCTCGCCCCCGGCCTCCCGCCCCGACTGGACGCCACCGGCACCCCGTGGCGCACGGACGGGCGGCACGCGCTGATCCAGGTCCGCCGGTAGGACGGGTTTCCGGGGTCCACGCGGCTGCTGAGGCGTGACGATCTCGGTGCGGGGCTCGGGGGCCGGTGCCCGGTCGCCGAGCCCGCCGACCGGGCCGGCGACCGTCGGCGGCGGGGCCGCTCCGGTGGGCGTCCCCCGGCCTTCGACCGGCAGGACCGCGGGGTGCGTCACGCGAGCGACGGTCCGCGTCGCGGTGGTCCAGCAGCGGCCCCGACCGGGTGGCGTCCGGCTGCGGGGTTCCGGGCCGGAGGGACGGGACCGGTCAGAGCCGTCGTCGGATGCAGCGGAAGCCGAGGTGGCAGGTGGAGGTGTCCTCGCTCTCGCCCTGGCGGGCGGCGGGGCGGTAGCGCAGGCAGTAGGAGGGGGCGCAGAGGTGGGACCCGCCCTTGATGGTGCGGCGGGCGAAGCCGTCGGGGCCCGGGGCGCCGTGCTGGTTGCGGGGGTTGCGGGGGACGCAGCAGGGTTTGGCGGGGGCGTCGGGGTGGCGGGTGGTGTAGTGGTCGGCGGTCCACTCCCAGACGTTGCCGGTCATGTCGTGCAGGCCGTGGCCGCCTGCGGGGTAGCGGCCGACGGGGGTGGTGCCGGGGCGGCCGGTGGGGGTGTCGGGGCGCCAGGGGAAGTCGCCGTGCCAGGTGTTGGCCATCCGGCGGCCGCGGGGGGTGAAGTCGTCGCCCCAGGCGTAGGTGGCGCCCTCCAGGCCGCCGCGGGCGGCGTACTCCCACTCGGCCTCGGTGGGGAGGTCCTTGCCGGCCCAGGCGGCGTAGGCGAGGGCGTCCTGGTGGGCGACGTGGGTGACGGGGTGGAGTTCGCGGCCGTCCAGGGTGGAGCCCGGACCTTCGGGGTGGCGCCAGTTCGCCCCGGGGACGTACTCCCACCAGCGCCGGTAGTCGTCCAGCGGCACGGGGCCCGGGGTCTGGCGGAACACCAGGGAACCGGGCACCAGCAGCGCGGGGTCCGCGTCAGGGTAGCGAGCCGGGTCGAGGGGGCGTTCGGCGAGGGTCAGGTGGCCGGTGTCCTGCACGAAGCGGCGGAACGCGGCGACGGTCACGGGGTGGACGTCGAGGAAGAAGCCGTCCACCGCCACCGGGTGGACGGGGCGCTCCTCCGGGTAGAAGTCCTCACTGCCCATCAGGAAGGTGCCACCGGGGATCCACGCCATGCCCTTCGGTGCCCGCCGCAACCCGGCCGCCGCCGGGGTGGTGGTCTCGTCCATTCGCCCATGATCCCCGGCCGGCCGGGGCGCACGGGGCGTGCCACGCCGGACCGGCTCCCCCCACCGGACGGCCGTTCTGCGGATAATGCCCGAATTGAGGGGATTCTTCGAGGCAGAGGATGGCGTGGCATGTCCGATGAGCGTTTGACGAGTCTTCCGGTACCGGACCGGCCGTACCAGGGCCCCCTGGCGGTGGATGTCCGGGACCTGGACGAGCCCCTGCCGCCGGTCGAGGTGAAGCGACCGCCCGCGCAGGCGCCGAACGTGCTGCTGATCCTGTTGGACGACGTCGGGTTCGGCGCCTCCAGCGCGTTCGGCGGCCCGGTCCGCACTCCCACCGCCGAGCGGCTCGCGGCCGGCGGCCTCAAGTACTCCCGCTTCCACACCACGTCCCTGTGCGCGCCGACCCGGGCCGCGCTGCTGTCCGGGCGCAACCACCACTCGGTGGGGATGGGGCACATCACCGAGACCGCGACCGCCTCGCCCGGCTACAGCTCGGTGCGGCCCAACTCGGCGACCCCGCTGGCGGAGATCCTGCGTCAGAACGGCTACAACACCGCGCAGTTCGGCAAGTGCCACGAGGTGCCCGTGTGGGAGTCGGGACCGACCGGACCGTTCGACCACTGGCCCACCAACAGCGGCTTCGAGAAGTTCTACGGCTTCATCGGCGGCGAGACCAACCAGTGGGCGCCCGCCCTGGTCGACGGCACCACCGCGATCGACCCGCCGGACGACCCCGATTACCACCTCATGCCCGACCTCGCGGACCAGGCCATCGCCTACGTCCGCCAGCAGAAGTCCCTCACCCCCGACAAGCCGTTCTTCCTCTACTTCTCGCCCGGCGCCACCCACACCCCCCACCACGTCCCCAAGGACTGGATCCCCAGGTACCGGGGAGAGTTCGACCAGGGCTGGGACGCCGTGCGTGAGGCGACCTTCCAGCGGCAGAAGGAGCTCGGCGTGGTCCCCGCCGACGCGCAGCTGACCGCCCGGCCGGCCGAGATCCCCGCCTGGGAGGACGTCGACGAGGCGTGGAAGCCGGTGCTGATCCGGCAGATGGAGGTGTACGCGTCCTACCTGGAGTACGCCGACCACCACACCGGCCGCCTGGTCGACGCCCTGGGCGAGCTCGGCGTCCTGGACGACACGCTGGTGATGTACATCATCGGGGACAACGGGGCCTCCGCCGAGGGCGGCCTGCACGGCTCGTACATGGTCACCAACGCCTCCAACGGCGGAGCCGAGTTCGAGACCCCGGAGTTCTGGACCGAGCGCCTGGAGGAGATCGGCGGCCCGCACGCCTACAACCACTACGCGGTCGGCTGGGCGCACGCCATGTGCACCCCCTACCAGTGGACCAAGCAGGTCGCCTCGCACTACGGCGGCACCCGCAACGGCACCATCCTGCACTGGCCCGCCAAGGTCACCGACGCCGGTGGCGTCCGCCACCAGTGGCACCACGTCATCGACGTCGCCCCCACCGTCCTCGACCTCGCCGGCATCGCCGAGCCCCACACCGTCAACGGCGTCACCCAGACCCCGATGCAGGGCGTGACCTTCGCGCCGACCCTCACCCACCCCGACGCGCCCGAGACCCGCCACGTGCAGTACTTCGAGCTGATGGGCAACCGCGGCATCTACCACAAGGGCTGGACGGCGGTCACCAAGCACCGCACCCCCTGGGACCTGCTCGCCCAGGGCACCGACTTCAACTCCGACCAGTGGGAGCTCTACGACACCGGCACCGACTGGACCCAGGCCCACGACATCGCGGCCCGGCACCCGGAGAAGCTCGCAGAACTGCAGCAGCTCTTCCTCATCGAAGCCGTCCGCCACAACGTCCTGCCGATGGACGACCGCGCCGCCGAACGCATGAACCCCGACCTCGCCGGACGCCCCACCCTCTTCCGCGGCACCACCCTGCGCCTCTACCCCGGCATGACCCGACTCGGCGAGAACGTCGCCCTGAACGTCAAGAACAAGTCGTTCAACGTCACCGCCGAACTCGACGTCCCCGACGCCGGCGCCGAAGGCGTTGTCGTCTGCCAGGGCGGCCGCACCGGCGGCTGGGTCCTGATGGCCGACAAGGGCCGCCTCGCCTTCCACTACAACTACTGCGGCCTGCTCCGGAGCACCGTCACCGCCCCCGACCCGCTCCCCGCGGGCACCCACCAGGTCCGCGCCGAGTTCGCCTACGACGGCGGCGGCATCGGCAAGGGCGGCACCCTCACGCTCTTCCTCGACGGTACCCGGGTCGCCCAGGGCCGCATCGAACGCACCCACCCCCTCTACTTCTCCTTCGACGAGGGCATGGACATCGGCCGCGACACCGCGATGCCCGTCTACGAGGGCTACACCGACCCCCACGGCCGCTTCACCGCCACCATCCGCTGGGCGCAGGTCGACCTCGGCGACGACGACCACAGCCACCTCGTCGACCCCGCCGAACACATCGCCGCCGCCCTGCGCCACCAGTAGCCCGCCCGGGCACCGCCGGTGCTCCGCCCGCCCCGCCCCGGGCGGGGTGCCGGTGGACGGTCGGCGGCTCCCGGGGCCCACCCGCACTTCGCGCAGGCCCTCGCCACCGGTGCCGGGCTCGACTCCGACCTGGGTCACCGGCGCACCCTGGGGGGCATCGTCGACGGCTACGCGGATGCGGTGGACGGACGGGGACGGTGACGGGCGATCGTGGGCGGGAAACGGGAAAGTCGTGAGGCGGAGTCGGTCGGCCGGATAGAAAGGGTGGGTTTGCCGGAGAAGTCGACGACGGAGGAGGGGGAGCGGCGATGGCACTCCCGGACGGTATGACGGTGCGGCCCGCGGCGGCCGGGGACGCGGCGGCGGTCTGCGCGCTGCTGAACCAGGTGGACGAGATGGAGATCGGGTGGGCGGAGACCGAACCCGACGAGGTGGAGTCCGAACTCGGCCGACCAGACGTCGACTTGGCACGCGACACCTGGCTCCTGCACGACGCCGACGGGCAGTTGGTCGGGTACGGGCTGGTCCGCGACCGCTCCGGCGGCGAGCGGATCGACCTCGACCAGTACCTGCTGCCGGGCCAACTCGCGGGCGGCCTGCACCTGTTCGACCTGATGGAGGCCCGCGCCACCGAACTCGCCCGCCGCAACGGCGCCGACCGCGCGGTCCTGCACCTGCTGCTCAACGCCGAACCCACCACCGACACCGATGCGATGCGGGCCCGCGGCTGGCGGCTCGCCCGCCGCCACCACGCCCTGCGGCGCGACGTCTCCCCGGAGACCGACCCGCTGCCCGAACCCCCCGCCGGAGTACGGCTGCGCGACTGCGCCCGGGAGGAGGACCGGCGGATCGCCCACCGGCTGCTCCAGCAGACCTTCGCCGAGCACTACGACTTCAAGCCCCGCGGCTACGAGCAGTGGCTGGCCGACATCCACGCCGACACCGTCGACTGGTCCCGGGTCTGGGTCGCCGAACTCGACGGCCAGGGCGACGTCGGCGTGCTGCGCACCGGCGTCCGACTCCCCACCCTGGCCTGGGCGTTCAACATCGGCGTCCTGCCCGCCGCCCGCGGCCGCGGCCTCGGCGGCTACCTGCTCCGGCACTTCTTCGCGGTGCACGCCGCCGACGGCCGCTCCGCCGTCGGCCTGGGCGTCGACACCGAGAACGCGACCGGCGCGCCGGAGCTGTACCGCAAGCACGGCATGGAGGTGGACTTCTCCGTCGACACCTGGGCCCTGGTCCTGCCCACCTCCTGACGCTGACGGCGGGCGGGCGGGCGGGTGCGGGGGCGGAGACGGTCGTCGGCCCCGTCCCCGTCCCCGTCCCCGTCGGCGGTGGGGTCAGGCGTACACCCGGGCCTGGAGGCGGTACAGCTCCGCGTACAGGCCGCCGGCGGCGAGCAGGTCCTCGTGGGTGCCGGCCTGGGCGAGGCGGCCGTGTTCCAGGACCAGGATCAGGTCGGCCATCCGGACGGTGGAGAAGCGGTGCGAGACCAGCACGCTGACCGCGCCGGTCCGGGAGCGGGAGTCCGCGACCAGCCGGGCGAACCGTTCGAACAGGGCCTGCTCGGCTGCCGCGTCCAGTGCGGAGGCCGGCTCGTCCAGGACCAGCAGCAGCGGGTCGCGGCGCAGCAGGGCGCGGGCCAGGCCGAGCTTCTGCCACTGCCCGCCGGACAGGTCCACGCCGTCGCCGTAGCTGCGCCCGATCAGGCCGTCCAGGCCGCCGGGGACGGCGGCGGCCACCGGGGCGGCCTCGGCGGCGTCCAGGGCGGCGGCCAGGGCCGCGTCGTCGTCGATCCGGTCGAGGTCGCCGATGCCGGTGTTGTCGCGCAGGCGCAGTTCGAGGCGGGCGAAGTCCTGGAACAGGGTGGCGACCCGGCGCTGCCAGTCGGCGGGGTCGGCGGCGGTCAGGTCGACGCCGTCGACCAGGACGCGTCCGCCGGTCGGCCGGTAGAGGCCGCAGAGCAGCTTGATCAGGGTGCTCTTGCCGGCGCCGTTCTCGCCGACCACGGCGAGCGCGGTGCCGGCCGGGATGTCGAGCGTGACGTCGTCCAGCATCCGCCGGGTGCTGCCCGGGTACTGGAAGGAGACGTGTTCGAGCCGGATGCCGCGGGCCAGGACGAGCGGAGCTGACGTATCGTCAGAAGGCTTGGAGGGGAAGGGGGTCGAGGGTTTCAGGGCGTCGAGGCGGTGGGCGGTGCGGCCGGCGTCCTGGAGGACGGTGAGCAGCTGGATCGCGGTGCCGACCTGGAGCGAGAGCTGGGCGGCCAGCGTGATCACCAGGATGACGTCGCCGAGCGGCGAGACGCCGTGCTGGGCCTGCCGGACCACCAGCCAGATCGCGGCGGCGTAGCCGAGCGCGAAGCAGAGCTGGCCGCCCGCGCGCAGGGCGGCGGCCCGGGTGTGGGCGCCGCCGAGCAGGCGGGTGGTGGCGCGCCACTCGCGGTGGTGGCGGTCGAGCAGGAAGGGCGCGGCACCGGCCAGCCGGGCCTCCTTGGCGGTGGCGTGGCCGGTGGCGACGTCCAGCAGGTGGCGGCCGAGGCGCTGGTGCGGGGCGGCGGACTCCTTGGCGGCGTCCAGCAGGCGCTGGGCCCGGTGGCCGGCCAGCACCGGGACGGCCCCCAGTAGCGGGAGCAGCAGCAGCCACGGGTCGAGCAGGCCGAGCAGCACCGCCGTCAGACCCAACTGGATGGCCAGACCGGCGAGTTGCAGGGCCGCTTCGAGCGAGGCCCGGGTGCGCGGCAGGTCGTCGCGGACGAGCGCGAGCGTGTCGGCGTACCGGGGGGTGTCGAGGTCCTCCAGGCCGGGCGCGCCGTGCGCGAGGGCGACCAGCCGGTTCTGCAGCTCGACCTCGCCGAGGTCGCCGAGCTCGAAGTAGGCCAGGTGCGCGAAGTGGCCCATCATCAGTTCGAGCACCAGCAGGACGGCGGCGGCCAGGCCGAGCAGGACGGCGCTGCCGCCGTGCCCGGCGAGCGTCTCGGTGGTGAGGCCCTTCAGGCACAGGGCGATCAGCGGGGTGGCGAGGCAGCCGGCCGCCATCATGGCGGCGGCGCGCAGCAGTCGGCGCGGGTCGCACCGCCAGGCGAGGACCAGCAGGTGGCGCAGGGCCGGGATCAGGTCGGTCACCGCGGGGCCTCCTCGGCGGGCGGGGTGCCGGCGCCGGTGGCGTCCGGGGAGTCGGCGGTGGTGGCGTCGGCGTCGGCAGTGGTGGCAGCGGCGTCGGTGGCTTCGGCGTCGGCGTCGGCGTCGGCGTCGGCGGTGAAGCGTTCGGCCTGGGCGCGGAACAGGCGGGCGTACTCGCCGTCCAGGGCCAGCAGTTCGTCGTGGGTGCCGGACTCGGCGACCCGGCCGCCGTCGAGGACGACGATGTGGTCGGCGCGCCGGACGCTGGAGAAGCGGTGCGCGATGATGACGCTGGTGACGCCGCGGGTGATCTCCAGGAAACGGTCGAAGAACGCGGCCTCGGCGCGGACGTCGAGCTGGGCGGTGGGCTCGTCCAGGACGAGCAGGGAGGCGCCGTCGGCGAGGGCCAGCATGGCCCGGGCCAGGGCGACCCGCTGCCACTGCCCGCCGGACAGGTCGCTGCCGCCCCGGTAGTGCGAACTGAGCACGGTGTCCAGGCCGTCGGGCAGCGCGTCGAGCACGTCGAGGACCCCGGCCCGGTCGGCGGCGGCCCGCAGCGCGGTCCGGTCGGTGAGCCGGGCGGGCCGGCCGAGGGCGATGTTCTCGGCGCCGGTGAGCTCGTAACGGGCGAAGTCCTGGAAGATCACCGCGATCCGCCGGTGCCAGTCGGCCACCGGGCGGTGGGCCAGGTCGGCCCCGCCGACGGTGATCCGTCCGGCGGTGGGTTCGCGCAGCCGGGCGAGCAGCCGCACCACGGTGGTCTTGCCCGCGCCGTTGAGGCCGACCACGGCGGTGGAGCGGCCGGGCGGCAGCTCCAGGTCGAGGTGGTGCAGCACGTCGGGGCCGTCGGGGCGGTAGCGGAAGGAGACGTCCTCC
Source organism: Kitasatospora sp. NPDC090308 (assembly GCF_044769485.1). Taxonomy (NCBI): domain Bacteria; kingdom Bacillati; phylum Actinomycetota; class Actinomycetes; order Kitasatosporales; family Streptomycetaceae; genus Kitasatospora; species Kitasatospora sp. NPDC090308. Next base: position 225,932 of record NZ_JBIVXY010000005.1, on the reverse strand, counting down.
AGCCGGATCGTCCCGCCGGTCGGCACCCCGTCCCCGGCGGTGGCGGTGCCTCCGGACGCGTCGGCGGGTGCCGGTGCGCGGGACGGGCGCTGTTCGAGGGTGCGCAGGGCGTCCTCGGCGGTCAGCCCGTACAGGGTCTGCATGTCGCTCTCGGGGAAGAACACGCCGAACCGCATCGGCACCAGCACCGCCTGGAGGGCGGCGGAGAGCTGGAGCAGCGTCAGGGTGTGCGCCGCGCCGCCCCGGGCGAGCAGGGCGAGGGCCGCGCCGCCGCCGAGCAGGCCGACCGCGGCCAGGCCGAGGAAAGGGCGGAACAGCAGGCGGCGGCGGGTGGCCCAGAGCGGTTCGAGGTAGCGGCGGGCCTCGGCGGTGTGCCGTTCGCGCAGCCAGGGGACCAGGCCGAGCATCCGGGCCTCCTTGGCGAGGCCGGTGCCGGTGGCGGTCCTGCGCAGGTACGCCAGGCGCCGGCGGCGGCCGGTCATGGTGGCGCGGGCCGCACCGAAGCGGCTCAGCGCGCCGCGCTGCCCGGCCCGGATGACCAGCGCGGCGGCGGTCACCAGCAGGGCCGGGAGCCAGCCCAGGGCGATGCCCACCACGGTGGCCGCGCCCAGCAGTTGGGCGTAGCGGGCGAGCAGGCCCAGGGTGCCGGCGGCGGCCTCGCCCGGGGTGGGCGAGAGGCGGTCGAAGCCGCCGCGGGCCTCGGCGAGCAGGTCGAGGACGTCCTGCTCCTCCAGTTCGGCACTGTCCAGGCCGTCCAGGGCGCAGGCCATCAGGTCGGCGATCCGGGCGCCGTCGACCTGCCGGGCCACCAGTTCGCCGACCAGGGACTGGAACGGGGCGAGCGCCTGGTGCAGGACGAACGCGGCGGCGGCGATCAGCAGCGCCGCGGTCGGCCCGCCGCCGCCGGTGCGGGCGGCGGGCAGGGCGGCGATCAGGTGGCTGGTGGCGGCGATGAAGCCGATCGGCAGCAGGCCGACCGCCAGGTGCAGCACGGTCGCCCCGGCCAGCAGGGCCGGGTGCAGCAGGCGCAGCAGCCGGGCGGCGGCCAGCCGGTGCCGGACGCGGCGGCGCAGCCGTTCCGGCAGGCCGGGGGCGGGCGGGGCTCCGGCCGCCCCCGGCCCGGGCCCGGAGGGCGGGGAGGGTGCGGCGGGCGGGGGAGGCGCGGCGGGTGCGGACGGCGGGGCGGGAGAGGGCACGGGCGGGTGCCTCCGGGTTTCGGTGGGTCTCGTCGAACGGGACGGGGTGCGCCCGGGAGCGCCGCGGGGCGGAGGGGCGGCGCGGGGCGGGAACGCGGGAGGGTGCCCGACAGCCGGGACGTCGATGTCGCCGGGGGGCACGGGTCCCCGAGTCTGCTGCAGGGCCGTCAAGTCCGTCAAGAATTCACCTGACAGTCACTCGGAGTTGGTTGCGAACGACGGCGGAAGCGTGGGCGAGTCTTCCGTTTGGTCTAGACATTTGATCGACATCCGGGCTAGCGTCCTGTCCGGATCGGGACCGGCCGGACACCGCCGGTACTCGTTCTCCTTGCGCTCGACGGGGGTTGGCGCATGTTCCCGGGCTGCGGCAGGCCCGCTGCCGGGAGGGTTGTTCCGCCGCGCCGCCGCGCCCATCAGGCCGGCCGCCCGGAACGCATCCCCCGGTCGCACGCCCCGTTTCCGCCCGGCCGTCGCCTCCTTCCCGCCGACGGCCCTCGTCCGCGCGCCGTCCCACCGGCGCGTACCGGAGAGGAACCCGCTGCTGTGGAGAGCGTTGACACCCGTACGGTGGCCTACCGCGGTGCCAGGACCGGCACCGCGCCCATGACCTGGGGCCAGCGCGCGATCTGGAAGTCCATCCGCTGGCTGGACGAGGGCGCCCACTACTTCAACATCCGCCGGATCGCCCAACTGCCGGACGGGACGAGCCAGTTGCAGGTGGACGCGGCGATCGTCGCGCTGCTGGAGCGGCACGAGGCGCTGCGCACCACCTTCCACGAGGGCGCCGACGGCTGGCGCCAGCACCTCACCGACACCGGCACCCTGCGCTACTCCGTGGTCGACGCCGCCCCCGGCGCCGCCGCGGACACCGCCGCCCGGGTCGCCGACGAGCTGGTCGCCCGGACGTTCCGGCACACCGAGGAGATCCCGTTCCGCTGCGCCCTGGTGCGCGACGGCGGCCGGCCCGCCCACCTGGTGCTGGTCTTCTCCCACCTCGGCGTGGACTTCTGGGCGGTGCGCGAACTGGAGCGCGACCTGCGGGAGTTGCTCGCCGGGGAGCAGGGCCCCGCCCCCGACTGGCAGCCGCTCGACCAGGCCGGGTACGAGAGCGAGGGGGAGGGCGCCCGGCGCGGCGCCGCCGCCGTCGAGCACTGGCGGCGCACCCTGGAGAAGACCCCGCCCGCGCTGTTCCCGCCGGTCGACGACCAGGGGCGCCCCGAACGCTTCGTCCGCCTCGGCATGGACTCCCCGGCCGCCGCCGTCGCCGCCACCGCGATCGCCGAACGCTGCCAGGTCTCCACCGGCACCGTACTGCTCGCCGCCACCGCCGCCGTGCTCGGCGCCTGGACCGGGCACCCCCTCGTCCCGCTGCAACTGATCGCCGTGAACCGGCACGACGACCGCACCCGCCGCCTGGTCGCCGCGATGGCCGAGAACGCCCTGTTCTCCCTCGACGTCGGCACCGGCACCTTCGACCAGGCCGTCAAGCGCGCCTTCCTGGCCGGCATGAACGCCTACCGGCACGCCCACTACGACCCGATCGCCGTCGACGAGGTGCTCGACGCCGCCCGGGAACGTAACGGCGGCGTGCTGCAACTCGGCCACTTCTTCAACGACAAGCGGATGCACGACCGTTGGGAGGACCTGCCGGACGTCCCCGCCACCCCGGAGGACCTCGCGCCGCTCACCGCGAAGACCCGGATCTTCCACGTCGGCTCCTGGGAGCGCCAGGACGCGCTGTTCTTCGTCCACACCACCTACGCGCCCGACACCGCACTGCTGTACCTGATGGCCGACACCGCACTGATCCCCCGCCAGGACATCGAACGGGTGCTGCGCGCCTTCGAGGGCCTGCTGGTGGCCGCCGCCGCCGAGCCGGTCGAACTCGCCACCGTCGCCTTCGACTTCGACCGCTGAGCCGGTCGAACCCGTCGCCGTCGCTGTTGCCGTTGCCGTCGCCGCCGTTGCCGTCGCCGTCGCCGTCGCCGCTTTCGGCCGCTGAACCGCGTAGCCGCCGAGCGCGGACCGCCACCCCCCGACCGTCGCACCGAGAGGAACCCCGCATGACCACCGCCGCCCCGACCGCCGACACCGCGCCCGTCTGGGACGAGGAGGTGGCCGCCGCCGTCACCCGGCTGACCGCCGCCGCCGAGAACGAGTACTACAACCCCTACCAGACCTTCGACTGGCCCGAGCGCATCCCCGAGGGCGCCCTGTGGATGAGCGAGGACCTGCTCACCGTCCACGGCACCGCCGCAGCGGCCGAGTTGGGCCGCGAGCAGTACCTGGCGCTGTCGAAGTGGGAGAGCATCAACTTCTACAGCCTCAACGTGCACGGCATCCGCGAGCTGATGCAGGAGGTCGTCCGGCGCATCCACGCCCCCGGCTACGAGATCCCCACCCCGTTCTTCCACCACTTCCTCGGCGAGGAGAACGAACACATGTGGTTCTTCGCCGAGTTCTGCCTGCGCTACGGCGGCCGGCTGTTCCCCGACCGGTCGATGGCCTTCTCCGCCGAGAAGCACTCCGCGCGGCTCGACAACTTCGTGGTGTTCAGCCGCATCCTGATCTTCGAGCAGATCGTCGACCACTTCAACAGCAGGATGGCCGCCGACACCGCGCTGCCCGAGACCATCCGCGCCATCAACCGGGTCCACCACCAGGACGAGTCCCGGCACATCGCATTCGGCGCCCAACTGGTGCGCGCGCTGTGGCAGCGCCTGGTCGAGGCCGGGGACGAGCGGGAGACCGAGCGCGGCCGGCAGTACGTCGAGAAGTACGTCCAGTCCTCGATCCAGCAGCTGTACAGCGTCGACGCCTACCGCGACGCGGGCATCCCCGACCCGCTGGCCTTCCGCGCCCGGGTCATCGCCGACCCCGCCCGGCAGGCCGCGCACGCCGCCATCACCTCCCGCACCACCGCGTTCTACCGCCGCATCGGCGTGCTCGACGCCGCCTGAGAACCCACCGACCCCCGCGCCCAGCAAGGGAACCCGCATGAGCACCCGCACCGCCGACCTGCCCCCGCTGCGCGAGCCCGGCCCCGGCCTGGTCGTCCTCGACCCCGTCCGCGCCGCGCTGCTGACCGAACTCGACGCGCTGTTCACCGGCCTCGCCGAGCAACTGCACGCCCCCGCCGTGATCGGCCCGCCGCTGCTGCCCGCCGAAGGGCTCGCCAAGCTCGACTACTTCCGCAACTTCCCGCACCTGGGCGTCGCCGCCGCCCGCTACCAGGGCGACACCCTGGACGCCCTCGCCGCCGGGGAGCCCCCCGCCGAGCAGGGCGTCCACCCCACCGGCTACCTGCTGCCCTCCGCCACCTGCTACGGCCTGCTGCTCTCGCTCTCCGGCGCCGAGGTCGGCGACGGGCAGCGGGTCACCGCCATCGGCCGCTGCTTCCGCAACGAGGACCACTACGACGGGCTGCGCCGCCTGTGGGGCTTCCACATGCGCGAGGTGCTCTACCTCGGCACCCCCGACGGCGTGCGCGACCACCTCGCCCGCTCCAAGGAGTTCGTCCTCGACCTCGCCGCCGCCCTCGGCATCGTCCTCGACTACCAGCCCGCCAACGACCCGTTCTACGACCGCACCGGCTCGCGCGCCAAGCTGATGGCCCTCGATCCGGTCAAGTACGAGTTCCTGGCCGTCGACGGCACCGCCATCGCCTCCGTCAACCGGCACCGCAACTTCTTCGGCGACCGCCTCGGCATCACCTCCGGCGGCGAGGCCGCGCACAGCGGCTGCACCGCGTTCGGCGCCGAGCGCTGGGTGCACGCCGCGATCCTCACCCACGGCAGCGCCGACGCCGCGCTCGAACGGGTCCGCGAGGTGCGCGATGAGCGCCGCTGACGCCGGTGCCGCCTCGGCCGGTGCCGCCGTCGCCGTCGCCGCTGCGGTGGCCGCCGCCGACGCCGCCGCCGCGGTGGGCGCCGCCGCGCTCGGCGTCGAACTCCCGCTGGTCCAGGCCGGGATGGGCGGCATCGCCGGACCGGAGCTGGCCGCCGCCGTCAGCGAGGCCGGGGCGCTGGGCACCGTCGCCCTCTACAAGAGCGACCGCGCCCTGGCCGCCGCCCTGGTGGAGCGGACCGCCGCCCGCACCACCCGCACCTTCGGCGTCAACGTCATCCCCGAGGTCGCCGACCGGCTGCTCGACGAGCAGCTCGACGCCGTCCTCGACCGGGCCGACCGGCAGCTCACCGTCAACAGCTACGGCCTGCCGCCGCGCCCCTTCGCCGAACGGGTGCGCGCCGCCGGACACCGGCTGCTGGTGCAGACCGGCAGCCACCGCGACGCCCGCACCGCCGCCGGGCTCGGCGCGCACGCCGTCACCGTCCAGGGCACCGAGGCCGGCGGCCACCACCTCGGCGAGCGGCCGCTCGCCGACCTGCTCGCCGAGCTGCGCGCCGACTCCGGCTTCGACCTGCCGGTGTTCGCCGCGGGCGCCGTCGGCACCGGTGCCGACCTGCTGCGGGTCCTGGCCGCCGGGGCGAACGGGGCGATGTGCGGGACGCTGTTCGTCGCCGCCGCCGAGTCCGCCGCCCACCCCGACTACCGGCGCGACCTGATCGCCGCCGGACCGGCCGACACCGTCGTCACCGACCGCTTCTCGATCGGCTGGCCCGGCCGCACCCACCGCGTCCTGCGCAGCGCCGTCACCGAGGCACCGGCGCCGCTGCCCTCCGCACTGATCGCCTGGACCACCGTGATGGGCAGCCGGCGCCCCGTCCCGCGCGGCTCCGCCGCCGCACCCACCGCGGAGGCCGAGGGCCGGGTCGGCGAGATGGCCCGCTACGCCGGACTCGGCTGCGGCGCCGTCACCGCCGTCGAACCCGCGGCGGCGATCCTCGCCCGCCTGCGCGAGCAGTACGCGCGGGCGAGGGACTCGGCGCAGGTGCGGGTGCGGGTGCAGGTACAGGTAGAGGCACAGGTGCAGGCAGAGGCGCAGGTGTCGGCACACGCCCCGGCGCGGGCGCAGCCGCCTGCGCCGGTCGCGGCCCGGTGACCGGGGAGGACGCCCTGCGGGCGGCCCTGCACCGGATGCTCGGCGACACCCCCGACGGGACCGACCCCCGGCTGCGGGTCGGCGTCGACCTGGTGCACGTCCCCCGCGCCGCCGCTGTCGCCCGCCGCCACGGCGAGCGCTGGCTCGCCGACCAGTTCACCCCCCGGGAACGCGAACAGCTCGCCGCCGCCGACGGCACCCCCGACGCCACCCTGGCCGGGCGGCTCGCCGCGAAGGAGGCGTTCCTCAAACTGCTCGCCCCCGACGGCGAGTTGATCCGCTGGCGGGACATCGAAGTGCTCCGCGGCCCCGGCGGCGCCCCCGCCGTCCACCCGCACGGCACCGCCCTGCGCCGGCTGCGCGCCGAACGCCTCGCGCAGTGGACGCTCAGCATCACCCACGAGGGCGAGTGGGCGATCGCGGTCGCCGCCGCCCTGACCGACACCCCCCTTCCCTCCCCGACCACCTCCCTTTCCTCCCCGACCACCTCCCGCCCGTCCGACACCCCCCGCCCGTTCCCGACCACCCCACCGAGGAGTCACCCCGTGCAGCAGATCGCCGACTGGATCCAGGGCAAGAACCCGAAGCTCGGCCGGGAGGTCGAACCCGCCGAGGACCTCATCGAGGGCCGGCTGATCGACTCGCTCGACTTCCTGGAGTTCATCTACCTGCTGGAGAGCGTCTCCGGCCGGCCCATCGACCTCGCCGAGGTCACCGTGGACGACTTCCGGACGCTGGAGCGGATCGAGGAGCGCTTCCTCGCCCCCGCCGAAGGCGCCGCGTGAGCGGCACCGTCCGGTTCGGCAGCTGCGACGCCGAGGCCCACTGGCGCCCCGCGGAGCTGGCCACCCTGCCCGCGCTGCGCAATCCGCACAGCGAACGCCTGACCCGGGAGATGGACCAGCTCCAGGCGGTGCTCTGCGGGCCCGGCGACGTCCTGCTGACCAACCGCCAACCACCCTCCGTGTTCACCGAGTTGATGCACGCAGCCGGTTTCGGGGCCCGCCACCTCGCCGTCCCCGGCGACCCGGCGGAGCCGGTCGAGCGGCGGCTCGCCGCGCACCCCGTCCCCGGCCTGGCCGGGGCGGTGGCCGCGCCGTACGCGATGCTGCCCGGCACCGCGCCGGTGCTCGCCCGGCAGGGGCTGCGCGGGCGGCTGCCGGAGCCGGACGCCGTCCGGCTGGTCAACTCCAAGACCTGGACGACGGAACTGGGCCACCCCGGCGCCGGCGCCGTCGTCACCGACCTCGCCGAACTGCGGGCCGCGGCCGGGGCGCTGGGCCCGTGCGTGGTCAAGGACCCGTACGGGGTCTCCGGCCAGGGCAACCTGGTGGTCGAGTCGCCCGAGCGGCTCGCCTTCCTGGAGCGGCACCTGGCCCGGGAGGTGGAGCGGCGCTCGGCCCGGATCGAGCTGATCGTCGAGCCGCTGCACCGGCCCGCCGAGGACTTCGCCGCGCACTTCACCATCGACCCGTCCGGCCGGCCGCACTGGCACGGCATCCGGCAGGTGCTCAACGACGGCCACGCGTACCGGGGTTCGGACCGGCCGAGCCCCGAACTGCTGGCCCGGCTGGACCGGGCGGGCTACCGGGAGACCGCGGAGTCCGTCGCCGAGGCCGCCGCCGCGGCCGGCTACCGGGGGCCGCTGTCGGTGGACTCGATGACCACCGCCGACGGCACACTCGTCCCCGTGCTGGAGGCCAACGCCCGGCTCTCGCCCGGCATGATCGCCCAACAGCTGGACGCCCGGCTGGAGTTGCGGCTCGTCCCGATCGGCGGCGAGGGCTGGTTCGAGCGGCTGGTCAACGCCCTGGACGAGGCCCGGCTGCTGCCCGCCGCCGGCGGCCCGGGCCTGCTCCCGCTGGCCGCCGGTACGCTCGCCGCGCCGCGCGGCTGGCTGTTCCTCGCGGCGCTCGGGGACGCCGACCCCGCCCCGCTCACCCCCGTCCTGGAACGACTCACCTGAGGAGAGAGCCCGCCGTGGCCGACACCGTGTACGACGCCAGCACCGCCGCCGACTACCGGGCGGCACGTGAGATCCCCCGCGAGGGGCTGACCGCCTGGCGGGAGGCGATCGCGGAGCACGCCGCGCCGAGCCCCGGCGCCACCGTCCTCGACGTCGGGGCGGGCACCGGGGCCTTCGCCACCGCGCTGCGCGGCTGGTTCGGCGTCCACGTGGTGGCCGTCGAACCCGCCCCGGCCATGCGGGAGTTGATCCCCGTGGGGGAGGGGATCACGGTCCTCGACGGCCGGGCCGAACAGCTGCCGGTCGCGGACGCGGGGGCGGACGCCGCCTGGCTGGGCTCGGTGGTCCACCACATCGGCGACCTCGCCGCCGCCGCACGGGAGTTGCACCGCGTGCTGCGCCCCGGCGGGACGGTGCTGATCCGCAACGCCTTCCCCGGCCGGTGCGAACGCGACCTGCGGGTGCGGTACTTCCCGGAGACCGCCGCCGGGATCGCCGACTACCCGACCGTGGAGCACGTCACGACGGCGTTCGAGGCGGCCGGGTTCACCCCGGTCGCCCTGCGCTCGCTGCCGCAGCGCTCCGCGCCCACCCTGGCCGCGTTCGCCGCCGGACTGCGCCGCGACGCGGACAGCAAGCTGCGCGCCCTGCCCGACGAGGCGTGGCAGGCCGGGCTCGACCGGCTGCGCCGGGCGGCCGCCGAGCGACCGGAGGAGGAGGCCGTCAGCTGGATGGACCTGCTGGTGCTGCGCCGCGACTGAGCATCCCCGCCCGTCCGCCCGTCCGCCCGTCCGCCCGTCCGCAGCCGGTGCGGGGCGGAGTCCGGCTGCGGACGGCTGTGGACGGCTGCGGGCGGGCGGGGCGGGCGGGGGTGCGGTGGGTCAGCCGTTGGCGAGGGCCTGGATGCGGTCGAAGGCACCGTTGAAGTAGTTCTGGTCGCCCGGCAGGGTGCCGGAGTCGGAGTACTGCCAGATGGTCTGGTAGGACCAGCCGGCCGGCAGGGTGCCGACGGCGGAGGCGTAGCGGGCTATCCAGAGCGGGTTGGTGGCGCCGAAGGAGGAGTTGTTGCCGGTGCAGGTGGTCCACCAGTCGGTGGTGGTGTAGATCGTCGGGTAGCGGCCGGTCTTGCTGTGCACGGTGTTGGAGAAGTCGCGGATCCAGCTGACCATCCCGGCCTGACTCAGGCCGTAGCAGGTGGCGCCGTACGGGTTGTACTCGATGTCCAGGGCGGGCGGCAGGGTCTTGCCGTCCTTGGACCAGCCGCCGCCGTGGCCGACGAAGTAGGTGGCCTGGGTGGCGCCGCTGGAGACGTTCGGCAGCGCGAAGTGGTAGGCGCCGCGGATCATCCCGACGTTGTACGAGCCGCTGTACTGCTGGGAGAAGTACGGGTTGGTGTAGCTGGTGCCCTCGGTGGCCTTGACGTAGGCGAACCGGCCGCCGTTGGCGTACGCGGTGCTCCAGGCGACGTTGCCCTGGTAGCCGGACACGTCCATGCCCTTGGTCTGGGTGGCGGCCAGTGCTGCGAAGGTGCTCGCGGTGTCGGCTGTGTCGGCGCGGCCCTCGTGGCCGGCGACGGTCGAGCCGGCGAAGTCCCGTTCGGGGTGGAAGCCGGCGGGGGTGCCCGGCGCGGCGGCCTGGGCGGGGACGGCGGCGACGGCGCCGACGAGCAGGGTTGCGGACGCGGCCGCGGTGGCGGCGCGACGGAGCATCCGGGTGGTGCCGGAAGCGGGCATGACGACTCCTCAATCCGGTGGCGGCGGCCGGATCGGCCGCATGCCGAGAAGATATAGTCATGGCCCCGTCAGTCAACAGAGTGTTGAAACTACACATCGAATGACCGTATGTAGAGCGAACATCCATACATGTGACAACTGAACACCCGTGGTTCCGCCGGGCGTTGACGCGCCGACCGGAGAACGGCCCGCTGGCGCGCCCCACCGCCTCGGCGGTAGCGTGTCAACGCGCGTCCCGCTGCCGGGACGCCGGGCCGAGACGAGGACGGGGGAACGGTGCCGGACGGACGCCTGCTCGCGGTGAGCGACCTGCACGTCGGCGTCGCCGACAACCGCGGCACCCTCGAAGCGCTCCACCCCACCGGCCCCGACGACTGGCTGATCGTCGCGGGCGACGTCGCCGAACAGGTCCGCGACGTCGAGGCGACGCTGCGCTTCCTCACCGGCCGCTTCGCCCAGGTGATCTGGACGCCCGGCAACCACGAACTGTGGAGCACCGCGCACGACCAGGTCGACCTCCCCGCCCCCGCCCGCTACCAGCTCCTGGTCGAACGCTGCCGCGCCCTCGGCGTCCACACCCCCGAGGACCCGTTCCCGGTCTGGCGGGGCCCCGGCGGCCCGTACGCCGTCGCCCCCGTCTTCACCCTCTACGACTACAGCTGGCGGGTGCCCGGCGTCGCCGACAAGCAGCAGTCGCTGGCCCGCGCCCACGAGAACGGCGTGGTCTGCACCGACGAGTACCGGATCGACCCGGCGCCCTACGCCGGCGTCGACGACTGGTGCCGCGAACGGGTCGAGGCCACCGAGAAGGCGCTCGCCGCGCACGACCCCGGCCTGCCGCTGGTCCTGGCGAGCCACTGGCCGCTCGACCGCCGCCCCACCGACATCCTGCACTACCCCGACTTCGCCCAGTGGTGCGGCACCGACCGCACCGCCGACTGGCACCGCCGCTTCAACGTCGCCGCCGTGGTCTACGGCCACCTGCACATCCCCCGCACCACCTGGTACGAGGACGTGCGCTTCGAGGAGGTCTCGATCGGCTACCCCCGCGAGTGGCGCCGCCGCGGCCACCCGCGCGGACTGCTCCGCCAGATCCTCCCCTACCCCGGCCCGCCCGAGCAGCCCGTCCCCGCCCCGCCCGCGCCCTGAACGCCCCTGCCCCGGACGGCCGCTGACAGTGCCGACGGCTAGGGTCGGTGCCCTCGGGAACCGGCACGGAGGGGGACGCGCGGTGGGCGGAGTCGAACTGACGGCGGACCAGGTGCTGGCCTGGCGCCTGCGCCGCCAACACCTCGGCACGGCACCGCCCCCGGACGGGCCGGTCGCCGTGGTCGAACGCCTCGCCGGGGTGCAGGCCCAGGTCCCGGCCGCCGCCGAACTCGCCGTCGCCCTGCGCACCGGCCCCGGCGCCGCCGCGCAACTGCGCACCGCCCTCGCCGACGGCCGTCTGCTGCGCACCTGGGCCCAGCGCGGCACCCTGCACCTGCTCGACCCCGCCACCGCCGCCGACGCACTGGCCCTGATCGGCTCCGCCCGCACCTGGGAGAAACCCGCCTGGACCAGGGAGTTCGGCGCGACCCCGGCCCAGGTCGCCCAGCTGGTCGAAGCCGTCGCCGAACTGCTCGACGGCACCGTGCTGACCAGGGAGGAACTGACCGCCGCCCTCGCCGCCGATCCCCGGTTCGCCCCGCTGGCCGAACAACTGCGCTCCGGCTGGGGAACGCTGTTGAAACCGCTCGCCTGGCAGGGCGCACTCTGCCACGCGCCCGCCCCCCACGGCCGGACCGCCTTCACCCACCCGGCCAACCACAGCCCCACCTGGCCCGGCCTCCCCCCGGTGGACCAGGCCGGCCCGCGCCTGCTCGCCGCCTACCTCGGCGCGTACGGCCCGGCCGACCTGGACCGGTTCGACGCCTGGCTCTCCCGCAACAGCCTGCGCCGGAGCGTCCTCAAGGGCTTCGCCGCCGCCCTCGGCGACCGACTGACCGAAGTCACCGTCGACGGCACCCCCGCCCACGCCCTCACCGAACACCTCGACGACCTCGCCACCACCGCCCCCACCACCGGCTCGGTCCACCTGCTCGGCCCCTTCGACCAGTACGTCCTGGGCCCGGGCACCAAGGCCACCGAAATCCTCCCACCCGCCCACCGCCCCGCAGTCAGCCGCACCGCCGGCCGGATCGCCCCACTCCTCCTGGTCGACGGCCGCATCACCGGCACCTGGCACCAGGACGGCCCCACCCTCACCCTCACCCCCTTCACCCACCGCCCGCCCACCGAGTCCCTCACCCCGGCCCTCACCCGCCTCGCCACCGCCACGAACACCCCGGACCTGACCATCCGCTGGTCCACCGACGGCTAGCACCGCAACGATGCCTGCCGGAACGCGTCCACGGCCCAAGAGCTGACGCTCCGTCCCCACGAGCACCGCTACAGCACCAAGGCCGCCCCCCGCTCGCGCGGAGGTCTGCCCCGCCCAGCACCGGTAAGTACGGGGTGGACACCGTCCTCCCCGTGTGCGCGGGGACGGTCCCGCATCGCACCAAGCGGTTGAGCAGCCACCCAGCACTTTCTGAGAGGATCGTCCGCATGCTGCAGGTATGCCCGAACGGGGCCAGGAGCCGCGTCGAGTGCGATCGTCTCCCCCTGACCGCAACGGAGTTGGCGGCTGAGGTCCGGTCGGCGGTGCGCGCCGGGGCCGAGGACGTGCACCTGCACCCCAAGGATCCCGCGGGCCGGGACACGCTGGAGCCGGAACACGTGGCTGCCGCCGTCGCGGCGGTGCGCGCGGCGGTGCCCGGCGTCCGGATCGGTGTGACCACGGGCGCGTGGGCCGCGCCGGACCCAGAGCGGCGCGCCGCGCACGTGCGGGCCTGGACCGTGCTGCCCGACCACGCCTCGGTGAACTGGCACGAGGACGGCGCGGACCTGGTCGCCGACGCGCTGTTGGCCCGGGGGGTCGGCATCGAAGTGGGGATCTTCTCCGGCACCGACGCAGCCCGCCGCTTCCTCGCCTGGCCGAGGGCCCACCGCGCGCTGCGGGTGCTGGCCGAGATCACCGAGACGGACCCGGCAGCCGCCCTGGTCGGTGCCGAGGCGCTGCTGGACACCTTGCGGGCCGGAACGGATCTGCCGGTCCTGCTCCACGGGGAGGACGGCTCGGCCTGGCCGGTCTTGGCGATGGCCGCCGCCCGGGGCCTGGACACCCGGATCGGCTTGGAGGACGTCCTCCACCTGCCGGACGGCTCCCCCGCCCGTGACAATGCCGAACTGGTGAGGAAAGCAAGGAAGTTGATCGATGCGCAGTCCGGCGGCCGACCGTTGGCCTGAGTCGGTGCCGCCGAGGATCCGCTGTTCGCGGCCCTTCCATCCGAGGCCCTGAGCGGCCTGGTGGGCGGCGGTGAAGTCGCCGGCCAGGCGCAGGAGGTGGACGAGGCCGCGGCGGGGGCGATGCGGCTGGTGCTGTCGGTGACGCTCTGCACGCCGTGGCGGGAGTCGGTGCGGGCGCGGTGTTCGTGCTGGCGGCGGGCGAGTGCGGAGAGGGTCTCGACTGGCATGTCCGCCGCGCTGGCCGCGGTGGTGGGCGTGCCGTGCGACCTGGTGCTGCGCGGCCTGCCCCGGGACATGGACGTCAGCATCCCGCTCCAGGAGCGGACGTCCGGCTACCGCCGGGGCTGGCCGGGTCGAGGTGCGGCCGGACGTCCTGGTCCTCTTCGTCCGACTCCTGCACCGCAGCCCGGCCAAGTCCGCCAGGGGCGCCCGAGGCTGCTGACCGATCCCGCGCCCTGCCGTCCGACGCGCGACGTCGGCGGGCGTCAGCCGGTCCTCGGACGGGTGTGGGCGGCGATCCGGGCGTCGTCCCAGTCTGCGAGCCGGGCGAGGTCGTTGCCCGCCCACAGGCCCAGGGTCAGCAGCAGTTCGCGGGCGTCCTCCGCCCGGGACGCCGGACGCATGTGGTCCAGCACCGGCGCGCCGATGTGGACCAGCGCGGCGGCCGACGGCGCCCCGGGGTGCTGCCGGACCTCGAGGACCGCGGTGTCCAGGACCTCGATCGCGGTGGGACCGGCGGAGTGCGGGTGCGCCTGCCTCCCGGCGAAACGGTGGCCGAAGTCGAGCAGCCACTGCCGGGCGAGGTCGTGATCGTTGTCGAAGCGGCGCAGCAGACAGGCGGTCGACTGCAGCGCCAGGACAGCGGTGGCCAGTGTCGCCTCCGTCGCCAGGACGGCACGCCGCTCCCAGCCGTTCAGGACGGCGGTGAGCGTGTCGACGATCCGCCAGTCGGGCAGCTCGGCGCCGGTGGTGCTCCGGGCGGCCGCGTCCAGGGCGCAGGCGCGCAGCAGCCAGTGGGCCAAGTCGTCGCCACCGCTGTCGGCGGAGACTTCGGCGGCGGTGACGGGGTCGGCGGCCATGCGGTTCGCTCCTTCGGTCGTCCCCACGGACCGGTTGAGCGCGGGCAGGCCCGGCCGGAGGGGCTCAGATGCACAGACACCGTCTCTCCCCCCGCTCCCGGCCCAACCCTCACCCGGTCCGTGGAACGGCTTTTCACTCCGTAGGGGGCCGTCCCCGCAGGTGCGGGGACGGCCCTGCCCGGGCCGGGCCGATGTTGGTGGCCGTGGTGGCCGAGGGCCTGGACCCTGCGGGTGAGGTGGCTCGGGCTGGCGGGAAGGGCGGTCCGCCAGCCTGCTGCCGGCCGGAGCGGGCCTGCCCGGGCGGGCCCGGGTCAGCGGGCCGCCGACAGGTCGAGACGGTCGGTGACCTCGCGCCACAGGTCGGCCGGGCAGAGCCCCAGCGGTCGGCGGAACCCGTCGTAGGGCACGCGCAGCGGCGTGTGGTTCTGGAGCCAACTGCTCTCGTGCCCCGAACGGTTCCACCCCGTGTTGGCGATCGGCCAGTAGTGCTCGGGCAAGTCGCTCTTGTCCTGGCTGGTGATCTTCAGGACGGTCGCACCCGTCGGTCCCGCGCCGACGACCAGGCAGGGCCGGTCCTTGCCGCCGTCCCCCTCCTCGAAGGGGACGTACGCGTACCAGACCTGACCGGGCTGCGGGCGCTGTCCCGCCCGGGGCCGTGGCGGGAGCGGCGGGCGCCGCGAGCCCGGCCCCGTCCTGCCGCCACGGGGACCGCGCGGACCTCCGGCGGAAGACGGCCTGCCGCCCACGCGACGGCGCACCCTCCTCCACCACGAGGGGACGAACCACAGGGCCGCCGCGCCGGCGAGCGCGCCGACCGCGACCAGGGCGCTCCAGATTCCGTGCCCGAGGAGCAGCCGGGAGCCCAGTGCCCAGAACGCGCCGTAGCCGAGGTACAGGGCCAGGCGGACGAGCCCGTCCGGCAGGTGCGCGGGGGAATCCCCCCGTCCCGGGCGGGCACTCCTCCCGCCGGAGCTCTCGCCGGAGTTCCTGCCGGGGGCGGCGGGGGCCCCGCGGCGCCGCTTCTTCCGCTCTTCTTCCAACGTCTCTTCCTCCTGCTTCCCGGAACCGTCCCGCCGTGTCCGCGGGGCAGCGCATGCCCGGTCCGGCAGTCCGGACTCCTGCCGGTACCGCCCGGCCCGGGAGCGGGTGGCGACGCGGAGCCTCCCGGAGGGCGCGTCCGGTGCGGCATGTTCGCCGGGGACCGGGGCAGGCGGCCTGTCGTACGGAGGACCAGGCACGCCGAACGAGGAGGCAGCGATGACCGAGGCTATGTGGGGTTACGAGGGTGCCGAGGGCTACGCCGCGGGCGCGAACCTGACGGGGTACCGGGTCGAGGCGACGGACGGCCACATCGGCAAGGTCGACAAGCACACCGTGGACGTCGGCGCCGGCTACCTCGTGGTCGACACCGGCCCGTGGATCTTCGGGCGCGAGGTGCTGCTCCCGGCGGGCACCGTCACCCGGGTCGACGACCAGGAGAAGACGGTGTGGGTCAACCGCACCCGGGACGAGGTCAAGAACTCGCCCGAGTACGACAAGGACCAGCACGCCGACGACCCGGCCTACCGCCAGCAGGTCGGCGACTACTACGGCAACGGCACCGGCATCTGACCCGCCGCACCCAGGCCGATCGGGGCCCCGCGTCCGCACAGGACGCGGGGCCCCGCCCGTTCCGCACCCCGCCGGCCTCCGCCCCCTGGACTGCGCACTCACCGCCACCCCGCTCTGCCCGGCTACCTCGGCGAGCTTGTCCACGGCAGCCGCATCGCGCCGGTAACGGCTGGCGCATCCACCGGACCTGGAGCAGCGGCGGTGCCGTCAAGACGGTGCGCGTCGGCCCGCACCCCTGATCCGCCCGCCCGGTACCCCGCGCGGGCAGCGCGGGGACGGCCCTTCGCGACCTGCGGCGTTGTGACGGCTCTGCCGTTTCTTTGCCATGCCTGGTTGTTCGATGCGTTCAGGAGTCAAGGAGCGGTGTGGGTGCGCCTTGGCATGGTGGCACGACGGTACGAGGTGGGGTCCGCCGACCGGCTGGGCGGAGTGCGGAAGGTCGGCGTCAACTCGCCGACCTATCATGCGTTCTGACGCGTACCACCGCCCGGCGGCCGGTGGCGGAAGGGTGGGACGGTGGCCGGTCGGGCCGCCCGACGGCTGTCGGGGGAGGGGGAGCGCGATGGGTGAGCACGAGAAGCCGGCGCCGGATTCGGGGCAGGGGACGCCTCCGCCGGGGAACTCCGACGGCCAGGTTCCCCCGCCGCCGCCCGGCGACGGCAAGCACAAGAAGTAAGGGCCCCGGGTGGTCGCGGTCGACGGTGCCGCTGCCCGAGCCGCCGCCGAGGCGCGGCGGCGGCTGGACGGGGAGATGGCGCCCGGCGGGTTGTGGCCGGAGCGCTCGCCGTGGATCCGTGACGCGGTCGCCCGCCTCCCGCGCGACGCGTTCGCGCCCGAGCGGCTGTGGGACTGGGACGGCCATGTCTGGCAGCCGGTCGACCGCGGCTCGAAGCCGGATCGTTGGCTGGAGTTGCTGTGCGGCACCGCGCACCGCGCCGCGGTCACCCAGGTCACCGGCGGCCTGCCGACCTCCAGCCTCTCGGCCCAGGCCCTGGTCGTCGACATGCTCGACTCCCTCCGACTCGAACCCGGACAGCGCGTCCTCGAACTCGGCACCAGCCCCTCCGCGTGGAACGCCGCCCTGCTCACCCACCGCGCCGGGCCCGGCCCGGTGACCACCGTCGAAGTCGACCCCGACCTCGCGGCCGCCGGCGCCACCCGGCTCAAGACGGCGGGCCTGGACGTCGACGTGGTGACCGGGGGCGGCAGCCTCGGCCACCCGGCCGGCGCCCCGTACGACCGGGCCATCGCCACCTACGCCGTCGACCGGGTGCCCTGGGCCTGGATCGAGCAGACCCGTCCCGGCGGGCGCCTCGTCCTCCCCTGGGGCCGCCTCGGCCACGCCGCCCTCACCGTCGCACCCGACCACACCCACGCCACCGGCTGGATGCAAGGCCTCGCCCAGTTCATGCCCGACCGCACCACCACCCCACCAGGAACCCGGGACTTCGCCACCGTCCGCGCCCACACCCCGCCCTCCGGCCCCGAACAGCACACCACCCGCGACCCCGAACACCTGCGCACCGACTGGAGCCCGCTGTTCCACCTGCGCGTCGTCCTGCCCGAGTCGGTGATCACCACCGCCGTCGACCAGGACGGCGCCAGCGCCTGGATCCACGACGGCCACGAGTCCTGGGCCACCCTGTCCTCCACGCCCGAAGGCGTCTACCGTGCCCAGGGCGGCCCCCGACATCTCGCCGACCTGCCGGAGAACGCCTGAGCGGAGTGGGAGGAACTCGGTCGACCGTCGGTCTACGACTACGGCATGACCGTCACCCCGGAGCGGCAGTGGATCTGGCACGCCGACCCCGACAACTGCCCACGGTGGCCCACCTCAACCTGACCACCCACCAACAGTTGCAGACCCCCGCCGGTAGAAGGACACCGTGTTGTACGTAGACAACACAGCACGGCTGACCCCCGCCTGCGCGGGGAGCAGTTGCCGTCCGGCGCGTTGGCATCCAGGGCGATGGGGTTGTCGGCGTACGCGTCGAAGTGCTCAGGCGGGTACAGATGGACGTGCGCAACCGCGTGACCCGTCAGGACTCATGCCCACCGCGGCGGTGAGGAGGGGAGAACCGCTTGTCGTCCGTGCCGGTGAGACCGGATGATCAGCTCATGTACACAGGTATGGGCGCCGCCGCCGACATCCCACTGAGTGCGCTCTTCCCCCGGCTGTCCGCTGCCGATGTCGAATCACTACAGCGCGCGGCTCGCAGCGTTGGCGGGACTCTGCCGGAGGCTGCCGCCAACGGGTGGGACTGGTGGCCGGAGCATGCGGTTTTCGCGGGGCCGCCGTCCCGGGCACGGGTGATCCTCATCCTGTGCGTTGTTCAGCCGTCGGAAGCAAGTGACTGGTTGGAGTTCCAACTTCAGGTGGGTTGGACGGGCCTGGGGCAGCATGAGGTGACCGCCTCGGTCAACGTGGGCTGCTGGTGCGAGACCGACCACGGCACCCACGACGTCGACATCCTCAAGTTCGTCGTCGGTGACGAGATCTCGCTGCCACGGGCCTTCGCAGCATGTGCCGAACGCATGATGGGCTGGGTGAACGACCCATGCGACGCAGACTTCTGGCGCACCCGGGAGGACCTGCCGGCACGTCAACCGTAGGCTCTGGCTCAGGCCGATTCGGTTCCTTCGCCCCGATCCGGGCCGGGCGGTTTCCTGATCATTGGCTGGGCACATTCGTCTGTACCTCGTGGAGCATGTTGGGGTGTATGCCGACAGGGGGCATCCCCGCGGGCGGAGGGTCCGGTGTCGTGGGGTGCACGGCGCCGGCTGGGCCCTCGGCGGGAGGGGTGTGCGGCGCGGTCGGCCCCCGGCCCGGGGTCGACCGCGCCGGTCGGGGGGTCCCCGCCGGGCCGTGGGGGTGGCCCGGCGGGGTGGGTGCTGTGGCACCATGGCGGTTCCGGCGTCCCGCCGTGGCGCGGTGTCCGCCTGGCCGCGCCCGTACCACCGCACCCCGTTTCGAGGAGAGCACCGATGACCGCCGCCGAGCCGACGTCCGCCCCGGCCACCGACCGGACTCCCGACCCGGTGCTGCGGCCCGCGGGGCCCGCGGACGTGCCGGCGCTGGTGGCGCTGGTGGAGTCGGCGTACCGGGGCGAGGCGAGCCGGGCCGGGTGGACCACCGAGGCGGACCTGCTGGCGGGGCAGCGCACGGACGAGGCCGCGGTGGCCGAGCTGCTGGGCCGTCCGGACTCGGTAGTGCTGCTGGTCGAGCGGGACGGCGCCCCGGTGGCCTGCTGCCACCTGGAGCGGCGCGGCCCGGCCGCGTACTTCGGCATGTTCTCGGTGTCGCCCGCCGTCCAGGGCGGTGGCCTGGGGCGGCGGGTGCTGGCCCGGGCCGAGGAGTGGGCCCGGGCCGCGTGGGGGTCGACCGCGATGGAGATGACGGTCATCGACCAGCGCGCCGACCTGATCGCCTGGTACGAGCGACGGGGTTTCGCCCGTACCGGCGAGTTCGAGCCCTTCCCCTACGGGAACGAGCGCTTCGGCGTGCCGCTCCGCCCCGACCTGCGGTTCGCCCGGCTGGTCAAGCCGCTGGAGCCGCAGGGGGAGTGACGGCCGGTCACCAGTTGGAGGGGGCGGGCGGGGCGACCACCGGCGGGCGGTCGTCGCAGGTGATGGTGTTGGGCAGCTCCCAGGAGGCCAGCCAGTCGCCGGTGGTGCCGCCGCCGGAGTTGCCGCCCAGGTCGGCGACCGAGAACTCGGAGCCGGCCGGGGTGAAGTGGAAGGTGCCGCAGTTGTTGACGCCGACGGCGCCGACGTTGCGGGCCACCACGTTCTGGAAGCTGGCCGAGCCGGCCACCCGGGCGCTGAGCACCGAGGTGCCGGTGCCGTCGATCCGGACGTCCTTGAAGGCCAGGTTCGACAGCTTGTACTGGTCCTTCACGCCCCACTCGGCGACCGCCATGATCGCGTTGTAGGTGGAGTCCAGGTAGTGGTCGCCGGTGACCTTGACGTCCGCGTCGATGTCCCGGTCCAGCACCTCGAACCAGATCGCGCCGAGGCCGATGTTCCAGTTCAGCTCGTAGGTGCCGGCCCGCACCGTGGTGTTGTCGGTGAAGTGCAGGTAGCCGGTGAACGGCTCGGCGCCGAAGCGGGAGCCGGCGTGCAGGCCGGAGCCCTCGCGGACCGGGTCGGCGACCAGGTTGTTCGAGACGGTGGTGTCGGTGCCGCCGTACACCGCGATGGCGTTGGCCAGGGTCGGCGACTGCACGGTGTTGTGGTCGATGACGGTGCGGGCGTCCTCGGTCTTCTCCGACCAGAGCGCGATGCCGTCGTCGCCGGTGTTGCGCAGGAAGTTGTCGCGGATCACCGAGTCGGCCACGCCGGTGTGGAAGTTGATGCCGTCGGCGATCTGGTCGGCGATCTGGTTGCCGGTGATCCTCAGGTTCTTCATCGGGCCGTCCAGCCAGATGCCGACCTTGGTGTGGTGGATGTACAGGCCCTCGATGCTGGAGTCGCTGAACGCCCCGCCGATGCCGTTGACCTGGTCGGTGTCGATCCGCTCCCGGACGTCGCCCTCGATCGCGAACCCGGACAGGTGGACGTTGCGGCTGCCGCCCTGCGCCGCGTCCTTGCCGTAGAGGCCGACGCCGGTGTGCACGCTGCCGTCCGGCGCGGGGGCGGACAGGGTCTGCTGGCTGCCCTTGAGCACGGTGTACCAGCTGCCCGCGCCGATCAGCGTGACGTCGTCGACCACCAGGTGGCGGTTGACCTGGAAGACGCCCGGCGGCAGGTAGACCGGCAGGTGCAGCAGCTTGGCGAGCTGGACGGCCCGGTCGATGGCGTCCGCGGAGTCGCGCCGCCCGGTCGGGTCGGCGCCCAGCGCGAGCACGTTGACGGCCTTCAGCTCGACGTGCGGCGCGGCCACCAGCTGGGAGTCCAGCAGGTCGATCGCCGCCCAGGGCGCCTTGGACCCGGCGGGCAGCGCGATCCGGACCTTGTCGCCCGCCTTGTAGGTGCGGCCCAGCAGCAGCCGCTGCTCGTCGTACATGTGGCCGGGGCGGAACGGGGTGGAGACGGCCGGGGCGGGGGTGGTGTCGGCGGGCACGCAGCCGCACTCGGTGATCCACCAGTCGGGGTGCAGCAGCCCGGCCTTCGGGTCGTTGCTGAACGGGTACTGGTTGTACAGCCAGGAGTACTGGCTGGTGGCCGAGAGCTGCCGGCGGTCCTTGCCGTTGACGGTGACGTCCAGCGGCGCGGTGAGGCCGCCGCCGTTCGCCGCGTCCGGCAGGCTGTAGCGGACGGTGATCGCGTTGGCGTCCTTGGGGAGGGTGAACTCCACGTACTGGCCGGGCGCCAGCTTCACCGCGCTGCGGCCGGACGCCTCGGCGGCCAGGGTGTACGCGGTGCGGTCGGCGGCGATCACGCTGCCGTTGGTGGCGGCGTGCTCCGCCTCCTGCTCCAGGAAGTCCACCCGCGCGCCGCGGCCCGCGGTCAGCGCCGGGTCGATCCCGGCCCGGGTCACCGCGGCGTTGCTCCCGCCGGACGCGGACGCGGCCTGCGCGGCCGGGGCGCACAGCGCCACCCCCAGCCCGAGCACGGAGGCGACCACCACCGCTCCCGCGCGGGCCGGACGGGACAGCACGGAACGGTGGGGGGATGCGGGGGCAGCAGTCATCGGGGACCGGCTCTCTGAAAGGCGTGGTGGAAGTGAGCCGACAGTAGGGGGACGTGCCGCACCACCACAAGAGAGTTGCGCAGAAATTTCTTACAGATGTCAGCTTCTTGCGACTTGAAGGTTAATCGTTGCGGTGCGATCGGCTCCCGGCCCACTCCACGTACCGGCCCGACTCCCGGGTCAGCCCCATCAGGAACCACAGCAGCAGCGCCGTGTCGTCACCCCAGCCGATCACCGGCAGGAAGTCCGGCACCGCGTCCACCGGGCTGAGCAGGTACACCCCCACCGCCACCGTCAGCGCCGCCAGCTTCCCCGGCCCGACCCCCGGGTAGCGGCCGGTCAGCGCGTCCCGCAGCAGCCGGGGCAGCGCCCGCACCCGCGCCCCGAGCCCCGGCGCGCCAGGCCGCCGGGTCTCCCGGTACAGCCCCCACGCCGAGCGGGTCACCGCCACCCCGTCCAGCCCGCGCACCCGGGCCCCGCCGCCGGTGCCGCCGACGCCGCCCCTGCCCCGTCCCTTGCCCATCCGGTCCTCCCCGCACGTCCGGCCGGTTCCGCTCCCGGCCGGTTCCGCTGCCGGCCCTCCACGGTACGGGACGCCGCCCACGCTCCGGTGGTGCTCGGGTCGGTGCCCGTGCCGGTGCTCGGGGTGACGCGACACGCTGCGGGTGGCGGAGCGGGCGTGCGTCGCGCCGCGGCCCGGCCGATGCTGGCCGCATGACGAGCCACACGAACAGCAGCAGCACCGAGGAGCCCCTGGTCCGGGTCGCCGAGTTCCGCACCGACAGCCGCTACCGGCTGGTCCACTTCCAGGGGGAGGGCTGGAAGCCGCTCGCCCCCGAGGAGTTCGAACCCGAGGTGCGCCACCACTTCCCCGACCTCGACCCGCGCGACCCCGTCCGGGTGCACTGGGACGACCGCCCCTGGGAGTGGCCCGCCTGGCGCCCCGGCGAAGCCTGACCCGGCGCGGCGAAGCCTGACCCGCCTCGGCGGAGCCTGACCCGACGCGGCGGAGCCTGACCCGACGCGGCGGAGCCCGCGCCCACCGCCCCTCACGGGAGTCGGTGGGCGCGGGCTCCGCCGCGTCCGGACGTCAGCGGCCCGCGGCCAGCAGCGCCAGGACCTCCTCGGTGGTGCCGGTCTCGCCCAGTCGCGGGAAGATCCGCTCCACGCTGTTGCGGTGGGCCTCCGGGTCCATGTCGGTCATCGCGTCCACCACCGGCGTCACGTGGTAGCCGTGCTCGTGCGCGGCCCGCGCGGTGGACTCCACCCCGATGCTGGTGGCCACGCCGGTCAGCACGATCTGGGTGACGCCCCGGCGGCGCAGCTGCACGTCCAGGTCGGTGCCGTGGAAGGCGCCCCAGTTGTGCTTGGTGACGACCAGGTCGGACGGGTCGTGCAGCTCGGCGGAGAGCCGGTCCCAGCCCTCGGGGTGGGCGGCCCCGCCGCCGGAACGGTTCTGCTCGGTGCGGCCGGGCGGCACGTCCCCGCCGTCGGCGGCGAAGGACACCCGCACCAGCACCACCGGCAGCTTGGCGGCGCGGAACGCCCGGGCGAGCGCGACGCTGCGCTCCAGCACCTCGGTGGTGGGGTGCGGGGCGCCGGGGATGGCGAGGATGCCCTGCTGGAGGTCGATGACGACCAGGGCGGTGGTCGGGTCGAGCGCGGTGACGGACACGGCGGACCTTTCGGGGGAGGGGCGGGAGGGCGTGCGGACAGGCCGGAGCCCGGACTGTCCAGTTCCACTGTGCAGGTTACCTGTACAGTTCGAACCACCGGACCGCCCGGGCCCCGGACCCGTCACGCGACCGGGCGCCGCCCGGCCCCGGCCGCCCCGCTCAGCCGCCGAGCTGCGCCTCGATCGCGGCCACCAGCTCCGCCGACTCCGGCTCGGTCCGCGGCCGGAACCGCCCGACCACCTCGCCGTCCGCCGACACCAGGAACTTCTCGAAGTTCCACTGCACGTCCCCGGCCTCGCCCGCCCCGTCCGGGACCTCGGTCAGCCGCGCGTACAGCGGGTGGCGCTCCGCCCCGTTCACGTCGATCTTCTCGAACAGCGGGAACGACACCCCGTACGTGGTCGAGCAGAACTCCTGGATCTCCTCCGCCGACCCCGGCTCCTGCCCCATGAACTGGTTGCACGGGAACCCGAGCACGGTGAACCCGCGCTCCCCGTACGTCTTCTGCAACTGCTCCAGACCCGAGTACTGCGGCGTCAGACCGCACTTGGACGCCACGTTCACCAGCAGCAGCACCTTGCCCCGGTACTCGCCCAGCGAGGACGGCTCGCCCGCCAGCGTCCGGATCGGGAGCTCGAACAGCGAATCCACCATGACCTGAACCTGCTTCCTGTGCGACGACACACCAACGCCCCCGAACCTACCCCCCGTCCGGGCCCGGACGCCGGGACCCCCGACACCGCGGCCGCTGCGCCGTCCGGCGGAGGGTCCCCGCCGGGCGGCGGCCCGCGTGGTCCGATGGGCCACCGGAACAGCGGCGAGACGAACGGACGGACGGCGATGACCCAGTACTCCGACCTGCGGGCGGTCTTCCTCAACTGCACCCTCAAGCGCAGCCCCGAACGCAGCCACACCCAGGGCCTCATCGACCTCAGCGCCGGCATCCTGCGCCGCCAGGGCGTCCGGGTCGACGAGATCCGCGCCGTCGACCACGACATCGCCACCGGCGTCTGGCCCGACATGACCGACCACGGCTGGGACACCGACGAGTGGCCCGTCCTCTACTCCCGGCTCATGGACGCCGACATCCTCACCCTGGCCGGACCGGTCTGGCTCGGCGACAACTCCTCGGTGACGAAGCGCGTCATCGAGCGGCTCTACGCCTGCTCGTCCGTCCTCAACGACCGCGGCCAGTACGCCTACTACGGCCGGGTCGGCGGCTGCCTGATCACCGGCAACGAGGACGGCGCCAAGCACTGCGCGATGAACGTCCTCTACAGCCTCCAGCACCTGGGCTTCACCATCCCGCCGCAGGCCGACGCCGCCTGGGTCGGCGAGGCCGGGCCGGGGCCGTCCTACCTGGACGAGGGCTCCGGCGGCCCCGAGAACGACTTCACCAACCGCAACGTGACCTTCATGACCTGGAACCAGCTGCACCTGGCCCGGATGCTCAAGGACGCCGGCGGCCTCCCGGCCCACGGCAACCAGCGCTCCGAGTGGGACGCCGGCTGCCGCTTCGACTTCGAGAACCCCGAGCACCGGTAGCCGGCGCCCGCCCCTCCGGACCCGGACGGCGACTCGAAAACCGGAGATGCGCACGACCGCGTACCGCGGGGCCGGGCGGTGGCCTAGGCTCGGAGGCATGTCGAACCCCGACGGGCTGCTCGTCGATATCGCCGCGACGGTCGAATCCGAGCACAGCAACCAGATGTCCATGACAGTAGTGGTTCCCGGTGCGGTGATCACCGGCAGGCTCGCGCCGGCCGCCCTGTGGTGGGAGCGGGTGGCGGACGTCCTGCGCACGTCCGACCACCTGAAACCGTTCGCCACCCTGTTCAGCCACCCCGCCGAGCCCGCGCCCTCCCCGCCCACCCACCTCCACCTGCACCGGGCGAAGATCCTCCAGGGCGACTTCGGACTGCCCCACACCGGCGGCATGTACCGGATCGCCATCGCCGACATCAGCGCCTGGTCGGTCGGCGACCTCAGCTACTCCGACGACTGACCGCCCCCGCCCCACCGGGCCCCGCCCCCCGCCGGGGCGGGGCCCGGCGTGTTCAATGGGCCCATGGACTCCACGCACGGGAACGGACGGGCCGCCAGCCGGACCGCGGTGCTGGTCTGCCAGGGCCGGGCGGTCGCCGACGGCCGCACCGCGACGGGACGCTTCGCGGACCCGGTGGCGGTCCGGCTGCTGCGCCCCGCGGAACGGGCGGTGGTCGACGCCGTACGGGCCGGCACCCCGCCGCAGGGCTGGCAGGCCCGCACCGGGTACGAGAGCGTACGGGCCTGCGCCGAGGTGGCGGTGCCCCGGACGGTCGCCATCGACGAGGCGCTCCGGGAACGGGCCGGCGGCCAGCTCGTGGTGCTGGGCGCCGGGTTGGACACCCGCGCCTGGCGGCTCGCCGCGCTCGCCGACACCGACGTGTGGGAGGTCGACCACCCGGCCTCCCAGCAGGACAAGCGCCGCCGCCTGGCCGACGCCGAAGTCCGGCCCGTCGCCCGGTCGGTGCGCTTCACCCCGGTCGACTTCGCCGTCGACGACCTCGGCGCGGCCCTGGCCGCCGCCGGACACGACGCCGCCGCCCCGACCACCTGGCTCTGGGAGGGCGTCGTCCCCTACCTCACCCGCGACCAGGTCCGCGCCACCCTCGCCGCGCTCACCGCCCGCTCCGCCCCCGGCAGCACACTCGTCCTCAACTACCAGGCCCCCTCGGCCGCAGCGACCGTCGGACGGCTGCTGACCCGGCTGCTGCGCAACTCCATCACTGCGGGCGAACCCTGGCGCTCCCGGTGGAAGCCGGAACGGATGGCCGCCCTGCTCGCCGAACACGGCCTGCGGACGCGCTCCGACCGGGACCTGCTCACCCTCGCCCGGTCCCTCGACACCCCGGTCGCCACCCGCGCCTCGCTGCGTTCCGGTCGGGTGGCGGTCGCCGAACTCGCCTGAGTGGGCGGGAGGAAGGGGGAAGGGGAGGGCCGCCGGGGGGGCTCCGGTGGGGGCGCGTCGCGCTGTGCTCGGGCCAGGGTGGCGGTTGCCGAACTCGGGTGAGTGGGTGGCGGGAAGGGGTGGGGCGTCGGGGCTGTCGGTGTTGGCGGGCCGCCATTCGCGCTTCGCTGCGCTCGGGCCGGGTGGCGGTCGCCGAACTCGGTTGAGCGGGCGGCGGGGAGAAGGCGGGCGGTGGGTGCCGACGGGACGTCAGACGCCGACCGCCCGCCGCCCCTTCGGGCAACGGGCGGCGGGCGGCAAGTGGCCGTCGAGCGCGGGTGGTCAGACGCGGATGCCGGGTTCTTCGGTTTCGGGGTGGGGGTGGGGTTCGGTCGTGGCGGTCCGGTCGCGGCGGGTGAGGCGGGCGGCGAGGGGTTCGGTCCAGCGGGCGGCGAGGGGGCCGATGATGACGAGGAGCAGGACGTAGGCGGTGGCGAGGGGACCGAGGGAGGGTTCGATGCCGGCGGTGACAGCGAGTCCGGCGATGACGATGGAGAACTCGCCGCGGGCGACGAGTGCGCCGCCGGCGCGCCAGCGGCCCTTGGTGGCGATACCGGCGCGGCGGGCGGCCCAGTAACCGGTGGCGATCTTGGTGAGGGCGGTGGTGAGGGCCAGGGCGAGGGCGGGCAGCAGGACGGGCGGGATGCTGGCGGGGTTGGTGTTGAGGCCGAAGAAGACGAAGAAGACGGCCGCGAACAGGTCGCGCAGCGGGCTGAGCAGGGTGTGGGCGCCTTCGGCGGCTTCGCCGGACAGGGCGATGCCGACGAGGAAGGCGCCGACGGCGGCGGAGACTTGGAGTTTCTGGGCGATGCCGGCGACCAGCAGGGTCAGGCCCAGGACGACGAGGAGCAGTTTCTCGGGGTCGTCGTGGGAGACGAAGCGGGAGATGAGGCGTCCGTAGCGCAGGGCGACGAACAGGACGGCGCCGGCGGTGGCCAGGGCGATGGCGAGGGTGACGCTGCCGACCAGGAGTCCGGCCCCGGCCAGCAGGGCGGTGAGGATCGGCAGGTAGACGGCCATGGCGAGGTCTTCGAGGACCAGGATGCTGAGGATGACCGGGGTTTCGCGGTTGCCGAGCCGGCCGAGGTCGCCGAGGACTTTGGCGATGACGCCGGAGGAGGAGATCCAGGTGACGCCGGCCAGTACGACGGCGGCCACCGGGCCCCAGCCGAGCAGCAGGGCCATGGCGGCGCCGGGCAGGGCGTTGAAGACGAAGTCGACCAGTCCGGCGGGGTACTGGCTCTTGAGGTTGGTGACCAGGTCGGCGGCGGTGTACTCGAGGCCGAGCATGAGCAGCAGCAGGATGACGCCGATCTCGGCGCCGGTGGCGACGAACTCCTCGCTGGCGCTGAGCGG
Organism: Kitasatospora sp. NPDC090308; assembly: GCF_044769485.1. Taxonomy (NCBI): domain Bacteria; kingdom Bacillati; phylum Actinomycetota; class Actinomycetes; order Kitasatosporales; family Streptomycetaceae; genus Kitasatospora; species Kitasatospora sp. NPDC090308. The sequence goes on along the minus strand of NZ_JBIVXY010000005.1, from coordinate 198,362 downwards.
GAGCAGGCCGCCGTGGCCGAAGGCGAGGCCGCCGAGCAGGTAGAGCGGGATGGGGGAGAGGCCGTAGCGGGAGCCTATTCGGCCGAGCAGCCCCAGGGTGAGGATGATCGCGCCGAGTTCGATGAAGACGGTGGCGGTGTGCAAGCGTTCACTCCCTTCCGAGGATCACGGCGGCGGCGTCCACGCCTTCGCGGGTGCCGATCAGGATGAGGGTGTCCCCGCCGGCCAGCCGGAAGTCCGGGGTGGGGGAGGGGACGGCGCCGGTGCGGCGCAGGACGGCGACGATGGAGACGCCGGTCTCGGTGCGCATCCGGGTCTCGCCGAGGGCGCGTCCGTTCCAGTGCGAGGAGCCGGTCAGTTCGACGCGTTCGGCGACCAGGCCGAGGCCGGAGGTGTGCAGCAGGTTGGGGCTGTGGTGGGTGGGGGTGAGCGCGTCGATGAGCGCGGCGCTCTCACCCTCCGTCAGGTGGAGGGAGTGGGCGCAGGCGTCCGGGTCCTCGCGGCGGTAGGTGTTGACGGTGCGGGTGCCGTCGCGGTGGGCGATGACCGAGACGTGTTGGCGTTCTCGGGTGGTGAGGTCGTACCGCACGCCGATGCCGGGCAGCGGGGTCGATTGCATGCGCGAAACGGGCACGGTGCATTCCTTCGGGTGCAGGTCGGGGCGGTCGTCCCACCCTTTCAGAGGTGGGCCCGAGATCGTAAGGGTCAACCAAAGGTAAAGGCATTCCCAAGAGGGTGACCTTCCCCACGCCGGGTCTCCCGTCCGGTCCCGGGCCGAGCGCGGGCCGAGCGCGAGCCGGTCCCGGGTCGAGCGCGGGACGGCGGGAGGCCGGAGACGGGGCGTCGGCTCCCGCGGAGCCCCCCGAACCGCGATCTGGGAGAGCGCTCTCCCTGCGCGATCCCGGGAAATCGAGATGTTGGCGTCAGGGTCTCTACTTTTCTCTCGCCATGAACTAACCTGATGCGGCGGCGTTTCCCCCAGGTGAAGCCGAGGTTTCAAGCCACCCCCACGGCAGGCTTGACGCCCGGTGCATCCTGGCGTGACACTCCGCCTGGAGAGCGCTCTCCGCTGTTTTCCCCACCCCACCCACCGCTCACAGCAGGAGGAGCCATGCGGCTCGCCCCTCCCCCTTCCGGTGCCCCCATGCGCCGGACGCCTGCCGTACTCGCCGCCGCGGCCCTGGTCGCCGGTGCCGTCATGACGATCCCGGGCACCGCGCAGGCCGCGGACTCGCTGATCTCGCAGGGCAAGGCGGTCACCGCGTCGTCCATCGAGAACGGCGGCACCACCGCGGCCGGTGCCGTCGACGGCGACCTCGGCACCCGCTGGGCCTCGGCGGCCTCCGACCAGCAGTGGCTGCAGGTCGACCTCGGTTCCGTTTCCAGTATCAGCAAGGTCCAGCTGAACTGGGAGAACGCGTACGGCAAGGCGTACCAGATCCAGACGTCCAACGACGGCACCACCTGGACGACGATCTACTCCACCACCACCGGCGCCGGCGGCACCGAGGTGCTGAACGTCTCCGGCTCCGGCCGTTACGTGCGGATGAACGGCATCACCCGCGGCACCGGATACGGCTACTCCCTCTGGGAGTTCCAGGTGTACGGCACCCTCGGCGGCACGCCCACCGGCAACCCGTCCACCCCGACGGGCGGGACCTGCTCCACCGACAACGCGGCCCAGGGCAAGACCGCCACCGCCTCCTCCACCGAGAACGGCGGCACCCCGGCCTCCTCCGCGGTCGACGGCAACCTCGGCACCCGCTGGTCCTCGGCCGCCGCCGACCCGCAGTGGCTCCAGGTCGACCTCGGCTCCGTGCAGCAGCTGTGCAAGGTCGACCTCAAGTGGGAGGCCGCGTACGGCAAGTCGTACCAGATCCAGGCGTCCAGCGACGGCACCACCTGGGCGACGATCTACTCCACCACCACCGGCGCCGGCGGCAACGAGACGCTGAACGTCTCCGGCTCCGGCCGCTACGTGCGGCTGTACGGCACCCAGCGCGCCACCAACTACGGCTACTCGCTGTGGGAGCTGGGCGTGCACACCGGTGGCGGCGGCTCCACCGTCCCGCCGGTGCAGGGCGGCGGCGACCTCGGCCCGAACGTGCTGGTCTTCGACCCGTCCACGCCGAACATCCAGGCCACGGTCGACCAGGTCTTCGCCAAGCAGGAGTCGAACCAGTTCGGCACCGACCGCTACGCGCTGCTGTTCAAGCCGGGCACGTACAACAACATCAACGCCCAGATCGGCTTCTACACCTCGATCGCGGGCCTGGGCCTGAACCCGGACGACACCACCTTCAACGGCGACGTCACCGTCGACGCGGGCTGGTTCAACGGCAACGCCACCCAGAACTTCTGGCGCTCCGCCGAGAACCTGCACCTCAAGCCGGTCAGCGGCACCGACCGCTGGGCCGTCTCGCAGGCCGCGCCGTTCCGCCGGATGCACGTCGAGGGCGGCCTCAACCTCGCCCCCGCCAGCTACGGCTGGGCGTCGGGCGGCTACATCGCCGACTCCAAGATCGACGGCCAGGTCGGCAACTACTCGCAGCAGCAGTGGTACACCCGCGACAGCTCCATCGGCGGGTTCTCCAACGGCGTGTGGAACCAGACCTTCTCCGGTGTCCAGGGCGCCCCCGCCCAGGGCTTCCCGGACCCGCCGTACACCACGCTCGACACCACGCCGGTCTCGCAGGAGAAGCCGTTCCTGTACCTGGACGGCAACGCCTACAAGGTGTTCGTGCCCGCCAAGCGCACCAACGCCCGCGGCACCTCCTGGGGCAACGGCACCCCGCAGGGCGCCTCGCTGCCGCTCAGCCAGTTCTACGTGGTGAAGGCCGGCGCCACCGCCGCCAGCATCAACCAGGCGCTCGCCCAGGGCCTGAACCTGCTCTTCACCCCCGGCGTCTACCACGTCGACCAGAGCATCAACATCACCCGCCCGGACACCGTGGTGCTCGGCCTCGGCCTCGCCACCGTCATCCCGGACAACGGCGTGACCGCGCTCAAGGTCGCCGACGTCGACGGCGTCAAGGTCTCCGGCCTGCTGCTGGACGCCGGCACCGTCAACTCCCCGGCCCTGCTCCAGGTCGGCAACGACACCCCGGGCGCGAACCACGCGGCCGACCCGATCGTCATCCAGGACGTCTTCGTCCGGGTCGGCGGCGTCACCGCCGGCAAGGCCACCAACGGCATGGTGATCAACAGCAACAACACCATCGTCGACCACACCTGGATCTGGCGCGCCGACCACGGCGCGGGCGTCGGCTGGGAGAGCAACCGCTCCGACTACGGCTTCGTCGTCGGCGGCAACGACGTCCTCGCCACCGGCCTGTTCGTCGAGCACTTCAACAAGTACGACGTGTGGTGGAAGGGCAACGGCGGCCGGACGATCTTCTTCCAGAACGAGAAGGCGTACGACGCCCCCAACCAGGCCGCGATCCAGAACGGCAGCACCAAGGGCTACGCCGCCTACAAGGTCGAGAACAACGTCACCACCCACGAGGGCTGGGGCCTGGGCAGCTACTGCTACTTCAACGTCGACCCGACCATCGTGATGGACCACGGCTTCGAGGTCCCGAACGCGCCCGGCGTCAAGCTGCACGACGTCCTGGTCAACTCGCTGGGCGGCAACGGCCAGTTCCTGCACGTGGTCAACAACACCGGCGCCGGGACCTCCGGCACCGGGACCGTCCCCTCCAACCTGGTCTCCTACCCGTAACGGGAAACCACGGCCAGTACGGAACCGGCGGCCACCGTCCCCATGCCCGGGGCGGTGGCCGCCACCGTTTCGTCCCGCCGACCGCACCGACCGCGCCGACCGGGCCGACCGCACCGGGCGCGGACGCGGAGAAGCCGGGCACCGCGCCCCGTGCAGGGGGAAGGGCGCGGTGCCCGGCGTGCCCTGCCGGGCCGGGGTGGGGCCGGGTGGGGCCCGGGTCGGCAGGGGTGGGGACGGACGGGCGGTGGGGGCCGCCCGGCCGCCTGGTTCAGGGGGTGCCGGAGGCGGGGCGGCGGGGTCGGCGTGCCATCCTCGGTCCTCCTCCTGTTCCCCGGGACGCTCGGCGCGGCGCTTCCCGGGACGTTCCCCGGGGTGCGTCGCGCACGTATCGGAGACCGCCGCCGGAGGCACCCGCCAACACAAATTCCGGCCCGGACGGAGAATTTCTGTTGGCGGCCACCCCCGGGGCCGGTCTCCCAGGACGGAGCGCGATCCCGCCGCAGCTCCCACCCCGCGTACGGAGAGGAACGGACCCATGCCGCACACCAGACGCAGTGGACCCGACAGCGCAACGGTGACGGCGGCGCGCGCCGGGGACCGGCAGGCGCTGGAACACCTGGTGGCCCAGAGCCTGCCGCTGGTCTACAACATCGTCGGCCGCGCGCTGAACGGCCACGCCGACACCGACGACGTCGTACAGGAGACGCTGTTGCGCACGGTCCGCGGACTGCCCGACCTGCGGGACCCGGCCGCTTTCCGCTCCTGGCTGGTGGCCATCGCCGTCCGGCAGGTCCGCAACCGCCAGCAGGACCGGGCCGCGGCCCTCGACCGGTCCGCCCGGCTGGAGGAGGCCGAGGCGATACCGGACCCCGCGCTCGACTTCGCCGGGCTGACCGTCCTGCGCCTGGGCCTCACCGAACAGCGCCGCGAGATCGCCGAGGCCACCCGCTGGCTCGACCCCGACGACCGCGAACTGCTCGCGCTCTGGTGGCTCAAGGAGACCGGCGAACTCGAACAGGCCGACCTGGTCGCCGCGCTCGGCCTCAGCTCCGGCCACGCCGCCGTCCGGACCGGCCGGATGAAGAAGCAACTGGACCTCTCCCGCCTGCTGGTGCGCGCCCTGGCCGCCGACCCGCGCTGCCCCGGACTGGCCGAGACCGCCGCCACCTGGGACGGCACCCCGGGCCCGCTGTGGCGCAAGCGCCTGGCCCGGCACGTGCGCGACTGCGGACGCTGCACCGGCGGACGCGGCGAACTGCTCCCCGCCGAACGGCTGCTGTACGGCCTGCCGCTGCTGGCCGTCCCGCCGAGCCTCGACCCGGCCCGCATCCTCGCCGCGCTCGCCCCGGACGGCACGCACCCCGGCGGGCCCTCCGGCCCGGCCGGTGACGGTCCGTCCGGTGACGGTCCGTCCGGTTCCTCCGGCGGCGCTCCGGGTGGCCGCTCCGGCCACCGGCGGCCGCGCTCCGCCCGGACGAAGCCGCTGCTCTCCAAGCCGGTGCTGGGCGGGGTGGCGGCGGTGGCGCTGGTGGCCGCCGCCGTCCTGGTCGGGACCGAGCTCGCGCCGGGGCAGGACGCCGCCCCGGCGGCGGCCCCCGTACCGGCCGGGGCCGTCGCGCCGCCCACGGCCGCCGAGGCGCCGGCGCTGCCGGTCCCCGACGGGACGTCACCGTCGCCCTCGCCCGCGCCGTCCGACTCGTCCTCGCCCTCGTCCTCGTCCCCGCCCTCGCCGTCCGGCTCGGCGTCGGCGTCCGCGTCCGTGTCCGCGTCGTCCCCCGCGGCGGCCCCGGCGCAGCAGAACCCCGTCGCCACCTCCGCGCGCAAGGGCGTCGGCGTGTGGTCCTTCACCGGGGTGAACCAGGCGCTCGCCGCCTCCGGCGCGGGCTGGTACTACACCTGGGCCCCGCAGCACCCCGGCATCACCACGCCCGCCTCGGCGTCCTTCGTCCCGATGATCTGGGGCGCGTCCTCGGTCACCGACGCCGCCCTCGCCCAGGCCCGCGCCAACGGCCCCTACCTGCTCGGGTTCAACGAGCCCGACATGGCCGCCCAGTCGAACATGACGGTCGACCGGGCGCTGGAGCTGTGGCCGAAGCTGATGCAGGCCGGGCAGACCCTGGGCAGCCCGGCCGTCGCGTACGGGGCCGACACGCCCGGCGGCTGGCTGGACCGCTTCATGACCGGCGCCGCCGCCAAGGGCTACCGGGTCGACTTCATCACGCTGCACTGGTACGGCGGCGACTTCCGCACCCCGCAGGCCGTCCAGCAGCTGACCTCCTACCTGGAGGCGGTCCACCAGCGCTACCACAAGCCGATCTGGCTCACCGAGTACGCCCTGATCGACTTCTCCCAGGGCACCCGCTTCCCGACCGCCGACCAGCAGGCCGCCTTCGTCACCGCCTCCACCAAGGCCCTCGACGCGCTGCCCTACCTCCAGCGCTACGCCTGGTTCGGCCTCGGCGCGGACCCGGCGAAGCCCAGCAGCGGCCTGTTCACCGACGGGACGACCGCCACCGCCGCCGGACGCGCGTACCAGGCCGCCCGCTGACGGCGCCGCCGTGCCGCCGTTCCGCCGTTCCGCCGTGCCGCCGCGCCGCCCGCCGACCCGTTGCGCGCACGGCCGGTGGGCGCACGGCCGGTGGGCGGCGGGCGGTCCGGCGCTGGCTCAGTGCGGTGCGCGGAAGCCGCCGAGCTGTTCCTCCAGGAGTTCGGCCAGGCGCAGCGGGGTGCGGTCCTCGTACATCGGGCCGATCAGCTGGACGCCGACCGGGAGGCCCCCGGCGGAGGGGCCGGTGGGGACGGCGGTGGCGGGCAGGCCCGGCATGGTGGCGAGCCCGGCCCAGACCAGCTGGTCGAAGTAGGGGTGGTCGGTGCCGTCGACGGTGATCCGGCGGCGCATCAGGTCGGGGTCGTGGTCGTGCGGGAAGGCCGGGGTGGGGGTGATCGGGGCGACCACGGCGTCGAACTCGGCGAAGAACTCCCGCCAGCCGTGGCGGTGCAGTTCGCGGCGGTGGTCGGCGGCCAGCCAGTCGCGGTGGGAGAGCGTCATGCCGCGCAGCCGGGCGGCGTCCAGGCTGTGGTCGTCCTCGCTCAACCCGGCCGCGCGGGCGACCAGTTCGCTGTGCAGGCCGGTGGGGAAGTGGGCCGTGCGGCCGGAGAACAGCAGCAGGGTGTAGAGCTCGGCGGCGTCGGCGAGGTCGGGCAGCAGCGGGCTGTGCCGCTCGACCCGGGCGCCGCCCGCGGTGAGCGCGTCGGCGACCCGGGCGAGGCCCGCGCGGACGTCGGCGCCGGTCGGGATGAACGGGTGCTCGTCCAGGACCAGGACCCGGAAGTCGCGCAGCCGGTCGTGCCGGGCGGCCGGCAGGCGCAGGGTGTGCGCCAGGCCGCCGGTCAGCGGGTCGGGCCCGGCCATCACGTCGAGCAGCAGGGACAGGTCGCGGGCCGAGCGGGCCATCGGCCCGGCGACGGCCAGGTCGATGTCGGCGGGCAGCGCGGGGGCCGGGGGCGGGACCATGCCGCGGGTGGGCACCAGGTGCAGGGTCGGCTTGTGCGCGTAGACGCCGCAGAAGTGGGCGGGGGTGCGCAGCGAACCGGCGAGGTCGGTGCCCAGCGACAGCGCCCCGAACCCGGCGGCCAGGGCGACGGCCGAGCCGCCGGAGGAGCCGCCGCAGGTGCGGGAGCGGTCCCACGGGTTGGTGGTGGTGCCGTGGATCTCGTTGAAGGTCTGGATGTCCTGCAGCCCGAGCGGCACGTTGGTCTTGCCGAGCACCACCGCGCCCGCCGCCCTGACCCGGGCCACCGGCAGGGCGTCCTCGGCCGGGACGTGGTCCCGGAACTGCGGCATGCCCCAACTCGTGGGCAGACCGGCCACGTTGTACGACTCCTTGACCGTCACCGGGATGCCCAGCAGCGGCCGCTCCTCCCCCCGCGCCCGGGCCCGGTCGGCCTCCCGGGCGGCGTCCCTGGCCCGCTCGAAGTCCGGCACGCAGATCGCGTTCAGGGCCCCGTCCTCCCGTTCGATCCGGCCGATCGCGTCCTCGGTCAGCTCCACCGAGCTGACCTCCCCGGACCGCAGGGCCGCCGTCAGTTCTTCCGCCGTCGCGTGCGTCCACTTCTCCATGGAACGGGACCGTACGTGCCCCCGGCGAGGGGCACGAAATGCCGTGCGGGGCAACCGGATCGGCGGGACGGCCGCGACCGCCCGACGGCGCGACGGCGTGACGGCGGTGCGGTGACAGCGGACCGAGAGCGCGCCGAGAGCGGTCTGCCGGTGGGGGCCGTCACGATGGGGGCACCGGCACGGAGAGTGTGAGGGAGCGGGGCGGGACGATGGACGAGAAGCTGGACGGGACGCTGGTCGCGCGGATGCGGGAGTACCTGGCGGCGGGCGCGGCGACGGACCTGGAAGCGCTGGAGGCGCTGTACGACGAGGAGTTCGAGAACCTCCGGATCGACGAGGCGGGCCGGGTGGCACGGCTGACGAAGGCGCACTTCATGGGCCGGTTCCGGGCCCTGGCCGCCCGCGGCGAGGCGGTCGGCGGCAGCACCGAGGACGTCCGGTTCCTGGCCACCACCCGGCACGGCGACCAGGGCACGGTCGTCGTGTACCGCTGCGAGGACGGCGTGCCGGCCCGCTACACCTTCGTCTGGCGCCGGGCGGACGGCCGATGGGCCACCCTGCTGCGGGAGTTCGCCTTCGAGCGGGACGTCACGCCCCTGCTGCGGATGATGGCGGCGCGGGCCGGGGAGTCGGGGTGACGTCTGGTCAGGGGCCGGTCCGGCCCTGGCGGTAGCGCCGGCACCAGCCGCTCCGGCGTCCCGCGGGCGTCAGGGGAGCACGCCGAGCGGGGGGCCGCCGGGGGAGTGCAGGCGGCGGAGGAAGGAGAGGACGCCGGTGGTGCCGGTGGCGTGGCCGAAGGACTCGCGGACCAGGCCGGCGTCGGGGAAGACCGGGTGGGTGGCGGGGCCGGCCGAGCGGGCCAGTACGAGGGTGGCGACGGTGCCTGCGGCGGTGTGGAACTCCGGTGCTCCGGGCGCGAGTTCGAGCATCAGGTCGCCCACTCCGGCGAGGCCGCAGCACTGGGTGGCCAGTGGCATGCGCGGGGCCAGCACCAGGCAGGCGCGGGCGCACCGTTCGGCGAGGGCGCGGTGGGCGGGGGCGCCGAGCTGTTCGGCGGCGCGGGCCAGGACGGCGCCGATCCCGGCCAGCCCCCGGCACCAGGAGCCGTAGCGCCGGGTGGCGCCGGGTCGGGCGGCGGCGGCGAGCAGCGCGGGGACGGCCTCGGCGAGGCGTGCGCAGGCCCGGGCGGCGTGGCGCCGGGAGTCCGGGTCGCCGGTGGCGCGGGCGTGCGCGAGCAGGAAGTGGGCGACGCCCGCGTCGCCGTGGGCGATCCCCCGGGTGAGGGCGGCGTCGCCGGGACGCGGTACGGCGGGCGGGGTGAGGCGGGCGCGGCCGGTGGTCAGCCGGTCGCGGCAGGCCGTGGCGGCGGCGAGGTGCCGGTCGGTGGAGACGGTGGCGGTGGCGGTGGCCGGGGGGAGGCGGGCCAGGAGCAGGTGGCCGAGGCCGGTCCCGGCGACGCCGTCGATCAGGTCGGCCTCCGGCGGCCCGCCGCCGGGGCGCTGCTCCGGCAGGTCCGGCAGGTCCCGCAGGTCCGTCGCGCGTTCCGGGGGCGGGACGCCGGCGGCGGTCAGGAACAGGTCGACACCGGCCCGCCCGCAGTAGAACCCGGGTGGGAGCGTGCGGTCCTGGCGGGCCGTCCAGTCGGCGAGCGCGGCGACGGCGGCCGGGACGCCGGGGCGGTGCAGGTGCTGGAGGAGTTCCAGGCCGAGACCGGAGCTCCCGCCGTAGACGTCGACCGGGGTGGGGACGCCGGAGCGGTCGGCGCGCGCCGGGTCGGCGATCCGGTGGGCCTGGGCGACGCAGCGGGCGACGGTGTGCTCGACGATCTCCGCCAGCCGGTCCCGGTCGGGCGGGACCGCTGTCGCCGCCGCCACCACCTTCGTCGGCGCGGTGCGCGGCGCGGGTTCCGGCGGGCGTGGCGGGTCGGACTCGACCGTCGGGGTGAACTCCGCTGCGCGGTAGGGGTGGTGGCCTCTTCCGGAGCGGCTGCCGTGGCGCAGCCGCTCCGCGCCGACGGCCCGGGTCCCGGCGTCGGGGCTGGTCAACTCATTGATCAGGGTGCGGAGTCGGCGGTGGGCGTGGCCGGGGAGGGCGAACTCCAGGCAGGCGAGCGTGCGTTCGCGGTTGACGGCCGGATCGGGGTCGAGGACGACCGGGTCCAGGCCGGTGGCGGCGAAGTGCAGCGTCATGCCCAACGCGTGGTAGTCGTCGGCGGGTTCGGCCGGGGCGCCGGGGCGGTGCACCGGCCCGCTGTAGCCGGGGGTGGAACCGTCCGGTCCGGTGCCGTGGTGCGCGCTGATGCCGAAGTCGACCAGGTGGCAGCGCCCTCCGGCGTCGAGGACGACGTTGTCGGGCTTGAGGTCGCGCACCACCACGCCCCGCCGGTGGACGCCGTCCAGCACCCGCAGCAGCCGGACGGCGAGCGGGCCGGGCGCGCGCGGGTGGTCCGGTCCGGCCGCGGCGAAGGGCCCGTGGTCCTGCACCTCGCGGCGCAGGTCGCGGTTGCCGCAACTGGTCGTGACCAGGTACTCGTCGGCGCGGTGGCGGAAGTAGTCGAGGGCGCGCGGGACGCCGGGGACGCCGTCGAGCGCGGTGAGCACGGCGTGCTCGTTGCGCAGCCGGTCGCGGGCGTCGGAGCCGTCCGCGTCCTCGGCGACGTGGGCGCGGGCCTGCTTGACCACCACCGCCAGCCCGCTGACCAGGTCCAGGGCCCGGTAGACGTTGCCCTGCGCCTTGCGGGCGATCCCGCCGGTCACCCGGTAGCGCCCGCCGCCGAACCCGGGCCGCCCCGCCTGTGCCTCCACCGGCCCGGACGGCCCGTCCGCCCGCCCGGCCGCCACGTTCGCCCCGGCCGCCACGTTCGCCCCGGCCCCCGCGCTCGTCCCGGCCGGGCCGGCGTCCGCGGGGCGGGCGAACGGGTCCGCGGCCCACGGCGGGCAGCGGTACGCGGTGCCCGCCAGGCCGTCGAAGAGGCGCCCGTCGGGGCCGGTCATCACGGATTCGAGGCGCCCGCTGCGCCCGGTGCGGTAGTCGCCGGTGAACGGCCCGTAGCGGTAGTAGACGGGCGAGTCGGGGTCGAGGCGGCGGTCGCCGGTGATCGGCGGTCCCTCCCGGCCGCGCAGGGCGGCGGCCAACTCGGTGGCGAGCGGCAGGAGTTCATCCGGCGTCGGATAGACGGTGATCGCCTTGCCGACCGAGGCGGCGTCCCGGGTGCCGGAGTTGAGGGTCCGCAGCACCTCGGGGTCGCGGGCCCACTTGGCGTGGCAGACGTGCCGGGCCAGCACCGGCAGGACGAGCGCGAGGACGGCGTCCAGGGTGCCGGGGCGGGCGGAGACGTGGAGCTTCCAGCCGTGCTCCATCGCCGGCATCCGCGGATCGTTCAGGTACGACCAGGTGTCGTCGGACCAGGGGCGGCGGCCGGCGATGGGGCCGGTCACCGTCAGGAGTTGAAGTCGCAGGCCACGCGGGTGGTCGCGGTCACCCACGGGTCGGACAGACAGGCGGTGGGGCCGTGGTCGGTGCGGTCGTCGTCCTCGAACACCAGGGTCTCGTCGTCCACGGCCAGCGGGCCGGCGTCGCGGATCGCGGTGGGGGTGGCAACGGGCATGTGACGCCTCCAGGTCTTGTCGCGCGTCCGGCGCGGCCGCGGGTTTGCGCCCGGCGCCGTGGACCGCCCGGCCCGGTCGGGCCGAAGTCCTGGGGCACGAAGGTAGGCAGGAACGCCGCACCTGACAAGGGGGCGGACGGACCGCTTCCGCACCGGCGGCCGACCGGTGGGAGCGGTGGGGCGGGCGGGGCGGGTGGAGCGGAAGGGGCGTCCGGCGCGGTGCTGACGGAGCATCGATTCCGCTATCGGGCAGAGACGTTGCTCCCCTCGGCGTCGATGTCCGGGAGGAGTCGGTCCAGCAGTCGCGGGGTCCACCAGGCGGCGTCGCCGAGCAGCGTCATCGCGGCGGGGACCATCAGCAGGCGGACCACGGTGGCGTCGATCAGCACGCTGACGGCCAGGCCCAGGCCCATCATCTTGACCACCACGTCGTCACTGACCACGAACGCGGCGAACACGCTGACCATGATCAGGGCCGCGCAGCCGATCACCCGCGCGGTGGTCTCCAGCGCGTGCGCGACCGCGCCGCGGCTGTCGCCGGTCCGCCGCCAGTGCTCGTGGACGCGGGAGAGCAGGAACACCTCGTAGTCCATGCTCAGGCCGAAGACGATGGCGAACATCATCATCGGGACGTAGCTCTCGATCGGCACCTTGCCCGCCACCCCGAGCGCCGGGCCGCCCCAGCCCCACTGGAACACCGCGACCAGCACCCCGTACGAGGCGGCGATCGACACCAGGTTGAGGACGGCCGCCTTCAGCGCGACCAGCGGGGCCCGGAACACCAGCAGGATGATCAGGAAGGCCAGCGCGACCACCACCGCGATGATCGGCAGCAGCCGGGCGGCGATCAGGTCCAGGAAGTCGACCTGGGCGGCGGTGGTGCCGGTGACGTACGTGGTGGCGGGCGTGCCCCGGACCGCGTCCGGCAGCACCGTGTCGGAGAGGTGGCCGACCAGGTCGGTGGTCCGTTGGCTCTGCGGGGCCTGCGCGGGCGTGACGGTGGTGAACAGCACGTCGCCGTCCGCGCTGGTCTGCAGCGGCGCGGTGCCCGCCGTGTCCGGCACGCCGGTCAGCGCCTGCTGGACGGCGGCGGCCAGCGCCGGACGGTCGGACGCGGCGACCGCGCTCTGGTCGACCACCACCGTCAGCGGGCCGTTGGAGCCCGGGCCGAACGCCGCCGCCATCAGGTCGAACGCCCGCCGGTCGGTGAACGAGGTCGGGTCGGCGCCGTCCCCGACGTGCCCGAGCCGGATCGACGGCAGCGGCACCGCCAGCACCAGCACCGTGACCAGGCCCGCCGCCAGGTACCACCACGGCCGGCGCTCGACCCGCCGCGCGTACCGGTGCCACAGGCCACTCGCCGCCGCCCCGCCCGGGCCGGTGCCCTCGGCCACCGGCGGGCGCACCGTGAAGCGGTCCATCCGGCGGCCGACCACGCCCAGCAGCGCGGGCAGCAGCGTCAGCGCGCCGCACACCGCCGTCACCACCGTCACGCCCGCCGCCAGGCCCAGCTTCGCCATGAACGAGATGCCCGACACCGACAGGCCCGCCAGCGCGACCACCACCGTGGTGCCGGAGATCAGCACCGCCCGGCCGCTGGTCGCCACCGCGTGCCCGGCCGCCGTCCCCGGGTCCCGGCCGTCCATCAGGTTCTGCCGGTGCCTGGTCAGCAGGAACAGCGCGTAGTCGATGCCGACGCCCAGCCCGATCATCGTCGCCAGCGTCGGCGCGACCGTCGCGAAGGTGGTCAGCGCCGCCAACAGACCCAGCAGCCCCAGGCCCAGGACCACCGCGACCAGCGCGCTCACCAGCGGCAGCCCCGCCGCGACCACGCTGCCGAACCCGGCCAGCAGCACCACGACCGCGACCCCGAACCCGATCAGCTCGCTCACCCGGTCGCTCGGCTCCGGCCGCGCCAACTCGCCCAGCGGACCGCCGTACTCGACCTCCACGCCCGCCTGCCGCAGCGGCGCCACCGCCGCGTCCACCTGGCCCAGGTAGTCGTCGCCGAAGGTCGCCAGTACGCCGTCGAAACGCACCGTGACGTACCCCGTCAGCCCGTCCGCGGCCAGCGGCCCGCCCGGCTGCGGGGCCTGCCCCGGCGGCGGCAGCGGGTTCTGCGCCGACAGCACGTGCGGCAGGCGCTGCAGGGAGGTCACCGCCTGGTCGACCTGCGCCTGGAACTGCGTCAGCGGCTGCCCGTCGTGCAGCACCACCTGCGCGCCCGTCCCGCCCGCGGCCGGCTCGTGCGCGGACAGCACGTCCGCGCCGTCCTGCGCCTGGGTGCCCGGCAGGGAGAAGTCGTCCGAGTACGTGCCGCCCACGGCGTGGTCCGCGATCTGTGCCCCCACCAGCACCAGCAGCCACCCCGCGAGCACCACCACCGGATGCCGGGCGCACCACCCGCCCAGCCGCCACAACCGCCCCCGGGACGGCGGCCCGGACGCTCCCGCCGGACCGGACGCCGACGCTGACGTGCTGCCGGACGAAGACATCAACCCTCCCAGGGGCACAACGCCACCACCCGCGCACGGTGACCGAACCCCGACGTTAGGCGCGCCTCCGCCCCCGCCCCGACCCGCCGCCCCGCGACACGGCCAGGCCCACCCGAACGCCGCCACCCCACCGGCCGGGCGGGCCGGTACGAGTGACGGTCGGACGGTAGGGCGGTCGGTTGGTCGGCCTGTCGGTTGGTGGGTTGGTCGTCTTGTCAGCCGGTCAGTTGGTCGGTCCAGGCCCGCTGTTCGGCGGTGTCCGGTACCGGCAGGCCGCGGGCCCGGGCGATCCGCGCCCACGCGTCGTCCGGCTCCGTGCCGCAGCGGACCAGCACGGCCGCCGCCAGCAGCGAGGACCGTCCGATCCCGGCCCGGCAGTGCACCGCCAGGTGGCCGCCCGCGTCCAGCCTTCGCGCCAACTCGTCGATCACCGGCCGGACTTCGGCCAGGACGGGGACGGTGCGGTCCGGGATCGGCACCGCCGTGAAGCGCAGCCCGGCGGCCCGGACCAACTCCGGCTCCGCGCCCAGCCCGAGCTCGACGCACTCCGGGACGGTCAGCGCGCTGACCACCTCCGTCACCCCCAGCGCGGCCAGCCCCGCCACCTCCTCCGCGAGCCAGTCACCGCCGCGCGGCCGGGCCATGGTGCTCAGCAGCCCGGGACCGGGCCGTTCGATCGTGAACAGGGTGGGACGCATGACGGCACGGACCTCCGGGACGGGGGAGAGGGAACGGCGGTCACCGGCACGGGCCTTGGCGCGGGCGGTGACCGAGGCGGCGTCGGCCCGGCGGTCGGCAGGACAGCGGACCGGAGCGTCGACACCGAGGGAACGACCGGCCGGCCGGGTGCGAACAGGCGCGAGAAGAGGCGCGCGGTGCGACGGCGGGCGGTGCCCCGAGCGTAGCACCGCCCGCCGGACGGGCCGTCAGGACGTCGGTGTCCCGTGCCCCGGGCCGTCCGGCCCGCCCTCCTCACCCCCCACCCCGCCGCCCGTCACCCCGACCAACGAATGCCCCGCCGCGAGGGGAACCGGCCGCCACCGACGGCGCGTTACCCCCGGGCGCCGAAGAGTTTCGCGCGCCGCCCGCGGCGAGGACGCGCGGGCGTGGTTCCGGGAGGGGGCGCTGGTGGCGGGGATCGACGTGGAGCGGGTGCGGCGGGAGACGGCTGGGGTCGGGCGGGTGGTGCACCTCAACAACGCCGGGGCGGCGTTGCAGCCGCGGGTGGTGGTGGACGCGGTGGTGGAGCACCTGCGGCTGGAGGAGGAGATCGGGGGGTACGAGGCGGCGGACGCGCGGGCCGGGCGGATCGAGCGGACGTACGACGCGCTGGCCCGGCTGGTCGGGGCCGGGCGGGAGGACGTCGCGGTGGTGGAGAGTGCCACCAGGGCCTGGGACATGGCGTTCCACGCGCTGCCCTGGGCGGCGGGCGACCGCATCCTGACCGCCCGCGCCGAGTACGCGAGCAACGCCATCGCGTACCTCCAGACGGCCCGCCGCCACGGGGTGCGGGTCGAGGTCGTGCCCGACGACGCCGACGGGCAGCTCGACGTCGACGCGCTGCGCGCGATGATCGACGAGCGGGTCCGGCTGATCGCGGTCACGCACGTGCCCACCCAGGGCGGGCTGGTCAACCCGGCCGCCGAGATCGGGCGGGTGGCCCGGGAGGCCGGCGTCGTCTACCTGCTGGACGCCTGCCAGTCCGTCGGCCAACTCCCGCTGGACGTGAGCGAGATCGGCTGCGACCTGCTCACCGCGCCCGGCCGCAAGTTCCTGCGCGGCCCGCGCGGCACCGGCTTCCTGTACTGCTCGCCGCGGATCCGCGAACAGCTGCAACCGCCGTTCCTGGACCTGCACGCGGCGACCTGGACCTCGGCGGACGACTACGAAGTCCGCGCCGACGCCCGGCGGTTCGAGAGCTGGGAGGGCAACTGCGCGGCCCGGATCGGCCTCGGCGTCGCCGCCGAGTACGCCCTCGCCCTCGGCCCGGACGCGATCGGGGAACGGGTCACCCGGCTGGGCGCGGCCCTGCGCGCCCGCCTGCGGACACTGCCCGGGGTGCGGGTGCACGACCGGGGCGCGCGGCAGTGCGCCCTCGTCACCTTCACCGTCGAGGGCCGCGACAGCGAGGACGTCGCCCGCGCGCTGCGCGACAGCGGGATCAACGTCTCGGTCTCCCTCGCCGAGTACGCGCGCTGGGACCTCGGGCCCCGGGGCCTCGCGTCGGTCGTCCGCGCCTCGCCGCACTACTACAACACGGAGGCCGAACTCGACCGGCTGGTCGAGGCGGTGCCCGCGCCGGCCGGGTCGTCCGGGCGGTGCTGAGGGGACTGCGCTGAGGGGGGCGGTGCTGAGGGGGCGGGTGTCAGCTCGCCGTTCCGGATGCCGGCCGGTCCGGCCGGTCCGGCCGCTCCGGTGGCGCGGGGCGGCCGGCCAGGCCGTGGAGGAGGAGGTCGGTGAGGGTGTCGACCACTTCGGTGTCGTCGTGGGCGGGGTGGTCGGCGGTGAGCAGGGCGTAGGAGAGCAGGCCGAGCATCGCGCCCATCGCGGGGGCGAGCAGGGCGGGGTCGCCGGGGAGGGGGCGGCCCTGTTCGCGGAGGTATTCGAGGTGGTCGCGGAGGACGTCGGTGTCCGTGGTGAGGCGCTGCCAGGCCCGGCCGGAGCGCGGGCCCGCGGCGACGATCGACTCGAACAGGGCGATGGTGACCGGCAGGTGGTCGCGCATGGCCTGCCAGGACGCGCCGAGGTGGGCGCGCAGTTGGTCCCGGTCGCCGAGGTCGTGCTCGCGCGGGTGGACCTGGGCGACGACCTGGCCGCGGGCCTGGGTGCGGACGTCGTCGAGCAGGGCGCGCAGCAACTCGTCCTTGTCGGCGAAGTGCGCGTAGAACGAGCCGGTGGCCCGACCGGCGGCCGCGGTGATGTCGGTGATCTTCGTGTTGAGGTAGCCGCGTTCGACGAACTGCTGCCGGGCGGCCTCCAGTAGCGCCGCCCTGGTCCCCGCCGCCTGCGCCTTGCGCACGCCCATCGCGTCCAGCCTCCCTTGACCCGCAGCCTTGACCCGCCGTTCGTGCCGACAGCATACTGACGTCCAATTCGGTGAATAGATATTCATTGAACGTCGATTCAATGAGGGGTGGGCCCATGAAGGCGGTAGTCATCGGCGCGGGGGTGGCCGGCGCGGCGAGCGCGATCGCGCTGCGCAGGATCGGTGCCGAGGTGACGGTGTACGAGGCGCACCCGGACCCGGCCGGCCGGGTCGGCGCGTTCCTGGGCCTGGCCGTCAACGGGCTGCGGGCGCTGGAGTCGCTGGGCTGCCTGGACGAGGTGCGGGCGGCGGGCTTCGAGGTCGACCGGCAGCTGATGTGGTCGGGGCGCGGCAGGCTGCTGGGCGACGTGCCGCGCGGCCGGGCGGCGGACGACCCGCTGCGCGCGGTCACGCTGATGCGGGCCGACCTGGTCGCGGCGCTGCGGGCGGCGGCGGTCCGGGCGGGCGCGCGGATCGTGCTCGGCGAGCGGCTGTCCGGGCCGGACGACGGGACGGAGGGGAGTGCGGCGGGCGGTCCGGTGGCGGCGGCGGTGGCCGGTGCGGACCTGGTGGTCGGGGCGGACGGGCTGCGCTCGACCGTCCGGCAGGTGCTCGACCCGGGCGGGCCGGAGCCCTCGTACGCCGGGCTGTACGGGGTCGCGGGCGTCGCGGAGGGGGTGCCGGAGGCGGGCCCGGGCCGGACGTTCAACCTGACCTTCGGGCGTCGCGGCACGTTCCTGCACCAGCCCGCGCCGGACGGCACCGTGTGGTGGTCCGCGCAGCTCGTCGGCCCCGTGCCGCCGGGCGGCCCCGCGCTCGGGGCGGCGGAGGTGGCCGAGGTCTTCGCCACCGAGGAGGTGCCCCGGCGGATCCTCGGCGCGGCCCGGGTCGAGGCGGCGACACTGTTCCACGTCCTGCCGCCGGTGCCGCGCCGCCAGGACGGGCGGCACGTGCTGGTCGGCGACGCGGCGCACCCGGTGGGCGCCGGGCAGGGCGCGTCCATGGCGCTGGAGGACGCGGTCGCGCTGGCCCGGGCGCTGCACGCCGGGCCCGACCGGGCCGCCGCCCTGGCCGCGTTCGACCGGGAACGGACGGCCCGCGCCGGGAAGCTCGCCCGCACGGCGGCGGCCAACCGGGACGCCAAGACCGCGGGCCCGTTCGCCGCCCGGGTGCGGGACGCGGTGATGCCGCTGGTGTTCGCCCGCGGCTACGCCCGGTCGACGGGCTGGCTGCACGACTACCGGCCGGGGGCGCTCCCGCGCTGAACGGACACCGGGGGCGGATTCCCGCGCGGGTCGGCCTCGCGGGAGCACGTCCCCGTCCGGCCGGGGGTCCGTCGGTGCAGCTGGGTGATGCTCCGTCAGCAGAGCTGTTAAGTACCGGAGTTGAGTGGGCTCGAATCCGGTCGGTCCCCAGGGACGGGGAGCCGACCGGAGCCGTTCCGGCCGCCGTCCCGGCTCAGCGGGCGCCGAGCAGGTGCTCGATGGCCAACTGGTCGAGGTGCTCGAAGGCCATGCCGCGCTCGGCGGCGGCGGTGACGTCGAAGTCCTCGAACGCCGAGCGGTCGGCGAGCAGCGCGGACAGGCCGTCGGCGGCGGTCGGCCGGGCGAGCTGGTCGAGGCGGGCGGCGCGCAGCGCCTCCTGCACCTGCGGGTCGGCGCGGAAGGCCAGCGCGCGCTCCTTGAGCAGCAGGTAGTTGCGCATGTTGCCGGCCGCGGAGGCCCAGACGCCGTCGAAGTCCTCGGTGCGCGGCGGCTTGAAGTCGAAGTGCCGCGGGCCCTGGTAGTCGGAGGACTCCAGCAGGTCTACCAGCCAGAACGCCTGCCGCAGGTCGCCCGCGCCGAACCGGAAGTCCTGGTCGTACTTGATGCCGGACTGGCCGTTCAGGTCGATGTGGAACAGCTTGCCCGCCCACAGCGCCTGCGCGATGCCGTGCGGGAAGTTCAGGCCCGCCATCTGCTCGTGGCCGACCTCGGGGTTGACGCCGACCAGTTCGGGGCGCTCCAGGCGCTCGATGAAGGCGAGGGCGTGGCCGATGGTCGGCAGCAGGATGTCGCCGCGCGGCTCGTTCGGCTTGGGCTCGATCGCGAAGCGCAGGTCGTAGCCCTGCTCCGTGACGTAGTCGCCGAGCAGGTCGAAGGCTTCCTTCATCCGGTCGAGGGCGACCCGGACGTCCTTGGACGCGCCGTGCTCGGCGCCCTCCCGGCCGCCCCAGGCGACGTACACGCTCGCGCCCAGCTCGACCGCCAGGTCGATGTTGCGGATGGTCTTGCGCAGGGCGTAGCGGCGCACGTCGCGGTCGTTGGCGGTGAACGCGCCGTCCTTGAAGACCGGGTGGGTGAACAGGTTGGTGGTGGCCATCGGCACCCGCAGGCCGGTGGACTCCAGGGCGGCGCGGAAGCGCTTGACGATCGCCTCCCGCTCCGCGTCCGAGGAGCCGAACGGGACCAGGTCGTCGTCGTGGAAGGTCACGCCGTACGCGCCCAGTCCGGCGAGCCTCTCCACCGTCTCGACCGGGTCCAGGGCCGGACGGGTGGCGTCGCCGAACGGGTCGCGGCCCTGCCAGCCGACCGTCCACAGGCCGAAGGTGAACTTGTCGGCGGGGGTGGGGGTGAGCTGGCTCATCTCGTACTCCAAACGCTGGTGATCGACCGGGTGGATCGACCGAGGGATCGACCGGTGGCCCGACGCGAATCGGGGCCGGAACCGACGGTAACCCGGATCGGGGTCTATTCGTCAGGCCGAAAGACAAATTAATATGGCCGAGCCCGGGAGGGAAGCCCCCGTGCGCAACACCCGACGGAACCCACGCCCGACGGAACCCGGACCCGGCGGAACCCACTCCGGTGGAACCCCGCCCCGGACGGCCGCACACCGGCGCCGGACGACCGCAGACAGGAGCACGCCCCATGGCACACCCGCAGGTGGTGATCGGCGTCGACAGCTCGACCCAGTCCACCAAGGCACTGGCCGTCGACGCCGAGACCGGCCGCGTCCTCGGCGAAGGCCGCGCCCCCCACCGGGTCGACTCCCGCCACGGCCAGGAGAGCGACCCCGCCCAGTGGTGGGACGCCCTCACCGCCGCCGTCGCCGCCACCGGCTGGGCCGACCGCGCCCAGGCCCTGGCCGTCGGCGGCCAGCAGCACGGACTGGTCACCCTGGACGCCGCCGGAGCCCCCGTCCGCCCCGCCCTGCTCTGGAACGACGTCCGCTCCGCACCGCAGGCCGCCGAACTGGTGCGGAAGTTCGGCGCGGACCGGTGGGCCGCCGAACTCGGCAGCGTCCCCGGTGCCTCCTTCACCGCCGCCAAATGGGCCTGGCTGCGCGCCACCGAACCCGAGCACGCCGAGCGCACCGCCGCCGTCCGCCTCCCGCACGACTACCTCACCGAACGGTTCACCGGTACCGCCACCACCGACCGCGGCGACGCCTCCGGCACCGGCTGGTGGACCCCCGACGGCTACCACTCCGCCGTCCTCGACCACCTCGGCCTCGACCCCGCCCTGCTCCCCGCCGTCACCCCCGCCGGAACCCCCGCCGGCCACGCCCGCCCCGGCGGACCGCTGCGCCCCGGAACCCTCGTCGCCGCCGGCACCGGCGACAACATGGCCGCCGCCCTCGGCCTCGGCCTCACCGCCGGCACCCCCGTGCTCAGCCTCGGCACCTCCGGCACCGTCTACACCGTCGCCCGCCACCGCCCCGCCGACCCCACCGGCACCGTCGCGGGCTTCGCCGACGCCCTCGACGGCTGGCTCCCGCTCGCCTGCACCCTCAACTGCACCCTCGCCGTCGACCGGATCGCCACCCTGCTCGGCCGCGACCGCCAGGACGTCGAACCCGGCGGCAGCGCCGTCCTGCTGCCCTACCTCGACGGCGAACGCACCCCCGCCCTCCCGCACGCCAGCGGCCTGCTGCACGGCCTGCGCCACGACACCACCGCCGGCCAACTCCTCCAGGCCGCCTACGACGGCGCCGCGTACTCGCTGCTCGCCGCCCTCGACGACGTCCTCGCCGTCGACGGCCCCGACGCCGCCGACCCCGAACGGCCGATCCTGCTGATCGGCGGCGGCGCCCGGGGCCGGGCCTGGCAGGACACCGTCCGCCGGCTCTCCGGCCGCCCCGTCCAACTGCCCGCCGCCCGCGAACTGGTGGCCCTCGGCGCCGCCGCCCAGGCCGCCGCGCTGCTCACCGGCGAGCGCGCCGACGCCGTCGCCCGCCGCTGGGGCACCGCCGACGGCCCGGTGCTGCCCGCCCTGGCCCGGGACGACGCGGCACTCGAACGGATCGGGACTACCATTTCGCAGACGGCCGCCCTCCAGGGGGACGGCCCGCGGTGACCGGAACCGGACCGTCCGGCCGGGACCGCCGCACCCCACCGGGCGGCCACCCCGACCGGACGGGACGGGGCGACCGGCGGGAACGGGTCGACCGGACGGCGGCGACCACGGCCCGCCCGGGACCACCGGACGGGTCCACCGGACGGGCAGTGAACGGCAGACGGCGGACAGACGGTGCGGCGGACAGCGGCGCGGAGGGACAGGGCGGACGTGGCAGAGGACGGGCAGCAGCAGCCGCCTGACGGCGACCCCGGGACCAGGCGCGGCCCCGCCTCCCAGCAGGACATGCGGCGGCAGAACCTCGCCCTGGTGATGCGCACCGTCGCCGCCGCCCACCCGCTCTCCCGCGCCGACGTGGCCGGCCGCACCGGGCTGACCCGGACCGCCGTCTCCAGCCTGGTCGACGAACTCATCGGCGGCGGCCTGCTGCTGGAGGGCGAGCTGGAGCGCAGCGGCCGGGTCGGCCGCCCCGGCCGGGCCCTGGTGCTGAACGGGGACGGACCGGCCGGTCTGGGCCTGGAGATCGGCGTCGAGCACCTCAGCGCCTGCGTCCTCGACCTGCGCGGCGAGGTCCGGGTCGAACTGCACCGCCCCGCCGCGAACGCGGGCCGCTCCGCCGAGCAGACCCTCGCCGAACTCGCCGAACTCGCCGACCGGGCCGAACGCGAGGCCACCGCGCTCGGCCTGCGGGTGGTCGGCCGGGTGCTCGCCGTCCCCGGCAGCGTCCCGTTGGGCAGCCCCGCCAACCAGGTCGAGCACGCCCCCAACCTGGGCTGGCACCAGGTCGACGTCACCGAGCTGTGGCCCGGCCCCGGCACCGCCCCCGCCGTCGAGAACGAGGCCAACCTCGGCGCGCTGGCCGAACTCTGGCAGGGCACCGGCAGCGGCACCTTCGTGCACATCTCGGCGGGCGAGGGCATCGGCGGCGCGCTCGTCCTGGACGGGCGCCTGTTCCGCGGCGTCCAGGGCTTCGCGGGCGAACTCGGCCACCTCACCGTCCGCCCCGACGGCCGCCCCTGCTCCTGCGGCGCCCGCGGCTGCCTCGAACCGTACGCGGGCCTGGCGGCCGTGCTCCGCTCCGCCGGGTTCACCGACGAACTGGACGAACTGGACGGGCCGGACGGGTTCGACGGGTTCGACGGGCTCGACGAGTCGGACCGGCTGGAGCGGCCGGAGCGGCCGGACGGTTCCAGCGGGGCGCCGGGTGCGACGAGCCTGACGGGACGTCAGAACGGCGACCCCATCGCGGAGTTGGTCCGCCGCGCGGAGCGGGGCGACCCGGCGACCCGGCGCGCGCTCCGGCACGCCGGCACCGCGCTGGGCACCGCGCTGGCCGCCGCGGTCAACCTGGTCGACCCCGACTCGCTGGTCCTCGGCGGCGGCTACGCCGACCTGGCGCACTGGCTGCTGCCCGCGATGCGGACCGAGCTGGCCGCGCTGATCCGGGTCCGCCCCTGGCCCGAAGAGGCCCTGCGCGCCTCGCCGTTGGGCCGCCGCGGCCCCGTCCTCGGCGCGGCCCTGGTCACCGTCCGCAGCCTGCACTCCGACCCGGCGGGCCTCTGGCTGGCCGAGACCGCCTGACCGGACGTGCCTCCACCGTTCCGGCCGGGCCTTCCGGCCGCGTGGTGCGGTGCGGCGGGTTCACCGGTGGCCGGGCGCGTGGTGCTGGGCGGGTGCGCCCGGCCACCGGAGTGCGGGGGAGGGGCCGGAAGGCGGCGGGAGGGTCAGCGGGGCAGCGGGGTCGAGCGCAGGCCGCGGGCGGTGAGGGCGGCCAGGACGGCGGGCAGCGCGGTGACGGTGTTGCGGTTGCCGTGGTCGTGCAGCAGTACGGTGTCGCCGGGGCGGGCCGCGGCCACCGCGGCGGCGACCTCGGCGGGCGGTGTGCCGTCCCAGTCGCGGGTGTCGACCTCCCAGAGCGTCTCGGTCAGGCCCGCCGCGGCGGCGAGCGAGCGGATCGCCGGGTCGGTGTCCCCGTACGGCGGTCGGAACAGCGTCGGCGGGCGGCCGGTGAGCGTGGTCAGGAGCCGGTTGGTGCGCTCGATCTCGTCCCGGGCGGCGGACCGCGGCAGGCCCGGCAGGGAGGGGTGCGACCAGCTGTGGTTGCCGATCGCCATGCCGGCCCGGTCCAGGGCGCGGACCAGTTCGGGGTGGCGTTCGGCCTGCGCGCCGCACAGGAAGAAGGTGGCGCGGTGCCCGGCGGCGGTGAGCGCGGCGAGCAGCTCGGGCGTGGAGTCCGGGTGCGGGCCGTCGTCGAAGGTCAGCGCGAGGGTGCCGGCCGACGCCGGCGGGCCTGCGGCGTCGGGTGCGGACCCGGGTGCGGGCTCGGCCATGGTGCCCCCTCCTGGCGGGTCGAAAATTTCGAACTCCGGCCGAATGTTACGGCGCGACCCGGACGACGGTAGGGGAGCCCGGCGAGGGCGTCAACCATCCGCGCGCGGCCCGGAGGGTCCGGACCGCGCGCGGATGAATGAGGCGGATGAATGAGGGTGGGCGAGGGTGGGCGGGGTGCCCCGCTCAGGCGTCGGCGGGCGGCGGGGCGGTGCTGGCGCGGACGACCAGGCTGGTGGCGAGGTCGACCCGGGTGGCGGAGGGGTGCTCGCCGCGGCCCAGGCCGATGGCCAGCCGGGCCGCGGTCTCGGCCATCTCCACCAGCGGCTGGCGCACCGTGGTGAGCGGCGGCCCGACCCAGCGGGCCAGCGGCAGGTCGTCGAAGCCGACCACCGAGAGGTCCTCCGGCACCCGCAGGCCCAGTTCGCGGGCGGCCTCGTACACGCCGAGGGCCTGCAGGTCGTTGCCCGCGAAGATCGCGGTGGGCCGGTCGGGCCGGGTGAGCAGGGCGCGGGCCGCGGCGTACCCGGCCTCGTGGTGGAAGTCGCCCTCGTGGATCAGCTCCGGGTCCACCGGCAGCCGGGCGGTCCCCAGCGCGGTGCGGTAGCCGTCGATCCGGGCGCGGCTGCACATCATGCCGGACGGCCCGGAGATCATCGCGATCCGGCGGTGGCCCAGGTCGAGCAGGTGGCGGGTGGCGGCGAGGCCGCCCTGCCAGTTGCCGGTGCCGACGGCGGGCACCCCCTCGGCCGGGTCGCCGGCCGGGTCCAGCACCACGAACGGGATGTCGCGGCTGGTGAGTTGGTCGCGCTGGGCGGCGTCCAGCTCGGACAGCACCAGCACCACCCCGGCCGGTCGGCGGGCCAGCACGCCGTCCACCCAGGTCTGTCCCGGGGTGAGCCGCCCTGCGGACTCGGAGAGCACCACGCTCAGCCCCTCGTCCCGGGCGACGTTCTCCACCCCCCGGATCACCTCCATCGCCCAGGCGCTGTCGAGCTGGTGGAAGACCAGGTCGAGCAGCCGGGACGGCGGTGCGGCGGTGCGGCGGCGCTGGTAGCCGGTGCGGCGCAGGATCTCCTCGACCTTGGCCCGGGTGGCGGGCGCGACGTCGGCCCGACCGTTCAGCACTTTCGAAACTGTCGGCGCCGAGACGCCGGCCGCCCGGGCGATCTCCGACAGCGTCGGTGCGGGGTCGGGTTCGAGTTCTGCAGCGCTCATGGCACGGATAGTAGCGCCCCCGGGAGACGCGGCGGGACGGCGTGCGGACCGGGGCCGTCCCCGGCGGGCGGCCCCGGTCCGGCCGATTGCGCGGCGTAGTGCCATCGCAACATTCGGCAGCCGAACGAAACATGGCGGCTGGCTGTTGCGGCGCGCTTCGGTGGCCCGCCGGGCGCGCGCTCAGTGCGCCGGGAAGCCGTACGCCGTCCAGTCGTCCAGCACCCGCTGCCGCAGCCCGGCCGGGAACGAGCCCGCGAAGGACGCCGTGCGGCCCCGGAAGTCCCGCGGCAGCAGGCGGTCGGCCCCCGCCGCAACCGAGTGAGAAGTCATGTCATGTGGTGGGCCTGCGGTGGCGGGCGAGGGCGGCGGTGGAGCCGGCGCAGTCCGCCGAGCCGGGCGACGGTCCGCTCGATGGCCCGGCGGTGCCGGCCGGGACGAGTCGGGGGCTCGGTGCTGCTGCGGCGGAGATGCGGTGGGTGGTCTGCCGTCTCCGCAGGCAGGAGCGGATGAAACGGTGGCCGCAGGCCTTGTCGCCGTGGAGCTTGCCAGGCCGACGGCGTCTCGGGCCGCGGCGGGAACGGATCGGCGGGATCGGCACCGCCATTGCGGAAGCCGGCATGACCGTCCGCTACACCACTCCTTTCGGCTGGCTGCCACCGAAGCCGAGCACCGGCCGGGCCACTGACCGGCCGAGCCGGGAGCGGAGGACCGGCGGTCGAGGCGGTGCGACGTCACGGTTGTCCGCCGAGCCCGAGCTTCTTCACCCCGAACGGGGAGGAGACCGTGGGGGGGCAGCCCAGCCGTGGTGGACGAGTGCGATCCGGGAAGGCACTGGCGTCAGCGGATGGACGGCTTTGCCTCGCGACCAGTTCGCGAGCAGGCCCTCGGTGGTGTCGACGGTGGTGACGACCACCGTCACCTGGAGCTTCCCGTCGCCCCATGTGTTCCACGGGGCCCACCGCTCGGGCCGGGCCTCGCCCCCGAGGCGGGCGCACGCCTCCTCCTGGTGCTGCTCCGCACAGGTCCGTGGAGGATCTGACATCGGCATTGCGTGGGGGCTCCCGCGCTCCGCTGGCTGCTGCTCGTCTTCGGTTACGCCCTGTTTGCCGGGCTGATCCGGCTTCCGGACAGCGGCGTTGTCCGCCCGCTCGTGGGCCTGCGGACTTCCGGCTCGGGGAGCCTCCGCACCGCGAACAGGACCGCGGAGAACGCGAAGTCAAGGCAATCGCCACCAGGGCGATGCGATACCGGGCTCGCGCGGCCGGAGCTGGGCCAAAGCGGCGCCATGTCCTGTCGGACTCTATGAGTCGGCGACGCGTCGCATGATGTGCGACGCCTTGAGGAGGGTTTCGCGCTCGCCTTCGGTGAGTCGGGCGAGTTGGTCGTCTAGCCAGCCGGAGCGCACGGCAAGTGCGGCCCGGGCGAGCTCGGTTCCCGCCGGCGTGACATGAAACAGCACGCGCCGGCCGTCCGACGGGTCCTTGTCCCGTAGTGCGTGCCCGCCGCTGACGAGACGGTTCACGGTCTGACTCATGGTGCTTGGTGTGACGTGGGCGCGGCGGCTCAGCTCCGTGAGGCTCTGCGGGCCGTGGTTGTAGAGCTTGACGAGAACGCCCATGGCCGCGTCGCCCAGCTCCCCCTCGCCGCGTTCGGAGCGGAAGCGGCTGTAGAGCCTGGCCACGGCCACTTTCAGCTCGTTGCCGAGTACTGCGTCCAGGTCGCCGCCGGCTTCGTCGCTGCGGTCCGGTCCGGTGGGTTTTGCCTGCGCACTCACGATTGCTTAGTATACCCAAAGGAAGTCTTTCGTAATACGAAAGACCTGCTCTTTCCGTGGTGCACCGCACCAGATCACGAGGCCCCCCATGACATCCCCTCCGGTCAGGACCCCCGCGCCGCAGGCGGCCGACTCCGTCTCGAAGGACGGCTTCGGCCTGCGATTCACCTTCCCGCTGATGCTCGGCACGACGCTCAACCCGGTAAACAGCTCGATGATCGCCACCGGTCTCGCGGGGATCGCGGCCGACTACCACCTCGGCCCCGGTCAGGCCGCGAGCCTCGTATCCGTGCTCTATCTGTGCAGCGCCGTCATGCAGCCGACGATGGGCAAGCTGGCAACGCTCTTCGGCCCGCGCAAGGTGCTCCTGACCGGCGTCACGATCCTCCTCGCCGGCGGACTGCTGGGTACCCTGGCCCCCGACTTCCAGGTGCTGCTGCTCTCGCGCGCGCTGATCGGGATCGGCTCCTCCGCGTGCTACCCCGCCTCGATGGCGCTGGTGCGGCGGCGGGCGGAGCGCCTGAAAACCGGTGTGCCCAGCACAGTGCTCGGCAACTTCTCCATCGCCTCGCAGATCGTCGCGGTGCTCGGCCTGCCGCTGGGCGGTGTCCTCGCGGGCGCCTTCGGCTGGCGGGCGCTGTTCTTCGTCAACGTCCCCCTGGCCCTGCTTGCGTTCCTGTTCACCGCCCGCAACGTCGAGAAGGACGCCCCCACCCGCGGCCGGGGAGTCCGGCGCACCCTGGCCGCTCTCGACCCGGCCGGGATCACCCTGTTTGCGGTGTCCGTGGTCGGCCTGCTGCTCTTCCTCAACGACCTCGAGCACCCCGCCTGGCCGCTGGGCCTGGTCGCGCTGCTCGCGGCCATCGCACTGACCGTCTGGGAGCGCCGTGCCGGATCACCGCTGATCGACGTGCGCGCCCTCGCACGCAGCGCGGCGCTGCGCCGCACCTATGCACGCCAGATGCTGGTCGGACTCGGGGTGTACACCTCGATGTACGCCATCACCCAGTGGCTGGAGGGCAGCGCCGGCTACTCCTCGTTCCAGTCGGGACTGATCATGCTCCCGCTGTCCGTGGTCAGCATGGCCCTGGCCCGGATCGTCTCCACCCGCGGCTGGGTGCGCCGGCCCCTGGTGACCGGCGCCGTGGCCCTGGCGCTGGCCGGTGCCACCATGGCCGCCGCCGACAGCGACGGCGGCCTCGTGCTCCCGCTGGTGATGACCGCGGCCCTCGGCTTCACCAACGGCCTGTGCAACTTCGCCAACCAGACCACCTTGTACGTCCAGACCACCGGCGACGACATCGCCGTCGCCTCCGGCCTTTTCCGCACCTTCGGCTACATCGGCGCGATCTTCTCCTCCAGCGTGCTCTCGCTGGCCTTCGGCGATCGCGTCACCGACGCCGGCTTCCACCACATGGGCTGGGTGGTCGCCGCCCTCGGCGCCCTGACCACCCTGATCACCCTCCTGGACCGCACCGTGCCCGCCAGCGTCGCCGGGCCCGACCGGCACGCCGACACCAACTGAACCCGGCACCAGCACACACCGACCGGAGTTGCCCGATGAAACTGCTCGCCCTGCTCCTCACCCCGCTCGGAATCCTGCTGCGCCGTAAGCGCGCCGGGGCCGCCAACAGCGTCCGCCACACTCCCGAACTGGCAACGACCGCCGCACCGCTGGAGGTCACCTCCGCATCGTTCACCCACCGAGCGCCGATCCCGTACCGCCACGCCACCATGGACATGGGCCCCAACATCTCGCCCGCTCTGGAGTGGAGCGAGCCGCCCGCCGGCACCGTCCAGATGCTGCTCGTCATGGAAGACACCGACACCCCCACGGCCAAGCCCGCCCACCACGTGATCGTCACCTTCGCCCCGACGCCCCGACGGATCGAAGAAGGCGAACTCACGGCGGACAACGCCCGCTTCACCTACCTGCCCGACCGCCGCGGCCGCACCGGGTACCAGGGACCGCGCCCCTTGCCCGGCCACGGAACACACCACTACGGCTTCCACCTCTACGCCCTCGACCGGATCGCCCCACTGACGGATGCGTCCACCTTCGACGCCCTCCTCCCGCACCTGTCCGGACACGTCCTGGCCTCCGGACACCTCGAAGGCACCATGCGCGGATGACCCCACAGGGACGACCCGCCGCGCCCGGGGAAGGACGGCGGGGTCCGCGTTTCATGAGAGCGTCTTTCGTCGGCGCGGTCGGGCGGGGCGCCGAGCGTGGATGCGGTGGTGGCCGCCGCCGAGGGACTGAGCAACGGCGCCACCGCACGGGAGCTCGCAGTCACTGTGAACACGGTCCGCAAGTGACGTGGCCGGTTCGCGCTCCACGGGCCGGACGGTCTCAAGGACGCCAATCGCTCGGGACGCCCCAAGACCTACGGCCCACAGGTACGGGTGGCAATCGTAGCGGCGGCTACCAGCCCACCCCTGTATCCAGAGGCGACCTGGTCGAATACCGCCGCCACGGCACGGTGTCCTCGGCAGCCCTGAACGTGCGTACTGGAGAGGTCCTCACCGAGGTCATCGCCCGGAACAACGCGGTGACCTTCACCGTCTTCCTCGACCAACTCGACGCGGTCATCGCCGCAGACCGGACCATTCACGTGGTCCTGGACAACGGCTCCTCCCGGACCGCCAAGCACACCGAGAAGCGGCTGGCCGCGCACCCCCGCTGGACCGCGCACTGGACCCCGCCGCATGCCTCGTGGTTGAACCAGATCGAGCTGTACTTCTCTGTCACGACCCGCCGAGTCCTGCGCCACGGAGACCTCTCCAGCCGCGACGACCTCATCGACGGACTGGAGACCTGCGTCATCGGCCGCGACGAGACCGCGGCGCCGTACAGGTGGAGCTACGACGGCACCCCGTTCAAGGCCACTTGACCAGTCCCGACGCCCCCACGGACTTGCGCGGAGCAGCACTAGGTCTCCTCCATGCGGTCCGGCATCGCCCTGGGACGCAGAATCACCGCGTCCGCGAGCTTCGGCCCGGGGCGATCCGCCTCACCGTCGAGGCAGCCGTCCCCGGGGAGGTGGTAGTGGCGAAGTCCCCGGGCCGGCGCCCGGGACCACGCCGGCGAGCGGAGCCGGTTGCAGGGGGTCAGCTGCAGTGGGAGTGGAACTGGTTGTTGATCTCGCCGTTGATTTCACCCTCCCAGTCGATGCACGTCCCCGGCGCGTACAGGTACACGGGACCGGCGTAGGTGGTGTAGAAGTCCAGGTCCTGCTTCCACTGGGTGGTGCCGCTCTTCTTGATCGACGCCCCGATGTCCACCAGGTAGGAGCTGGGGTGGGTGCGGACCGTCACGACACAGTTGTAGCCGTTGGAGCTGTTGTACGTGAGGAAGACCGTCCCGTCGGCCAGCGGCAGGGTGTCGATGACGCCGTAGCCGGAACCGCACACGCCGTTGTAGGTGGCCGCTGCGGCCACCGAGGGGGTGACGGCGACTCCGGTGGCCGCGAGCGCGGTGACCGCCGTCGTGAGGGCGGCCCGCTTGAGGAGCTTCTTCATGGTTCCACCTGTCCTTGTCCGCTGCTGTGATCCGGCGGGCGGCCGACGTCGTACCGGTGGGGTGATCGCTCCCGGCCCCCGCGGTCATGCTGCTGGACCGGCGTATCGTCACGGTGGCGTCCGCGTATCGCCGGTCCGCCGGGACGGTCACCGCCCGATGGGAGGACCCCGAGCCCGTTACCGGCCGGGGCCCGGCGGGTGGACGAGAGGGCCGGGCGGCGGTGGCGTGCGGCGCGCAAGGGGGGCCCGGCCCGGAGCGTCCCGCATTAACGAGGGAGAACTTCGGGGCGAACAGCGTCGGCGTGGGAGGGATTCCACTTCCGGACCTCCTCTGTGCACACATAGCGTTCGCGGCGTGACGATGTGCGTCCGGTCCGTGGTCCACGCGGGGCGGCAGGGCGTTCGGTGGCGCGGCCGGGGAACGGTCGTGGTCCGGCAGACGATCCGGGGGTAGCGGCGGTGCGCGGGGAGGGCCTGTTCACGGAGCGGGCGCCGAACGGGCGGTTCCAGTGGCAGCTCAAGGCGATGAACGGCCGGGTGGTGGCGGTGTCCTCCTCCGTCCACGAGTCGTCCGCCGACGCCGAACGGGCGTTCGCGGAGCTGGTCGCCCTGGGGCCGGCGCTGGTGGCGCGGATCACCCATGTCCGCGACGGGCTGGGCTGGACCTGGGTGGTGCCCGGGCCGCGCGGTAATCCGTTGGTCAAGTCGAGCCGGGCGTACGAGCGTTACGCGACCTGCCAGAACGCGTTCCGGCGGTTCATGGCGCTGGTGGCCCGGATGGCGGCGGAGGAGGCGGTAGCGGCGGAGGCCCCCGCCCCCGCCCCCGCCGGGTCCGGGGACGGTTCGTGAGCACGGTGGAGACCGGCCGCGGCCCCCGGCTGGTGCCGGTGCGCGGGGCGGACGGCCGGGTGGGCTGGTCGCTGGTGGCCGCGAACGGCAGGCGGCTCGCCTCGGCCGTCCGCGCCTACCGCAACGACCGCGAACTGGCGGCTGGAATAGGGGAGTTGCTGGCCGAACGGGCGGCCCTGCGGTTCGTCCTCGGCCAGCGCGAGGACCGGCTCTGGGTCTGGACGGCGCACCTGCCCGCCCGTACCACCCGGGCCGGCGCGGGCGGCGGCGAGGCGATCGCCCGCAGCGCCCGGGGCTACCTGCGCCGCGACCAGTGCCGGCAGAGCGTGACCGCCTTCCTCCAGGGCGCCGACCACGTCCAGCGGCTGCGCCGCCTGGGCGGCGGCTCGGCCCTGTCGCCCGGCTGGTAGGCGTACCAGGGCCCATCAACCCCCTTGCGAAGGGGGCCGATTGGCGTGCCCCGAGGGTGGTCGGCCGGAGTCGTCCTCGGCCTCCGGCGCCGGGCCGGAGGCCGCCCGGACGGATGCGGGCCAGTGGTGGAGGGTTGCGCGGGACTGGTGCAGCGGGAGTGAAGCGGAGATGGCCGGGGTGACCCCGTGGGCACACCTGGAGAAGAACGCCTCCGTGGTGCGAAGGACGGTCGACGGACCGTCAAACACCTTGCTGAGCAGGGTATTTACGAGAGCAGGCGGATCGTCGGCGGCGGGGCGGCCGGGGGAGGCGGTGCTTCCGGACGGCGGGCGGTCGCGGCGAGGATCACTCCGCCGGGAAGCCGCGGAGCTCTCCGGCACCGGGCCCCGCCAGGCCCGGTCCAGCTAGGACTTTCCTTGATGGAGGAACAGGACCATGCGTCACACCGCTGCCAAGGCGTTCGCGGCCGCCGCGATGACCGCCGCCGCTCTCGCCACCGTCGCCGTCCCGGCGATGGCTGACCCGGCCACGGGTGTCACCCCGGCTGCCCAGGACATCGTCGGTGCCGGCTCGGACACCACGCAGGCTCTGCTCAACCAGTTCTCGGTCGACTACAACGCCACCCTGGGCGCGGGTTCCACCCTGCCGCACCTGTACAGCTGGGACGCGACCGGTTCGGCCACCATCACCCCGAAGGCCGGTGCCGGCACCATCACCCGCCCGAACGGCTCCGGCGCCGGCATCTCCACGCTGAACGCCACCACCAGCACCACCCTGGACTTCGCGCGCTCCTCCCGCACCCGGCAGGGCACCGACCCGGCCACCATCCTGTTCGTGGCGTTCGCCAAGGACGCGGTGACCTGGTCGGCGAAGTCCGGCGGCAACGCCCCGACCAACCTGACCACCCAGGACCTGAACGACATCTACTCCTGCAAGGCCGGCAAGACCAACTGGTCGAACTTCGGCGGCACCGCCGGCACCATCAAGCCCTACCTGCCGCAGCTCAGCTCCGGCACCCGCTCCTTCTTCCTGGGCGCCATCGGCAACCCGGTCCTGGGCGCCTGCGTCGTCAGCGGCCCGGAGGAGAACGAGGGCACCGACGCCGCGCTGAACGACCCGAACGTCATCTTCCCGTACTCCGTCGGCCACTGGGTGGGCCAGGCCAACGGCCACACCACCGCCACCGACGACAAGGGCAGCCTGACCCTGCGCAGCATCAACGGCGTCGCCCCGCTGACCGGTACCGGCACCCTGAACGCCGCCTTCGCCAACCCGACCTACGGCCGGGTGCTCTACAACGTGGTCCGCGCCGGCGAGTGGAACGCCAGCCCGGCCACCACCCAGAGCACCGCCCTGCGCGCGATCTTCGGCCCGACCGGCTACATCTGCTCCACCGCCGGCCGCGCCAGCATCACCAGCTACGGCTACCTCAACCTGGCCGCCGCGTCCTGCGGCTCGACCATCTGACGCTCCCGCACCGGGTCCGTCGCCCCCCCCCGCACCACCCGCCGCCCGTCCCGGCCACACCCCGGGACGGGCGGCGGCCCTTGGCGGCACCAGGTACGACCACGCACCAATCACGCGCCACGCCTCATCAAGCACCACGTGTCAGCACGCACCACGCGCCATCACGCAGCACCGTCCCGCGCCACGCGCCGCCACGCACCACGCGCCACCATGCACCGGGTGCCACCGCGCACCCCGTCCGAAGGAGCCACGATGTCCCGTCTCACCGTCCGGATCGCCGCCGCGGCCGCCGGCCTCGCCCTCGTCGCCACCGCCGCCTCCGCCACTTCCGCCTCCGCCGCCCCGGCGGCCGGCAACGCGGTGATCAACGAGAGCAACGCCTTCTTCCAGCAGGCCGCCCAGGCCGGCATCGTGGCCGTGCCGCTGCCCACCGCCACCGCGGGCTACAACGCGACCACCGGCCTGTCGGCGAGCTTCCCGGTGACCGACGGCACCGGCGGCCTGCGCGACTTCTTCGGCGGCGTCCAGCTCGGCGGCGGCCTGCTGTTCGTCGACGCGAAGACCGGCAGCGCGGTCTCCTTCCACCAGCTGGCCTTCTCCTTCGAGGACTGGACGCTGACCGCCGTCCCGGACGGCTCGACCACCCCGGTGGCGCTGTTCGACCCGGCCGGTGACAACGCCATCAACTACAGCGGCACCACGCAGAACCTGACCGCCACCTCGCTGGTCCTGGACGCCGCGGGGGCCCAGTACCTCGACACCAGGCTGCACACCGCCTTCTTCGCGGCGGGTCAGAGCGTCGGCTCCTTCACGGTGGCCTACACGCCCGCCTCCTGACGCTCCGCCAGGCCGATTCGTCAGGTCGGCCCGACGGCACGGCAACGCCGGGGCCCCGCGCGTATCACGCGCGGGGCCCCGGCGGGTGGGGGACGGGCCGGGTCAGATGGTTCCGCCGCTGTAGTAGCCGCCGAGCTGGTCGCGGTAGGCCGGATCGTCGGTGTGGTGGCCCGCGTCGCGGGCGGGCGAGTTCTTCACCTCGTCCTTGGAGCGGTTCACGTACACCGCCTGGTCCTCGTGGTCGATCCGGGTGATGGTGCCGGCCGGGAGCAGCACCTCGTGGCCGAAGATCCACGGGCCGGTGTCGACCACGATGTAACCCGCGTCGACGTCCTCGGTGTGCTTGTCGACCTTGCCGATGTGGCCGTCGGTGGCCTCGACCCGGTAGCCGGTCAGGTCCGAGCCCGCGGTGTAGCCCTCGGCGCCCTCGTAGCCCCACAGTCCGCTGGTCACAGCTGCCTCCTCGTCGGTGTGCGTCGATCGTCTGCTGGACACTCGACTGCCCCGGACCCGGTCGATCATGCCTCCGCGGGACGGACAGGACGGACAGGGCGGACGGAACGGACGGGGCGCCGGGAGGGGGTGTCGGCGGGTGCCGGGGTGCCGGGAGAGGACGGGACGGCGGCGGCCCGTGGCGTGCCGGATCGGTGCGGCGGTGCGACGGGCTTAGGGTCGCCGGGTGGACGCATCCCCGGAGCACGGACAGCAG
The DNA here is from genome assembly GCF_044769485.1 of Kitasatospora sp. NPDC090308. Classification (NCBI taxonomy): domain Bacteria; kingdom Bacillati; phylum Actinomycetota; class Actinomycetes; order Kitasatosporales; family Streptomycetaceae; genus Kitasatospora; species Kitasatospora sp. NPDC090308. The sequence goes on along the minus strand of NZ_JBIVXY010000005.1, from coordinate 163,942 downwards.
CACGAGCGGGAGCCTGGGCAGGAGCACGCGCAGCGGCACGGACGGCAGCACGCGCGGGACCGGCCGCCCGCGCCGGAGCGGAGCGGGCACCGCCCCCGCCGCTGGCGGGAGGTCTCCCCGACCCGGCGCGGCCTGGTGCTGGCGTGGTGGGGCTTCACCCTCACGTTCGGCTTCCTGCGGCTGCTGACCTGGCTGATCCACATCGACGCCGCCGGGGTGGGCAACGTCTCGGCGGGCGGCGTCCACATCCACCACTACGTCTGGGGCATCCTCATCCTGATGGTGGTCGGCGCGCTGGGCCTGGTCGAGCGGTCGGCGCGCTGGCGGACCTGGATGGGCCTGGCCTACGGCATCGGCACCGCCCTGGTCATCGACGAGACCGCCAACCTGATCGACCTGAACGACGTCTACTGGGAGGACGCCGGCTGGGTCAGCATCGCCGTCGCGCTGATCGTCATCGGCATCGCGGGCAGCGCCCTGGCCCTCACCCACCGGGACGAGACCGGCCCCGACGGGGCGGGAGACAGGGCGGGAGACGGAGCGGCGGACGGGGAGGCGGACGGGGAGGGGAAGGACTGACGCCGGGCGGCAAGCGCAGCGCTCCCCGCCCGTCCGACGGATTCCGGACGGGCGGCCCGCGTTTCTGACGGTACGCCAATTGGCTTGATTCGAGCACTAATTGGGGTCTCGTACACCTGGTGGACAGCGAACGGCCAGGCGGGACTGGCCGAATGGCGTCGGGGCGGCCGGACGGCGGCTCCGCTCCCTGTCACCCGTGCGTGCCCGATTCGGCGCGCCGTCGCCGGAGGTGCTGCGCCGATGAGAACCCGCCCTTGGGGGCCGAGAACCGGATCGCGTCCGTCGCGGACCTACCTGGCGGCCGTGCTGGCCTGGGCGGTGGCCGCCGCCGTGGTCTTCCTGCCGCTCGGCGGACCGGGGGTCCAGCCCGCCCTGGCGGCCTCGGGGAAGACGGTGGAGGGCCCGGCCCGGTTCGACCCGAACACCTGGACCGACGGCCCGCGGGGGACCGTCACCGTCTCGCAGGTCAACGACCTCAGGAACCAGGTGGTGCACGTCAGTTGGACGGGCCTCACGCCGACCGTCGACTACATGGGCCAGCCCGTCCAGGTCATCGCCCCGCTGGCCCGGGACGCCTACTACCCGGTCCGGATCTACCAGTGCCGGGGCGAGGACCCGAAGGTCACCGACTGCTACGGCTCCACCCTGTACGGCGGTGACCCGGCCGGTGGCTTCCTGCAGGAGCCGCCCGCGGCCGGTCCGGCCCCGGAGTTCCCGTCGAACGCGGTGATCGCGGCGACCCACCCGGACGGCACCGGCGAGGCGGACATCGAGCTCTGGACCGCGGCGCAGAGCCAGGGCCTCGGCTGCGACGCCACCCACAGGTGCTCGCTGGTGGTCGAGCCGAACTACGGCGGCGACTCGATCGGCGCCAACAGCTACCCCGACGTGGTGATCAACTGCGACGACCACTCGCTCGACATGGACTTCAGCTTCGACACCGCCACGGACGCCTCGTTCCTGCTCCGCCCGAGCGGCACCAGCTTCCTCTCCGGCGAGTCCTGCGCCTGGAAGCGGCACGTCACCATCCCGCTGGAGTTCGCGCCGACCCCCGACGCCTGCACCGCCGGTGACGCGGACTTCTCCGCGATCGGCCTGGAGATGGCCGACCGGGCCATGCAGCAGTGGCGCACCGGCAGCTGCCTGGACCGCGACCCGCTGCGGGTGCAGTACTCCGTCGGCAACGGCGAGCCGCAGGCCCGGGCGGCCTTCCTGCGCAGGTCCGGCGCGGACGTCGCGCTGACCTCGGTGCCGAGCACCGACCCGCCGACCCGCCCGTACGTCTACGCGCCGCTCGCCAACAGCGCCATCTCGGTGGTCTTCGTCATCGACGACAGCGCCACCCACCGGCAGGTCCGCCGGGTGCGGCTCAACCAGCGGCTGCTGGCGAAGATGCTCACCCAGACCTACCGCTACTACAACGACGACGACACCGACACCGTCCGGGGCAACCCGCTCTGCCTGTTCGACGACGAGGAGTTCCGCGAGCTCAACGCCGACGCCTCGCCCGGCGTGACCTGGCCCGGCTGCGGCAACCTCGCCAACACCGAGCCGGTGGTGGTCGGCGGGACCACCGACCTGGTGCACCGGCTGACCGAGTGGATCGTCGCCGACCCGGACGCCGCGCAGTTCCTCCAGGGCGCCCCCGACCGGTGGGGCACCCACGTCAACACGAAGTTCCTGCCGTCGAACTTCACCGGCTACCCGGTCGACTCGTTCCAGGCGCTGGACTACACCGGCCAGAACAACCACAAGCAGTACGAGTGGAACCCCGTGCTGGGCGGCCTCGGCCAGGTGCTGCGGATGGTGCTGGAGAACCGGCTGTCCTGCCAGCTGCCCTACGTCAACGCGGACGGCCAGCACGAGAAGTGCTCCGCCATGGCCCCCGGCAGCCGGGCGCTGTTCGCCGTCATGGACAGCGGCAACGCCCAGGCGATGAGCCTGCCCGAGGCCGAACTGCCCAACCCGGCGGGCGGGTTCACCACACCGACGATCACCGCGATGCAGGCCGCCGCGGACGACATGCCGTTCGACGAGGCCACCGGCACCCAGCAGCTCCCGTACGGCGACGCGGGCTCCGCCTACGCCAAGGACCCGAAGGCGTACCCGCTGACCATGGTGCAGTACGCGATGCTGCCCACCGACGGCCTCGGCCAGGCCAGGAGCGCCGCGGTGAGCACCTTCGTGCGCGACGTCACCGACCCCGCCAAGGGCCAGGTCTACGGGCGGGCCGCCGGACAGCTCGCCCTCGGGTACGCGGGCCTGACCAAGGCCCAGCTCGCCCAGGCGAAGGCCGCCGCCGCCCACGTCGCGGCGCAGGACGGCGGCACGCCGAGCAAGCCCGCCGACACCGGCACCGGGGACGGCTCCGGCTCCGGTTCCGGCTCCAACGGCGTTGGCTCCGGCGGGAGTTCGGGCGGCAACGGCAGCGTCGGCGGCACCACCGCCGGCGGCGGTACGGGCGGTGCGGACGGCTCCGGCGGCACCCCCGCGCAGAGCGCCGCCGCCCCCGGCACGCCCGGCGGCAGCCCCTCGCCCGGCCTGGCCGCCGCCCCGGTCGGACAGGCCGCCGCCGACCGGGCCGGGACGGCCCGGCTGCTGCTGCCCGTGATCCTCGCCGTCGGCGCCGTCCTGCTGGTCGGCGGACCCGCCGCGCTGTTCCTCGGCGGCACCGCCGCCGGCGCGAACCTCCGGCGCGGCACCGGGCGGCTCTGGTCGCGGCTGACCCGCCGTAGCTGACCCGCCGCAGCCGACCCCGCCCCGCCGGACGGGCGCCCCGCGCGCCCGTCCGGCGACCACCGGCCCGTCCGGAACACCCCAGGAACCCTCACCGCGCCGAGAGTTGACACCATGACAGCCGCCGTCCAGCCGACGGACACCCGCGTCCCACCGCCGACGCCCGACCCCGACCGGCCCCGCCCGATCAGCGCCCCCGCCTCGCCCGCCGACCGCGCCTTCCGCGGCGTGCTGCGCGCCGCCGGCCTGTCGGTGTTCGTCCTGATGGGGCTGATCGCCTTCTTCCTGCTGATGCGCGGCACCGAGGCGCTGCGCGCGGTCGGCTGGTCCTTCCTCACCGAGCAGAACTGGCGCACCGCCGCGCACACCTTCGGCATCGCCGCCGTGCTGCCCAACGGCATCCTGATCGCGGTGATCGCGCTGTGCATCGCGGTGCCGGTCTCGCTCACCGCCGCGCTGTTCATCTCCGAGTACGCGCCGGTGCGGCTGCGGCCCGCGCTGGTCTCGCTGGTCGACCTGATGGCCGCCATCCCCAGCATCGTGTACGGGCTGTGGGGCCTGTTCTTCCTCCAGCCGCGGTTCGTCGGCCTGTGCCGCTGGCTGGCCAACCACCTCGGCGGGCCGCTGCCGTTCCTGGAGGTGCGCACCGGCGACACCCCGACCTCGTACACCTCCTCGACGTTCATCGCCGGGACGGTGGTCTCGCTGATGATCATCCCGATCATCACCTCGCTCAGCCGCGAGGTGTTCTCGCAGGCCCCGGCGGGCGAACGGGAGGGCGCCTACGCGCTCGGCTCGACCCGCTGGGGCATGGTGCGCACCGTGGTGCTGCCGTTCGGGCGCGGCGGCGTGATCGGCGCGGTGATGCTCGGCTTCGGCCGGGCGATGGGCGAGACCATCGCCGTCGCGCTGATCATCTCCCCGGTGTTCCGGATCTCCTGGCACGTGCTGGAGAACGGCGGCGGCTCGATCTCCTCGCTGATTGCGCTGCGCTTCAGCGAGTCCGACGGCCTCTCGCTGTCCGCGCTGATGGCCGCCGGCCTGGTGCTGTTCGCCCTCACCCTGCTGGTCAACGTGGCCGCCGGGTTCGTCATCAGCCGGTCCCGGTCCGGCGCCTCGACCTCGGACTGACCGGAGGACCCCGATGCACCCCACACCCCCCGACACCGCCACCGACGCCGCTCCCGCCGCCGCCACTGTCACCGCCGACACCGACACCGACACCGACACGGCCGCCGCCACCGCCCCGCCCGAGCAGCGGCGGATCAGGCTCGGCGGCACCACCCGCGAGGAGGTGCTCACCCTGCTGGGCGCCGCCACCGGCTCGCTCGCCCTGGACTGGGTGCTGTACGAGCGGGTGCTGCCGTTCAGCGGCGCGTTCGGCTTCCTGCTCTGCTGGTACCTGCTGTTCCTGGCGGTGTACACCGCCGCCGGGCGGCTCCAGTGGGACGCCCTGACCGTCCGCGAGCGGCTGGCCACCGCGCTGGCCTGGAGCTCCGGCCTGCTGGTGCTCGCCGTCATCGTCGAGCAGATCGGCTACGTCGCCGTCCGCGGCCTGGACGCCGCCCGGCACTGGAACTTCTTCACCGAGACCATGCGCACCACCGCCCCGCTGTCGCCGATCACCTCCGGCGGCTGCCTGCACGCCGTGGTCGGCTCGCTCGAACAGCTCGGCCTGGCCACCCTGTTCTCGGTGCCGCTGGGCATCCTCACCGCCGTCTTCCTGGTCGAGGCCGGGACCACCCGGCGCGGCGCCCGGGTGGTCAAGCCGGTCCGGGTGCTGGTCGAGGCGATGACCGCGCTGCCGTCCATCGTGGCCGGCCTGTTCGTGCTCGGCGTGGTCATCCTCACCCTGGGCGCCGAGAAGAGCGGACTGGCCGCCTCGCTCGCCCTCACCGTGATGATGACGCCGATCGTCACCCGCGCCGCCGAGGTCGTCGTCCGGCTCGTCCCCGGCACCCTCAAGGAGGCGTCCTACGCGCTCGGCGCCTCCCAGTGGCGCACCGTGTGGCACGTGGTGCTGCCCACCGCCCGGCCCGGACTGACCACCGCCGTGGTGCTCGGCATGGCCCGCGGCGTCGGCGAGACCTCCCCGGTGCTGCTCACCGCCGGGTTCACCGCCCGGATGAACCTCGACCCGCTGCACGGCAACCAGGCCAGCCTGCCGCTGTACGTCTGGAACTACGTCAAGCAGCCCTACCCCGACATGGTGGCCCGGGCGTTCGCCGGCGCGCTGACCCTGATGGCCGTGGTGCTGGTGCTGTTCGTCACCGCCCGGGTGCTGGGCCGCCACCGCGCCCCCGCCGACCGGCCCACCCGCCGCCCGCCGCGCCGGGCCCGCACCGCGGGCACCGCGCCCGTGGCCGTACCCGCAGCCGTACCCGTACCGGCAGCCGCACCCGTCCTGGCCACGACCGCGTCGGCGGTGGAGAACCGATGACACGTCACAGAAGGAAGACCCGTCCCGTGCGACTCCGTCACCTGGCCTCGGCGCTGCTCACCGCCGCGCTGGCCCTGCCCACCGCGCTGCTCGGCGCGACCCCCGCGCACGCCGCGACCTCGCTGAACGCGGACGGCTCCAGCTGGGCCGGGCCGGCCATCGACCAGTGGCGGCGCGACGTCGGCCCGATGGGCATCGAGATCGACTTCAACCCGGTCGGCTCGGCCGCCGGGCGCGTCCAGTGGTCCATCGGCCAGGACGACTTCACCGCCTCCGACGTGCCGTTCCGCAGCAAGGGCGACAGCGGGGTGGACCCCGGCAAGCAGGGCAGCGGCCTGGGCGGCGCGGAGAACCCGCAGTACGGCTTCTCCTACGTCCCGATCACGGCCGGCGGCACCGCGCTGATGTACCACCTGGAGCTCGGCGGCAAGAAGATCACCGACCTGCGGCTGTCGCCCGACACCGTCGTCGGGATCTTCACCAACCGGATCACCTCCTGGGACGACCCGAAGATCACCGCCGACTACGGCAAGGCGCTGCCGAAGATCCCGATCACCCCGGTGGTGCGCTCCGACGGCTCCGGCGCCACCGCCCAGTTCACCCGCTGGATGGAGCACACCCACCAGGCCGAGTGGGACGCGTACTGCACCAAGGTCAACGGCGTCAGCTGCGGCGACTACACCGAGTTCTTCCCGCCGTCCGGCCGGATGACCGCGCAGAACGGCTCCGACGTGGTCGCCGGCTACATCCAGTCGCCGACCGGCATCGGCGCGATCGGCTACGACGAGTACGCCTTCGCCAAGCGCAGCAACTGGCCCGTCGTCAAGGTGCTCAACCCGGCCGGGTACTACACCCTGCCGACCGCCTCCAACGTCGCGGTGGCGCTGACCGCCGCGAAGATCCGCGGCGTCGACGACAGCACCTCGCCCGACGACCCGGACTACCTCCAGCAGAACCTCGACGGCGTCTACAACAACGGCGACGCCCGCTCCTACCCGATCTCCTCCTACAGCTACCTGATCGTGCCCCGGGCGAACGCCTCCCGCCCGGTGCCGCCGCGCTTCAACGACGCCAAGGGCAGCGCGCTCAGCCGCTACCTCGCGTACGTGCTGTGCGCCGGACAGGGCGAGGCCGACGACCTCGGCTACTCGCCGATCCCGCGCAACCTGGTGCGCGGCGGACTGCTCCAGACCCAGCACATCCCCGGCAACGCCAGCCCCGTCGACCCGAACACCCTCACCAACTGCCCCAACCCGACGTTCAACTCCGCCGGCGAGCTGACCGTGCTCAAGAACGCCCCGCAGCCCAGCCCCTGCGACAGGAAGGGCAGCCCGCTGGACTGCACCGTGCAGAACGGCCAGCCGGTCAAGACCGGCAGCGCCAACTCCGTCTCCGGCAAAGCCGGTTCCGGCAGCGGCGGCGCCGGTGCCGGTGGGACGGGCGGCGGCACCGGCGGGACGGGCGACACCGGCGGGACGGGCACCGGCGGGGCCGAGGGCGCCCAGCCGGTGATCGACCCGCAGACCGGCGAGGTGCTCGACGCCGGCAGCGGCGGCTCCGGCACCGGCGGGGGCACCGGCGGCGCCGCGCCCGCCGCGGTGGTCGCGCTCGGCGGACGGCCGCAGGACTGGCTGCTCTCCACCCTCACCGCGCTCGAACTGCTCGGCGTGGTCGCCGTCCCCCCGCTGCTGGCCGCCTGGTGGCGCCGCCGCGACCGGTCGGCGGGCGGCAGCCGGTGAACCCCGCCACGAGGACCGCCATCCGCGCCGCGGACGCCGTACCGGTGGTGCCAGCCGTACCGGCTGGGCCTGCCGCGCCGGTGGTGCCCGCCGCAGGTGCCGCGGTCCCCGCACGTTCCGCATCCGCCGCATCCGTCGCAGTCGAGGAGACCAGCAGATGACCGCGCCCGCCCTCGAACGGCCGTCCGCGGCCGTACCGGGACCGCTGCCCGCGTCCGCGTCCGCGTCCGCGTCCGCGCCGGAGAAGAACGCCGGGGGGTCCGGCTCCGAGCCGGTCCCCGGCGGGCCCCGGTGGCGCCTGCTGCCGGCCGCCGCCCGGGCGGTGACGCTGGCGGCCGTGCTGCTGCTCGGCTTCGCGGGCTACCTCTTCGCGCTGTCCGGCCTCCAGGAGGCCCGCCACCAGTCCACCGCCTACGCGACCCTGCGCGACCGGCTGGCCAACGCCACCGCGCCGACCGGCCCCACCGAGGACGGCGCGCCGCTGGCCGTCCTCGACATCCCGGCGCTCGGCCTGCGCCAGGCCGTGGTGGTCGAGGGCACCACCGGCCGCGACCTGATGCGCGGCCCCGGGCACCGGCGCGATACCGTGCTGCCCGGACAGCCCGGCGTGGCCGTCCTGTTCGGCCGCTCCACCGCGTTCGGCGCGCCGTTCGCCGACCTCGGCCGGCTCCGGGTCGGCGACCGGATCGACGTCACCACCGGCCAGGGCAGCTTCCACTACACCGTCAACGCCCACGGCGACGGCGACCACCCGATCCAGGACGCCGCGCCCAACCGGCTGGTGCTGGTCACCGGCGACTCCGACTGGATCCCCACCAGCACCGTGCTGGTCGGCGCCCGGCTGGACGGCGACCCCGAACCGGCCGGTGCGAAGCGGCCCGCCACCACCGCCGCCGACAAGGCGCTGGCCGCCGACAAGGGCGCCCTGTCCGCGCTCCAACTCTGGTCGCTGGCCCTGCTGCTGGCCGTCGTCGCGGCCGTCGTCACGACTCGCCGCTGGCGCCGCGCCGCCGCCTACCTGTGCTTCGCGCCGGTGGTCGCCGCCCTGCTCTGGTCGGTGTACGAGAACGCCGCCGCGCTGCTCCCCAACGTCTACTGACACCCTCCGGCTTTCCGGGAAAGGACCGCCCCCCGATGACCGAGACCGCCCAACCCCCCTTCCCCGTGCAGAAGTTCGGAGACCAGGACGACCCGCCCACGGTGCCGCTGCCGCCGGTGGCCGCCGCGCCGCCGGAGCGCCCGCTGTCCGGGCTGGAGACCCGCGAGGTCACCGCCTGGTTCGGGCAGCGCAAGGTCCTCGAACGGGTCTCGTTCGCGATGCGGGCCGGTGAGATCACCGCGCTGATCGGCCCGTCCGGCTGCGGCAAGTCCACCTACCTGCGGATCCTCAACCGGATGCACGAGATGGTGCGCGGCGCCGCGCTGGCCGGGGAGGTGCTGCTCGCCGGGGAGGACGTCTACGCCCCCGGCCGCCGCCCCGCCGAGGTTCGCCGCCGGATCGGCATGGTCTTCCAGCGCCCCAACCCGTTCCCCACCATGTCGCTGTACGACAACGTGGTCAGCGGGCTCAAGCTGGCCGGCATCAGGGCGGGCCGCGAGGAGCGCGACCACCTGGTCGAGTCCAGCCTGCGGCAGGCCGGGCTCTGGGACGAGGTCAGCAACCGCCTGGGCACCCCCGGCGGCGCGCTCTCCGGCGGCCAGCAGCAGCGCCTGTGCATCGCCCGTTCGCTCGCGGTCTCCCCGGAGATCCTGCTGATGGACGAACCCTGCTCCGCCCTCGACCCGACCTCCACCCGCCGGATCGAGGAGACCATCGCCGAACTGCGCCACCGGGTCACCATCGTCATCGTCACCCACAACATGCAGCAGGCCCAACGCGTCTCCCAGTCCTGCGCGTTCTTCCTCGCCACCCACGACACCCCCGGCCGGATCGTCGAGTCCGGCCCCACCGAACGCCTCTTCACCGACCCGGCCGACCAGCGCACCGCCGACTACGTCAACGGCCGCTTCGGCTGAGCCCGCTGACGAGCCGTCGGCGAACCTCCGGCGGTCCCTCGTCGGCCCGCCGACCGCGTGTCACGAGGAGCCGAGCCGGGCCGAACGCCTAGCGTTTGCGGGGGACCGGGGCGAGCAGCCGCCGGCCCCCCCCGCAAACGCACCGCCGCGAGAAGAGAGCGCAGACCATGACCGTCAGCCTGCCCGAGCTCACCGGGGACTACGTCCTCGACCCGACCCACACCCGGATCGGGTTCGTCGCCCGCCACGCCATGGTCACCAAGGTGCGCGGCGCCTTCCACCAGTTCGAGGGCAGCGCCCACCTGGACGGCGCCGACCCGGCCGAGTCCACCGGCCAGGTGGTGATCAAGACCCAGAGCATCGACACCGGCGTCGAGCAGCGCGACCAGCACCTGCGCACCAACGACTTCCTGGACGCGCCGAACTTCCCCGACATCACCTTCCGCACCACCCGGGTCGAGCAGAAGTCCGACAGCGAGTACCGGGTCACCGGCGACCTCACCATCAAGAGCACCACCAAGCCGGTCAGCATCGACTTCGACTACACCGGCAACGCCGTCGACCCCTACGGCAACCTCCGGGTCGGCCTGGAGGGCTCGGTCACCATCAGCCGCAAGGAGTTCGGCATCACCTGGAACGCCGCGCTGGAGGGCGGCGGCGTGCTGGTCGGCGACAAGGTGGTGCTGGAGTTCGACGTCTCCGCGATCAAGCAGAGCTGACGGCACCCCGGGGCCGCCCCCGCCCACCCGGACGGGGGCGGCCCACGCGCGTCCCTCGGCCAGGATCAGGACCGTCGGGCGGGCGAGAGCGCGACCGCCTTCAGCAGAGCGTTCGCGGTCTCGGTGGAGGTCGGCGACGGGTGGGCGCCCGCCAAGACGGTGGCGTCCGGGCGCCGGTCACCCGCGTCAGCGCGGCGAACACCTCGCCCCGCTGCGGGGCGGTGACCATCGCGGTGAGCTGGGCGTTCGTCAGCGGTGGCGTGAGCCGCCTCATCTGGATCGGCTCGCCACTGGACTCGGCTACGTGCACCCGGTGGCCGTCCGACGCGGCCCAGAACGCCCGCCACTCCAGGCCGCCGTCGGTGATCCGGCTACGGAGCTTGTCGATCACCAGCAGCGGGCCGTCCGGGAGCACCGTCCGCGCGCAGGAGTCCGTCAGCGTCTGGAACGCGTCCAGGCAGCCCAGCTGGTCGATCCGGTCGGCGGTGTGCTGCACGGTGACCTCGATCAGGCTCGCGCCGGACCCGTCGTCGAAGGTCAGCACCGTCCCCAGCCGGTGCGGGTCGCGGTTCCCCGACCATGCGCCGTCCACCGGCCGGACCGTTCCGCCCGGCAGGTAGTACCCGGTCAGCTGGTTGAACCGCTGATCCGACAGCCGCGGGCGCGCCGGGACCGCCGGGGCGTCCGCGCCGAACGGCAGGTGCCCGCCGCTGCCTCGCTTGCCAGCCGTCCGTGCACCGGCTCGGGCGTCAACTCGGCCACGCCGCCCAGCACCCGGGAGAGGGCCACGGTCAGTTCGTCGTCAGTGGGCAATGGTGCGGCACCGTCTTCTGGGCCCGACGGCACGTGACATCTCGCCGGGCTCGGATCCGGGACGGGAAACGTCTGGCAACAGGTGGAAACGCACCGTGTCCAAGCCATTGCACAGGGTAGATCGAGCCACTTTTTCGGGAGCTGCTTCCGGCCGGGCCCCTCGTGGCAATCCTGGAACGTTCGTCACCGACCGAGGGGAGAATGGTGGACGTTCCACACCTGCATGCACGGAACCCGGAAGTCATCGGCCGCACGGCCGCGCTGCTCGGATTCCTGCGCGAAGTGGTGCAGAGCGGGACGCAGCGTTCGAGGGACACCCGTTCCTGGGGACAGCTGTGGCTGTGCGACCTGCCGGCGGCTGTGGCTCCGCCCAACGGGCAACCCGACCGACCGCTGCTCGTCCTCGACCACGTCCCGCAGAGCGCCCCGCCCGAGATCCCGGCCGAACTGCTCGGCTGGCTGGACACCAGGGACGTGGAGAACCCGGACACGGACCCGCCGCTCGCCGAGCAGGGCCCGGAGCGCCAGCCGGCCGCGGACCGCGGTCAGTGGCAGGACACCGGGGCGACGCTCGAGCGGCGCGTCGCGGACGAGGTGCTGCGCTCGTACGGAAACTGGCTGACCCGCTGGCGGCGGTGGGCCGAACGCGAACGCGCGGACCGGCCGCTGCGCGAGCTGTACGAGACCGTCTACCGCTGGCACCAACGCCTGGTACAGCAGGACGACCAGGTCGAACTGGTCCTGGGAACCGGTCTGTTGACGTGGAGCGATCCGCGTGGGGCGGTACTGCACCGTCACGTCTTCACCCGCCGGGCGGTCACCGAGGTGGACCGGCGCACCGCACGGATCACCGTGCGGCTGTCCGGCGACGGCGAGATGCGCCTGGAGGACCAGGACTTCCTCGACAGCGACGACGGCCTGGTGCCCGAACGCTCCACGGCCCTGGCCGAGGAACTGTCGGCCGACCCGGTGCACCCGCTGAGCGAGGAAGCGCTCGAGTGCCTGACCAGGTGGCAGGAACTGGTGCTGCCCCGCCCGGTGTCCTTCCACGCGGGCTGGCGCCCGCCCGCCGCACCGGAAGTGGCCTTCCGCCTGACCTTCGCGCCCGCGCTGATGCTGCGCCCGATGAACCGCAACGCGGTGCTGCGCTGCTACGAACGGATCGCCCAGACCGTGGTGGCGGAACGCCAGGCACCGCTCGGCCTGGCCCAACTGGTCATGACCATCGGCCCGCAGGCCCGGGCTGAGTGGAGCGCCGACTCCGCCCGCGGCCTGTTCGACGAGGAACCGCTCTTCCCGGGCAAGACCAACGCCCAGCAGCGGGCCGTGCTCGACCGCCTCCAGCGCGACACCGGCGTGGTGGTCCAGGGCCCGCCCGGAACCGGCAAGACCCACACCATCGCCAACCTGCTCAGCGCGCTGCTCGCGCAGGGGCAGCGGGTACTCGTCACCAGCGCCCGCGACCACGCCCTGACCGTGCTGCGCGACAAGCTGCCGCCGGCCGTCCGCGACCTGTGCGTACTGCTGCTCAGCGGTGCCCGGCAGGACGGCGCGGGCGAACTCGAACGGACCGTCAACGCCCTAAGCGATCAGGTCGCGTCCGGCGACCCGGGCCAACTGCGCGAGGAGATCCGGCGGCTGACCCAGCGCCGGCAGGAAGTGACCAGCCGCCGCAAGCTGCTGACCGAACAGGTCATCGCGCTCCGGGAGGCCGAACTCTACCGGCACCCGGAGGTCGCGCCCGGATACTCCGGCACCCTCGCCGCGATCGTCCGGCAGGTCCAGGACGCCGCTCCCGCCCTGTCGTGGATCGGCAGCCTCTCCGACCACGCGCCGTCCGCACCGCCGCTCACCGCGCTCGAAGCGGAGGAACTGCTGGTCCTCCTCCGGGAAGGCACCGCGGACCTGGCTGCCGGACCGCTGCCGCCCTCCCCGGCGACCCTGCCGACCCCGGGGCAGGTGGCTACCGCCGTGGCGGACGAGTCACCGGACACCGGCCTCCCGGACGAGGCCGCCGACCTGCGCAACCGGCTCACCGCGCTCGACACCCCGACCACCGACCACCTGGTCGAACTGCTCGCCTCCGGCCGGGCCCTGCTGCACCGGATCGGCGCACCGTGGGAGGCCGCGCGCTGGGGCGGCGCCGAATGGTCCCGGCGCGCCCTCGCCGACCGGCTGGCCCGCCGCCGAAGCGACCTGTGGGACCGGGTCGCGGAGGCCGGGGCGGCGCTCGCCGCCGTCGCCGACGGACTCGCCCGGGCAGGTGTCCGAACCGTCGTCCTGCCGGAGACCCTCACCGCCGAGCAGGCCAGCCTGATCGTCGCGGCCGTCCCCGAACTGCGCGCGCACCTGGCCGGCCGGCGTGGTCTGCGCGGTCTGATCGTCCCGAAGGCCCAGCGCCAGGTCCGGGAACTGCTCGACACCTGCCGGGTCGACGGGCGCCCGCCCGCCGACGCCGCCGATCTCGACGCCGTGCACGCCCACCTGCAGGCCCACCGCACCCTGGCCACCATCGCCGTGCGCTGGGCGCAGGTCGACGCTCCGCTGGAGGACGGGCCGCTGGAAGTACGCCTGGCGACCCTGCGGGAGCGCTACCGGCACCTGGAGTCGGTAGCGGCCTTCGGCGGCCTCCGGGAACGGGTGGACGACCTGCTGGTCGGACGCGGCGTCTACCTCGATCTGACGACCCCTCGGCAGTGGGACCACTTCACCTCCGCGGTGTCCGCCCTGGCCGGCCGCCAGCGGGCCGAGGACGCCGCCGCCCGACTCGCAGCCTGGGAGCGCTCCCTGCGCGGCGGGAGCGAGGGCCACCCCCCGAACCCCGAGTCGCTGGCCATGGCGCAGGCCCTCGCCGACCGGGACCTCGACCGCTACGGCAAGGAACTCGACGCCTACACGACGGCCCACGCCAGGCAGCGGCAGGCACGGCGCTGCGCGGAACTGCTCGACGCCCTGCGCGCGGCGTCCCCCGCGCTGGCCAACCGGATGGTCGCGGAGTGCCACGACCCGGCGTGGGACGACCGGACGGCGCGCCTCGCCGACGCGTGGGCATGGGCGGGAGCCTGCCGCTTCGTGCACGAGGAGCGGGCCCCCGGACGGGAGCAACGGCTCGACGCGGAACTCACCGAGTGCGAGGCCAAGCTCGAGGAACTGACCGGGGACCTGGCTGCTGCCAAGGGCAGACTGCACTGCCTGCAGCGGATGACCCCGGAACAGCGCTCCGCCCTGCAGGCGTACCGCAGCCACATGGCGTCCTACGGCAAGGGCAAGGGCAAGATCGCCGCTCAGTTCGGGGCGGCCGCCCGCAGCGCCATGCAGGTCGCGCAGGGGGCCGTACCCGCCTGGGTGATGCCGATCTCCCGGGTCGCCGAGATGATCGAACCGCGCCAGGACGCCTTCGACGTGGTGATCGTGGACGAGGCCAGCCAAGCGGGCATGGACGCCCTGTTCCTGCTGTGGCTCGCCCCGCGGATCATCGTGGTCGGTGACGACAAGCAGTGCACCCCGGCGGTGGCCGGCTTCGGCCGCGTCCAGCAGATCCAGGACCGGCTCACCGCGCACCTCCCGGACGTCCCGCGGCACCTGCGGCAGCTCTACACGCCACAGTCCAACCTCTACCAGCTGCTGTCCACCTTCTTCCCCTCGACGATCCGGCTCCAGGAGCACTTCCGCTGCATGCCGGAGATCATCGGCTGGTCCTCGGCGATGTTCTACAACCCGCCCGGGCTGATCCCGCTGCGGCAGTACGGCGGTGAACGGCTCGATCCGCTGCTGACCCACTATGTGGCCGACGGGGTCGCCGAAGGCCGGGACCACCGCATCCGCAACCCCCGGGAGGCCGAGGCGATCGTCGACCGGCTGACCGCATTCACCACCGATCCCGCCTACGAGGGCCGGACCATGGGGGTGATCGTGCTCCAGGGCGGTTACGGCGGCCAGGTGAAACTGCTGGAGCAACTGATCGAGCAGCGGATCCCCGCACCGGTCCGGGAGAAGCACCGCATCCGGGTCGGTACCCCCGCGATGTTCCAGGGCGACGAGCGCCACGTCATCCTGCTGTCGATGGTGGTCGACAAGGTCCGCAAGATCGCCGGAGGACTGCGCAGCGAGCAGCAGGCGTACAACGTGGCCGCCAGCCGGGCCCAGGACCAGATGATCCTGTTCTACTCCGTTCCTCCGGACCGGATGAAGCCGGGAGACCTGCGGCTGAGCCTGCTCGGCTACATGCAGAACCCGCCGGCCGCGCTGGCGGAGGCCGATGACCTCGGCACCGTGCTCCCCGACGTGCCGCGCAAGCCCTTCGACTCGCTGTTCGAGCAACAGGTCTACCTGCGGATCAAGGAACGCGGCTACCACGTCGTCCCGCAGTACCCCGCGGGGAACAAGCGAATCGACCTGGTGGTGATCGGCGCCCGCGGCAGGCTCGGCGTCGAGTGCGACGGGGACCACTACCACTCCACGCTGGACCAGCTCCGGCACGACCAGCAACGCGACCGCGAACTGCAGCGCGTCGGCTGGCGTTTCTGGCGGATCCCGGAGAGCGAGTTCCGGTTCGACCCCGACCAGGCGCTGCTCGGCCTCTGGCAGGAACTCGACCGGCTGGGCATCGCCCCCGCGACCTACCGGCCCCGCCACGGTGAGGGACCCGCTGGAGAACAGCCGCCCTGGCAGCCGCTGATCCTGCCCGAGACCGACGACCAGGCCGACGACCAGACCGGTGACCAAGGGGAGGAGCCGGCCGCCCTCCCGACCGACCCAGACTCCGACCGCCCCGGCCACTCCGACCGCACTCCCGACGAAGGAACCCGATGACCACCGACCGCACCCTGCCGCTCGACGAGAACACCGTGGCCGAACTCGCCAGGGTGGTCACCGGCGACGACGACCTCTACTACCGGAAGGGCTACGAGATCGAGGGCTTCCTGCGCCGGGCCGGCTGGCAGGACGTCCCCGCGTACGACGGCCAGTACCGACGGGAGTGGGCCCTCGAACTGCTGATGGAACGACGCGACCGGCCGGACGAGATCGAGAAGGTGCTGCTCCGCCTGGCCGACGCCCGCGAATACCTCGACGAACCCGAACTCCTGACAGAGGTGATCGCCGCGATCAACTCCTTCCTGGTGCACGAAGGACTCCGACTGGAGTCGCGCGGCAGCGGCCCCCGGCTGCTGGTGTGCGACCCGGCACTGGCCCATCCCTCCGAGTACGGGGCGACCGAACTCAAAGCGGCGATGACCGACATCGTCCGCGACCCCGCGATGGTCCTGCTGCTGCAACGGCGCCTGGACGAGGCCCGCACCTGCTACGCCCACGGCGCGCACGTGGCGGCCATCGTCATGCTGGGCAGCCTGATGGAGGGCGTCCTGCTGCAGACCGTGGTGGAACGGGACCGGACACTGCTGGGCAATACGGCACCGCGGAACGTGAGGTTCGAGACCCTGATCGACCTCTGCCACAAAGCAGGGTGGATCGACGGCGACGCCCAGAAGTTCAGCCACGTACTGCGCCACTACCGGAACTTCGTCCACCCGGACCAGGAGTCCCGCGAAGCGCACCGCCCGGACCGGGACACCCTCGGCATCTGCTGGCAGGTGGTGAACGCCGCGCTCAACGACCTCGCGGCCTCGGCGAACGGACCGGGCGGGAAATAGCCGACGGCCCGATCGTGCACGTCGGCCCCGGTGGCAGCCGCCCCGGGGCCGATCCGGATGTCGGAGCTGTGAGCCGGGACGGCGGACGGCCGGGTGTGGTGCACGATGGGGCTGATGTGCCGTCACCGGGCGGCGGACGAGTCGGAAAGGGCGGGTGGACGCGGATGGGTGCCGAGGGCGGCGGGCGTGACGACTACGACCTGGTGGTGATCGGGGGCGGGCCGACCGGGGAGAACCTGGCGGACCGGGCGCGCGCCGGAGGGCTGAGCGTGGTCCTGGTGGAGAGCGAACTGGTGGGCGGCGAGTGCTCGTACTGGGCGTGCATGCCGAGCAAGGCGCTGCTGCGCCCGGTCGCGGCGCTCGCCGACGCCCGGCGGGTGGCGGGCAGCCGGGAGGCCGCCGCGGGACGGCTGGACGCGGCGGCGGTGCTGGCGCGCCGGGACGGGTTCGCCTCGCACTGGCACGACGAGGGGCAGGTGGAGTGGCTGGCCTCGGCCGGGATCGACCTGGTCCGCGGGCACGGGCGGCTGGACGGCGAACGGCGGGTCACCGTGGACACGCCCGGCGGCGGGCGGCGCACCCTGACCGCCCGGCACGCCGTCGCCGTGTGCACCGGCACCCGGGCCGCCCTGCCCGACCTGCCGGGGCTGGCCGGGGCCCGGGTGTGGACCAGCCGGGAGGCCACCTCCGCGCAGGAGGTGCCCGGGCGGCTCGCGGTGGTCGGCGGCGGCGTCGTCGCGGTCGAGATGGCCACCGCCTGGCGGGCGCTGGGCAGCGAGGTGACCCTGCTGGTGCGCGGCGGCGGGCTGCTGGACCGCACCGAGGACTTCGCCGGGCAGCTGGTCTCCGACGGCCTGCGGGCCGCCGGGGTGGACGTCCGGCTCGGCGTCTCGGTCACCGCCGTGCACCGCGAGTCCGCCGGGGCCGGCGCGCTCGCCCTCGACCTGTCCGACGGCACCCGGCTGCCCGCCGACGAGGTCCTGTTCGCCACCGGCCGCCGCCCCGCCACCGCCGACCTCGGCCTCGACACCGTCGGGCTCGAACCCGGCGGCTGGATCGAGACCGACGACACCGGCCGCGCCACCGGCGTCCCGGCCGGCTGGCTGTACGCCGCGGGCGACGTCAACCACCGCGCGCTCCTCACCCACCAGGGCAAGTACCAGGGCCGGGTCTTCGGCGGCGTGATCGCCGACCGGGCCGCCGGCCGCCCCCTCGACCTCGCCCCCTGGGGCCGCTCGGTGGCCACCGCCGACCACGCCGCCGTCCCGCAGGTGGTCTTCGCCGACCCCGAGGTCGCCGCCGTCGGCCGCACCCTCCAGGAGGCCCGGGACGCCGGGCTGCGGGTGCGCGCCGTCGACTACGACCTCGGCAGCGTCTCCGGCGCCGCCCTGTACGCCGACGGCTACCGGGGCCGGGCCCGGGCCGTCGTCGACCTCGACCGCGAGGTCCTGGTCGGCGTCACCTTCGTCGGGCCCGGCGTCGCCGAACTCCTGCACTCCGCGACCGTCGCCGTCGCCGGGGAGGTCCCGCTCGCCCGGCTCTGGCACGCCGTGCCCGCCTACCCGACCATCAGCGAGGTCTGGCTCCGGCTGCTGGAGACCTACCGGGGCTGACCGGCCCGGCGGCGGGGCGTCAGCCGCGCAGTCTCCCGGCGGCCAGCTTGCCGAGGGACTGCTCGGCGGCGGCCTCGGCGGGCGCGTCGGCGGCGCCGGTCCCGGCGCGGTCGGCGACCGCCTCGATCGCGTAGTGCGAGGCGCCGACGGTGAAGAGGAGCTCCGGGTCGCCGCCGTCCTCGGCGCGGGTCAGCAGCACCGCGCCGTCACCGACGCCGGGGACGGCCACCGAGGTGAAGGCCGGGTCCGCGGTGGTCCGGGCGAAGACCGCGTCGTCGACCAGCCGCAGCGACAGGTACGAGCGGCGCGAGCCCCAGGTGCACGACCACGGGCGCTCCGTGGACGGGCCCTCCGCGAGCAGCCGGGAGCCGCCGCCCATCGCCGCGCTGACCTGCTCGTCCGTCCACACCGTGCAGGGGTCGGCCGGGCGGCCCGCCGGCCCGGCCGCGGACGGGTCGCCGCTGACGGTGACGGTGACGCTGACCGAGCCGGGAACGGAGGCGGTCGGGGAGGCGGAGGCGGCGGAGGTCGGGGAGACGGCGGAGGTCGGGGCCGGGGCCGGGGCCGCGGCGTCCGGGCTGCCGCCCGAGGAGCCGCAGCCCGCCGCGGCCAGCGCCACGGCCGCCACCAGCAGGGCGCGCCGCCCGCGGGGGAGCGGACCGGCGAACACGGGGACGGGGAACACCCTGGCGAACATCGTCGTCCCTCCCTCCCGGAGCACCCGACGTCCGGCGCGTCCGGTGGCAGCAGCCACCGTAGCCGGGCCGGACGGCGGGCCGGGACGGAACCGGGGAACCGGCGGTGTTGCGGGAGCGTGACGCCAGGTCACAATCCCGGCCGACGGTTGATCATCCCGGCCCCGGTGTGTGAGCGTGGCGGGACGGAGACCGAACGGACCGAGGAGGAACCCGGTGCCCACCCCCGACCGGCCGCTGCGCTCGCTGGGATTCCTGACCATCGGCCTGTTCGACGAGCACGACCCGGCGGGCGGCCACGAGGCCACCCTGCGGCTGATCGAACTCGGCGAGCAACTCGGCTTCGACAGCGCCTGGTTGCGCCACCGGCACCTCCAGTACGGCATCTCCTCGCCGCTGACGGTGCTCGCCGCCGCCAGCCAGCGCACCCGCCGGATCGCCCTCGGCACCGCCGTCACCCCGCTCGGCTGGGAGAACCCGCTGCGCTACGCGGAGGACCTGGCGACGGTCGACGTGCTGTCCGGCGGACGGCTCAACCCCGGCGTCAGCGTCGGCGTGCCGATCCACTACGAGGAGGTCAAGGACGCGCTGTACCCGGACACCGCCGACCGCGAGGACTTCGGCTACGGGCGGGTCGAGCGGCTGCTCGGCCTGCTGCGCGGGGAGCGGGCCAGCAGCTTCCGCGGCACCGAGGGCATCGAGGCGTACTCCGAGCGCGTCCAGCCGCACGTGCCCGGCCTGGCCGGGCGGGTCTGGTACGGCGGCGGCAGCCTGCGCTCGGTGCGCTGGGCCGGCGAGCACGGGCTGAACCTGCTCACCAGCAGCGTGGTGCGGGCCGAGGAGAGCGAGGACTTCGAGGCCAACCAGCTCGCCCTGATCCGGGCGTTCCGCGCCGCCCACCCCGCGGGCGAGGCGGCCCGGGTCTCGCACGGACTGGTGGTCGTCCCCACCGACGGCGCCACCCCCGAGCAGCGCGCCAAGTACGAGGCGTACGCCGCGTCCCGGCTCGCCCGCACCCGCGCCCCGCAGGGCCCCGGCCGGCTGCTGTTCGCCCCCGACCTGGTCGGCACCAGCGAGCAGCTCGCCGAACGGCTGTACGCGCACGCCGCGTTCCGGGAGAGCGACGAGGTCGCGTTCGCGCTCCCGTTCACCTTCGCGCCGGAGGACTACACCCAGATCCTCACCGACCTCGCCACCCGGCTCGGCCCGCTGCTCGGCTGGAGCCCGGCCCGCTGACGGGGGGGTCAGCGGGCCGGGCGGCCGGGGTCGGTCCGGGTCCGGTCCGGGGTCAGCCCTGCTCGGCGTCGGCCGGGGCCGGGTCCGGGTGGTGCAGGGAGTAGACGGTGTAGGCGTGCGGGTCCGGCTTGGCCAGCTCGGCCGCGCGGTCCCGGACCCGCTGGATGTCGGGGTCGCCCATGGCGGCCTTGATGCCGTCCTTGTGGCTCCACTGCGCGACGTAGAGCAGCCGCTTGCCGTCCCGGCTGGTGAGGATGTTCACCGACAGGCAGCCCGGCCGGTTGCGGATGTACTTCTCGGCGCCCTCGCTCATCACCTCGGCGAGTTCCTTCTGGTTCTCCGGCTCGACGTCGAAGACGTTGATCATGAAGATGGCGCCGTCGTCGGTGCGCAGGATGGTCTCGCTCATCAGGATCGTTCCCTTTCCCTCGGGTTCGGTTCATTCACTGGTGGACAGTGGTGGGCGGTGGTGGACATCGGTGGGCGGTGGCGGACGTCGGAGGTCACCGGGGGCACCGGCGGTCACCGGCGGTCACCGGTGGGCGGTGAGCGGCCCGGGCGGGCCCGCCCAGGCGCGGGCCACCTCGACGGCCTGGGCCGGGTTGAGGCGGGGGTCGCAGTGCGAGGCGGTGCCGGGCGGCGCGGTGCCGGGCCCGGTGCCGAGCTCCGCCGGGTCGGCCCAGACGCACTCGGCGACCTCGTGCGGGGTGGTCTCCAGGTGCAGGCCCGCCGGGATGCCGCCCGCCGCGGCGACCGCCTCCTGGAAGGCGTGCACCTCGGCGACCAGCGTCCGCACCGAGCGGACCTTGACCCCGTTGGGCGCCTTGACGGTGTTGCCGTGCATCGGGTCGCACAGCCACACCACCCGGTGGCCGGCCCGCTGGACGGCGGCCACCAGCGGCGGCAGCGCGGCGGCCACCGCGGCCGCGCCCATCCGGACGATCAGCGTCAGCCGGCCCGGCTCGCGGCCGGGGTCCAGGCGGTCGCAGAGCGCGAGCAGGTCCTGCGGGCGGGTGGTCGGCCCGATCTTGCAGGCGACCGGGTTGGCGACCTGGGCCAGCATCATCGCGTGCGGGCCGTCCGGGTTCCTGGTCCGCTCGCCGATCCACGGCAGGTGGGTGGAGGTCAGCAGGATGTCGTCGGTGGCGGTCCGGCGCAGCAGCGGCAGCTCGTAGTCCAGGACCAGTGCCTCGTGGCTGGTCCACACCGGGGCCCCGGCGGGCAGCCCCCAGGCGCCGCCGCGCTGGCGCAGGCAGGCCACGGCGGAGCGGGCCGCGTGGTAGCAGTCGACCATCCGCCCCGGGTCGGCCCGCCGGGCGGCCGCGGTGGGCTCCGGCGCGTTCACCAGGTGGCCGCGGTAGACCGGCAGTTCGAGGCCGTCGACGGTCTCGGTCGGGGCGCTGCGCGGCTTGGCGAACTGCCCGGCGATCCGGCCGATCCGCAGCACCGGCCGGCCGGTGCCGGTGGTCATCACGCCCGCCAGCGCGTCCAGCAGCGCGGCCTTGCGGACCACGGTGGACGGCTCGCACTCCTGCGGGTCCTCCGCGCAGTCCCCGGCCTGGACGACCTGGTACTGGCCGGCCGCGGCCTCCGCGAGCAGGGTCCGCAGGTGGCGGACCTCGGCCCAGGTGACCAGGCCGGGCAGCCGGGCCAGTTCGGCGCGGGCGGCGGCGGCCCGGACGGGGTCGCTCCAGTCGGGCTGCTGCTCGGCGGTGGCGGCCTGCCGGGTCCACTCCTCGTCGAGGTCGGTGAACGGCCGCTCGGCGGGCAGCAGGTGCTGCGGCGGGTGGCCGGGGCGGGCGGTGCCGGTCACCGCGGGCCCTCGTTCCACGGGCCGCGGGAGGCGCGCTCGCCGGGGGCCAGCCGCCGGGCCGCGGTCAGCCCGTCGGCGATCGGCAGCATGACCAGCTCGACCCGCTCGTCGCGCCGGGCGTGCTCGTTGAACGCCCGGACGGCGGCCGGCTTGGGGCCCGGGTCCTCGTCGATCACCTGGCCGCTGAACAGCGTGTTGTCGACCAGCAGCAGGCCGCCGGGGCGCAGCCGGGGCACCAGTTCCTCCCAGTAGCCGACGTAGCCGGGCTTGTCCGCGTCGATGAAGGCCAGGTCGAGGTGCGGCTCGGCGGGCAGCGCGCGCAGCGTCTGCAGCGCGTCGCCCAGCCGCAGCTCGATCCGGTCGGCCACGCCGTCGCGGACCCAGAACTCGCGGGCCAGCTCGGTCCACTCGGCCGAGACGTCGAAGGTGATCAGCGAGCCGTCGGCGGGCAGGCCGCGGGCCAGGCAGAGCGAGGAGTAGCCGGTGAAGGTGCCGACCTCGACGATCCGGCGGGCGCCCAGCAGCCGGACCAGGAAGGTCAGCAGCGCGCCCTCCTCGGGGGCGACGGACATGTGCGCCTGGTCGGGGATCGCCGCGTGGGTCCGCTCGATCAGCTCGGCCAGCAGCGGGTCCGGCGTCATCCGGCCCTGGGCCAGGAGGTAGTCGTGCAGCTCGGGCGTGAGGGCCACGCCTCGGGGGGTGAGTGTGTCGTTGCGCAGCACAGGATTCTCCCGAGTGAGGTGGGGCGGTGGGCGGAGCGGGCGGAGCGGGCGGAGCGGGCGGAGCGGTCGAGCCGGCCGAGCGGTCCGGCCCGGACGGGACGGCGCGGTGCAGGGCGGTGCAAGGCGGTGCAGGGTGGTGCGGTGCGGGCGGGTCTCAGACGGAGCGGGCCGGCGGGGCGGCGAGCACCGGGTCGACGGGGTGCCAGGCGGCGTAGGCGTGCCGGACCGCCGCGGTCTGTTCGGGCAGTCCGGCGATGAACGCGGTCAGGTCGCCGGGACAGTGCAGCTCGAACCGGCGGCGCAGCCCCGGGTGGTCGTGCTCGCGGACGAAGTACATGACGGTCGAGCCGTCGGGGCCGCCCTCGTGGGGGTTGTGCCCGCCCCCCTCGGTGAGCAGCCCGGCCTCGACCCGCCAGGAGGCGACCAGCCGGGTCAGCAGCCCGGTGCTGGGGCGGGCCACCACGAACGCGGTGTGCTGCTCGAAGCCGTTGACCACCTCGGCCTCCTCGACCTGCGGGGCGTACGCCCGGCTGTCGCGCGGGAAGAGGAACACCTCCACGGCGGCGTGGCGGCGCCCGTTGGGCAGGCCGAGCCGCAGCCGGGTGATCCGGACGTCGCAGTCGGCGGGGTCGAGCCCGTGGCGCTCGGCCAGCCGGCGGCGCACCACCGTGCTGGGCACCACGGGCGACGGCGCGAGGCCGAGCTGCTGGAGCCCGTGCAGGCCCTCGTCCAGGGTGCGGGGGAACAGCAGCAGGCCGCAGTGGTCGAACACGCAGTGCTGCTCGGTCAGCGCGGCGGCGTCGCCGCCGGCCGGGACGGGGGCCAGCAGGGACGAGGCGACCGCCGCGGAGGCGAGCCGGGCGCTGCGGACGACGTCGTCCAACTGGCGCAGCCCGGCCGCCGAGAAGACCTCGGACCCGGGGCGCGTCCCGGCCCCGGAAAAGCCACCGGTCTCCGGAATTCCGTGGACCGACCCCGGCTCTGCATTCGCTTTCTCGAAACGTCGTGCAATCGACATCGATACCTCCTGCAACGGGGACGACCGGAATTCTGTAGTGGCCGCGGACCGTTCGGCAAGCCTTTCCAGGGCCGATCGGGCCGGACCGGCCGGCCGAAGTGGCCGGATTCCCACCGGTCCGGCCCCGTGGCCTGGGCAAACGGGCGGATTCGGTTTTCTCGATGGTGTCCATCGGCCCGGCCGAACGGTTTTCCGGCGTGTTGCGCCCCCACCCCGAGCCCGTCCGGAAGCCGCCGGCCCGCGCCCCCCGATTGATTGTTCTTAACGCGTGCCGCCTGGT
This sequence comes from Kitasatospora sp. NPDC090308, assembly GCF_044769485.1. Classification (NCBI taxonomy): domain Bacteria; kingdom Bacillati; phylum Actinomycetota; class Actinomycetes; order Kitasatosporales; family Streptomycetaceae; genus Kitasatospora; species Kitasatospora sp. NPDC090308. Next base: position 139,872 of record NZ_JBIVXY010000005.1, on the reverse strand, counting down.
CCGTGCCCCTTTTGGGCACCGCCGGGGCCCTTCGACCGGTGCCGCCGATGGATCACATCGGAACGGCCGAAGCTTCCGGGGCGAATCCGCCGGACCGCGGTGGGCGCCACCGCCCGGGCGGTCCGGATATAAGGGCTCCTTATTCGGACCGACCGGTCCGGGTGAATTGGAATCCCTTATCGGGGCGCCCTGGACGGGCGGTCGGCGGCATGAGCAGAATCCCGGTCGGAAAGCACCGGATGTTTGCGCCGACGCCGATGGAGGACCTCCGTGAAAGCTCCCCCCGAGGAATCGACAACGGTCTCCCCGGTCTCCCGCACCTTCGGCGAAGCCCTGGAGCGGGCCGCCGACCGCCGCCCGGGGCCGGCCGTCCTGGACGGCGACCGCTGGTACAGCTGGCAGGACTGCCTGCGCCAGGCCGAACGGACCGCCGCCGCCCTGCACCGGCGGGGACTGCGGGCCGGCGAGGTACTGGCGGCCCAACTGCCCAACGGCTGGGAGCTGGTGGTCCTGCACGCGGCCACCGCCCGGCTCGGCGTCCTGCTGCTGCCGCTGCACTCCGGGTACGGCGCGCACGAGGTCCGCTCGCTGCTCGAACAGTCCCGGGCGAGCGCGCTGGTGGCCCGGGACTCCTACCGCGGCCGGGACCGGACCGCGGAGATCCGCGCCCTGCGCGAGCACCTCCCCGCGCTGCGGGAGGTCTGGGTCTCCGGCGGCGCCGTGCCCCGGTCGGCGGACGGCCCGGACGGGCTGCGCAGCTCGGCCGAACTGCTGGACGGGGCGCCGGAGTCGACCGGCGACCTGCCCGAGCCCCCGCGCGACCCGGACGCGCCGCTGATGCTGCTCGCCTCCTCCGGGACCACCTCCCGGCGCCCCAAGCTCTGCGTCCACAGCCACGCCGGACTGCTCGGCAACGCCGCGGCCGTGGCGGCCGACGGCGGCCTCGGCGCCGGGGACACCGTGGTCTCGGCCAGCCCGCTCAGCCACGCCTTCGGCATGCTCTCGGTGCACCTGGCACTGGTCGGCGCGGGCGCGGTCGGGCTCTTCGAGAGCTGGGAGCCGCGCCGCTTCCTGGCCGCGCTGCGCACCGCCGGCGCCACCGCCGCGTTCGCCGTACCGGCCCAACTGCGGGACCTGATGGCCCTGTTGGAGCAGGAGGCGGCGGCCGGGCCGGAGCGTCCGGTCGCCGGGCTGCGGGAGGTCCGCACCGGCGGCGCGCCGGTGCCCCGGGAACTCGCCGAGGGCGTGCGCCGACGGCTGGGCGCCCGGCTGATCGTCCAGTGGGGGATGACCGAGGTGGGCGCGGGCACCTTCACCCGCCCCGGCGACCCGCCCGAGGCGGCGGCCACCATCGGCCGCCCGGTGTCCGGCGGCGAGGTCCGGGTGGTGGACGCCGCGGGCGTCCCGGCCGCCCCCGGCGAGACCGGGGAGCTCCAGTACCGCAGCCCGTACCTGTTCCGCGGCTACCTGCACGCGCCGGAGCTGACCCGGGCCGCGTTCACGGCGGACGGCTGGCTGCGCTCCGGCGACCTGGCCGCCCTCCACCCCGACGGCTCGGTCGGCTACCGGGGGCGCGGCGACGAGCTGATCAACCGGGGCGGGCTCAAGTTCAGCGCCCTGGAGGTGGAGGAACTCCTCAACGACCTGCCGCAGTTGGCCCAGCACGCGGTGGTGGCGCGGCCCGACCCGCGGCTGGGCCAGCGCTCCTGCCTGCTGGTCGCCCTGCGCGAGGGCGCCCGGCTGACCCTCGACGAGGTGACCGGGCACCTGTCCGGCAAGGGCCTGGCCACCTACAAGCTGCCCGAGCAGCTGGTCGTGGTCGACCGGCTGCCGACCACCGTCACCGGCAAGATCGCCCGGGCCCGGCTGAAGGAGATCCCGCTGGACCCGCCGCCCGCGGCGGACCCCGCGCAGCCGACGGTCCCGCCGCTTCCCGTGCAGCCGTCGGCCCCGGCGGCCCCGTTCGTGCCCCGCCCCCGGGACGGGCAGCGGCGGGCGGACCTGGACACGGCCCGATGAGCCCCCGGACCCGCCTCCCCGTCAGCCGCCCGGTCGGCCGCCCGGTCGGCCGTCCGGCGAACGGCTCCGGGGCTGGCTCCGCGAACGGCTCCGGGGCTGGCTCCGCGAACGGCCCGCGCTCAGCCCGCCAGCTGCTTGCGGATCGCGGTCTGGAAGCCGATCAGGCTCGGGTTGGCCGAGTTGCGGTCCAGCCAGGTCATGGTGATCGCCGTCCGCAGTTCGCTGCCGCCGATCTCCACCACCGCCACCTCGCCCCGATCGGCCTGGTTGCGGACCGAGACCAGCGGCAGCAGCGCGCAGCCCATCCCGGCCGAGACGCAGGCGCCGAGCGTGCCGATGCTGTCCACCTCGGCGACCGGCTCCTTGCCGCCGGCGCCCCCGAACGCGCCGTCGTACATCTCCCGGAACCCGCAGCCCTGCTGGGTGGCCAGGAACGGCTCGGCGGCCAGCTCCGCCAGGTCGGCCCGGCCGCGGGCGGCCAGCGGGTGCCCGGGCGGCACGATGATCACCAGTGGCTCCTCGGCCAGCGTCTCCGCGCGCAGGCCGCTGTCCTCCGGCGGCGTGCCGAAGGTCAGGCAGAGGTCGAGGTCGCCGCGGCGCACCGACTGGTAGAGCTCGCCGCGGTTGAACTGGGAGACCCGGACCCTGGTCTGCGGGTACAGCTCGCGGTAGTACGAGAGCACCTCGGGCAGCAGGTACAGGCCCAGGGTCTCCAGGGCGCCGAGGGCCAGCTCCGTGGTGGGCCGGGAGACCGCGAACCGGGCCTCCTCGATCAGCTTGAGGATCCGGTCGGTGTAGGAGGAGAGCACCTCGCCCTGCGGGGTCAGCCGGATCCTGCGCTGCGAGCGGTTGATCAGTTCGACGCCCAACTCGCGTTCCAATGACTGGATCTGATCGCTCACGCTGGACTGGGCGTAGTGCAACTCGCGCGCCGCCTGTGTCACGCTGAGCGTCCGGGCAACCACCTCGAACGTGCGAAGGTGTCGTAACTCCATGATGGTGGTACCCCTCTGACGATCTATCGGCTGGGCCGATTGTATCCATAGGCCATTCCCGTCGTCAGTACCGTCAACTCCCCTTCCGGGTCCGGAAGAATGGCACTTCCCGCCTCCGACCAACCGATGATCCGGGGGCGAGGCATGCCATTCTTGAACGAGGAGCACACATGGCTACCCAGGCCGGCGTCCAGGCCGCCGTCACTCCCACCGGCCCCGAAGGACCACCCCGCACCCTGCTGATCGGGCTCTCGCTCGGCTACTTCATGGTGCTGCTGGACATGACCATCGTCTCGGTGGCCCTGCCGGCGATGGCCGACTACCTCCACGTGGGCCTGAGCGGCCTGCAGTGGGTCACCAACGGCTACACCATCACCTTCGCCGCCCTGCTGCTCACCGCGGGCTGGCTCTCCGACCGCTTCGGCGGGCGCCGGGTCTTCGTCTGGGGCCTGGTCGCGTTCGGCGTGCTGTCCGGCGTCTCGGCGCTGGCCACCACCCTGCCGGTGCTGGTCGCGCTGCGGCTGGCGCTGGGCGCGGCGGGCGCGCTGCTGCTGCCCTCCTCGCTCGCGGTGATCACCAACGCCTACACCGACCCCGCGCTGCGGGCCCGGGCGGTGGGCTCCTGGGCCGCGATCACCGGCGCGGCGCTGGCCGCCGGACCGGTGGTCGGCGGCGTGCTGACCGACACCGTCGGCTGGCGCGCGATCTTCCTGATCAACGTCCCGCTGGCGGTGATCAGCCTGGTCATCACGCTCCGGCTGGCCCCGGAGACCGCCCGCAAGCAGCGCAGCGGCCTCGACCTGCCCGGCCAGATCAGCTCCGTGGTCGCCCTGGCGGCCCTGGTGTACGCGCTGATCGAGGGCCCGGACAAGGGCTGGGGCGCCCCCGGGGTGCTGGTCGCCTTCGGGCTCACCGTGCTCGGCGCGATCGTCTTCCTCGCCGCCGAGCTGCGGGCCGGGGACGCGGCCATGGTCCCGCTGCGGATGTTCCGCAGCCCGGGCTTCTCGCCCGCGGTCGCGGCGGGCCTGCTGGCCAACTTCGGCCTCTCCGGCCTGCTGTTCGTGCTGTCGCTGTTCTTCCAGGACGGCCGCGGCTACTCCCCGGTCGTCGCCGGCCTGGTCTTCCTGCCGCTGACCCTGCCGACCGCCTTCAACCCGATCTACACCGGCCGCCTGGTCGGCCGGATCGGGCCGCGCAAGCCCGCCACCATCGGTTTCAGCCTGATGGGCGTCGGCGCGCTGCTCCAGGCGCCGTTCACCGACGACTCGGCGCTCGCCCTGGTGGCGACCGTGGTGGGCCTGCTGGCCTTCGGCTTCGGCGTCTCCTTCGCCCTGCCCGCGCTGGTCGCCGGCATGGCGAGCACCGTCCCCGCCGAGTTCGCCGGCATGGGCGCCGGCGTCCTCAACTCGGCCCGCCAGGTCGGCGCCTCGCTCGGCGTCGCCGTCCTCGGCGTGATCCTCAACCTGTCCTCGTCCAGCGCCGACGGCACCCGTTGGGCGCTGATCGTGGGCGGACTGGTCCTGCTGCTCGGGGCCGTCGTCACCAGTACCGGACTGCGCGGGAAGGCACCCGCCAAGTCCTGACCCACCCCCGAGCGCGCGCCCGGTTCCGCCCTACCCGTCTCCAGGAGGAACATTGGCTACCGCACCACCGCCCATCCGGCCGCCGGCCCCGTCCCAGGGGCTGAGCGTCGACGGGGTCGACCACCTGGCCTTCGTCACCTGGCGACCGCGCGAGACGTACGAGTTCTACACCCGGGCCCTCGGCATGCCGCTGGTGCACGCCATCACGGCCACCGGGTGGGTCACCGACGACTACCCGGACTTCGTGCACTTCTTCTTCGACATGGGCCGGGGCAACCGGATCGCGTTCTTCTACTACTTCGGCCTGCCCGAGGAGGCGCCCCCCAGCGACCTCATGCACCGCTCGCGGCACGTCGCCTTCCACGTCGAGACCGAGGAGGAACTGCTGGCCTGGCGCGACCGGTTGAAGGCCCACGGAGTGCGGGTCACCACGCCGCTCGCCCACGAGCTGATCGAGTCGATCTACTTCGACGACCCCAACGGTCTCCAGCTGGAGATCACCCGACCGCTGCGCGAGATGTCGGGGATCGACGCCCGCGACGCCGAACTGACGCTCCAAGCGCTGATCGACGTCACGGGCGCGTCCCGGCCCTCGGTGCAGGCGATGTGGCAGCGCAAGGCGGAACTCATCCGGAAGAACCTGGAGGTGCCCGCGCCATGACGCTCGCCCTGTACGTACTCGACGTGCCGGAGTTCGAAACGGTGGTGGCCGCCGCCCGCCAGGCGGGCATGGACGCCCGGTCCACCGGCGACTACCTCGAACTGACCTCGCCCACCGACGAGGTGGTGCTGCGCCGCGAGGGCACCGGCATCCGCACCGCGCTCTGGCACGCCGCCCTGACCGGCGGCCTCGCCGGCCGCATCGTCCTCTTCACCGCCGACACGCTCCACCTGACGGGGGACGGCCGATGAGCAGCGAGCCGACGAGCAGCCGGCCGACGAGCAGCGAGCCGATCGGCGACCGGCCGACCGGAGACGGGCCGACGAGCAGTCAGGAGCACCCCGTGGACCGCGCCGCCGACCGCCGCACCACCCGCCACCCCGTCCTGGTGGTCGGCGCGGGCCCGGCCGGGCTCGCCGCGGCGCTCGCGCTGCGCGCCGCCGGGATGCCCGCCGTCGTCCTGGAACGGCGCACCGCCGAGACCGTCCGGCCCGGCAGCCGCGCCGCGTACGTCCACGGCGCCTCGCTGCGCGAACTGGAGCGGCTCAGCCCCGGACTCGGGCAGCGGGTGGCCGGCCGCGGCGTGATGTGGGCCACCAAGCGCTCCTTCTGGGCCGGGCACGAGATCTACACCCGCACCTACCCCCGCTTCGCCAAGGACGGCCTGCCCCCGTTCACCAGCCTGCCCCAGGTGGACACCGAGGACCTGATGGCCGCGGCCTGCCGCGAGCACGGCGTCGAGTTCCACCACGGCGTCGAGGTGAAGTCCGCCGAGACCACCCCCGACGGCGTCCGGCTGGTCGACTCCACCGGGCGGGCCTGGGAGGCCGACTACGTCATCGCGGCCGACGGCGCCCGCTCGCCGCTGCGCGACGCGATCGGCGTCCCGCTGGAGGGCCCGCGCTCGCGCAACACCTTCGTGGTGGTCGACCTCAAGGACGACCCGGCCCACCCGGTGCCGATCGAGCGGGTCTTCCACTACAAGCACCCCAAGGCCGGCGGCCGGAACGTGCTGATCGTCCCGTTCGCGGGCGGCTGGCGGGTCGACCTCAACCTGGCGGTCGACGACGACCCGGAGCGCTTCGTCTCCCCCGAGGGGCTGAGCCGCTGGATCTCCCGGGTGATGCCCGCCGCGTACGGGGAGCGGGTCAGCTGGGTGTCGACCTACAAGTTCGCCCAGCAGGTGGCCACCGAGTTCACCGACACCCACCACCGGGTGCTGCTGACCGGCGAGGCGTCCCACCTGTTCGCCCCGTTCGGCGCGCGCGGCATGAACTCCAGCATCCCGGACGCGGTCCGGGCGGTGGAGGCGGTGCACGACGCGCTGTCGGCCGACGGGCGGGCCGCGGCCACCGCGCAGATCGCCCGGTTCGCCGCCGAGCGCAAGGAGGCGGCGCTGTACAACCGGGGCTGCGCCAGCACCGCGCTGGAGCACATGGTGGCGCAGCGGCCCGCGGTCCGGCTGCGGCGGCGGATGGCCGTCGCGGTGGCGCTGGCCGGGCAGAAGGCGGGCGCCTGGCTGGACTCGGCGCCGTACGGGCCGAAGCTGGCCGCCAAGGGGGCCGCCCGCAACAACTACTGACGGACCGTCCGGTCCCGCCCCTCCGCCCGTCCGTCCGGGTGCCCGTCCGCCCGTCCGCCCGGGTGGGGGCGGGGGCGGGACGGTCGGCCGGGGCGGGTTCCCGCTCCGCCCCGCCGGGTCCCGTCCGGCCACGGTCACGGTCAGGGCGGGCCGAGCGGGACGTCCCGGAGCGCGGCCCGGGCCGCCGAGCGGGCGGCCCCGATCACCGGTTCGCGGGCGGAGGGGGAGAAGGCGAGGTAGACCGGGAGGGGCTCCGGGTCCGGACAGAGGGTGCCGGACGGCACCGGACGCAGCGAGGGGTCGGTGTGGTGCACGTTCGCGGTCAGCACGGTGTAGGCGAGCCCGGCCCGGACCGAGGCCCGCACCGCCAGCGGGTCCGAGCACCAGGGGGCCGACCGCCAGGGGACGTTGTGCTCGGCCAGGGTCTCGATGATCCGCCGGCTCAGGGCCGAGCGCTCACTGACCAGGGCCACCGGGACGGGTTCCTCGGGCAGCGGCGAGTCCGGCCCGTACCAGGCCACCCGCAGCCGTCCCAGCATCTCGCAGCGCGGCGTCTCGATGCCCAGCAGGATCGCCGCCTCCAGCTCCCCCTGGGCGACCCGGTCGGCCAGCGCGGCGCTCAGGCCGGTGGCGATCGAGCACTTCAACTGCGGTCTCTCCGCCGCCAGTTCGCTGAGCATCGTGCGCAGACCGTCGGCGAAGTGGACCGAGCAGCCCAGGCTGAGCGAGTCCAGCGAGCCCAGCGTCGATATCCGGCCGAGCACCTCGTTGTTGAGCAGGATCACCCGGCGGGCGTGCGCCAGCACCTCGCGGCCGACGGGGGTCAGCAGCAGCGGGCGTCTGGTGCGTTCGAACAGCGGTGCCTGGACAATGGATTCCAGCCGCTGGATCTGCTGGCTTATGGTCGGCTGGGTGACGTGCAGGGAACGGGCGGCACAGGCGAATCCGCCTTCGTCGACAATCGCCACGAGCGCGCGCAGCAACTTGACCTCGATGTCGCGTAAAGACACTTTCACGCACCTGCTTCTCGGTAGACACGGCCACGCCGATGGCCATGTGGGGGACCGGGCACGGAAAGGGGCTTCCGAGTGGCCCGGAGGGCAGGGAAACCGGTCAGTGCCGGCCGTTTCGCGAAGGAGTCAGCAGGGCCTGTTTTCGGGTGGAATCTCCTTCGGGAAGCGGACGGGAGAGACGGCCGGGGCAGGGGTGGGACACCGCCCGGACACGGCCGCCCCACCCGCCGGCGGGCCCGAAGCGGTGCCCGCCATTCCTGAATACTCGCATGCCCGATCGATTATTAAACGGGGCGAGCGTGACGTGACCGGATCGCGCGCTTCCTGTGAACGGTGCGTCCGGAATCCGTCAGTGGGACTGCCGGTGCGCGGGGTGGGCCCGGGCACGACGGAGCCCGGGGCGCCTCCTCCGTGAGGAGGACGCCCCGGGCTCCGGGCGCGGGGTGGTCGGTCTGCCGGTGCGTCAGCCGGTCTTCACGGCGCACGCGGCGCCGTTCAGGGTGAACGCGGTGGGGGCGGTGTTCGCGGTGCTCCAGCTGCCGTTGAAGCCGAAGGAGACCGAACTCCCCGGGGCGATCGCCCTGTTGTAGCCCGCGTCGGTGACGGTCACCTTCGCGCCGCTCTGCGCGACACCGCCGTTCCACAGCGAGGTGACGCTCTGGCCGCTCGGGAAGGTCCACGCCACCGTCCAGCCGTTGACCGGCGCGGTGCCCCTGTTCGCGACCGTCACGTTGGCGCCGAAGCCGCCGCCCCACTGGCTGCTCACCGCGTAGGTGACCTCGCAGGAGGAGGTGCCGCTGCTCGGCGAGGAGGACGGCGACGGGGACGGGGAGGTGGAGGGGGACGGCGACGGGGACGAGGAGGTGGAGGGGGACGGGGAGGCGGAGGTGGAGGCGGACGGGGAGGGCGAAACGCCGCCCGCCGTGTCGCCGTACAGGACGCCCCGGCCGTTGGTGCCGACGTAGACCCGGCCGTAGATCCGCGGGTCGCCGGTGATCGCGCCGCCGGTCCAACCCCACTGGTGGGCGTCGTCGTTGATCCGGACCCAGCTCGCGCCCGCGTCGTCCGAGCGGAACAGGCCGCGCACGCCGCCGATCTTCGCGGAGGTGTACATCGCCGGGTGGGTCCGGCCGGGGGCGGCCTTGCCGAAGCCGATGTTGTCGGCCTGGTCGACGCCCGCCTGCTTGGCGAAGGTCGCGCCGCCGTCGGTGGAGTGCCACAGGCCGTAGCTGGTGGTGGCGGTGCCGCCGGCCAGCCAGACGTCGCCCCTGGTGCCCGGGACGGCCTTGAAGCGCACCGACTCGGCGGGCAGGCCGCTCGCCTTGGCGGTGAAGGTGGCGCCCGCGTCGGTGGAGACGTAGAAGGTGCCGCCGGACCAGCCGTAGAAGGTCTTCGGGTCGACCCGGTCGGCCTGCACGCTCGCGCCCGCCGGGATGCCGGTGGCGGCCGTCCAGGAGTTGCCCGTCCCGGCGGAGCGGTACACGCCGGTGCCCTTCGGGCTCCACACGGTGGCCGAGCCGTCCGCCGCGAGGGCGACCTGCCCGCCGCCGGTCACGCCGGCCGGCTCGGCGGAGGCGGCGAACCAGTGGGAGCCGCCGTCCGTCGAGTAGCCGATGTGCTTCTCGGTCGAACCGGACGCGGTCTCGCCGACCCGCACCATGGTGGCCGGCGCGGCCTCGGCGAAGTCCATCGAGGTGCCGGAGGTCAGGTCCGGCTGGGCGAAGGTCTGCGACGGGACCTTCGTCGGGTCGTCGTGCCGGAAGCCGCCGAGGTCGCTCAGCGAGCTGAGCAGCGGCGCGCCGGTCGGCGGCGAGATCAGCTCGTTGGCGGCGGTCTCCTCGATGCCCTTGACCACCGGGGTGATGGTGAGCTTGGCGCCCTTGTCGAAGTCGGTCAGGTTGGAGGAGCCGTACAGCGTCGCGCCGGTGCCGTACAGCATCCGGTCGGAGTCGAACGGGTCGATCTCCAGGGCCTCGGTCATCCAGCCGAGCTTCGGCGCCTCCTCCGGCGCGGAGGCGTTCGCGTGGAAGGTCAGCCACGGCACCGCGGAGACGTCCATGGTGTACCGGTCGACCCGGTTCGGGTAGCCGTCGTACGACCAGAACGGCTTCCAGGTCGCGCCCGAGTCGGTCGAGCGCCAGATCTGGGTGTCCGGCCACCACGAGCTGTAGCCCGTCACCATCAGCACGTTCGGGTGCCGGCGGTCGACGGTCAGGCCCGAGTAGCCGAAGTAGTTGTCGCTGCTGTTCGAGGACGGCACCGGGCTGACGTTCGTCCAGGCGCCGGTGCCCGTCGCGTACTTCCACACGTCGCCGTGCGCGCCGTCGTACGGGCCGCCGGTGTCCGAGTACGAGACGAACAGGTTGCCGCCGGACGCGTCCAGCACCGCCTTGTGCGGGACGAAGCCGGTCGGCTGGCCGCCGATCCTGGTCCAGGTCGCCCCGCCGTCGTCCGAGCGGTAGACGCTGTTCTGCTGGTCCGCGACGCCGACGAACACCGTCCTGGTGACGCCGTTGACGGTGCCGCTGCCCTGGTCGAACACCTCCCACAGGATGCCCAGCGGGTCGTTCTGGTAGCCGGAGGTGTCGGTCGGGTCCGGCGCGTACGTGCCGGTCACCGGGAAGGTGCTGACCCGCGACCAGGTCACGCCGTAGTCGGCGCTGCGCCACAGCCCCTTGCCGCTCGGCGCGCCGAACCAGAGCACCGCGTCGTTGTTCGGGTCGATGGTGAGGCGCTCGCCCATGCCGCGGCCCGGCATGTTGCCGCCGATCTTGAACGGGAGGGTGGTGCGCTGCCAGGTCCTCCCCTGGTCGGAGGAGCGCAGGATCGCGCCGTTCGCCGGGTCCCAGCTGTTGGTGTAGGTGCCCGCCGCGACGTACACCCGCTTCGGGTCCCTGGCGTCGGTGGCCAGGCTGGCCACCCCGGTCAGGCCCCAGTCGTCCCAGCCCAGCGAGTCCAGCAGCGGGATCCACTGCTTGGTCGCCGGGTCCTGCCGGTACGCGCCGCCGATGTCGGTGCGGGCGTACACCAGGCCCTGCTGCCCCTGGTTGAACACGATGCCCGGGATGAACCCGCCACCGCCGATCTGCACGTTGTTCCAGCTGTACGGCTGGCTCCCGACGGCCGCCGCGCCCGTCGGCTCGGCGGCACTGGCGGTCGGCCGGGGCAGCACCGCGGTCGCCACGCAGGCGGCGAAGGCGGCGACGGCGGCCACCACCGCCAGCACCGGCCGGCGTCCGCGCACCGGGGGCCGCGAGGCGGCCCGGCGCTCCGGGGGGACAGGGGTCATGGGGGCTCTCCTCGGTCACGGGTGCGGAGGACCAGAAAAGCCGCCCGGTCCGCCCGGCCGACAGCGGCCGGGTTCCGCACGGGGGTGAAACCGCAGGTCGGTGCCGCGCCCGCGGTGGAAGTTACATCGGCTCCAGGGCCGACCGGCGCCCCGGGAACCGGCCCTGACGGAGCGTCGCGCACCTGCGGCGGGCCGCGTTCGACAGCCGTTCGACGGCCCGCCGCCGGCCCGTACGCGTCCCCGCCGCCCGGACGGCCTCCACCGGGCGGCGGACGGGACCCCGGTCAGCAGGACTGGCGCACCACCAGGTGGGTCGGCAGCACCACGGAGCGGCCCGGCGCCGCGTCCTGGAGCAGCTCCACCGCGCGGGCGCCCAGGTCCTCCACCGGCTGGCGGACGGTGGTCAGGCCGGGCCGGGAGGTCGCGGCGGCCGGGGAGTCGTCGAAGCCGATCACCGCGACGTCGTCCGGCACCCGCCGCCCGAGCCGGCGCAGCGCCCGCAGCGCGCCCACCGCCATCGCGTCCGAGGCGGCGAACACCGCGTCCACGTCCGGGTACTGGTCGAGCAGCCGGAGCATCGCGTGCTCGCCGGAGCGCGACCCGAAGTCGCCGTAGGCCACCGCGCAGCGGGCCGGGTCGCCCCGGTCGGCCAGCGCCCGCCGGTAGCCGGCCAGCCGGTCGGCGCCCGCGGCGGTGTCCGGCGGCCCGGCGATGGTGGCGATCCGCCGCCGCCCGGCCCGGTGCAGCAGGTGGACGGCGGCGCGGGCACCGCTCAGGTTGTCGGCGTCCACGTGCGCCAGGCGCTGCGACTGCGGCGGCCGGCCCAGCGACACCACCGGCACGCCCGCGGCCTGCACCAGCCCGGGCAGCGCGGGGTCGCCCCACCGCCCGACCAGCAGCACGCCGTCCACGTGCCCGCCGCACAGGTAGCGCACCAGCGACGGCCGGGCCGGCCCGGGGCCCGCCGTCAGCACCACCAGCTCCCGGTCCGGGACGACGCGCTGCGCGCCCGCCAGCAGCCGCACCGGGAACGGGTCGGCGTGGAAGCGCAGCACGTCCGCGAACGCCACCACGGCGATCGCCCCGGTGTCCCGGGCCGTCGCGGCGGGTGCCCGCCGGCGGACGTAGCTCAACTCGCGGGCCGCGCGCTCGACGCGGGCGGCGACCTCGGCGGACACCGGCGCGGACCGGTTCAGCACCCGGGACGCGGTGGCGCTCGACACGCCCGCGCGGGCCGCGACCTGGGCCAGCGTCGGGCCGGGGGACGCGCTCGGCGCCCCGTCCGGCCCGGAGATCGGGAACGGGACGGCGCGACCCGGCTGGCGGGTGGCGCCGATCGGCTGGGGGAGCGGGTGAACGGGCAACGCGGTCGCCCTTCCTGGCACGGGGTGGGGGAGCCCATGGCCACCCGCCCGGGGCCATCGGTGTCCGCACCGTAGGGTCCTGGTCGGTGGACCGTCAAGAGCTCCGACACGACCTTCTCCCCGCCCCGCCCGAGCCGGGCCCCGCTCCCCACCCGCCCCCGCCCGAAACCTCCCTGACGCACCGTCGGAACATCCGGTCCCGAAGGCCACCGCCGACGGTCAGCGGGCCAGCAGCTCCCGGACGGCCGCCGTGATCTCGTCGGGGGACTCCTCGGCCATGAAGTGGCCCGCGCGGGTCAGGCGGTGGTCCAGGTCGGGGGCCCAGGCGCGCCAGACTCCGGCGGCGTCGTAGCCCAACTGCGCGCCCCAGTCCTGCTGGACGACGGTGACGGGCACGGCCAGCTGCGACCCGGCGTCCAGGTCGGCCCGGTCGTGCAGCACGTCGATGCCCGCGGAGGCGCGGTAGTCCGCGACGATCGAGGGGACCGCGGCGGCGCTCGCGCGGAGGTACTCGGCGCGGACCCGCGGGGGCAGGGCGGCCGGGTCGTTCGCCCAGGTGTCGAGGAAGGAGCCGAAGAACGCGTCCGCGCTGTTGGCGATCATCGTCTCCGGCAGGCCGGGCGGCTGGGCCATCAGGTACAGGTGGTAGCCGACCGCCGCCGAGGTGCCGTGCAGGACGTCCCACATGTCGAGGGTCGGCACCACGTCGAGGATGCCCAGGTGGGTGACCGTCCCGGGGTGGTCCAGCCCGGCGCGGAAGGCGACCAGCGCGCCCCGGTCGTGCCCCACCAGCGCGAACCGCCGGTGGCCGAGCGCCGCCGCCAGCGCCACCACGTCGGCGGCCATCGTGCGCTTCGCGTACACCTCGGGGCCGGTGGCCGCGGGCTTCCCGCTGGCGCCGTAGCCCCGCAGGTCGGGGCAGATCACCGTGTGCTCGGCGGCGAGCCGCCCGGCGACGTGCCGCCACATCAGGCGGGTCTGCGGGAAACCGTGCAGCAGCACCACCGGGCTGCCGCTGCCGCCCACCCACGCGGCCAGCTCCACCCCGTCCGCACCTGGCAGCCGGACGTCCTCGAAGTCCTCGAAGTCCTCGAAGCCCTCGAAGCTCTCGAAACCTGCGGGGCCTGCTGCGGGACCGGGCGTGCCGGACGTGCCACCGGATGTCAGGGACGTCATGACAGGGACCTCTTCCTCGGACCGGGTTCCCCGGATCGGGAACCGACCGCACCAGCCTCGGCGACGCCGATCAGCAACCGATCAGCATCCGGATCGGCGACCGCCCGGCCACGCCGCAGCCCCCGCCGCCCCCGCCGTCCGCGCGCCGCTCCGGGGCAGGATGGGGCCATGCGAATCGACGTGCTCGGTTCCGTCCGGGCCCGGCGCGCGGACGGGACCCCGGTGGGACTGGGCGGCCCCCGCCACCGCGAAGTGCTGGCCCGGCTGGTGGCCGCCGAGGGGCGGATGGTCCCCACCGACACCCTGGTCGACGCGCTGTGGGACGACCCGCCGCCCCGCGCCGTCGGCGCCCTGCGGACCTTCGTCGCCGCCCTGCGCCGGGCCCTCGAACCCGACCGGCCGCCCCGCACCCCGCCGCGCCTGCTGGTCACCGAGGGCCCCGGCTACGCCCTGCGCCTGCCCCGGGCGGACGTCGACGCCCACCGCTTCCAGGACGTCCTCGCCCGCGCCCGGCACGACCCCGCCGCCGCGCCCGAACTCACCGCCGCGCTCGCCGACTGGCGCGGCCCCGCCTACGCCGACCTGCCCGACCGGCCGTGGGCCCGGCGCGAGCGGACCAGACTGGAGGAACTGCGGCTGGACGCGATCGAACTGCGCGCCCGCCTGCTCCTCGACGCGGCCCCGACCGCCACGGACGACACCCGGGCGAGCAGCACCCCCGACCCCGCCCCCGACACCGCCCCAGCCCCCACCCCGACCGCCCAACTCGCCGCCCTCGCCGCCGAACTGGGCGCCCACGTCGACGAGCACCCCTGGCGCGAACCGGCCTGGGCCCTGCTCGCCCGGGCCCTGCACCGGGCCGGGCGGCAGGCCGACGCGCTGGCCGCCCTGCGCCGCGCCCGCACCCTGCTCGGCGAGCGGCTCGGCCTGGACCCGGGCGCGGAACTCCAGCGCCTGGAGGCGGACATCCTCACCGGCGCCGCCCCGTACGGGCAGCCGCCCGCCGCCTGGAGCGTGCCCGGCGGCCGGCTCGGCCCGCGCACCACCGTCGACCTCGCCCGCACCCTCTCGCTCGCGGGCGGCGACGCCCTGCTGCACGCCCGCCGCGACCGCCTCGCCGCGATCCACGCGGCCGAACGCACCGGCGACGCCGAGCTGACCGCCCGGGTCATCGGCGCCTACGACGTCCCCGCGCTGTGGAGCCGCGCCGACGACGCCGAACAGTCCCGCGCCGTGGTCGAGGCCGCCGAACGGACCCTCGCCGCGCTCGGCCCGGCCGCCCCCGACGCGCTGGCCGCCCGGCTGCTGGCCACCGTCGCGGTCGAGAGCCGCAGCGCCGACCTGACGCCCGACCGGCTGCGCCGCGCCGGGCGGGCCGCCCGGCGGGCCGAGTCGCTGGCCCGCGGCCTGGGCGACCCCGCGCTGCTGGCGTTCGCCCTCAACGGGGTCTTCCTGCAGTCCTTCGGCCGCCCCGGCCTGGCCCCCGACCGGGACCGCACCGGCGCCGAGATCCTCGACTTGGCCACCCGGCACGACCTGCCGCACTTCGCCGTCCTCGGCCGACTCGTCCGCCTCCAGTCCGCCTCCGCGCTCGGCGACCTGGACGCCGCCGCCGCGCACGCCCGGGCCGCCGAACGGCTCGCCGCCAGCACCGAGGCGCCCCTGGTCGGCGTCCTCACCGGCTGGTTCCGGGCCCGGGCCGCGGCCGACCGCAGCACCCACCCCGGCGGGCCGACCGCCGCCGAGGCCGCCGCCCGCTACCGGGACGCCGAAGCGACCCTGCGCACCGCCGGGATGCCCGGCCTGCGGCGCGGCCTGCTCCCGCTCGCCCTGCTCGGCCTGCGCCTGCTGCACGACCGGCCCGCCCCCACCGACCCGCGCCTGGACTGGGGCCCGTACCTGCCCTGGGCGCGCCCGCTGCTGCTGCACGCCCAGGGCCGCCGGACGGAGGCCGCCGCCGCGCTCGCCGCCCTGCCCGACCCCCCGTCCGACCACCTCCAGGAAGCCCTGTGGTGCCTGACCGCCCGCGCCGCCGCCCTGCTCGGACAGCCCGCCCCCGCGGCCCGGGCCGCCCGGGCCCTGCACGCCGCCTCCGCCGAACACGCCGGAGCCGCCAGCGGCCTGCTGACCCTGGGCCCGGTGGCCCGCTACCTGGCCGAGGCCCGCGCCTGCGTCGGGGGGAGCGGAGGGAGCGGGGAGGCATAGGGAGAACGGGGCGGGCTCCGTCCGCGGCGGAGTCGTCGAACGCCGCGCACCGCCGACCGCCCTCGCTGCGCCCTCGCCCGAGGTGACGCGGCCCCGGCCGCCCCAGCCCGCCGGAGACCGCCGGAGACCGCCGGAGACCCCCGGAGACGGGGGCGCCGGCCCCCGGCGGCCCGGCCCGCCCCGCGGCTCACCCGTCCGGTCCGCCGAGGTCGCCGCCCGGCCGGGCCGCCGGAAAAGTGGCGGAGAACGCCGACCGGAGAGGGGCTGCCGTGTACGGGCGACCGCAGCGGGCCGATTGGGGCGAGGCCCTGCGCCGCACCGTCGAGCGGCTGCGCGAGGAGCAGAGCCGGGCCGCGCCCGCCGAGCCGTCCGGGCCGCCGCCGGTCGTCCCGGACGCCGCGCTCGACCCGGACCTGGCCCGCCCGCCGGACCGCGACCTGCACCACCTGCTGGACGCCCTCCCGCAGGCCGCGGTGCTGGCCGAGCCGGTGCTCGACGCGGCGGGCGACGTCCGCGACCTCGCCGCGGTGATCGTCAACGAGGCCGTGCTCCGGCACCCGCACCACCCCGGCCAGGCGCACCGGCAGGCCGCCGAGGAGGGGCGCGGCGTCTCGCTGCGCGAGGCGTACCCGGGGCTGTGGAGCGCGGCGTTCGCGGACACCGTCGGCGAGGTGCTGCGCACGGGGCACGCGGCCCGCTCGGTGCCGGTGCGGCGGCGCTACCCGGTGTCCGACGGCGGCACCCGCACCCGCCGCGAGCACGTCACCGCGCACCGGCTGGGCCGGCGGCTGCTGCTGGTGTGGCCCGACGACCGGACCGAGGAGATCGCCCGCGCCGCGCAGCGGATCGCCCGGGTCGGCTGGGCCGAGTGGGACCTGCACGAGGACCGGCTGGACGTCTCGCCCGGCCTGGCCGTCCTGCTCGGCCTGCCCCCCGACACCGCCGCCCTCCCCCCGGGCCGGGCGCTGCGCCGGGTCACCGAGACCGCCCGTCCCGCCCTGTACCGCGAGCTCGACCGGCTGCTGGCCACCGGCGAGGACATCGACGTGCTGACCGAGCTGTACGGGCCCGGCCGGCCGCGCCGGGTCCGGCTGGTGGCCGAGGCGGTGCGCGAGGACGGCGGGCCGATCGAGGGCCTGCGGGTGGTGCTCCAGGACGTCACCGAACTGTGGGAGAGCCGGCGGCGGCTGCGCGAGCAGCAGGAGGAGACCGAGCGCCAGGCCCGCCGCGCCGACACCGAGCACTACGTGGTGCAGCGCCTCCAGGAGGCGCTGCAACCGCGCTCCGCGGCCCTGGTCGGGACCGGCGTCAGCACCGCGGTGGCCTACCGCCCGGCCGAGGGCGGGGTCGGCGGCGACTGGTTCAAGGTCCGTCAACTCCCGGACGGCCAGGTGCTGTTGGCGGTCGGCGACGCGCGCGGGCACGGCCTGGACGCGGTCGCCCTGATGTCGATGCTGCGGCACGCGCTGGCCGGACTGGCGTTCACCGGCGCGCTGGTCGAGTCCCTGGGCGGCTGGCTCAACCGGATCGCCTGCGACGAGGGCGACGAGGCCACCGCCACCGCGATCGTCTCCCGCTACTACCCCCACCGGCGCCTGCTGCGCTGGATCTGCGCCGGTCACCCCCCGCCGGTCCTGCTGCGCGACGGCCGGGCCGCCCCGATGACCCCCGAGACCGGCCCGCCGCTGGGCGTGCTGCCCGACGTCTCCTACCGGGCGGTGGAGACCTACGTCCGCCCCGGTGACACCGTCCTGCTGTACACCGACGGCCTGATCGAGCGCCGCGACCAGGACATCGACGCCCGCCTCGCCGCGCTCTGCGCGGCCGTCCACCGGCACGCCACCGAGGACTGCGCGACCGGACCGGACCTCCAGGAACTGGTGGACGCCGTGGTGCGCGACATGTCCGGCCCGCTGTCGGAGGACGACGCGACGCTGCTGGCCTTCCGCTTCGACCGCTGAGCCGCTGAGCCGCTGAGCCGCGGGGGCGCGGGGGCGCTGGGGGCTCAGCGGCCGGGGCGGCCGGGGCCGGTGGCCGCGGGGGTCAGTCGTGCGGTATCACCGCGACCGGGGCCTGCGCGTGGTGGATCACCGCGTGGGCCACCGAGCCGAGCTTGCTGCCCAGGCCCAGGGTGCGCCGGCGGCGGCCGACCACCACCAGGTCCGACTGCTCGGACGCCTCGACCAGGGCCGCCGCGCCGCCACCGGTGCGGACGTCCTCCAGCACCAGCGTGCGCGGGTACTTCTCCCGCCACGGGGCGACCGCCTCGGCGACCATGCCGACCGCCAGCGCGCCCAGCTCCTGCTGCTCGGTCTCGACCGGGATCCACCCGGCGTACCCGTAGGCCGGCGGCAGCTCCCAGCCGTGCACCACCCGTACCCGGGCGCCGCGCAGCCGGGCCGCCTCGAAGGCGAACTCCAGGACGGCGTCGTTCGGTTCGAGCGCGTCCAGGCCGACGGTGACCTCCGGCTCGTGCCGCTCGGGCTCCGGCCCGCCCTCGCGGACCAGCACCACCGGCGCCGCCGAGCGGCCCGCCACGCCCAGGCTGACCGAGCCGACCAGCAGCCCGCGGAAGCCGCCCAGCCCGCGGGTGCCGATCACCAGCAGCTCCCCCTGCTCGGCGGCGGCGGTCAGCCCGTCGACCGCGGCGTCCGGCACCAGCTCGCCGGAGACCTCCAGGCCCGGGTACGCGGCGGTCAGCTCCCGGGCGACGTCGTCCAGCATCGCCCGCCCGCCGCCCTCCAGGTCCCCGGTCCCGACCCGGCCGTCGGACGTGCGGCCCAGGTACGGCCAGGCGTGCAGCAGCCGCAGCGGCGCACCCCGGCGGCCGGCCTCCTGGGCGGCCCAGTGCGCGGCGGCGCGGCTGCGGACGGACGCATCGACTGCGGCGAGAACGGGACGAGTCATGGCAGTGCCTTCCCTGTACGAATCCCCGTGGGCCCCCATCGCCCGGCACCGGGGTCGTGGCCCACTCTGCTCCGGCCCGGCCGGGCCCGCCAGGGCCGGCGGGCCCGGCCGCCCGGGGCCGTTGGTCCCGGGCCCGCCCCCGCACCCGCGCCCCGGCGCCCCCGCACCCCGGCGCTCCGGCGGCGAAGACAGGTCCAAGGCCCCTGCCGGGCCGGGCCCGGGTCGCGGACCATGGGGGTACCGGCCGGACGCAGTACGCAGTACCAGGCGCCGGGAGCAACCCGTCCCGCGCACCGGCCCGGACCGACGATCCACGGGAGGTGACCGGAGTGACCACCGACCACGCGGCTCCGACCGCGCTCGCCCGCCGCTTCGCCGACCGCCTCGCCGACCTCGGACTCACCGAGGCGCAGGCAGCCGCACGGGCCGGCATGTCGACGGCGTACCTGCACCGCGTCCTGGAACTCGGGCCCGACTTCGACCCGCTCGCGCTGCTCCGGCTGGCCGCCGTCCTCGGCCTGGAGTACGAGGAGCTGGTGGCCGGCCGCCCCGCCGAACGGGTGAGCCGTCCGGCCGGCCCCGTGCTGGTCGGACCGCCCGTCCTGGGCGAGCTCGACGTCGCCGAGTGCTGGCGGCGCCTGGGCGCCAACGGCCTGGGCCGGATCGCCCGCACCGGCCCGGACGGCCCCGTGGTGCGCCCCGTCGGCTACCTGGTGCACGGCCGCACCGTCCTCTACCGCACCGCCGAGCACGGCCCGCTGGCCCCCGGGGCGGGCGGCGACGCCGCGTTCGAGGTGGACCGCGCCGACGGTGACCTGCGCGAGGGCTGGAGCGTGCTGATGGTCGGCCCGCTCGAGTACGTCACCGAACCGGCCCTGCTCGCCGAACTGCCCCGGCCCGCCGGACACGGCCGCTGGGTGCGGCTGACCCCGACCACCGTCACCGGGCGGAGCATCCGGACGGCCGCCGCCCCCGGGAGCTGAGCCCGCGGGCGCGGGCCGGCGCGCCCCGTTCCACGCGGTCGTCTTCGGCGGGACGGCCCGCAACCTCACCGCCCGCGCCGAGGCGACCGCGACCGAGGCGACCGCGGCCGGGACCTCCCGTGCCGACGCCGCCGACCCGGGCGCCGCCCGGACCGGGTCGGAGTGACCGCCGGTCGGGGGGTTGGTTGCGGAGATCCCCCCGGGACGAGATATCTTGACGTCAAGACGTTCAGACGTGGAAGCTGGAGCTACGGTGACTGACTCGACCATCATCTACACCCACACGGACGAGGCCCCCGCCCTCGCCACGTACTCGTTCCTGCCGGTCGTCCAGGCGTACGCCGCCACCGCCGGTGTGAGCGTGGAGACCCGCGACATCTCGCTGGCCGGTCGGATCATCGCCGTCTTCCCGGAGTACCTCCAGGAGGACCAGCGCATCGCGGACGCCCTCACCGAGCTGGGCGAGCTGGCCAAGACCCCCGGCGCCAACATCATCAAGCTGCCGAACATCTCGGCCTCCATCCCGCAGCTCAAGGCCGCCGTCGCCGAGCTCCAGGCCCAGGGCTACGCGCTGCCCGACTACCCGGACGAGCCGAAGACCGACGAGGAGCGCGACATCCGCGCCCGCTACGACAAGGTCAAGGGCTCCGCCGTCAACCCGGTGCTGCGCGAGGGCAACTCCGACCGCCGCGCCCCGCTGTCGGTCAAGAACTACGCCAAGACCCACCCGCACCGGATGGGCGCCTGGTCGGCCGACTCCAAGACCAACGTCGCCACCATGGGCGTCGACGACTTCCGCTCCACCGAGAAGTCCACCGTGATCGCCGCCGACGGCGCGCTGCGCATCGAGCTGGTCGCCGAGGACGGCACCGTCACCGTGCTGCGCGAGAAGGTCCCGGTGCTGGCCGGCGAGGTGGTCGACGCCTCCGTGATGCGGGCCGCCGCGCTCAACGAGTTCCTGGCCGCGCAGGTCGCCCGGGCCAAGGCCGAGGGCGTGCTGTTCTCGGTGCACCTCAAGGCCACCATGATGAAGGTCTCCGACCCGATCCTGTTCGGCCACGTGGTGCGCGCCTTCTTCCCGAAGACCTTCGCCGCGTTCGGCACCGACCTGGCCGCCGCGGGCCTCAACCCGAACAACGGCCTCGGCGGCATCCTGGCCGGTCTGGACAAGCTCCCCAACGGCGCCGAGATCAAGGCCTCCTTCGACGCCGAGATCGCCGACGGCCCGGCCCTGGCCATGGTCGACTCCGACAAGGGCATCACCAACCTGCACGTCCCCAGCGACGTCATCGTGGACGCCTCGATGCCGGCCATGATCCGCACCTCCGGCCACATGTGGGGCCCGGACGGCAAGGAGGCCGACACCCTGGCCGTCCTGCCCGACAGCTCCTACGCGGGCGTCTACCAGGCCGTCATCGAGGACTGCCGCGCCCACGGCGCCCTCGACCCGGCCACCATCGGCTCCGTCCCGAACGTCGGCCTGATGGCCCAGGCCGCCGAGGAGTACGGCAGCCACGACAAGACCTTCGAGATCGGCGCCGCCGGCACCGTCCGCCTGGTCGACGCGAACGGCGAGACCGTCCTGGAGCAGGCCGTCCAGCCCGGCGACGTCTTCCGCGCCTGCCAGACCAAGGACCTGCCGATCCAGGACTGGGTCAAGCTGGCCGTCACCCGCGCCCGCGCCACCGGCGACCCGGCCGTGTTCTGGCTGGACGCCGAGCGCGCCCACGACGCCGTGCTGATCGAGAAGGTCAAGACGTACCTGCCCGAGCACGACACCGAGGGCCTGGACATCCGGGTGCTCTCCCCGGTCGAGGCCACCAAGCTCTCGCTGGAGCGCATCCGCCGCGGCGAGAACACCATCTCGGTCACCGGCAACGTGCTGCGCGACTACCTCACCGACCTGTTCCCGATCCTGGAGCTGGGCACCAGCGCCAAGATGCTGTCGGTCGTCCCGCTGATGGCGGGCGGCGGCCTGTTCGAGACCGGCGCCGGCGGCTCCGCCCCGAAGCACGTCCAGCAGCTGGTCAAGGAGAACTACCTGCGCTGGGACTCGCTCGGCGAGTTCTTCGCGCTGGCCGCCTCCTTCGAGCACCTGGCCGGCACCACCGGCAACGCCGGCGCCAAGGTCCTCGCCGACACCCTGGACCGCGCCACCGGCACCTTCCTCAACGAGGACAAGTCGCCCTCGCGCCGCCTCGGCGGCATCGACAACCGCGGCAGCCACTTCTACCTGGCCCTGTACTGGGCCCAGGAGCTGGCCGCCCAGACCGAGGACGCCGCGCTGGCCGCCGCGTTCGCCCCGCTCGCCGCGACCCTGGCCGAGCAGGAGCAGGCCATCGTCGACGAGCTGATCGCCGTCCAGGGCCAGCCCGTCGAGCTCGGCGGCTACTACCAGCCCGACCCGGCCAAGGCCGCCGCCGTGATGCGCCCGTCGAAGACCCTCAACGACGCGCTCGCCACGCTGGCCTGACGCTCCGTCGGACCGCCCGGACGCCGTCGCGCACCGCCCTCCGGGGCGGGGCGCGGCGGCGTTCCGCGCTCCCCGGGCGGGCGCGCACTACAGTGCCCGGTATGCCCACCCCGCACTTCATCCTGGACCTGCGCGAACACGTCGGCCACGGCCCGCTCTGGCTCTCCGGCATCACCGCGGTGGTGGTCGAGGACGGCCGCATCCTGCTCAACCGCCGCTCCGACACCGGCCGTTGGGCCCTGCTGCACGGCATCGTCGAACCGGGCGAGCAGCCCGCCGACACCGTGGTCCGCGAGGTGCGGGAGGAGACCGGCGTCACCGTCCGCCCCGAGCGGATCACCAGCGTCCTCACCCTGCCCGCCTTCGCCTGCGCCAACGGCGACCGCGTCCAGTACCTGGACCTCGCCTTCCGCTGCCGCCCGCTGTCCGGCGAGGCCACCGTCAACGACGACGAGTCCCTCGCCGTCGCCTGGTTCCCCCTCGACGCCCTCCCCCCGCTGGCCCCCAACGACACCCTCCTCCTGGAGAAGGCCCTCACCGACCACCCCGCCCCCTGGTTCGCCCTGGGCTGATCGCGTCAACTCCGTTGCCGCGCACGGCTGCCGGGGGAGGGTCAGCGCGGGTGGCGGACGCCGAACCACTGTTCGGCGCCGTACTCGTGGAAGCGTTCGACCTCGGTGAAGCCGAGGCGTCGGGCGACGCGGAGGGAGGGGGTGTTGGCGGTCCGGGCGGAGAGGACGACGGGTTCGCCGGGGAGGGCGGTGGCCAGCCAGTCGAGGGCGGCGGTGGCGGCTTCGGTGGCGTAGCCGTGGCCCCAGGCGTGCGGGAGGAAGAGGTAGCCGAGTTCGCGTTCGCCGCCCTCGGGGCGCAGGTGGCCCGGGCGTTCGGGGCCGCGCGGGTCGAGTGTGACCAGGCCGATCATCGCGCCGTCCAGGTCGACCACCAGCAGGCCGGGGCGGCCCCGGGGGACGTCGGGCAGGGTGCGTTCGAACTCCTCGCGCGGGCGGGCGCCGCCGATGTGGGTGCCGACCTCGGGGGAGGTGAACAGCTCGACGATCGCGGGCCGGTCGCCGGGCAGCGGCTCGCGCAGCAGCAGGCGGGCGGTCCGGATCGGGGCGGGCGGCCAGGGCAGCGCCGGGGCTTCGGTCATGCCCGTCAACGTATCGTGCACGGCCGATGTCCGGTCAAGGGGCGGCCGGGCCGCGGTGCGGGCGGTGCCGACGGGTCGTCAGGGGACGTCAGGGGACGTCAGGGGGCGTCCAGGTCGCGGCGCCAGGCGACCTCGGTGGCCAGCGAGCCGTCCGCGAGGTACCGGCGGACCTGCGGGGCGCCGGCGAGGGCGGCGGCGGCCTCCGGGACGGGCACCTCGCGGAAGCCCATGTGCTGCCAGAAGGAGCCCGTGTCGGTGGAGAACAGGTAGACCCGGCGGATGCCGCCGGCGGTGGCCTCGGCGAGGACGTCCTCGACCAGGCGGCGTCCGGCCCCGTGGCCGCGCCGGTCCGGGCGGACGGCGACGCTGCGCAACAGGGCGGCCGGCCGGGCGAGTTCCAGGGCGGCGCTGGCGATCGGCCCGTTGGCGTCGCGGGTGGTCCACAGCAGGGTGTCAGGGTCGTCCAGGCCGTGCGGGTCGAGTCCCTGGGCGTGCAGGAAAGCGGTGATGTCGGGGGCAGTGGTCACCGAGCGGGGTCCTTCCGGTGCGTGCAGTGGCCGGGGCGGCGGTGGGAACGGTACCCGAGGGCTGTTACGCAGAGTGACGCGCCGCCGTGTCGCGCGTGTGAACCCTGCGTGCCGAACTTGTTCGTCACGAACGTGTTCGTTACGCTCGAAGGGCAGCCACCGGACGAACCCGAGGAGCCCGCCGTGACCACCACCGCCCACCACGCCACCGGCCGCACCGCCCACCACCCCCTCGCCGTCCTGGGCGGCGGCCTCGGCGGCCTCACCCTGGCCCGGGTCCTGCACGTGCACGGCATCCCCGCCGCCGTCTTCGACCTCGAACCCGACGCCGCCGCCCGCACCCAGGGCGGCATGCTCGACATCCACCACGACTCCGGCCAGCCCGCGCTCGAGGCCGCCGGGCTGCACGAGGACTTCCGGCGGATCGTCCACCCCGGCGGCCAGGCCCTGCGCCTGCTCGGCCCCGACGCTACCGTCCACCTCGCCGAGGAGGACGACGGCGCCGGCGGCCGCCCCGAGGTCGACCGCGGCGACCTGCGCGACCTGCTGCTCTCCGCGCTGCCCGCCGGCGCCGTGCACTGGGGCCGCAAGGCGGTGGACGTCCGGGCGCTCGGCGACGGCCGCCACCGGGTCGAGTTCGCCGACGGCGGCGCGATCACCACCGACCTGCTGGTCGGCGCGGACGGCGCCTGGTCCAAGGTCCGCCCGCTGCTCTCCGACGCCCGGCCCGCCTACACCGGCGTCTCCTTCGTCGAGGCCGACCTGCACGACGCCGCCCGCCGCCACCCCGGCGCCGCCGCCCTGGTCGGCGGCGGGATGTTCATGGCCCTCGGCGGCGGGCGCGGCTTCCTCGGCCACCTGGAGTCCGACGGCAGCATCCACGTCTACGCCGCCGTCCGCGCCGACGAGAACTGGCCGCCCGCCGCCGGGCCGGCCGCGCTCCGCGAGGCCGCGCTCGCCGCCTTCGACGGCTGGAGCGAGCGGCTGCGCGCCCTGCTCGCCGACGCCGACGGGGAGTTGACGCTGCGCCGGATCCACGCGCTGCCGGTCGGCCACCGCTGGGAGCGCCGCCCCGGCGTCACCCTGCTCGGCGACGCCGCGCACCTGATGTCCCCGTTCGCGGGCGAGGGCGCCAACCTCGCCATGCAGGACGGCGCCGAGCTCGGCCTCGCCCTGGCCGCCCGCCCCAGCGACCCGGAGGCCGCCCTGGACGCCTACGAGCAGGCCATGTTCGCCCGCGCCGAAGCCTCCGCCGTCGAGTCCGCCGCCAGCCTGGAGCTGATGTTCGGTCCCGACCCGGTCGCCGGGATGCTCGCCATGTTCGCGGGGGCCGTCGAGGAGTGAACGCCGGCCCGGCCGCGGCGGGTGCGGGGCTCCGCGGAAGCTCCCGCGGAGCCTTCAGAAGGTAAACGTTGTAGCGGAGTTCGAAGCCGAACGCGTCCAACTTCTTGTCGAGCGCGGGGCTGATCGCCATGCTGCATACATGACATCCCTGAGTGCACGGCCGATGCGCCGCGCGTGGAAGAGAGCGCTCTCATTGCTGCCCGTCGTCGCGCTCACGGTGGCCGCCACCGTCACCGCGACGACGGACACCGCGGTCGCGGCCCCCGCGCCGCCGTCCGGTTTCTCGCTCACCTGGAGCGACGACTTCAACGGCGCGTCCGGGACGGGCATCGACCAGAGCCTGTGGAAGTACGACACCGGGCCGGGCAGCAACTTCGGCACCGGCGAGATCGAGACCATGACCAGCAGCACCTCCAACGTCTACTACGACGGCCAGGGCCACCTGGTGCTCCAGGCGCTGCACTCCGGCTCCGACCCGCGCGCCGGTTGGACCTCCGGCCGGGTGGAGACCCAGTCGGCGTCCTTCGGCGCCCCGGCGGGCGGGGTGGTGCGGATGGAGTCCGTCCTCCAGCAGCCCAACGTCAACACCTCCAACGGTGCCGGGTACTGGCCGGCGTTCTGGATGCTCGGCGCGCCGCTGCGCGACGGGGTGACCTGGCCGAAGTCCGGCGAGATCGACATCATGGAGGACATCAACGGCCGCAGCTCCGTCTTCAGCACGATCCACTGCGGGGTGAACCCGGGCGGCCCGTGCAACGAGTCCACCGGCATCGGCTCCGGCGAGCGCGCCTGTCCGGGCTGCCAGACCGGCTTCCACGACTACGCGGTGGAGATCGACCGCTCGGTGTCGCCCGAGCAGATCCGGTTCTACCTGGACGGCGGCAACTTCTACACCGTCAACGCCAACCAGGTGGACGCCACGACCTGGGCCAACGCCGTCGACCACCCGTTCTTCATCATCTACGACCTGGCGATCGGCGGCGGCTTTCCGGACGCCTTCGGCGGCGGCCCGAACGCGGCCACCGTCTCGGGCGGCAAGCTGATCATCGACTCGGTCGCCGTCTACAACAAGGGCCCGGGCTCCGGGGGCGGTGGCGGGACGGTCTCCGGCCAGGCCATCACCGGCCCCGGCGGCAAGTGCGTGGACGTGGCGGGCGACGACAACGGCGGCGACGGCACGGCGGTGCAGCTCTGGGACTGCCAGTCCGGGGCCAAGGACCAGCACTGGACCTGGAGCGGCCAGACCCTCCAGACCCTCGGCAAGTGCCTGGACATCGCCGGGGGCAACAGCGCGGCCGGGACGAAGCTCCAACTCGCCACCTGCAACAACGGCGGCTACCAGAACTGGGTCGCCAACGGCGACGGTTCGCTGCGCAACCCCGCCAGTGGCCGGTGCGTCGACTCCCCGTCGGGCGCCACCGCCAACGGCACCCGGCTCCAGATCTGGGACTGCAACGGCTCCGGCGCGCAGAAGTTCGCCATCGGTGCGCCGATCTACGGCCCCGGCGGCAAGTGCGTGGACGTGGCCGGTGACGACAACGGCGGCGACGGCACGGCGGTGCAGCTGTGGGACTGCCAGTCGGGCGCCAAGGACCAGAAGTGGACCTGGAGCGGCCAGACCCTGCAGACCCTCGGCAAGTGCCTGGACATCGCGGGCGGTAACAGCGCGGCCGGGACGAAGCTCCAACTCGCCACCTGCAACGGCGGCGGCTACCAGAACTGGGTGGCCAACGGCGACGGTTCGCTGTCGAACCCGACCAGCGGCCGGTGCGTCGACTCCCCGTCGGGCGCCACCGCGAACGGCACCCGGCTCCAGATCTGGGACTGCAACGGCTCCGGCGCCCAGAAGTTCGCCCTGGCCTGAGCGTCAGCGCCAGCGCCAGCGCGAGCGTGAGCGGTGAGCGCGGCGGGTGCGGCGGCGCGGAGGTCGTGCCGCCGCGCCCGGTGCGGGGCGGTGCGGTGCGGGGGCCGGGGCGGGGTTCGGTGTGCGGCGCGCTCTGAGAGCGCTTTCAAGGCCGCGTCGACCGTCCCGGCCCGCGCCCCGGGCCCCCGGCGCCGATCATCTATGTTGGTGGCCATGGACGACAGCCCCGCCCCCGCCCCGCGCAGCCGCCGGGAGCGGCCCGCCAAGCCCGCGCTCACCCAGGCCGGCATCGTGGCGGCGGCCGTCCGCCTGATGGAGACCGAGGGGCTCCAGCGGGTCACCATGCGGCGCCTGGCCCAGGAACTCGACACCGGCCCGGCCTCGCTGTACGTCTACGTGGCCAACACGGCCGAACTCCACGCCGCGATCCTGGAGCACCACCTCGGACGGGTCGACCTGGGCGCAGCCGCCGGCGCGGGGGCTGCCGAGCCGGGCACCGCCGGAGACCCGGGCGCCGCCGCCGACCCGGGCCGGGACTGGCGCGGGCGGCTCGCCGCGGTGCTGGAGTCCTACACCGCCGTGCTGCTCGAACACCCGGCGCTGGCCCACTCCGCGCTGCTCGCCCGCCCCGCCGGGCCGCACTACCTGGCACTGGTGGAGACCCTGCTGACCCTGCTGGAGGAGGGCGGCGTCCCCGCCGGGCAGGCGGCCTGGGGCGTCGACACCCTGCTCCAGGTGGCCACCGCCACCGCCGCCGAGCACTCCGCCCGCACCGGCGCGGCGGCCGAGGCCGAGCACGGCGCGATGGTCCGCGCCCTGCGCGAGGCCGATCCGTCCCGCTACCCGAAGGTGGCCGCGACCGCCGGGGAACTGGTCTCCGGCCGCCCCACCGAACGGCTCGCCTGGACGTTCCGGATGCTGGTCAACGGGGTGGCCGCCACGCCGCGCTGACGTCCCGTTCCTCGGCGGAGGGAGGGGCCGTCGGGAGGGGCCGTCGGGGGTGGGTGGCGGTCGGTCAGGGCGGGCCGAGGACGATCCGTTCGGTGACCCGGTCGCGGCGGGGCGGGGTGCCGTGCGGGGTGGCCGGGTGCAGGTGGCCGGCTCGGTCGAGGGTGAACAGCAGGTCGTGGCCGGGCGGCAGTTCGCCGTCGGCGGGGCGGCGCAGGATGCGGGCTCCGGCGGCGTGCCGGCGGGCCAGTTCGGGGCCGGTCAGGGCGGCCGGGAGGACCGTCGCGGTGGGCGGGCCGCCGACCGCGCCGGGGCCGGGCGCGGTGGCGGGCAGCCGGAACACCGGCAGTTCGGACACCTCGTGCAGGACGGCCGCCGCCAGCGCGTTGAACTCGTCTTCGGCGGTCAGCAGGTACACCGCGGTGACGCCCTCCCGCTCGGCGCCCTCGCCGCTCGCGGCGGCCAGCAGTTCGCCGTCGGCGAGTTCGAGCCCGGCGGCCGAGATCCGGGCCCGCTGCTCGTCCCGCCCGGCCCACAGCAGCACGTCCAGCCCGGCCGAGCGGAGCACGGCGGCCAGCTCGACCGTCCACGGCTCGCCGCCCACCAGCAGCGGGCGGGAGCGGGCCGGGCGGGTCACCCGCAGCAGCCGGGCCACCGGGACGGCGCTCAGGCCGTACAGCGTGACGGTGAACACGATCACCAGGAAGGTGGCCGGGAGGATCTTCTCCGCGCCGCCGACGCCCGCCGCGGCCAGGCCGGTGGAGAAGGTCGCGGCGGTGGAGGCGGCGACGATGCCGCGCGGCGCCATCCAGCCCAGGAACGCCCGTTCGCCCTCCGCCAGGTCCGTCCCGGCCGTGGACAGCGCCGCGACCACCGGCCGCACCACGACCGCCAGCACCGCGACCAGCCCGAGCACGGGCAGCAGCACCGGGCGCACCGACGACCAGGTGACGGTCGAGGAGATCGACACGAACAGCACGCCGACGATCAGCGGGACCAGCGTCTCCAGGAAGATCCGCCGGGCGGGCGGGTCGAAGGCCGGGACGGTGGCGACCACCACGCCCAGCACGATCGCGGCGATCAGCCCGGTGTCGTCGCGCAGCGCGTCGCAGACCGCGGCCACGCCGACCACCACCGCCAACTGGGCGCTGGTGCCCAGTACTTCGTTCAGCCGCGCCCGCACCAGCAGCAGCCACAGCAGGGCCGCGCCGAGCAGCCCGCCGAGCAGGCCCAGGCCGACGCTGGCGGCGAACTCCAGCAGCCCGGCGCCCAGCCTCCGGTGCTCTTCGCTCACCAGCGCGTGGAAGACCAGCGCGCCGAGGATGCCGCCGACCGCGTCGATCAGCGAGCCCTCCCACAGCAGCACGCGCCGCACCCGCTCGGTGGGGCGGACGAAGTCCAGCAGCGGCCCGACCACCGTCGGCCCGGAGACCACCAGGATCGCGCCGAGCATCGCCGCCGCCTTCCCCGAGACGCCCAGCAGCGGGGCGGCCGCGAACGCGGCGGCCGGGGCGGTCAGCAGGGTGCCGACCCACACCAGCCGCACCACCGTGTGCCGGGCGTGGCCGGTCAGTTCGCGCAGGTCCAGGCCGAGCCCGGCGTCGTACAGGATGACCGCGACGGCGAGCGAGACCAGTGGTGAGAAGGCCGGACCGAGCAGCCGGTCGGGGTGCACGTCGTCGGTGAGCGCGCCCGCCGCGAAGCCCACCGGCAGCAGCACGATGATCGCCGGGACGCGCAGCCGGGCGGCCAGCAGCTGGGAGGCGACGGCCAGCACCAAGGTCAGCCCGGACCCGATCAGGATCTGCTCAGAGGTCATCCGCCCATCCCAAGCCGCCGACCACCGCCCCACCCCGCCACGCGCCCGGCGGGTCACCCGTCCGGCCCAGCCCGGCCCGCACCGCCGTTCCCGCGCCAGCCGCTCCCGCGCGGTCCGGTTCGCGCGGTCCGGTCCGGGCGGTCCGGTCCGGGCGGATGTCGGAGGCTCCCGAGAAGATCACGGCCATGGAACTCCGCACCGTCCTCGCCGGACTCGACGCCCACCCCTGGGCCGCCGTCAACCACGCCTACGGCCCGGCCGAGGACCTGCCCGGGCTGCTGCGGGCCCTCGCCGAGGACGGCGCGGACGCCGAGGAGGCGCTGGACGAGCTGTACGGCTCGATCGTGCACCAGGGCACCGTGTACGCGGCCAGCGCCGACGCCGCCCCGTACCTCGCCCGGATTGCCGCCTCCGGCCGACGGAGCCTCGACGCGCTCCGGCTGCTCGGCTGCCTCGCCGAGAGCGAGGACGAGTGCGAGGTCGCGCCGGGCGCCGTCCGGGCCGCCGTCGCCGCCCAACTGCCGCTGCTCCTGCCACTGTTGGCCGATCAGGATGCCGCGGTCCGGCAGGCGGCCGGCTGGACGGTCGGCCACACCCGGGACACCGGCCCCGCGCTGCCCGCCGTCCGGGCCCGGCTGGCCGTCGAGACCGAGCCCGTCGTCCGGGCCGAACTCCTCACCGCGTACGGCCGGTTGGACCGGGCGGGTGCCGCCGCCGAGGCCCGCGCGCTGCTCGGCCCGGGCGCGCCCGCACCGCTGCGCCTGGCCGCCGTGTTCGCCGCACTGGACGCCGGGGAACCGTGGCGCGCCGCGCACCACGACGCCGTCCTCGGCCTGCTGCCCGCAGCCGGGACGGCCGGGTCCGGCCACACGTACGAGCACCGGGAGCCGCTGCGCGCGATCGTCGGGGCGCTGCTGGAACGGGACACCGAGGCCGACCGCGAGAGCGCCCTCGCCCTGCTCGACGCCGCCCTGCGCGACGAGCGCCCCGAGGCGCGGGCCGAGGCCCTGTGGGCGGCCGACCTCGCCTGCGCCCGGTCCCGCAGCGCCTCGCGACGGCTGATCCCCGCGCTCGTCCCGCTCGCCGCCGACGCGACGGCCGCCCGCCTGCTGGGCAAGCTCGGCCCGGCCGCCGCCGAGGCCGCTCCGGTCCTCGCCGCACTCGCCGAACCCGCCGTGCGGGCGGACGACGAGTCGGACGATGAGGCGGCCGACCGGGCGCTCGCCGCGCTCGTCCTGGTGGCCCCGCAGGCCGCCGCCCCGCTGCTGGCCCGGGCGCTCGGCCGTCGCCCGCGCGCCCTACAGTGCGCCGCCGGGTCCCACGCCCCGGCCGACGCCCCCTTCCCGTTCGACCCCGAGCTGTTCGCCGCGGTCCGCGCCCGCCTGGCCGCCAGGACGCCGGAGCGTCCCGAACCCTGCGACTGCCCGCCGACCGGGGACCAGGGCGACACCGCCGGGCTGGTCCACCTGCTGCGACAGTGGGGCCCGCAGGCCGTCGAGGCGCTGCCCGAACTGTGCGCCGTCCTACCGCAGTTCCCGTACGCCGCCACCGCGATCACCGCCGTCACCGGGGGCGTTGTGGGTACCGCTGCGGCTGTGGCTGCGGATGCTGCCGCCGGGGGTGTCGTGGACGTTGCCGCCACCGCGATCACCGCCGTCACCGGGGGCGTTGTGGGTACCGCTGTGGCTGCGGGCGCTGCCGCCGGGGGCGTCGTGGACGTTGCCGTCGGCGCGGGCACCACCGTCGCGATCGCCGCCGGGCCGCAGTGGCGTGAGCAGGCCGCGACCGCCCTGCGGGCCGGGGCCGGGAAGCTGCTCGTGGCGCAGGCGCTGCACGTGCTGACCGGTGAGACCGGGCCGCTGTTCACCGCCGTCGAGGCGGCGCTCGCCGGCGGGGCGCGCGGCGTCGCGGAGGGTGCTCGCGCTGCGGCCGCCCTCGGACCGGCGGCCGGACCCCTCGTCCCGGCGCTGCGGGCGGCGCTCGGCCGCGCCGTCGACCGCGACACCGCACGCGACACCACGCCGGAGGTCGACGCCGACCTCGCGCTCGCGCTCGCCCTGTGGCGGATCACCGGGGAGGCGGCCGAGGCCGTCCCGGTGCTGGACGCGGTGTTCGACCGCTGCGAAGGCCGGCGGTGGTTCCACTGGACGGCCGCCCGGGCCGCCCGCGAGATCGCCGTGCTCGGCCCGGCCGGGCGCCCGCTGACCGCCCGGCTGCACGCCCTCCTCGACCACCCGGCCCAGGCGCCCTCGGCCGTCCTCGGGCTGCTCGCCGTCGCCGACCCGGCCGACCTCGACCGCGCCCGGCTCGCCGAGGCGGCGCTGCACTCGGCCGAGACCCGCGCCGACCTCGACACCGCCTGCGACGCGCTGCGGGCCCTGGGCCCCGCCGTCCTGACGCCGCGGCAGCGCGACCGGCTGGCCGCACTCGCCACCGGCGACCGCCGCCTGTCCGGCTTCGGGGCCGAGGACGCGGTGATCCGCGAGGACGAACAGCTGCGCACCGTGCTGGCGTCCCTCCTCGACCGTCTCGGCTGAGGCCGGGGTCGGCTGAGGACCGGCCCGGCTGAGGACCGGCCCGGCTGACGACCGGACCGGCCCGTGCGGGGAAGCGACCCGGCGGGCCGGTCAGGCGGTGGGCCGGAGGGCGTCCGCCACGAGGTCGAGGAGCGGCCCGGTCAGCTCGGGGTCGTTACCGGCCGTCGTGGAGAGGAAGACGCCCAGGAGCATCATCGTGACCGTCTCGGCCGGCACGTCGTCCCGCAGCGAACCGGCCTCCGCCCCGGCGTCGAGGATCGCCGCGATCGCCGCGGTGATCCGCTCCCGGGTGGCCGGGGTCGCGATCGCGCCGGAGGCCCAACCGGCCCGCAGGGTCTCGGAGATGCCGCGCTTGGCCGCGAAGAACGCGGCGTAGCGGTCCATCCAGGCGCGCAGCGCCGCGTCGGGCGGGAGCTGGGCGAGCAGCGCGGGCGCGCTGGTGACCACGGCGTCGAGCTCGGTCGCGTAGATGGCCTCGACGAGCGCTTCGCGGGTGGGGAAGTGGCGGTAGAGCGTGCCGATGCCGACACCCGCCTCGCGGGCGATGGCGTCGAGGGTGGCCTGGCCGCCGGTCGCGGCGAAGGCGTCCCGGGCGACGGCGAGCAGCCGCTCGCGGTTGCGCTGCGCGTCGGCCCGGGGCGGACGCCCGGCCGCGGGGGCATCGGACCCGGACGGTCCGGCCGCGGGGGAGTCGGAGGCGCGGGGGTCGGGGGCGGTCAAAGCGGAGTCCCTCCGGTTAGTGCTGATCGGTGCTACGGTGGCCGGTAACGGAGTCCCTCCGTTTACCTCCATCGTCTCACGGGAGTGACCTCGCCATGACCTCCACGGCCCGATCCCCGCAGTTCACCGCCACCGGCGCGGAACGGGCCGGCGGGCCCGGCACGCTCGCGGGCCGCACCGTCTCCCGGGTCGGCTTCGGCGCCATGCAGCTGCGCCGCCTGGACCACGCCGCCTCGGTCGCCCTGCTGCGCACCGCCGCCGAGCTGGGCATCGACCACGTCGACACCGCCCAGTTCTACGGCGCGGGCGCCGCCAACGAGGCGATCGGCGCCGCGTTCACCGCCGAGGACGACGTCCTGGTCGCCAGCAAGGTCGGCGCCGAACCCGCCGCCGGCCCGCTCCCGCTGCGGCTGGCCCAGCGCCCCGAACAGCTCCGCGCCGCCGTCGAGGACAACCTCCGCAGCCTCGGCTGGGAGCGGATCCCGCTGGTCAACCTGCGCCGCGCCGGCCACGGCCCGGGGCTGCGCGCCGAGGGCGACCAGGTGGTCGACCTGGACGACCAGCTTGCCGTCCTGACCGAGCTGCGCGACGCGGGCAAGATCGGCGCCCTCGGCCTCAGCAGCGTCGGCGCCGACGAACTGCGCCGGGCCCTCCCGGCGGGCATCGCCTGCGTGCAGAACGCCTACAGCCTGGTGTCGCGCGACGACGAGGACGTCCTGCGGCTCTGCCTCGCCGAGGACGTCGCCTGGGTCCCGTACTTCCCGCTCGGCGGCGCGTACCCCGGCATCCCGAAGGTCGCCGACGAGCCCGCCGTCCTCGCCGCGGCCCGGGCGCTCGGCGCCTCCCCCGCCCAGGTCGGCCTGGCCTGGCTGCTCCACCACGCCCCCCACACCCTCCTCATCCCCGGCACCGCCGACCCCGACCACCTCCGGGCCAACGCCGAGGCCGGCGCCATCGTCCTCGACGCCCCGACCCTGGCTGCCCTGGACGCCGTCCCCTCGCGCTCCGGCGACATCGAACACTCCTGACCCGGCCCCGCACCCCGAGGAGCGGTCACGGGCGCCGGAGCGGTTCGGCGCGGCCCCGACCACCGCCGGGCGCTCACGGGCTCACCAGGGGTGCGTGGCGCCGCGGTACCCGCGCAGTTCGGGGCGGCGGATCCCGGGCAGGCGGACCAGGGTCTCCCGGAAGGCGCCGCCGTGGGGCTCCAGCGGATACCGGGGGCGCGCCGGCAGCGGGTAGTCGTCGCGCAGCACACCCGCCGGGAGCGTCCCGGTGGCGGGCACCGGCGACGTCTCCCCGGCGCCGGTGAGGTACGCCCAGACTCCGCCGTCCAGCGGCACGACCGTCGCCCGCCGGTCGGACGGTCGCCACGGCTCGCCCGTGCCGGGGTGGCGGGGGACGAGGAGGACGTCGGGTCGGGGCCGGGGCACGGGGACGCCCGGGCCGGCCAGTCCCACCGAACGGGGGTCGGGCCCGGAGGGGAGGCGGCGGGCCACGGCGTGGCCGAGCAACTCGGCCACGGGGCCCGCCGGGAGGGTCACCGGGCGGTTCCCGGTGGCCACCACGAGGTGGGCCGGCGCGACGCCGAACGCGGCCTCCCAGCGGCGGCTCCACGACCCGTCGGGTTCGACGGGCAGGACGCGGTGCCCGGCGTGCTCCAGGTCCGCCCGGTCGGGGAGCGGAGCGGTCGGGAGCCCCGAGGGACGGCGGACGACCGCGTCGGGCTTCAGCCACACCGTCTGCCACGAGCCGCAGTCGTCGATCCGGGTCGCCACGGCGCGCCCGCAGCCCGTGCAGGCCGGATTGGGCCCGTCCCGGCCGTCCACGCCCCGGCAGTAACCCGCGCACTTCTCCCGGATCAGGGTCGTCGACCGGGAGTCACCGGGAGCGATGACGATCTTGCCCCGGGCGCCGAAGGAGACGGAGTGCACCGGCGCGTACACCCCCTGCCGGGCGGCCGCCTCCTCCCCGACCTCCGCCCACAGCCGCCACGGCGGTCCGGTGGGCAACCGCTCGACGGCGTACGTGGCCGGCTCCATCAGCGGAGGGTGGAGCTCCTCCCAGGCGCCGTAGTGGGTGTGGACGGGGAGGGCGACCCGCGACACCGGTGCCGTCAGCCCGGTACCGCACCCGGCACACGCGAACACGTCCAAACAAGCTCCTCCACCCTGGTCCACCGGGATCGTGCTCCGTCCGGGGCGGGGGAGCCGGCGGATTTCGGGGCGGCGGGGTGCGCCGGGCCGCGGCCCCCGATCAGATCACTTGCCGGACGAGCGCCTCGGCCACGGGCTCGCCGGTGCGCCGCGCGCACGCCATCCGCTCCCGCACCTCGCGCAGCGTGCGGGGACGGTATCCGGGGCCGCCGCAGCAGTTCTTGTGGAAACCCACACCCGCGTTCAGCAGCACCGTGAGGGTCCGCCAGGCCGCGGTGTCCCGCCGCCGGGGCGCGGCGAAGGCCGACCCCGCGTGGACCAGCGGCTCCGAGCAGCGCGGGCAGGTCCGCGGCCGTTCCCGGTCGTAGGGCTGCTTGTACGAGGCCCGGCAGGGCAGGCAGACGTACGAGGTCTTCGCGTGGGCCATGCCCACCAGGATGGGCATCGCCCGTGGCGAGTTCGACCGGATTTCCAGGGGGCCCGGACGGGCGGGGGCGGTCCGTCCGGAGCGGCCCGCTCCGGGGTGACGGGGGGTCAGCCCGCCGGGGTGCCGGTGCGGTGGTGTTCGAGGGTGGTGCGCAGGGTGGCGAGGGTGCGGGCGAGGGCGGTGAGGGCGGGGGCGTCCAGGGTGGGGGTGAGGAGTTCGGTCAGGGCCTCGGTGTAGGTCCGTTCGGCCCGGGCGGTCAGTCGTTCGCCCTCGGGGGTGAGGGTCAGCAGGGAGGAGCGGCGGTCGTCGGGGTTCGGGTGCCGGACGGCCCAGCCCTGCTTCTCCAGGCGGTCGACGCCCTTGCTGGTCGCGCCGACGCCGATGGCGAACTCGGCGGCCAGGTCGGCCACCCGGCAGCCGGGGTGTTCGCGCAGGTAGTGCAGGAACTCGTACTGCGAGGTGACGATGCCGTGCCGTTCGCGCAGCCGGTCGCCGAGGGCGTTGTAGAGGCGGGTCTCGCAGCGGATCAGGTCGGCGAAGAGCGCGGGGAGGTCCGGGAGTTCGGGGAGTTCGGGACGGCGGGCGGGGTCGGGGGAGTCCGCGGGGAAATCCGTCGCGGTGCGGTCGTCGGACAATGTATATTCCATGGCATATAGTGTGGCGGAAGCTACTTCTGACAGGAGTGTGCCATGAGCAGGGAACAGCGCGCCGAGATCGACCGGAGGCTGCGGAAGCCGGCCCCCGAGGGGGAGCCGACGGTCGAGCAGATCCGGGCCGGGTTCCGGGAGCTGATGGCCGAGATGATCGTCCCGCACGAGCGCATCCGCACCGCCCCGGCCGAACTCGGCGGCCGTCCCGCCCTGCGGGTCGACCCGGTCGGGGCGGCGCGGGACGGGACGATCCTGTACTTCCACGGCGGGAGCTGGGTGTTCGGCTCGCCCGAGACCGCCCTGTCGCTGACCGGCCACCTGGTCGCCGGCAGCGGCCTGCCCGCGTACTCGCTGGACTACCGGCTCGCCCCCGAACACCCCTTCCCGGCCGCCGTCGAGGACACCCTGGCCGCCTACCGCGCCCTGCTGGAGCGCGGCGCGGACCCGGCCCGCACCGTCCTCGCGGGCGACTCCGCGGGCGGCGGCCTCGCCGTCACCACCGCCCTCGCCGCCCGGGACGCCGGACTCCCGCTGCCCGCCGGCATCCTGGCCTTCTCCCCGGGCGCCGACGCCACCCGCACCGGCGCCAGCATGGAGACCAAGGACGGCATCGACCCGATCTTCACCCGCTCCTCCTTCGACCGCACCGGCGCCATGTACCTGGCCGGAGCCGACCCACGCCACCCCCTGCTCAGCCCGGCCGTGCACGCCGACCTCACCGGCCTGCCCCCGATGCTGATCCAGGTCGGCGCCAACGAGGTGCTGCTGGACGACTCCACCCGGCTGGCCGCCCGGGCGCGCGACGCGGGCGTGGACGTCGTCCTCGACGTCACCGCGGACGTGCCGCACGTCTTCCAGTGCTACGCCGGCGTCCTCGACGAGGCCGACGAGGCGCTGGAACGGGCCGCCCTGTTCCTGCGCCAGCGCACCGCCGCCGACCGGTGACGAGTCCTCCCGCGCACCCCGGACAAGGCGGGCACCTCCGGGCGGAAGCGGTGAAACCGCCCCGCCCGGAGGGGAGTTGCCCGTCACGAAAAGGCAGCCGAACCCCGGACTCCCGGTGACCGAGCGCGCCGCGTCCCTTACTGTACGGACATGAGTTCTAGGGGGACCGCGGCCGGTGACCGCGGCACGGCAGTGGTGATCGGCGGCGGACTGGCCGGATGCCTGGCGGCCTGGGCGCTGCACGGCGTCGCGGAACGGGTCGTGGTGGTCGAACGCGACCGCTACCCGGACGGGGTGGACTTCCGCCCGGGCGTCCCGCAGGCCAAGCACGGCCACCTGCTGCTGGAGGCCGGCCAGCGCACCATCGACGAACTGCTGCCCGGCGCCCTCGCCGAACTCCTCGCCGCCGGGGCCACCCGGGTCCCGCTCTCCGGCGGCCTGCGCTGGCTCACCTCGGCCGGCTGGCTCGCCCCCTACGACAGCGACCTGGCCGTCCTCACCTGCAGCCGCCCGCTGATCGACCAGGTCGTGCTGGAGCGGGTCCGCGCCGCGCCCAACGTCGAGTTCCGCACCGGCACCGAGGTGATCGGCCTGCTCGGCGACCGGCACGCCGTCACCGGCGTGCAGGTCAACCGCCGCGGCCGGCACGGCGAGGAGACCGAGGCGATACCCGCCGAGCTGGTCGTCGACGCCGCCGGGCGCGCCACCCGCGCCGCCAAGTGGCTCTCGGTGCTCGGCGCGCCCGCCGTCCCGCGCGACCGGGTCGACGCCGGCGTCTCCTACGCCACCCGCTTCTACCACCGCCCCGCCGACGCCCCCGCCGACTCCGCCGTCTACCTGCAGAGCCACGCCCCCGACCAGGGCCGCTTCGGCGTCCTGCTGCCCGTCGAGGGCGAGCGCTGGATCGTCGGCATGGGCGGCATGCGCGGCTTCGAACCCTCCCTCCAGCCCGAGGAGTTCGAGAAGCAGCTCGGCCTGCTCCGCGACCCCGTCATCGCCGAGACGGTGATCGGCGCCAAGCCCACCGGCCCGGCCCGCGGCTTCGTCCCCGGACCGAGCGTCTGGCGGCACTACGAACGCTCCGCCACCCACGGCTTCCTCGCCCTCGGCGACGCCTCCTGCACCTTCAACCCGGTCTACGGCCAGGGCATGACCGTCGCCGCGCTCGCCGCCCGCGCCCTGCGCGACGCCGTCCACCACCGCGGCGACCTCGGCCACGCCGCCGTCCGGGAGACCCGGGACGCCATCGCCGGCGTCACCAGGAACCCCTGGCAGATGGCGGCCGGCGAGGACGTCCGCTTCGCCGGCACCACCGGTGGCCCCTCCGGCCTCCAGGTCCGCGTCCAACAGCGGATGCTGGACCGGGTGCTGGCCCGCGCCGTCACCGACGCCCGGGTCGCCGGCGCGTTCCACCGGGTCGCCGCGATGGTGGAACCGCCGACCCTGCTGTTCCGTCCCTCCGTGCTGGGACCGGTCCTGTTCGGCGGCTGACCACACCGATCGACCACACCGACCGACCGCACCGGCGGCCGGACCGCACCGGCGGCCGGGCCACCGGCCCCGCACCGGCCCCCGCCCCCGGGTGTGGGAGCCTGTGTGACGAATCCAGACGGCACCTGTGGAGCACCTGTAAAGGGTTGGGCGGCGGACATGAGCGAGATCCAGTTCAGCAACAACTACCGAGACCTCAGCGAGCAGCACGGCACCGGCGCGGGCTTCCAGTTCGAGTTCTCCTGCGCGCGCTGCTACGACACCTGGCGCTCCGAGTTCGAACCCTTCCGCACCGGCCAGGCGGCCGGCTGGATCAACAAGGGCGTCAGCGCCGCCTGGAGCCTGCTCGGCGGCAGCGCCTCCAACGGGCTCACCAACGCCGCCGACGGCCTGGCCGGCGCCAGCTGGGGCAGCGGCCGCGACGCCGCCTTCCAGCGCGCCATCGGCAACGCCCAGCAGCACTTCAACCGCTGCGCCCGCTGCACCCACTACGTCTGCGGCCGCTGCTGGAACGCCACCCAGGGCCTCTGCCTCGGCTGCGCCCCCGACACCGCCGCCGAGGCCGCCGCCGCCCGCCAGCGCGGCCTCAACGACGCCGTCACGCAGAACGCGTACACCCACGGCCAGTCCCGGGCCCCGCAGTTCGACGTCACCACCGACCGCCAACTGGTCTGCCCGCAGTGCCGCGCCGAGACCCACGGCACCCCGTTCTGCCCCGGCTGCGGCTTCCGCCTCGCCCAGCCCCCGCAGTGCACCTCCTGCCACGCCGAGGTGCCCGCCGGCTCCGCGTTCTGCCCCGGCTGCGGCACCCGCCGCTGACGCTGATCGGGCGCGGGCACCCGCACCGCGCGCGGACGCCGGGCCGGGCCTTTCCGGGCCCGGCCCGGCGTCAGGTGCCGTGGGTGGGGAGCAGCAGGATGCGTTCGGGGTCGTAGCGGTGCCAGGCGGGGGGTGCGGTGGCGCCGATCAGGCGGAGGCGGCACCACGGGGTGCCCTCGGGGGAGTGCCACCAGGCGTTGATGCGGCCGAGGGCCCAGGTGTCGGAGTCGTCGAGCAGGACTTCGACGGGCTGGTAGGCGGGCCGGACGTCCGGTTCCGGCGGGGACCAGGCGGGGTCGGTCTGCAGCTGCGGAGGGAGCACTGCGGGCCTCCTTCGAGTCCGGTCGGCGGGGGTGGACGGGTGCGGGGTGCCCGAACGACCCGGCTGGTGGCGGTCGGGAACACTCTACAGAGGTGTAGAAACGAATCGTCGGCAATCCGGGCAGTGTGGCGCAACGCTGCCGCCCCGGTGGCGCGTTCGCGTCGGGCGGGCCGGTCATAGACTCGACGGATGACTGCTGAGGACTCCTCGATCGAGGCGCTGGGCGCCCTCGCCGACCCGGTGCGGCGCGCCCTCTACCGGCACGTGGCCGACGCGGCGGAGGAGGTCGGGCGGGACGCCGCCGCGGCGGCGGCCGGCGTCTCCCGATCGCTGGCGGCGTTCCACCTGGACAAGCTGGTGGACGCGGGCCTGCTCGCGGTCTCCTACCGGCGGCCGCCGGGACGCGGCGGCCCCGGCGCGGGGCGGCCCGCCAAGGTGTACCGCCGGGCGGAGGCGGAGTTCGCGGTGGCACTGCCGCCCCGGGAGTACGGCGCGGCCGGCCGGCTGCTCGCCGAGGTGGTCGAACGGGCGGGCCTGGACCGCGAGTTGCAGGCGGCGGCCCGCGCGGCGGGGTCGGCCGAGCAGCCCCCGGACGTGCTGGCGGCGCTGCGCGAGCGCGGCTACGCGCCGTTCCTGGACGGGGAGGTGGTGCGGCTGCGCAACTGCCCGTTCCACGCGCTGGCGGACGAGTTCCCGGCGCTGGTGTGCGGGATGAACCTGGCGCTGCTGGAGGGCCTGGCGGGGGAGGGGTGGACGCCCGCGATGGACCCGTGCGCGGGCGGCTGCTGCGTGTCGCTCTCTAAAAACAATAATCATTGACGTTAGAAGCCGGTCCGGGCCATGCTTGCCGCATGACTGCCCCTCAGGCCGCTGCCGCCGTCCCCGCCGCGCCCGCCGTCGCCGCGCCCGCTGCTCCCGCCCCCGCCGCCGTCGCGCCCGCCCCCTCCGGCCACCAACTGGCCCAGGTCAACGTCGGCCGTACCGTGGCCCCACTGGACAGCCCCGAACTCGCCGGTTTCATGGCCCAGTTGGCGGAGATCAACGAACTCGCCGAACGCAGCCCCGGCTTCGTCTGGCGGCTGGTCGACGCGGCCGGCGCGGACGCGACGGGCCTGCGCCCCGACCCGGACGACGGCCTGTTGC
This sequence comes from Kitasatospora sp. NPDC090308, assembly GCF_044769485.1. Lineage (NCBI taxonomy): Bacteria > Bacillati > Actinomycetota > Actinomycetes > Kitasatosporales > Streptomycetaceae > Kitasatospora > Kitasatospora sp. NPDC090308. Next base: position 98,760 of record NZ_JBIVXY010000005.1, on the reverse strand, counting down.
AGATCAACTGCTCGGTCTGGGAGTCGGTCGAGGCGCTGCGCGCGTACGTCTACCGCAGCGACCACCTGCGGGTGCTGGCCCGCCGCCGCGAGTGGTTCCGGCGGCCGACGGGGGCGCACCAGGCGATGTGGTGGGTCCCGGCCGGGCACCGTCCGAGTGCGGCCGAGGCGATGGCGCGGATCGCCCTGATCCGCGACCACGGACCCGGCCCGGAGGCGTTCACCTTCCGCGAACCGCACCCGGCGCCGGACGCCCGCTGAGCCGCCCACCGCCGACCACCCGGACGGCTGCGGGCGGCCGGGCGGCGTGCCCCTGGTGTTTTGACTAAGCGCTTGCTTAGACTCGGCCGGGTGGGGTCGCCGGCCCATCCCCCGAGCGCCGGCGGCCCCGCGTCCCGTCCCGCCCCCTCGCAGGAGAGCGCCATGCCGGCCACCAACCGCCAGATCCGACTCGCCCGCCGCCCCGTCGGCCCGGTCCGCCCGGAGGACTGGACGCTGACCGAGGAGCCGGTCACCGGACCGTCCGAAGGCTGGTTCCTCGGCCGCACCCGCTACCTCTCCCTCGACCCGGCGATGCGCGGCTGGCTGGACGACCGCCCCTCCTACCTGCCGCCCGTCGCGCTCGGCGAGGTGATGCGGGCCGGCTCGATCGTCGAGGTGGTCGAGTCCGCCCACCCCGGCTTCCGGGTCGGCGAGTTCGTCACCGGCACCTTCGGCGTCCAGGAGTACGCGCTGTCCGACGGCCGCGGCGCCCACCGGGTCGACCCGGCGATCGCCCCGCTGCCCACCTACCTCGGCGCGCTCGGCATGCCCGGCATGACCGCCTACTTCGGCCTCCTGGAGGTCGGCGCGCTGCGCGAGGGCGAGACGGTCGTGGTCTCCGGCGCGGCCGGCGCGGTCGGCAGCCTGGTCGGCCAGATCGCCAAGGTGAAGGGCTGCCGGGTGGTCGGCATCGCCGGCGGCGCCGCCAAGTGCGCCTGGCTGACCGGGGAGTTGGGCTTCGACGCGGCCGTCGACTACCAGACCGAGGACGTCCGCAAGGCCCTGCGCACCCACGCCCCCGACGGCATCGACGTCTACTTCGACAACGTCGGCGGCCCCGTCCTGGACGCTGCGCTCACCCGGCTGGCCATGCACGCCCGGGTGGTGATCTGCGGCGCGATCAGCCAGTACAACAACGAGCAGGCCGTCCAGGGCCCCTCCAACTACCTGTCCCTGCTGGTGCGCCGGGCCCGGATGGAGGGCTTCGTCGTCTTCGACCACGCCGCCCGCTACCGGGAGGCCGCCCGGGAGATCGCCGGCTGGATCGCCGACGGCCGCCTCACCACCCGCGAACACCTGGTCCAGGGCGGCGTCGACGCCTTCCCGGAGACCTTCCAGATGCTGTTCCGCGGCGCCAACACCGGCAAGCTGATCCTCGAACTCACCTGACCCGGAACGCCGTTGGCGCAGGCACCCGCGGGGTCAGCCGATCGGGCGCAGCCGGGTGCCGGAGGCGGTGACGGCCTCGACGCCGGCCGGGCCGGTGCCCGGGTCGTCGAGGGCCAGGGTCCGGCCGGGCGGGGCGGGCTGGTCCAGCCTGCGGGACGGGGTGGTGACCAGCAGGCGGGAGACCCGGCGGCTGGCGGCGACCAGCAGGTAGGCGGTGCCGTTCGGGGCGCGCCAGCGGTACTGGGCGACGGTGTCCTGCTCGTAGCGGCTACAGGCCCGGCCGTCCGCGCGGGCCAGCCGTTCGGCCCGGCCGCCGTTCGGGGGCAGCACCGCCGCCGCCGCGCTGCCCGAGCCGTCCCAGCGGTCGGCCCGCAGGCAGGCCCAGGCCAACTCCCCGGCGTTCTGCGGGAGCCGCTGGTCGGCGAACTCCCACAGGTTCAACTGCCGTACGCCCGGCCCCGCTTCGGGCACCGCGCAGGCACCCGCCGCCCACCGGCGCAGCGCCTGCGCGCCGACCGCCTCCCGGGGCGGGCGGGCCGGTGCGGAGCCGTCCGGCGGCGGGGTGTAGGTGAGGTGCGCGGGGGCGAGCCCGCCGAGGTCGGCCAGCAGGAAGGCGTGCTGCTCGGCGACCACCGGGTCCGACCGCAGTTGCAGCACCGGCCCCGGGCAGCCCGGCGCGGCCGTCCCCGGCACCGGGTCGGTCACCCCGTCGGCGAAGGCCAGCGGGCGCTCCGCCTCGTCCGGCCGGTCCAGCCGCCGGGTCGCCGCGGACGCCACCCACGGCGCCAGCAGGTACCGGGCCCCGCGCTCGTCGCGCCGCAGCACCACCGCCGCACCGGCCGTCACGTCGCTGTCCCCGGCCGCCGCCAGCGCCAGCACCGGTCCGCCGGTCCCGGCCGTCGCCCCGGACGCCGCCCCGGACGCCGATCCGGACGTCGGTCCGCTGCCTGCCGATCCGCTGCCTGCCGATCCGCTGCGTGCCGATCCGCTGCGTGCCGGTCCGCCGGACGTCGGGCCGTCGGTGTACCGGGCCAGGCTCCGGCCGTCCGTCAGCAGCACCACCGCCGTACCGTCCAGCCGTCCCGCGTACAGCAGTTGGGGCGCGGCGGCGGGCGGACCCGGGGTGCTGCCGGGCTCGGCGGCGGCGGACGGCCCGGCCTGCTGCCAGGCGGTGACCGCGCGGCCGACCAGGGCGGTGTCGTCCACCAGTTCGCCGCGGGCGGGCCAGACGGCGAGGTCCAGCTTCGCGGTCCGCCGCCACAGGTCCGCGGCGCGGCGCTCGGGCGGGACGGCCCGCGCGGCGGGCGGCGGCGCGCTCGACCCGCCGGTGCCGCCACCGGGCGGGCCCGGCACCGGCAGGACCGCGGCGGTCAGTGCCACCGCCACCGCCGCGGCCACCAGGGCCCAGCGGCGTCGGCGGCGCAGCAGGTCGCCCGGCCGCAGGTGCACCGTGCAGGCGTCGTAGCCGGGCGGGAGCTCCGACCAGCCCGCGCCGCCCAGCGAGCGCAGCAGCTCGTCCCCGGCCCGGACCGCCTCGGCCGGCGCCTCCACCCCGGCCCAGGCCAGCGCCTCGGCGGCCTCGGCCCGGTCCAGTCCGTCCAGCACCCGGAGCGCGAAACCGGCCCGCGCCGGGGCGGGCAACTCGGCCAGCCGGACGTCCAGTTCGGCGTCCCCGTCATCCGGCGGCGTGAACAGCCGCACCCCCCACACTCGGGGGAACACCGCCCCCGGCCAGCGCCGCCGACGCAGCGCCCCGCGCAGCACCCGGGCCCGCACCGCCTCGTACCCCGACGCGTCCCCGGACCGGCCTGCGGCCTTCCCGCCGAGCACCGGCAGCGCCCGCTGCACCACCGCGTGCGCCGCCACCACCCGGGCGTGCCGCCCCCGGTCGGCGGGCAGCGTCAGGTACGCCATCCCCACCAGGTGCCGGTAGTGCCGCACCAGCAGGGCCTCCGCGGACTCCGGCCGCCCGCCGGAACCGGCCGCCCGGGGCCGTGGCAGTGTCCTGAGATCCATCGGCCCCTCCAAGGCTCGGCACGCGACCGGGGTACGTCGGACGGACCAACGAGTGGATCATCGGATAGTTGCGCGGGGCCCGTCCGGGCAGCCGGGGGCCGTGGGGCCGGGGGCCGCCTGCTCGGCGGGCGGGACCGGGCCGTCGTGCCGGGCGCTGGAGCGCCAGTCGGCGGTGCGGACCAGGGACTCCAGGTGGGCGAGCCGGAACGGCCCCAGGTCGGGGGCGGTGAGCAGGGCGGCCAGCAGCGGCGCCCAGCGGCCGTCCGGGCGGAACGGGGCGGCGGGGTCGAGCACCCGGGCGGGGAAGCGCTCGCCGGTGGGCAGGGCCAGCGGCGGGGTGCGGTCGCCGGGGTGGACGCCGAGCAGCGCGGGGGCCGGCTCGCCGCTCTCCGGGCGGACGGTGACCCGCACCCGGCCGTGATGGGCGGCGGCCAGGTAGGTGACCAGGGACGGGTCGGCACCGGGGGCGTGCCAGTGCGGGCCGGCCAGCAGCAGGAGCGCGCTCACCAGCTCGTGCCGGAAGGACGGGCGGGACGAAACCCCGGTGCTCCACGGCGACCTGGACTTGGCGAGCAGCCCCGGCGGCGGGTCGCCCCCGCCGCCGCGGAGCATCGCCTGGAACACGTCGTGGCACTTGCCGAGGTCGTGCAGCCGCCCGGCCAGGGCCACCGCCTCCCGCTGGGCCGCGCTCAGGCCGGGCAGCCCGGCGGTGAGGGCGCGGGCCTCCTCCTCGGTCTCGCGCAGGTGCTGCTCCAGCGGGACCCAGGCGGCGCACGCGGTGGCCGGGGGCGTGCGGCCGGTGAAGAGCGGGGGGACGGGGACGCGGCTGCCGGGCGTCCAGCCGGTGCCGGGCAGGTGGCCGCCGCGCGCCGCGTCCAGCAGCAGGAGGGTGCCGGAGCGCAGGTCCGCGGCGGTGGCGGGCCGCCACCGCCCGTCGGCGGCGTCCCGCAGCCAGGCCCCGCCACCGCCGTCCGCCGCCAGCCGGGCGCGCACCTCGTCCAACGGCGCCTCGCACTGCTCGGCGCGGCCGGGCCCGGGCTCGTCCGGGGCGGGGCCCTCCGGTGCCAGGGCGCGCCAGGCGACGAAGACCGTCCGCTCCCGGTCGGGCAGCAGCCACCGGCTCGCGTCGACCGGCTCGGCACCGGGCGCGTTGTCGAACAGCGCCACCAGCTCGGGCACGCCCAGCCCGGGGGCCTGCGGCACCTCCGGCTCGACCCGGGCCCGGAACAGGTCCGCGACGGTGACGGCCGCCCCCTCGTGCGCCGCCAGCCAGCGCGCCGCAGCGCCGCCCGCGTCCCCGGGGCCGTCCCCGCCCCCGTCCCCGTCCGGTGGGACGCACCACAGCAGGTCGCCGCCCTCCGGGTGCTCGCCGTGCCGGTTGCAGCGCCCGGCCCGCTGGACGAGGGCGCTCCACGGGGCGAGTTCGGTCAGCACCGTGCGCGCGGAGAAGTCGGACCCGGCGTCCAGCGCCCGCGTCACCACCAGGAAGCCGTCCCGGCCGTCCCCGCCCGCCGACTCCGCCACCGGGTCGTACCGGTCGTCGTACCGGTCGCCGCACCGCTCGGCCGAGCGCTCCGCCGCGCGCAGGTACGGGTGCAGCAGCACGACCGGCCGGTCCGGGTGCGCGGCGCGCAGCGCGGCGTGGACCGCGCGGGCCCGGGCCGGTGAGCCGAGCGCGGCGACGGTCCGGGTGCCGGGCTGGTGGGCCGCGCTCAGGGCCGCGACCAGGTCGGCCACGTACCGGTTCGGGTCGGGGTCCGGGTGCAGGCGGCGGACCCGCCGGACCCCGGTCGCGGCGGCCCCCGCCGGGGGAGCGGTGCCGTCGCCGACCGCGGACATCCAGGTGCTGCCGGTGGGCGCGGTCGTGCCCAGCGCCTCGCGCAGCGTCTGTAGCCGCTCGCCGGTCGGCAGGCCGGGGCCCAGCAGGTGCGCCTCGTCGAACACCCAGTGCGCGTCGTTGTTGAGCAGCCCGAACGAGACCGGCGCCATCGTCCGGGTGTCGGCGAAGCCGCGCATCAGGGCCCGGCTCAGCAGCACGTCGTGGGTGCCGACCAGGATCGCGGTCCGCTCCGGGTGGCGCCGCCAGGCGCCGTTCTGCGCCTCCGGCCCGGCGAGCAGGTGCAGGCCCACCGCGTCCGCCAGGCCCAGCCGGTGCAGCCACCCGTCGATCCGCCGGTGCGTCCAGTGCGGGAGGCTGCCCTGCGGCAGCGCGTACACCAGCCGCCGCGCGGTCGTCCCCGGTGCGGCCACCGTCCGCCGGTACAGCCAGGCCAGCACGGCCCCGGCGGTCTTCCCGCCCCCCGACGGCACCCGCACCGTACGCGGCAGCCCGTCCGCCGCGAGCGTCCGCTGGTAGTCGTACGGCCGGTGGCCGGTCGCCGTGCGGAAGAACTCCTCGAACCCCTGCGCCATCCCCGTTCCCCTCCGTCGGACCGGCCACCGACTCTAGGGCGCGGCGCGGACGACGGGCCGTCAGTTCGCCGGTACGGCAAGGGGAACGGGGTCAGGCGTCGTCCCGGTCGTCCCCGTCAGACCCGTCGGCCCCGTCGGCCCCGGCCAGGGTCGTCAGGTCGGTGTTGGCGCCGCACAGCACCACGCACACCCGCTCGTCCTGCGCGGGGCGGTAGCCGGTGCCGAGGGCGGCCAGGGCGGTGGCGGCGGCGTGCTCGACGGCGATCCGGTGCTCCTCCCACAGGTCGCGGCGGGCCCGGACGATCGCCGCGTCCGGGACCAGGACGGTGCGCACGTCCCGGTGGCGGGCGGCGGCCAGGGCGGTGGCGGAGGCGCGGCGGGCGCCCAGCGAGTCGGCGGCGACCGAGTCGACGGGCACGTCCACGGGCGCGTCGGCGGCCAGCGCGGCGTGCAGGGCCCGGCAGTTCTCCGGTTCGACGGCGACGGTGCGCACCCCGTGCGCGCGGGCCGCGGTGGCCACGCCCGCGAACAGGCCGCCGCCGCCGACCGAGACCACCACCGTGTCCAGGCCCGGCACCTGGCGGTGGACCTCCCCGAGCAGGGTGCCCGCCCCGGCCGCCACCAGCGGGTGGTCGTAGGCGTGCGAGGCCAGCGCGCCGCTCGCCGCCGCGAACTCCTCGCAGGCCGCCAGCGCCTCCGCGTACTCGCCGCCCGCCAACCGGACGTCCGCCCCGTAGCCGCGCAGCCGGGCCACCTTCACCGCGGGCGCGTTCACCGGCAGGAACACGGTGGCCCGCACGCCCTGCTGCCGGGCGGCCCACGCGCAGGCCAGGCCCGCGTTGCCGCCCGAGGCGATGGTCACGCCCGCGTCCGGCAGGGTGCCCGCCTCCCGGTGCGCGCGCAGGAAGTTGACCGCGCCGCGGGCCTTGAACGAGCCGGTGTGCTGCATGTACTCCAGCGCCAGCCACACCCCGCCCGGCCCGCCCGGAACCACCCGCACGGGGCGGACCAGGCCCGCGATCCGGTCGGCGGCGGCCTGGACGTCGGCGTGGCTGAGCTGGTGCACGGTACGGCTCCCGGTGGTGTGATCGGTGAGGGGGACGGGCCGACAGTACCGCCGAGGCCCGCCCCGGCCCGCCCCGGCCCCATCGGCCCCATCCGGTGCGGCGAGCGCTCCGAAGACGTACGGGGCACCCGTCCCCGCCGCAGAACCCCACAACACCACAGCGCCACAGCGCCAGACCGCCACAGCGCCAGACCGACCAGACCGCCCAGGCCGTCGGCCCGACCACCGCCCGGCGCGGCCACCGCGCCGCCCGGAACACCGACAGGTCGCCAAGTCGACACCGCGAGCCCCGTACGGAAACCAGCACCATGACTCTCGCCATCGTCCTGTTCACCCAGGACCTGCGCCTGCACGACAACCCCGCCCTGCACGCCGCCCGCGCCGGGGCCGACCGGGTGGTGCCGCTGTTCGTCACCGACCCGGCGATCGCCGCCGCCGGCTTCGCCGCCCCCAACCGGGCCGCGTTCCTGGCCGGCTGCCTGGCCGAACTGGACGCCGCACTGCGCGGGGCCGGCGGCCGACTGCTGGTGCGCGAGGGCGACACCGCCGAACGGACCGCGCAACTCGCCGCCGAGACCGGCGCGGCGAGCGTCCACGTCGCCGCCGGGGTCAGCGGCTACGCGCACCGCCGCGAACAGCGGCTGAGCGCCGCGCTCGGCGAACGGCTGCGGGTGCACGACGCGTCGCTGACCGCCGTCCCGCCCGGGGCCGTGCGGCCCGCCGGGCGCGACCACTACGCCGTCTTCACCCCCTACCACCGGGCCTGGCAGCAGACCCCCCGCCGCACCCCGCTGCCGGCCCCGTCCGCCCTGCACACCCCCGAGGACCTGACCGGCGCCCCGCTGCCCACCGCCGCCCCCACCGCCCGCAGCCTCCCCGACCCCGGCGAGGCCGCCGCCCGCCGCGCCTGGCAGCGCTGGCACACCGACGACTACGCGGCCCTGCACGACGACCTCGCCGCCGACGGCACCTCCCACCTCTCGCCCTACCTGCACTTCGGCTGCCTGTCCGCCAACGAACTCGCCCACCTCGCCGAACGGCGCGGCGGCCACGGCGCGGACGCCTTCGTCCGGCAGCTCGTCTGGCGCGACTTCCACTACCAGGTGCTCGCCGCCCGCCCCGACGCCGCCCGCGCCGACTACCGCCACCGGCCCGGCCACTGGCGCGAGGACCCGGAGGAACTGGCCGCCTGGCGCGAGGGCCGCACCGGCTTCCCGATCATCGACGCCGGGATGCGGCAGCTCGCCGAGACCGGCTGGATGCACAACCGGGCCCGGCTGCTCACCGCCAGCTTCCTCACCAAGTCGCTCCGCCAGGACTGGCGGCCCGGCGCCGCGCACTTCCTGCACCACCTGGTCGACGGCGACCTCGCCAACAACCAGATGAACTGGCAGTGGGTGGCCGGCACCGGCACCGACACCCGCCCCAACCGCGTCCTCAACCCGCTCACCCAGGCCGACCGCTACGACCCGTCCGGCGACTACGTCCGCCGCTGGCTCCCCGAACTCGCCGACCTCCCCGGCCGCGAGATCCACCGCCCCTGGCAGTCCCCGCGCCGCCCCGCCTCCTACCCGGCCCCCCTGATCGCCCCGGACGCCACCGGGCAGCGCATGCGCCAGGTCCTCCAGGAGCGGGAGAACACGCCCGGCTAGTCCCACCGGGTCCGCACCGGGAGGCCGCCCCCGTGGTACCGCCAACCGGAGGAAATCCTGTGCAGATCATCGGGTCGGCCAGCGAATTCGACCGTTCAACGGTCCCTGGCCATGACATTTCGCGGAAATTACTCCGCTCGACCGCCAAATCGTCACCTGGAACAGGGTTGCCGCCGGAGGAAACGGGCAGGGGGCCGCATACCCCCAGCGGCACCAGAGAAAGGCAACAGCGTGGCACTGAGCGTGAGCTACGGGGAGCGATACGGCTGGACAGTGGTCCAGGTGGCCGGGGAGGTGGACATCAGCGGAGTCGCTGCCCTCCGCGAACGCCTCCAGCGACTGGTCACCGACGGCTGCCTGCGGATGGTGGTCGACATCAGCCGGGTCGACTTCTGCGACTCCACGGGCTTCGCCGTCCTGGTGGCCACCCGCCGGATGCTGTCCTCCCGCGACGGACAACTGCGGCTGGTCCTGCCCGGACCCGACGTCCACACCCGCAAGATCCTCCAGCTCTTCGGGATCGAGCGGATCTTCGACGTCCACGACTCGGTGGACGAGGCACTCGCCGACCTGCGCGAGACCGTACTGACCGCGGACGCCGCCGACGCCGTCCCCCGCCCGCGGGAAGGGACCCACGCCACCACCGACTGACCGCTCGACCGGAGACGGAGGCGGGGGCGTGGGCGGGACGACGGTCTCCGCGCCGTCCGCGGCTCCGGCCTCAGCGCGGCGTGCCGAAGTCCTGCGTCCACCAGGGTCCACCCGTGCCCAGGTGGACCCCCACACCCAGCTCGGTGAACTTGCAGTTCAGGATGTTCGCCCGGTGGCCCGGGCTGTTCATCCAGCTCTCCATCACCGCGGCCGCGTCCTTCTGCCCGCGCGCGATGTTCTCGCCCCAGCCGCTCCACGCGTACCCGACGGCGTCGATCCGCTGCTGCGGACCGGCCCCGTCCGGGTTGGTGTGGTCGAAGAAGTTGCGCGCCGCCATGTCCTCGGAGTGCCGCAGCGCCGCCGTCGCCAGCTTCGCGTTGGCCCGCACCGGCCCGCAACCCGCCTGCGCGCGCTGCGTGTTGACCAGGTCCACCACCTGCTGCGCCAGATCCGTCGACCGCTTCGCGGCGGAGGCCGCGGCCGGGTTCGCCGACGCTGCGGCCGACCCGGACCCGGGCGCCGCCGGAGCGGACGGCCTGGCGGAAGCCGACGCGGACGGGGAGGGGGCGGCGGAGGAGACCGGCGCACTCGGCGAGGGGGAGGCCGCGGCGGACGGGGACGCGGACGGCGCGGCGGACGGCGAGGCGTCCCCGTCGGCCGCCGGGGCGGTGCCCTGCGCCGGGTCCACCAGCGCCGCCACGGACGGCGGCGGCTGCTCGGCCGCGCCCACCGCCGGCGGCGTGTCCGTCCCGCCGACCACCACCAGCAGCCCGGCCACCACCGCCACCGCGGCCACCACCCCGCCGCCCAGCACCACCGGGGCCGGACCGCGCCGCCGGGCCCGCCGGTGACCGCGCCGCGCCCCCGCCCGGTGCGCACCGCTCGCGGACGGGCCCCGCCGGTGCGCCGCCCGCCCGGCCCGCGGCGCGGACCCGCCGCCGGTGCCGTCGCTGCCGCTGTGGGAGGACGCGGCGGCGAGCTCCTGGGCGAACCGCGCCCCGTCCGGCAGCGGCACCAGCGCCAGGCCCGCCAGCAGCCCCTCCGCCGGGACCAGGCCGCGGCGCTGCTCCCCGCACACCGCGCACTCCCGGGCGTGCCGCCCGATCCGCTTGCGCCACAGCGCGCCCGGCACGCCGTCCCAACCGGCCGTCACCTCCGCCAGCCACGGGCAGCCCGGCACCGCGGCCAGCGCCCGTACCACCACCCGGGCCGCCTCCAACTGGCCCTTCATCCGCTGCACCCGTACCGCCGCGTGCTGCGGCGATATCTCCAGCGCCGCCGCCAGCTCCGTCCGCGACAGCTCGCCCGCCGCCTCCAGCCACCACAGCGCCAGCAGTTCGCGGTCCCCGTCGTCCAGCCAGCGGGTCGCCTCCGCGACCTCGCGGCGCTGCTCCGACAGGCCCAGCCGGACGATCGTCAGGCCCACGAAGTCCGCCGCCGGATCGGCCACCGCGGCCGGGTCCGGCACCGCGTCCACCGCGTCCGCGTCCCGGAACCGGCGCCGCACCTGGTTCAGCGCGATCGCCACCAGCCAGCTCCGGAACCCGGCCGGGTCGCGCAGCCCGGCCAGGCCGTCCACGGCCCGCAGCATCGTCTCCTGCACCACGTCGTCGGTGTCCGGGTGCCCCGACAGGGCCCGCCCCACCACGTTGTAGACCAGCGGCAGGTGCCCGCCGACCAGCTCCGCCACCGCCTGCCGGTCACCGCACTGCGCCCGTCCGACCAGCGCCGCCGTCCGTCCACTGTCCACAGCCCGGCCCGTCCTCGTGTTCTCGCGTCCTGCCCTCACACCCTTGGAGATCCACCGGCCAGCGGCGGATAACGCAAAAACGGGAGGGAACCTTCGGCAGAGGCGAAGCATAGTGAGCCGGGAGGCAACTCCCGGGACGGGGGAGGTGAAGGTGACGTGCGGGAACGGCGAGGCCCGCGCCACCACGGGGGTCGCGCGGGCCTCGGGCCGTACGTCGTGTGCCGTGCTCCGCCACCGCGGGGCCGCGGTCGGGGCCGGTCAGTACCAGTGGTGCGACTGCCAGAACGACCAGGCGCCGCAGGGGCTGCCGTAGCGGCTGTTCATGTAGTTGAGGCCCCACTTGATCTGGGTGGCGGGGTTGGTGCGCCAGTCCGCGCCGGCCGAGGCCATCTTGGAGCCCGGCAGCGCCTGGACCAGGCCGTAGGCGCCGGAGGAGGCGTTGCTCGCCGTGTAGTTCCAGCCGCTCTCGCGGGTGACGATCTGGCTGAAGCACTGGAACTGGGTGTCGCTGCCGATGATCCCCCGGGCGATGTCCTGGACCGAACCGGCCGGGACGCTGGCCAGCACGCTGCGCGAGGAGTCGCGGTTCGCCTGCTCGGTGGCCCGCTTCGCCTCCGCCTCCTCGGCGGCCTTGGCGTCCTTGGCCGCCTTCTCCGCGGCCGCCTTGGCGGCTTCGGCGGCCTTGTCCGCGTCGGCCTTGGCCTGGGCGTCGGCCGCGGCCTTCTGCCGGGCGGCCTCGGCGGCGGCCTTCCTGGCGGCGGTGTCGGCGGACACCTGCTGGGCGTCGGCCTGCCGGCCGATGCCGTCGCTGACGTTCTGGGCCTGCGCACCGGTGGGCGCGTCGGCGAGCAGCGTGGCGCTCGCGACGTCGACCGTCTGGACGGCCTTGCCCTCGCTGCCGGCGGCCGCACCCACGACCGCTCCGACGGCGGTCACGGCGGTGGCGGAGGCGACAGCGACGCCCCGGACCGAGATCCGAGTCACATGGTTTCCTTCCGGCGTCGCCCGTCCTGTGACCGCACGGGCGCGTTATCTGCCCCTGGCGCTGGCCTCCGTCGAACGCTGGTCACGGGAGACGCGGACTCGGCCGCCGCCCCGGGCGGACCCGGAGCGGCGGGTGGATCGAGCGGCGTACGGCCTCGCGGTCGTGCAAGTCATCGGCCCGCCGACCGGAGTTGGCGGGTGTGCGGGGCCGTACGCAGGGCCTGACGCCGATTCACCCTGCCTCACCCGGCCGTGTCTACGCAATTCCCCCGGCCGTGGCGGATCTCACACCGCCGATCATCGGAAAACCCGGCGAACGGGAGCTGACGCCCGGTCAGTTCGCCCGCCACCCGGGCGGTGTGCGTGCGGCGTGCGTGCGGTGTCCGGGCGGCGCCAGGGCGTCGGCCCGCGGGGCGACCGCCGCCGGACGGCCGCCGCCACCGCTCAGAACAGGCGCAGCGAGACCCAGAGGGCCAGCACGGACGCCGCCAGGGTGGTCGGCACGGTGAGCGCGCCCAGCGCGGTGAACAGCCGCGGACCGCCGTCGTCGACCTCCCGCTCCCGGGTGATCCGGCGCCACAGCAGGGTGGCGAGGGAGCCCGCGTACGTCAGGTTCGGGCCGAGGTTCACGCCGAGCAGCACGGCCAGCACCGGGCCCGGACCGGACGGGGCGGCCAGCGGGACCAGCAGCAGCGTCGCCGGGAGGTTGTTGACCAGGTTGGCCAGCACCGCCGCCAGCCCGGCCAGCGCGAACAGCACCGGCAGCGTGTCGCCCGCCGGGACCACCGCCGCCAGCCGGTCGGCCAGCCCGTTGTCCACCACCGCCCGCACCACCACGCCCAGCGCCAGCACGAAGGCCAGGAACGGGACGGCCGCCGCCGACAGGATCCGGCGCGGCGTGCTGCGCCGACCGGCCAGCGCCCGCACCGCCAGCACCAGCGCGCCCGCCGCCGCGGCCCACGCCGGGGAGACGCCGACCGCCGAGGCCAGCACGAAACCCGCCAGCGTCCCCGCGACCGTCCACAGCGCGAACCGGGGCAGCCGCACCCCGCCCGCCGCCACCGGCCGCTCGGCGGGCACCGCCAGCTCGGCCGCGAACCACCGCCGCAGCACCAGGTACTCGACCCCCACCGCGGCCAGCCAGGGCAGCGCCATCAGCGCCGTGAACCGGCCGAACCCCAGGCCGCTGGCGGTGAACGCCAGCAGGTTGGTCAGGTTGGAGACCGGCAGCAGCAGCGAGGCCGTGTTCGCCAGGTGCCCGCACGCGTACACGTGCGGCCGGGGCCGCACCCCCAGCGTCCCCGCCGTGGCGATCACCACCGGGGTCAGCAGCACCACCGTCGCGTCCAGGCTGAGCACCGCCGTGACCACCGCCGCCACCGCGAACACCTGCCCCAGCAGACGCACCGGCCGCCCGCCCGAAGCCCCCGCCATCCAGCGGCCGCACGCCTCGAACAGCCCCTCGTCGTCGCACAGCTGCGCCAGCACCAGCACCGCCGCCAGGAACCCCACCACCGGCGCCAGCCGCCCCACCTCGGCCCACGCCGCGGCCGGCGACACCGCCCCCACCGCCACCAGCACCCCCGCCGCCGGCACCGCCACCACCGCCTCCGGCCACCCGAACGGCCGCCGGACCGCACCCACCAGCACCGCCGCCAGCAGCACCAACGACAGCACCTCGGCGGACACCGTACTCACCGGACCCGCTCCTCCCTCACACCCGACGCACCGGACCCGGCGGGTCCGACGAACGCCCCATCCAAGCAGCTCCGCCCCCGCCGCCACCCGACCCGGCACCCCCGGCGACCGGTGCCTTTGCGCGGACGGGGACCCGGCGGAAGGCTGGGGGCAGGGAGCAGGCCAGCAGGCCAGCAGCCCAGCAGATGCAGAAGGAGGGGGCATGTCCGTCCGACCACCTACCCCGAAGATCCGCGCGCAACGGCTGCGCGCGGCAGCGGCCGGCGGCTTCTCGCTCGGCTCGACCGCCTCGTTCCTCTCGATCGGTTCGATCGGCTCGTTCCTGTCCGTCGGCTCGGTCGGGTCCTTCCTGTCGATCGGCTCGGTCGGCTCGGCGCTGTCCGTCCTCTCCCTCGGCTCCTGGCGCAGCACCGCCTCCGTGCTGTCCGCCGAATCGGCCCTCGCGGTGCTCTCCTACCGCTCGGTCCGGGCCGTCGCCGCGGCCCACCGCCGCCGCGGCGGAACCCGGCACGGCTGACCGGGACCCGGCGGTCGGTGTTCGGCGCCCGGTGACCGGTGCCCGGTGCCCGCAGAAAATGCGGTGCGCCGGACGGGGCGCGAGCGCCATCGTGTCGGAATGACACGGACGCTGGTCGCGGGCGCACTGGCCGGGCTCGGAGTGGCGCTGCCGCTCGGCGCGATCGGCGTGCTCCTCCTCCAGGAGGGCCGCCGGGGCTGGGCCCCCGCCGCGGGCGCCGCCACCGCCGTGGCCACCGTCGACGGCGCGTACGCGGCAGCCGCCGTGCTGGCCGGACCACAGGTCGCCACCCTCCTGACCGGACACGAGACCGCAGTACGGGCCGCCTCCGCCCTCCTGCTCGCCGCGATCGCCGCCCACGGACTGCTCGGCCTACGCCGCTCCGCCGCCACCGCACCTGCGGGGCCTGCCGTCCCTGCCGAGCCTGCCGGGCCCGTGGCTCCCGGCGTGTCTGCCGCCCCTGTCGTAGCTGCCGGGCCCGTGGCTCCCGCCGCTCCCGCCGCACCCGTCGTACCTGCCGAGCCTGCCGCGCCCGCCGTTTCCGTCGAACCCGCCGTCCTCACCGTCCCCGCCGTTTCCGTCGAACCCGCCGTCCTCACCGTCCCCGCCGTGCCCGCCGCGTCCGCCATGCCCGGTCGGGCGTCCGTGGTGGCCCGCTCCTTCCTCCGGTTCGCGCTGCTCACGGCCGTCAACCCGACCACCGCCCTCTACTTCACCGCCCTGATCACCGGCCGGGGCAGCGCCGCCGGTGACGGCTCCACCGCGTTCGTCGTCGGCGTCTTCCTGGCCTCCCTGGCCTGGCAGCAGGTGCTCGCCGCGGCCGGGGCACTGGCCGGGTCGCGGCTCGGCCCCCGGGCCCGCCGGCTCACCCACGCCGCCGGGTACGGCCTGGTCGCGGTGTTCGCGGTACGTCTCGCGCTGGCCGGCTGAGACGGCAGAGACGGCAGAGACGGCCGAGGGAGCCGAGACCGCCGACTGTCACCGGCGGGTGGGATCTTGTCCGGATGGACGAACCTCCGCTCGGCCCGATCGCCGCCTACTGGAACGCCGCCGCCCCCTCGTTCGACCGGGAGCCCGACCACGGCCTGCGTGACGACGTCACCCGGCGGGCCTGGCGGCGGCGCCTCGCGGGGTGGCTGCCCGGTGCGGGGCTCGACGTGCTGGACGTCGGCTGCGGCACGGGTTCGCTCTCCCTGCTCCTCGCCGAGGCCGGGCACCGGGTGACGGGCGTCGACCTCGCCCCCGCGATGGTCGACCGGGCCCGGGCCAAGCTGGCCGCCGCCGGGCGGAACGGGCGCTTCCTGGTCGGTGACGCGAGCCTCCCCCCGACCGGTGACGGTCGGTACGACGCGGTGCTCTCCCGCCACCTGCTCTGGACCCTCCCCGACCCGCACGCCGCCCTCCGCGCCTGGACCGACCTGCTGCGCCCCGGCGGCCGCCTGCTGCTGGTCGAGGGCCGCTGGCGCGAGGCCGACGCGCCCGTCGAGCCCTACGCCCCGGGCACCGAGGGCCTGCCCTGGGCGGGCGGCGTCACCGCGTCCGTCCTGGCCGCCGCGCTGCGCCCCCTGGTCCGCGACCTGCGGGTCGAGCCCCTCGAAGCCGACCCGGCGCTGTGGGGCGGCCCGGTCCACGACGAGCGCTACGCGGTCCTGGCCCTGGTCTGAGTCCCGTTCGGGTGCGGGCTGTCGGCGGGACGGGGTACGGTCCGGCCCATGGCCGACACCGAACTGACCACGCTGCTGGGTGTTTTGAACGGCAAGCGCAAGCACGTCCTGGACATCCTGGAGGGATTGGACGAGGAGGCACTGCGCCGCCCGGTCCTCCCCTCCGGCTGGAGCTGCCTCGGGCTGGTGCACCACCTCGCCCTGGACGTCGAGAAGCTCTGGTTCCGCGCGGTCGCGGCGGGGGACCGGACCGCGATCGACGAGATCCTCGACGCCGGGGGCGACGCCTGGCAGCCCGCCCCGGAGTTGACGGCCGAGGAGGTCTTCGCCCTCTACCGCGGGCAGGCGGCGCTCTCCGACGTCCTCCTCTCCACCGCCTCCCTCGACGCGTCCCCCGCCTGGTGGCCGGACTTCTTCGACGGCTGGCGCTACGACACCCTGCGCGAGGTCGTCCTGCACGTGATCACCGAGACCGCCACCCACGCCGGCCACCTGGACGCCGTCCGCGAACTCCTCGACGGCCGCCAGTACCTGGTCCTCGCCTGACCGCCCACCCCTGGTTGCCGGTTGCCGCCCCGGGCCCCGGGGCGGCTACTCGTGCGCCCCGCTCCCGCTGAGCGGGGGGCAGCCCGCGGGTTCGCCGAGCCAGACGTGGGCCGCGGTGTCGAGCGGCAGGCCGAGCGCGGCGCAGAGGCCGACGACGGTGCCGAAGCCCGGACTGGGCAGCCGGCCCATCTCGATCTTGCGCAGCGTCTCGGGGGAGATCCCGGCGCTGTGGGCGACGGTGGCGGGGTCGCGACCGGCCCGGGTCTCGCGGAACAGCGCACCCAGGCGGCGGCCGGCCTCGATCTGCTCGGGGGTCAGGGGGACTCGCACCATGCGGACACGCTACTGAACCGCCCGGCCCGCCGCCCAGGCGGGCAGCTCAGGCGGGCAGCTCAGCGCAGCGGCAGTTCCGGTCCGCCCCGCTCCGCGGCCGGTCGCGGGCCGTGGATGCGACGGTCGGCGGCGTCGATGCGGACGTCGTTGATGCCGGCCTCGCGCCGCCGCATCAGGCCGTGGCGGTCGAACTCCCACAGCTCGTTCCCGTAGCTGCGCCACCACTGGCCGTCCGCGTCGTGCCACTCGTACTGGAACCGGACGGCGATCCGGTCGTCCTCGAACGCCCAGAGGTCCTTGCGCAGGGCGTACTCCCGCTCGCGCCGCCACTTGGCGGCGAGGAAGGCGGTGACCTCGGCGCGGCCGGTGAGGAAGGTGTCGCGGTTGCGCCAGACCGTGTCGGGTGTGTACGCGAGGGCGACCCGGGCCGGGTCACGGGTGTTCCAGGCGTCCTCGGCGGCCCGGACCTTGGCGAGGGCGGTGGCGCGGGTGAACGGGGGGAGCGGCGGGCGGTCCTCGGGCATGGTGCCTCCTGCGGGTGCGTCGTCGTGCCGGTCGCCGGGTCGAGAACGACCGTTCTCCATCCGGCCGGGGCCTACGCTAGGGAACGACCGTTCTCCACGTCAAGCACGGTCAAGCAACCTCAAGCGACCTCAAGCACCGCCGAACCGGAGCCGCCGATGCCCGCCCCGCACACCGAGGAGCAGACCCGCCAGGACGGCGAGGCCCTGCTCGACGCCGCCGAAGCCCTGTTCTACGAGAAGGGCATCCGCGCCGTCGGCATGGACGAGGTGCGGGCCGCCTCGGGCCTGCCGCTCAAGCGGATCTACCGCCTGTACCCCGCGAAGGACGACCTGGTGGTGGCCGTCCTGCGCCGCCGCGACCTGCGCTGGCGGGCCGGCCTGACCGCCGCCGTCGAGACCACCGCGGCCTCCACCCCCCGCGCCCGGCTGCTCGCCGTGTTCGACTGGCTGGGCCACTGGTTCGCCGAGCCCGGCTACCGGGGCTGCGCCTGGATCAACGCCTTCGGCGAACTCGGCCCGACCTCCCCGGCCGTCCTCGCCGAGGTGCGCGCCCACAAGGCGGCCTTCCACGCCCAACTCGCCGACTGGGCCCGCGCAGCGGGCCTCACCGACCCGACCCCCGTCCAACTCCTCGCCGAGGGCGCCATCGTGACCGCCGCGATCGACGGAGACCCCGCCCCGGCCACCCGGGCCCGCGCCGCCGTGGAGGCACTCCTCGACGCCACCGCCCGCTGAAACCCCGCCCCCGCCCCGGGCAGGCCGGCCCGCGACCGCGTGCCCCGGCGGCCCTCACGGATTCATGTGAATATTCGGCCAGCTCAGGGGCATACGGCGGTCCGACACCGACTGCGTGGAGGTCATCATGGTTCCCCTTCTTCTGGTTCTGCTGCTGGCGCTGATCCTGTTCGGCGCCGGGTTCGCGCTCAAGGCCCTGTGGTGGGTGGCCATCATCGTGCTGGTGGTGTGGGTGGTGGGCTTCGTCGCCCGCGGCACCAACGCCGGTGGCAGCCGCGGCCGCTGGTACCGCTGGTAGCCGACGGCCAGGACAGCACCCCGGAGCGACCGGACACCGAGCGGGGCCCGCGCATCAGCGCGGGCCCCGCTCCCGTACGCCCGCCCGCTCCACCACTACCGCCACCGGAGGCTGCGCCTACGGTCCTCCGCTCCGGCCGGCTGGACGGGACTCCCAAGTGTGGGAGGGCAGTTCGCGGCTCAGGCGTCCGCGCGGCGGGGCGGGACCATCCCCGCGGGCGCGGGGACGGTCCCTGCGCGATCACCGCCCTCGGTGGCGACCAGGACTGTTCCCTGCGCTCGTGTGGCGCTTCGGTCAAGGCAGTAGGTGCCCGACGTGTCCGGTGCCGGCCCGGCAGTCGGCGGGCCGGGGCGGGTCGGGGGCCTCCGCCGGCTCGTGGGCTGCGGTGCTCCGCCGAGGTGGCCTTCGTGGGGTGTTCTCGGGGGTGGGCGGTATTTGAATACCGGGGGCTGCTAGCGTGTCGCTGTCCGCTGCCGGTATTTGAATACCGGCGGTTCTTTCGACCGGGCGGCCGGGTGGTCGTCGTGCAGGGAGCGGTGCCGTGATCGAGCTGAAGACTCCGCAGGCGATCGAGAAGATGGCCGTCACCGGCCGGTTCGTCGCCGAGACGCTGGCCGAGCTGGCGGGGCTGGCCGAGGTGGGGCGGGACGTGATGGACCTGGAGTTGCGGGCCCGGAAGCTGGTGGACCGGCGGGGGGCCGAGTCCTGCTACTGGGACTACGCGCCGTCCTTCGGGCGCGGGCCGTTCCGCAACGTGATCTGCCTGTCGGTGAACGACGCGGTGCTGCACGGTCAGCCGCACCCCTACGTGCTGGGCGACGGCGACGTGCTGAGCCTGGACTTCGCGGTGTCGATCGACGGCTGGGTGGCCGACGCGGCGGTCACCGTCATCGTGGGCACCCCGGACGAGCGGGACGTCCGGCTGGCGGAGTCGACCCGTACCGCGCTGGACGCGGCGATCGCGGCCGCCGTGCCGGGCAACCGGATCGGGGACATCTCGGCGGCGATCGCGGCGGTCGGCCAGGGCGCGGGCTACCGGATCAACACCGACTTCGGCGGGCACGGCCTGGGCCGCACCATGCACGAGGACCCGCACGTGGCGAACGTCGGGCGGCCCGGGCGCGGGCTGGAGCTGCGGCCCGGGCTGACGCTGGCGCTGGAGCCGTGGTGGTGCACCGGTTCGGCGAAGCTGCGGGTGGACGCGGACGGCTGGACGCTGCGTTCGGCGGACGGCTCGCGCGGGGCGCACTCCGAGCACACCGTGGCGGTCACCGAGGGCGGGCCGCGGGTGCTCACCGCACTGTCCTGACGGGGGAGTTCGGAGCCGGGTCCGGCCACGGCGGGTGACGGCCGGGTGGACGGTGGGTGGCCGCTGTGGCCCGTCCCATAGGCGGATCGCTGGACAGTCGGCGCGCCGTCAGCGGGAGGCCACGGAGGGTGTGCGGTTCCCCGGCCGGAGGCGGTCCGAACCGGTGAGCCCGGTCACAGCCGCCGCCGGTCCCGCCCCGCCCGGGCCCGGAAAATGGCGGCCGGGCCGGGCCGCGGAGGGCGCTGTACTGGCGGTAACGGGGTCCTGACCTGCGTAAACCTTCGAATGCTTGGAGTTCGGCCCGGGCGCCCGTAACTTCGTAACCAGTGCAGGGCGCACTACCCGGGATCACCCGAAACCAACGCCCCGGTGCGGCAACCGAGCCGCCCGACGGGCAGGGTGACCGCGACGGAGAGCAGGTCGGACCTCGACCGCACCGTCCGATCCACAAGCGCGAGAGACCGCAGGGCCCGTCGGGCCCCTGGTTCCGCCTTGCCTGCCCGGGGCATCCGAAAGGAATCGCATGATCTTCCGTAACGAGACTGCCGCCACCGAGACCGCCACCACCGCCGAGCGGGGCAACCGGAAGCGCAACCGCGTCCGGGCCGCCATCGTCGCGGGCAGTGCGGTGGCCGTCCTCCCGGTGGCCGGCCTCGTGACGGCGACCTCGGCCTCGGCCGCGGACGTGTCCACCTGGGACAAGGTCGCCCAGTGCGAGTCGACCGGCAACTGGTCGATCAACACCGGCAACGGCTTCTACGGTGGCCTGCAGTTCACCTCCTCCACCTGGGCCGCCTTCGGTGGCACCGCCTACGCCCCGCAGGCCGACCAGGCCACCAAGGCGCAGCAGATCGCGGTCGCCGAGAAGGTCCTGGCCTCGCAGGGCCCGGGTGCCTGGCCCGTCTGCTCCGTGCAGGCCGGTCTGACCCAGGGCGGCGCCGCCGCGCAGGTCGACACCTCGTCCGGCAGCAGCACCGGCAGCACCAGCAAGTCGAGCACCACCAGCACCAGCACCGGCACCGGCAGCAGCAAGTCGAGCGCCACCAGCGACTCCGCGAGCAGCAGCACCGCCGGCACCAAGTCCGCGAAGTCGGCCACCACCGACTCCGACCCGGCCTCCACCAACACCACCGCTGACAGCGGCAAGTCCTCCTACCAGGGCCACCAGTCCTGGAAGAAGGGCGGCCACACCGGCGGCGGCAACACCACCGGTGGCAGCACCTACACCGTCAAGTCCGGTGACACCCTGGGCGCCATCGCGGCCGCCAACGGCACCACCGTGGACGCGCTGTTCAGCGCCAACGCCCAGACCATCGGCTCCTCCGCCGATGTCATCTACCCGGGCCAGGTCCTGACCGTCTGATCGGACCCCCGATCGGACTCCGGTAGGACCGGACCCCGCGCACGACGCCGACGGCCGCCCCTCATGTCGGGAGGGGCGGCCGTCGGCGTTCCCGCGTGCGGGACGGCCAGGGGCCGTCAGTCGAACCAGTCGGGCTCGGCGGCGTCGATCAACTCGCGCAGGCCCGGCCGGTCGTGGAAGGCCCCCGAGAGCAGCGCGCCGAGCTCGCGCAGCGCCGCCGCGTCCTCCCCGTAGGCGACGAACATGCCGGCCTCCGGGTCGTACCGGAACCGGCCCTCCAGCTGCGGCGCCCGCGAGCGGACGGCGGAGCGGGCCACCGCCTCCCAGCCGTAGCCGCCGTTCTGCTGCCCCGCCGCCTCGAACACCTCGTCCACCTCGACCATCCGGTCGTCGGTCAGCAGCAGGCCGTACGAGCCGGGCTTGTGGTCGTACTCGATGAACACCAGCGGGGCGAAGGTCTCACGATCAGTCATGGCCCGGACGCTACCGGTGGCCACCGACAGCCGGGGACGGCCGGGGGAGCGGGGCCGTCAGTAGGGGAGGACCTCCTCGACCGCGCTGGTGCCCGAGCCGGGGCGGGACTCCCACCGCCAGGTCTCGTCCAGCCGCAGCCGGCCGTCGGCGAGCCGGGTCAGGACGCTGGTGCAGTGGCCGGAGTTGGTCTCCCCGGCCCGGTTGAGCTGCACGTACCGGAAGTCGACGGTGTCCCCGGTGCGGGTGCCGACCAGGTGCCCGTGCACCACCTCGCCGCCCTGGTAGTCGGCCCACACCAGGCCCTCGTCCTCGTGGTACGCGAACCGGGTGCCGGGGTCGACCTCGCCCTGCTCGGGACGGGACACCGGGGCGAACTCCAGCCCGTCGAGCGAGGGCAGCGCGGACAGCATGGCGGGGCTCCTTGGGCCGGGCAGCGGGTGTGACGCCCAGTCGACCACGCCGGGGCCCGCGTCCACCGGGGCATCCGCATCATGGACAGCCGGTGCTCAGGCGGCGGTCGAACCGCCCCGACGACCCTGCGGCGGGGCGTTCTTGGCGGACTCGTCCTTCGCCGGAGCGTCCTTCGCCGGTGCCTCCTCCGTGGGGGCGTCCTTCGAGAGGGAGTCCTTCGCGGGCGCGCCCTCCCGGGGCCCGTCCTCGCGGGGTCCGTCCTCCCGGGGTTCGTCCGTGAAGTCGACGTCGACGCGCTGCTCGGGGCGGCGCTCCTCCTGGCGGGCGATGTCCCCCAGCACCTGCTCGTCCGGGCCGGTCATCGGCGGCTGGAGCAGGGAGCGGGGCCACAGGCGGCGGGCCAGGACGGTGTTGGTCTCAGCGGCGTACACGGTGACCTGGGCGGCCAGGTACAGCCAGGAGAGCAGGCCGATCACGGTGGCGAAGAAGCCGTAGACGGCGGTGGCGTGCCGCAGTTGGTGGGTCACCAGGGCGGCGCCGAACGCCTGGAGCAGGGTGAAGAGCGGGCCGGCGAGGAAGCTGCCCGGCCACAGCGAGCGGACCGGGACCTCCTTCGGGGTGAGGATCCACAGACAGGCCAGGAACAGCAGGGTGTTGAGGACCGCCGCGAGCAGCAGCCCGCCGATCCGGGCGGCCGGTCCGCCCAGCGCGGCGCCGACCAGGGCCGCCGCGGCCGTGCTCAGCAGCAGGCCGGTGCCGAGCGTGGCGAACAGCGCCAGGCTGCGCCAGAGCCGGGACCAGTAGCCGGGGCGCTGGAAGTTGGGGACGTTCCACACCTCGGCCATCGCGTGCTGCAGCACCTGCGCGATGCCGAGCGCGCCGTAGAGCAGGCCCGCCGCACCGATCACCAGCGCCAGCCCGCTGCCCTGCACCGAGTGCACGTTCTCCCGCAGTTGGTCGCCGATGATCGGGAAGTCGGCGAGCGCCGAGTCGACCACGGCCTGCTGCGCGTCCGGGTGCCCGTGCAGGACGAAGCCGAGCACGGTGGAGAGCAGGAGCAGCAGCGGGATCAGTGAGACGAAGCCGTAGTAGGTGATCAGCGCGGCCAGCAGCCCGCCCCGGTCGTCGCCGTACTTCTTGACCACCCCGACCACGACGGCCAGTGGTCGGCGGCGCTGCTGGGTGCGGTCGACGGCGCGCAGGGCGCGTTCGAACGGGTTCACGGCTCGGGCTCCTCACAGTGACGGACGGCACTCGTGCGTATGCCCCGCCCGGGGGTGTGAACGCACGGGGGACGGAAAGGCGGGCGGAGGACCCGGAGCCGAGTGGTGAGGAGGCAGGGCAGGTGTGGTGGTGGAGCGCGGTGCGGCTGGTGGTGGTCGGTGCGGCGGTGGCCCTGGTGCTGTACGGGGTCGACCGGGTCGTGGAGGTGACGACGCGTCGGCTCTCGGTGCGGGCGGGGAACGTGCCCCGGGTGCTGCGCGGCTGCCGCCGCCCGATCCTCGCCGTGACCGGCTGCGGGCTGCTGCTGGCCGCGATGCCGTGGGTGCGGGCGCCCGGCGGGATCGGGCACCTGCTGGTGCTCGCCACCATCGGCTCGTGCGCCTGGCTGGCCGCGCGGGCCGCCGCGCTGGTGCTGGACGGGGCGGTGCGGCTCGCGGTGCGGCGCCGGGACGCCGCCTGGGCCGGGCGGGCCCGCACCCAGGTGGGGCTGCTCAGCCGGATCCTCCAGGCGGCGATCGCGCTGCTGGCGCTGGCCGGGATGCTGATGACCTTCCCGGCGGTCCGGGTGGTCGGCACCAGTCTGCTGGCCTCGGCCGGGCTGGTCGGCGTGGTCGCGGGCATCGCCGCGCAGAGCGCGCTGTCCAACCTGTTCGCGGGCATCCAGATGGCCTTCGGCGACCTGGCCCGGATCGGCGACGTGGTGGTGGTCGGCGGCGAGTGGGGCACCGTCGAGGAGATCACCCTGACCGCGGTGGTGATCGCCACCTGGGACCAGCGGCGGATCGTGATGCCGATGTCGTACTTCGCCGGCCGCCCGTTCGAGAACTGGTCGCGCCGCTCCGACCGGATCACCGGCACCGCGCTGCTGCACCTCGACCACAGCACCCCCGTCGACCTGCTGCGCGCCGAGTTCGAGACCTACCTGGCCAAGAACCCGCACTGGGACGGCGAGGGCAGCGCCCTCCAGGTCGTCGACACCACCCCCACCACCCTGGTGGTGCGCGCCCTGGCCACCGCCGCCAACGCGGGCGACGCCTTCGAGCTCCGCTGCGAACTGCGCGAACACCTGATCGGCTTCCTCCGCGAACACCACCCGCACGCCCTCCCCCGGGTCGCGGTCGCCCCCGCACCCGGCGACCGGACGGACCCGACCACCGCGACGGACACGGCACACGTGGCGGACGCGGCGCACGTGGCGGACGCGGAAACGGCGGAGGCGAGGACGCGGGCCTGACGGCGCACCGTCGGGGACGGGACGGGAGCCGGGGTCTCGATGCCGGGGTCTCAACGGGGCCGGGGTCTCAGAGGTAGTCCTCCAGGCGGGCGATGGCGAAGCCCTGGGCGGTGGCGGCGTCGACGACCCGGCGCAGCATGTCGGGCATGGTGCCCTTCCAGTCGGTGGAGGGGGCGCGGAAGTGGGTGAGGACGATGTCGCCGGGGTGGAACTTCTGGTCGGCGTAGCGCCACTCCAGGTGGTCGGGGAAGGCTTCCTCGTTCCACAGCGGGAAGGCGGTGACGCCGCAGGAGGCGGCGGTGCGCAGGGCGGCCTCGGTGTACTCGCCGTAGGGGGGTCGGAACAGGCGGGGGCGGGTGCCGGACACCTGCTGGAGGTGGTCCTGCTGGTCGCAGATCTCGCGCCGGAGGGCGTCGGCGTCCAGGCGGCGCAGGTCGGGGTGGGTGAGGGTGTGGTTGTTGAGCGTGACGCCGTGGGCCTGGAGGGCGCGGAAGTAGCCGTAGTCGGAGCGGGCCAGGTAGTCGGAGAGGAACGCGGACATCGGGACGCCCAGCTCGGCGGCCATCGCGGCGAACTGCGGGTCCTTCTCGGCGCCGTCGTCGACGGTCAGGAACACCACCTTGTCGGTGGTCGGGACGCGGTAGACCACCGGCGGCAGGCCCGGGGCGCGCTTGACGCCCGGCCCGTCGGCCAGCTCGGGCTTGACGGCGGGCGGGGCGGGGGCGCGCAGCGGGAGCGCGGCGAGGCCCCAGCGGCGGGCGGCGGCGAGGGCCTGCTGCATGCCCGCCTGCTGCTCGGCGGCGGACACCCGGGCGTTCAGCTCCTGCCCGGCGGCGGCCTGCGGGCGGGCGGCGGGCATCGCGGCGAGCGCGGCCTGGGCGGCGAGAACGGCCTGCGCTGCCTGGGCGGCTTGCGCTGCCTGGGCCTGCGCCGCTTGGCCCGCCTGGGCCTGGGCCTGGGCCGCCGGGACGGCCTGTACGGCGGCTGCGCCGGTGGCGGGCGGGGCGGCCGGGGCGGAGGTGCGGGCGGGGTCCTGGGCGTACAGGGCGGAGCAGCCGACGGTGAGGGTGGCGAGCGCGGTGAGGGCGGCCAGGCCCCGGCGGTGGCGGCGTCCCGGCCCGGAGCGGCGGGCGCGGGTGCGGGTGCCGCGGGCACCGGGGGTGCCGGGAGCGCTGGAGGGCACGGTGGAGGGGATCGCCATACCGGCAGATGATCCCCTTGCCGTACCTGTCGTACCGACACGCCGTGGAGCGTCACCCGGACGGAGCGACACCGTCCCCCGTTTGACTCGACCCCGACGGCGGCGTACAGAGTGAGACATGCGCCCGGGTGTCCCGGCGGACCCGTCCGGCCCGCCCCCACGGACCGACCCCGAACCGGCGACGCGCACCGGCCCCCCGCCCGGTGCCGCCCGCCCGCGCTGGGGCGCGGCCGCGGAGGCGCTGCTCGCCGACGGCCTGCTGCGCGCCGTCCGGGCCACCGCCGCGTACGGGGGCGTGCTCTACCTGCACTCCGCCGACCGCCGCTCGCTGGCCGTCGCCGCCGTCGTCGGCATCCCGCTCAGCCTGATCGAACCGTTCCGGCGGATCGCCGTCGCCGCGCCCCTGCCGGTCGCCGACTCCTACCGGGCCGGCCGCACCGTCGTGCTCGCCGACGCCGACGACACCATGCGCCGCTACCCCCGCCTCGCCGTCGGGCTCCCGTACGCGTACGCCTCCGCCACCACGCCCGTCACCGTCGGCGACCGGACCTTCGGCGTGATCGCCGTCTTCTGGCCCGCCGGCGGCGCCCGCCCGCCCGCCGCCACCCGCCGCCAGCTGCGCACCGCCGGGAACCGCCTGGCCACCGGCCTGCTGCCGTACGGCGACCGGGTCCGCGGGGAGCGCCCGCCCGTCGTGGTGCCGCTGCCGGCGCCCGGCGGCGACGGCATCCGGCTCGGCTTCCTCGACTGGGACCTGGCGGAGGGCCGGCTCACCGCCGACGAACGGCTGCGCGAGATCCTCGGCACCGGCCCGTACGACGGCCGCGCCGCCGCCCTGCTGGACCGGATCGTCCCCGAGGACGTCGCCCCGCTGCGCGAAGCCGCCCGGCGGGCCGCCCGGCAGGGCCAGCCGTTCACCCACCGGGTCCGGCTGCGCGACCCCGGCGGCGGCACCCGGCAGCTCGACCTGTCCGGGCACCCCGTCACCGGCTCCGCCCGGCTGGTCGTCGCCGTGGTCGACGCGAGCGCCGCCGCGGCCACCGCCGCCGCCGTGGAACGCCTGCGCGACGGCGTCTTCGCCCTCGACCCGGACGGCCGGATCGGCTACGTCAACCACAGCGCCGAACTGCTGCTGCACGCCCCCCGCGCCGAACTGCTCGGCCGGCGCCCCTGGGACGCGCTGTCCTGGCTCGCCGACCCCGCCTACGAGGACCGCTACCGCTCCGCGATGCTCGCCCAGCAGCCCACCGCGTTCCTCGCCCGCCGCCCGCCCGGCCACTGGCTGGCCTTCTCGCTCTACCCCGACGCGCACGGCCTCACCGGCCGGATCGTGCCCGCCGCCCCCACCGAGGACACCCCGCTCCCCGAGGCCCCGCCCGCCGTCCCCGCCTCCCTCGGCGGCGTCTACCACCTGCTGCAACTCGCCTCCGCGCTCACCGAGGCGGTCACCGTCCGCGAGGTCGCCGACGCCGTCGCCGAGCAGATCCTGCCCGGCTTCGGCGGCCAGGAACTCGCCCTCTACCTGGCCCGCGGCGGACGGATGCACCTGGTCGCCGAGACCGGCTACCCCGCCGGCTTCCTCGACCCGTTCGAGGGCACCCCGATCCGGGCCCGGCTGCCCGGCACCGAGGTGTTCACCACCGGCGCGCCGATCTTCTTCGAGTCCGGGAACGAACTCTCCGCCGCCTACCCCGGCATCCCGCGCGACGAGATGGCCGCCTGGGCCTTCCTCCCGCTGATCGCCTCCGGCCACCCCGTCGGCAGCCTCATCCTCGGCTTCGACCGCCCCCGGGTGTTCACCTCCGAGGACCGCTCCGTCCTCACCGCCCTCGGCGGCCTGATCGCCCAGGCCCTCGAACGCGCCCGCCTCTACGACGCCGAGTCCGCCGTCGCCCGCGGCCTCCAACAGGCCCTGCTGCCGCACCGGCTGCCCGCCGTCCCCGGCCTCGACATCACCGCCCGCTACCTGCCCGGCACCCGCGGCATGGAGATCGGCGGCGACTGGTACGACGTCCTGCCCACCCCCGACGGCGGCGTCGTCCTGATCATCGGCGACGTCGAGGGGCACAGTGTCAAGGCCGCCGCGCTCATGGGCCAACTCCGCAGCGCGGTAAGGGCGTTCGCCAGCGGGGACGACCCCGTCGAGACGGTCGCCCGCCGCACCAACCACCTGCTCGTCGACCTCGACGCCGGACTGCTCGCCTCCTGCTGCCTGCTGCGCCTGGACCCCGCCACCCGCACCCTGCACGCCGTCCGGGCCGGTCACCCCCCGCCGCTGCTGCGCGCACCCGACGGCCGCACCACCGTCCTCGACCTGGACGGCGGACCGCTGCTGGGCATCGACGACGGCCTCGACTTCCCCGCCACCGAGATCCGGCTGCCGCCGGGGGCCACCCTCGTCCTCTACACCGACGGCCTGGTCGAATCCGCCGCCGCCCCCCTCGCCGAGGGCATCGACCGCCTCCGCACCACCCTCGCCCACGCCCCCACCTCCGCCCTCGAACCACTCGCCGACCTCCTCCTCGGCCAGGCCCGCCACGACGGCCACCGGGCGGACGACATCGCGGTGCTGATCGCGCGGCTGGCGGGGGCGCCCTGACCGGGGCGTCCTGGAGGGCGGGGGTGGCCGGGGGAAGGGAGGGGCGGAGAGGGGGAGTGGAGGGACGGGCCGGGGCGGACGACATCGCGGTGCTGATCGCGCGGCTGGCGGGGACGCCCTGACGGGGACGTTCTGGCGGGCCGGACGTCTCGTGGGCGGTGGCCGTGGCGAGTTGGGCCGGACGTCCTGGCGGGCGGTGGCCGGGGTTGGTCAGGTCGGGCGGACGAGGTGGCAGTCGTAGGCGAAGACCACGGCCTGGACGCGGTCGCGGAGGTCGAGTTTGTGCAGGACGCGGCCCAGGTGGGACTTCACGGTGGCTTCCGCGAGGTGCAGGGCGGCGGCGATCTCGGCGTTGGACAGGCCGCGGCCCACCTGGACGAGCACCTCGCGTTCGCGGGCGCTGAGGCGGGCGAGCCGTTCGTCGCGGTCGGTGCCCGCGCCGTCGGGGAGGTACGGGCGGAAGTCCTCCAGCAGGCGGCGGGTGATCCGGGGGGAGAGGACGGCGTCGCCCGCGGCGACGTTGCGGATCGCGGTGAGCAGTTCCTCGGGCCTGGTGTTCTTGAGCAGGAAGCCCGAGGCGCCGGCGCCGAGCCCGGCGAAGGCGTACGCGTCCAGGTCGAAGGTGGTGAGGATCAGCACCTTGCTGCGCGGGCGGAGCCGGGTGATCTGCCGGGTCGCCTCGATCCCGTCGGTGCCGGGCATCCGGACGTCCATCAGGACGACGTCGGGGCGCAGTTCCCGGGCGAGGCGCACGGCCTCGGCGCCGTCCGCCGCCTCGCCGACCGGGGTCAGGTCGGGCTGGGCGTCCAGGATGGTGCCGAAGGCCAGCCGGAGCAGGGCTTCGTCGTCGGCGATCAGGACCCGGATCGTCATGCGGACGCCGCCGGGACGCCGTCGAGCCGGAGGCGGACGCGGACCGCCCAGCCGCCGCCCGGGAGCGGTCCGGCCCGCAGCGTCCCGCCGTGGGCGGCCACGCGTTCGCGCATGCCCGCGATGCCGTGGCCGGGGGTCTCGTGGCCGGGGGCGCCGTGTCCCGAGGACGGGGGCGGGCCCGGGTTGTCGTCGGTGACGTCCACGGTGACGGCGGTGGCCGTGCAGCGGATCCGGACCTCGGCGCGGGTGCCGGCGGGGGCGTGCTTGAAGGTGTTGGTCAAGGCTTCCTGCACCAGGCGGTGGACGGTCAGTTGGACGGTGGCGGGCAGCCGGGCGGGCTCGCCCCGGACGTCGACGCGGGTCGGCAGCCCGGCGGCGCGCATCCGGTCGGCCAGGTCCGCCAGTTCGGCGATGCCGGGCAGCGGGTGGCGCTGCGCGTCCGGTTCGTCGGTGCGCAGCAGGCCGAGCGAGCGCCGCATGTCGGTCAGGGCCTGCCGGCCGGTCTCGGCGGCCCGGAGCATCGCGGCGGTGGCCTTGTCGGGCGAGTGGTGCCGGGCGTGGACGGCGGCGTCGGTGAGCGCGACCATGACGGACAGGTTGTGGGTGACGATGTCGTGCACCTCCCGGGCGATCCGGGTCCGCTCCTCGGCGACGGCCAGCCGGGCCTGCTGGTCCTGCTGCTGCTCCAGGCGCGCGGCCCGTTCCGCCAGGACCGCGAGGTAGGCGCGGCCGGTCCGCGCGTTGGTGCCCAGGGTGGCGGTGGCGACCACCGTCGCGGTCAGGGCGAGGAAGGGGGCCTGGAACGCCCCTCCGGTCGTCCAGCGCAGGCAGGCCAGCAGGGCCCCGCCGGTCAGGACGGCGCAGGCGAGCAGCGTGTCGCGCCGCGCCGCCGTGTCGAGCCGTACCGCCGTGTCGGGCCCCGCCGTATCGGGCCCCGCCGTGTCGGGTCGCACCCGGTCTGGCCGTCCGGCGTGCGAGGCCACCGCGTACAGGGCCACCAACAGGGCGGCGTCCGCCGGCAGTTGGATGCCGACCAGCCACTGGACGCCGGCCGCGGCGGCC
Organism: Kitasatospora sp. NPDC090308; assembly: GCF_044769485.1. Classification (NCBI taxonomy): domain Bacteria; kingdom Bacillati; phylum Actinomycetota; class Actinomycetes; order Kitasatosporales; family Streptomycetaceae; genus Kitasatospora; species Kitasatospora sp. NPDC090308. The sequence goes on along the minus strand of NZ_JBIVXY010000005.1, from coordinate 68,734 downwards.
ACCGCGGCGAACACCGCGCGCGGGGCCCGGCGCCGCCACCGCAGCGGCAGCACGAGCGCGGTGGTGAGGGCGGCGGCCACCGGGAGTTCGCGCGGCGCGTGGGTGGCGGCGACGTGGAGCAGCAGCAGGGAAAGGAGCAGTGCCGTCGGCAGCGACTCCCTTACGGGGGAGGGGAGTTGGAGCTGCTCGATCCGGCGGCGCAGGGCCGTCCCCGCCCGCCGTGCGGTCTCCCGGCGGGGTCCGGGGTGGGCCCTGCCGGGCCCTGCGGCGGCCTCGGTCATCACACGCGTTCCCGTCCTCTGGTGCTCTGGTGCTCTGGTGCCTGGGTGCGCCGCGTCGCGTCGCGCGGTGCTGCCACGGTAGGCCGCGGGGGCGGCGGCGCACATGCACCCGGCGTCGGAGGGCGGCGGGCCGGGGTACGACCGCAGGAGGAGTCCCGGTACCTCCCGGGGTCGCAGAACGGCCGCCCGCCAGGGGTGTTCGGCTGCGACCGCGGGGGCAGTGCGGAGGCGACCCGGGGGCGATGTGGCGGGGGGCGGCCCGCGCCGAGGATGGCGGCGTGACCGAGACCATCACGGGGCTTTCGCTGTCCCTCCCGGAGTTCCTGGCCGTCCTGAGCGCCGTCGCGCTGGTGGCGGCCCGCTGGCTTCCCCCGGCCGCCCGCCCCCGGGCCGCCGTCGCGGCGGGGGCGGTGTTCGCGCTGTCCGCCGCCGTGCTGGGCGGGCTGGGCGTCCGCTGGCAACTGCTGCCGGTGCTGGCGGGCGGCGCCGTCGCGCTGCCGTTCGCGCTGTCGTCCGTCCTGGCCCCGCCGCTGCGGCGGCTGCGCCGTCGCCCCGCCCGGCCGGCCCGGCGGGCCCCGTGGTGGCTGGCACTGCCGGGGTCGGCGGCCTGCCTCGGGCTGATCGCGGCGGGGCCGGTGGCCGCCTGGGCGTTCCCGGTGCCGGTGTTCCCCGAACCGTCGGGCCCCTTCGCGGTCGGCACCCGGGTGGTGCAGTGGACCGACCAGGACCGCCCGGAGACCTTCACCGCCGACCCGGACGACCGGCGCACGGTCGTCGTCCAGCTCTGGTACCCCGCGCAGCCCAGCCCCGCGAGCACGCCGCGGGCCCCGTACCTCGGGCGCACGCCGCAGGAGGCGCGCACCGTGGCCGACGCGCTCGCCGACGGCGTCGGGCTGCCCGACTTCCTGTTCGACGGCGCCGCCCACGCCCGGACCCGGGCCGTCGCCGACGCCCCGGTGGCCGGCGGGGACGAGCGGTTCCCGGTGGTGCTGTTCTCCCCCGGCTCGGGCGGGGCGCGCACCCAGAACACCGCCTGGGCCGAGGAACTGGCCGGCCACGGCTACCTGGTGGCCGCCGTCGACCACCCGTACGACTCCGCGGCGGTGGTCCTCGACGACGGCCGGACGGTCCGCGCCGCGACCGCCTCCAGCGGCGACCGGGACACCGACGAGCGGCTCGCGGCCGACTGGACGGCCGTCCGGGCCGCCGACCTCGGCTTCGTCCTCACCCGGCTGGAGGACCTGGACCGGGCCGGCGGCACCGACCCGCTGGCCGGCCGCCTGGACACCGGCCGGGTCGCCGCGACCGGCCACTCCATGGGCGGCGCCGCCGCCCTCCAGGCGGCCCGGCGGGACCCCCGGATCGACGCCGTCATCGACCTGGACGGCTTCCCGCACGGCCCCGCGACCCCCGCCCTGCACCAGCCGGTACTGGCCCTCACCCAGGACCTCACCCCGAGCACCGACCCGCGCTACCTGCCCCGCCTCACCGAGGCCCTCGCCGCCGACACCGCGACGAGCTACCGCCTCACCGTCCCCGACACCGCCCACCTCAGCTTCACCGACGCCCCCCTCTACCTGCCGCCGGTCCCCTCGATCGTCGGCACCCTGGGCCGCACCGCCGCCCCCCACCTCGTCGCCGCGACCACCCTCGCCTTCCTGGACGCCACCCTCCGACACGCCCCCGGCGACCTCCCCGCCACCCTCTCGCCCTACGGCCACCTCACCGTCCACCCCCCGAGCACGGACGGCTGACCGGCCCCGGCCCCCGCGCCCCCGGGCCCGCGCCCCGGCCGCCCGCCCACCCCTCCGCCCGCGGAGGGCCCGGAGCGACGATGGTCGGGGCGGGCGGGCGACTTTCGGGGGCATCGGGGGCCGGGGCGGGGTGGCTAGGGTCGGGCGGGTGAGGATGCGGACGTGGATCGGGCGGGCGTTCCCCGGGCCCTGGGGATGGGCGGCGGCGGGCCGGGAGGTGCTCGGCGGGCTGCTGGTGTGCGGGCTCGCGGCGCTGTTGCAGGCGGGCGACAGCGGCGGGTGGCCGTCCGGGCTGGTGGTGGGGGCGTGCGCGGTGCTGTTCGCGCTGCGGCGCGGGCTGCCCGGAACGGTGCTGGTGGCGTCGGCGGCCGGGGTCGGCGGGCCGACCGGGTTCCTGCCGCTGCTGGTCGCCGCCGGGTACTCGGCCGGCCGCCGGATCGGCCGCCCGTGGCGGGCCCCGGCGGTGCTGGCGCTGGGCTTCCTGGGCACCGTCGGCGTCGGCGTCCTCCAGAACCGGCGCGACCACTTCCCGCTGCCCGTCCTGCTCGGCCTGTGCGTCGCCGGGTACCTGCTGATCGGCGTGCTGCCCGCCGTCATCGGCCGCTACCGGGCCCAGCGCGTCGCCCTGCTCGCCAGCCTGCGCGAGCACAACGCGCAACTGCTGCGCGAACGCGTGATGATCGCCCGGCAGGCCCGGCTGCGCGAACGCCACCGGATCGCCCAGGACATGCACGACAGCCTCGGCCACCAGCTCGCCCTGATCGCCGTGCACACCGGCGCCCTGGAGGTCGACCGCACCCTCGGCGAGCAGCAGCGCGAGGCCGTCGCCGTGCTGCGGCAGGCCGCGACCGGCGCGATGCGCGAACTGCGCGAGGTGGTCGGCCTGCTGCGCGAGGACACCGCGACCGCCCCCGGCGGCGTCGACGCCGTCGACCGCCTGGTCGAGACCTCCGGCGCGGCCGGCGCCCGGATCGAGCTGCGCCACCTGGGCCCGCCCCGCCCGCTGCCCGCGTCCACCGGCCACGCCGCGTACCGGATCGCCCAGGAGGGCCTGACCAACGCGCACAAGCACGCCCCGGGCGCGGCGATCGAGCTGACCGTCCGCTACGAGCCGGACGCCCTGGTGGTGGAGGTGGTCAACGGCCCCGGCGGGGACGGCGCCGCGGCGGTCTCCGGCGGGCAGGGCCTGACCGGGCTGCGCGAACGGGCCCGGCTGCTGGGCGGGATGGTGCACAGCGGGCCGCTGCCGGACGGCGGCTTCCGGCTGGCCGGGATGCTGCCCTACACCGCGGAGGGGGCCCGCGCCGCCGAACCCGAGGACGAGGAACTCGCCCTGCTGGCCGTCGAGTCGGCCGAACCGGAGAAGCGCCGCCGGAGCCCCGCGATGGGCTGCGCGCTCGGCGCGCTCGCGGTGCTCGGGGTGGTGGCCGCGGTCGCCGTGCTCGGCGCGGTCATGTTCGTCAGCTCGATGCGGGACGCCACCGTCCCGGCCCGGCTGTACGACAGCATCGAGGTCGGCCAGAGCGAGCAGTCCGTCAACGAACGGCTGCCGGTCGGCAGCGAGTTCCTCACCCACGACTTCCGGAAGATCGGCCCGCCGGTGCCGGCGGGCGCGCACTGCCGCTGGTTCGCCGGGGACCGGGAGAGCGGACTGGACGGCGACCAGGACGTGGTCCGGTTCTGCTTCGAGGACGGCCTGCTGGTGGAGAAGCAGCACTTCCATGGCAAGGTGTGAGCCGAGAACGGGCGCAGGCGCAGGAGGGGAGGACGGGTCGTGATCCGTGTCCTGGTGGCCGACGACGAGCCGCTGATCCGGGCCGGCATCCGGATGATCCTCACCTCCGCCCCGGACGTCGAGGTGGTCGGCGAGGCCCCCGACGGGGCGCAGGCGCTGCGGCTGGCCCGCGAACTCGCCGCGGACGTCCTGCTGCTGGACATTCGGATGCCGGTCCTGGACGGGCTGAGCGCGCTCGCCGAACTGCCCCGCGCCGCGCCCGGCACCCGGGCCATCGTGCTCACCACCTTCGGCGAACGGGAGAACGTCCTGCGGGCGATCACCTCCGGCGGCGCCGGCTTCCTGCTCAAGGACACCGCGCCGGGCGAGCTGATCCAGGCGGTCCGGGCCGCCGCCACCGGCCACGCCTTCCTCTCCCCGGCCGCCACCCGGCACATCGTGGACAGCCTCGCCGAAGGCCCGGCGGCCGCGCGCGGCGAACAGGCCAGACGCCGACTGGCCGTGCTCACCGCCCGCGAACGCGCCGTGGTCGAGCTGCTCGGCGAGGGGCTGTCGAACGCCGACACCGGCGCCCGCCTGCACATGAGCGAGGCGACGGTGAAGACCTACGTCAGCCGCATCCTGGCCAAACTCGACTGCGAGAACCGGGTGCAGGCCGCCCTGCTGGCCCGCGACGCGGAACTCTGACGCACCGTCAGATCCACTCCTCCGGCAGCGGGAGGCCGAGCTGCTCGGCCCGCTCGACGTACGCCTTCCGGATCCGCCGCAGCGCCTCGGGCCGGTACGGGTCGTCCGGCGCGATGGCCGACGCGACGGCCAACGCCTCGGCCAGCAGCTCCCGTTGCAGATCCGGCCGGAGCAACACCGGCTGGTGGAGGGTCAGTTCGATCGCCGCCAGCGCCAGCCTCGGCAGGTGCACCGCCGGGTTGTCCCCGGCCAGCAGGCGGTGCGCCCGGTACGCCTGCCACGGGGTGGGCGGCTCGCTGCCCGCCAGCAGCACCCGCGCCCGCAACGCCAGTTCCTGATCCACGTGTGAGGACACACGGCTCCCATCGATCTCGTCCAAAGGGGGGAATGCGGACGAGTCTGCGGCCCGCGGGGCGGGTCGGACAAGGGAGGACGGACGTGCGCTCGGTCCTACCGGAAACGGCCGTGAACAGGCAGAATGTGGATCGATACGCTGCCGGGCGGGGGCTCAGGCGGTGGCGGCGGTGACGGCTCCGGTGACTGCGGGGTCCGATTCCGCGCCCGGGTCGGTGTCCGTTGCGGTGGCCGGTTCGGCGGCTGGTTGGGTGGTTGAGGCGGCGAGGCGTTCGCCGATCAGGTCGAGTTCCGCGGACACCTGGGCGCGCAGCGCGGGCAGCAGGGCGAGGGCCGCGCGGGCGGCGTCCGGGTCGGGGTGCGGGTCGCGGTGGGCGGCGGCGACGGCGGTGCGCAGCGGCAGGACGGCCAGCGCGGTCTCCCACGCGGTGCGGTGCACGCCGGTGGCGTAGCGGGAGGTCAGGTACTCCAGCGGGGCGAGGGCGAGCGCGTCCCGGTCGGCGGGCCCGGCGAGCCGGTGCTCGGGCAGCAGCCAGGCCACCCCGTCCCGGGCCACCAGGTCGAACGCCCGGGACAGGTCCGGGGCCGCCGGGCCGCGCGCCGACTCGATGGTCGCCGCCGCCAACAGCCGCTCCAGCATGGCCGCTTCGCGCGGGTCGGTCGGCCGGTCGGGGTGCTCCTGCCCGGCCAGCAACTGCTCCAGGTGGTAGCGCTGGCCCCAACTGCCCACCGAGCGGTGCATCGCCCCGGCCCGGGTCTCCCGGATCGCGGCCAGCGCCAGCGCCCGGGTGGTCAGGTCCCGGCGCACCGCGAAGGCACCGGCCGCCCCGTCCGGGAACAGCCGCTCCAACGCGCACCGGACGGCGTCCACCGTCGGCCCGTCGTACCAGCGCAGCGTCCAGCGCTGCCCGACCGGTTCGTACTGCGGCTCGACCGGGACGCGGAACTGCACGGACAGCCGATCGGCGACCCGCCGGGCCAGCGGGCCGTGCGACGGGGACCGGGGGGCCTGCGGAGGCCGCGGGGCCTGCGGCTGCGAAGCCGCCGGCGCACTGTGCGCGGACCCGGGCGCGGGCGCGGCGGCGCGCTCCGGGGTGCGTTCGGGGGTGACCATGGCCGGAGACTAGCCACGGCCGACCGCAGGCCACGGCGCCGACGGGCGACGCGCGGAGCGGCTCAGCCGTTCGCCGCAACCCGCGACGCGAGAGGCGCGGCCGGTCGGCGGTCCGTCAGACGGCGCGGGCCGACCGGCCGCCGGCCTCAGCCGGTGGCGGGGCGGGGGAGCGATTCGGCCGGGGCGGGGCCGACCGTGGGTGCCCGGCGGGCCGCCGGGTTGCGCGGGCGAGTGAACGACTCGACCGGTGCAAGCCGTCAGGTGGCGGAACCGGGCCTGCTAGTGGTCGGGCCGGGGGTGGTCGGCGGTCTGTCAGGTCGCTCAGATCGCTCAGGCCGGTGGCCTCAGCCTGTCGGCGGGCCGTGCCGGGCCGTGGCCGTTCGGCGGTCCGTTCGGCGGCGCGGGCAGGTTTGCTGGTGGTCTGAGCCGGTGGTCGGGGCAGTGGTGGCGAGGAACGGTCGGTGGTCTGTCAGGTCGCGCGTGCGGGTTGGCCGGTGGCTTCTGCCCGTCGGCAGGCGGGACCCGGCCGGGCCGTGGGTGCCCGGCGGGCCGCGGGGTGGTGCGGGTGGATGAACGACTCGACCGGTGCGAGCCGTCGGGGGCGGAACCGGGCCTGCTGGTGGTCGGGGCGGTGGTGGCGGGGAACGGTCGGTGGTCTGTCAGGTCGCGCGTGCGGGTTGGCCGGTGGCTTCTGCCCGTCAGCAGGCGGGACCCGGCCGGGCCGTGGGTGCTCGGCGGGCCGCCGGGTGGTGCGGGTGCGTGAACGATTCGACCGGTGCAAGCCGTCAGGTGGCGGAACCGGGCCTGCCGGTGGTCGGGGCAGTGGTGGCGGGGAACGGTCGGTGGTCTGTCAGGTCGCGCGTGCGGGTTGGCCGGTGGTCTCAGCCCGTCGGCAGGCCGGGCCGGGCCGGGCCGGGTCGTGGCCGTTCGGCGGGCCGTCAGGTGGCGGAGCTGGGTCGATTGGTGGCCTCAGCCAGGGGTCGGGCGTGGCTCGTCGGGGTGGTCGGTGGTCTGTCCGGCGGCGAGGGGTGGTCGGCCGGTGGCCTCGACCTGTCGACGGGCCGTCAGGTGCCCTCAGCCGTTGGCCGGGACGGCCATGGGCGCGGCCGGGGCGGTGCGGGGTGCCGGGAGGAGGTGTTGCGGGGCCGGGGTGGGGGCGGGGGCGGGGGTGAACTCGATGGTGGTGAGGTGGGCGGCGGACGCGCGGGGCAGCAGGACGGCGGAGGCCACGCCGGGGGGCAGCGGGCCGTCGGCGGTGACCAGGGTGCGCAGTGCGGCGGCGGCGCGGCGGTGGCGGGCGAAGGCGTAGCGGGAGACCCGGCGGCCGCGGCGGCGCTGTCCGTCGGCGGCCTGCGCGGGGCTGGCGTCGAGCAGCAGCAGGTGCAGGCGGCGGCCCTGCCGGGCGGCGGTGCGGGCCAGGGCGCGGCGCACCCAGGGCAGGGTGCCGCAGTCGTGGACGACCAGCGGGCCGCCGGCCCGTATCGCCGCGCGCAGCCGCAGGTAGTGGGCGAGCCGGACCAGCGGCCGGTAGAGCGCGTACGGGACGCCGGGCAGGGCGCGGGCGAACCGGGCCCGGGTGTGCTGGGAGTCGATCACCCGGGCGCGGGCGCAGCGCCGCATCAGGGTGCTCTTGCCGCTGCCGGGCAGCCCGGAGACCACCAGGACGTCGTCCGCCGGGTAGGCCAGTCGGGCCGGGGCGGGACGGCCGGTCAGGTCGTGCCGGGCGTGCGGGCGCAGCTGCGGGGACACGCGGTCCTCCTCAAAGGGTCTGCCAAGGGTGCGTCATGTGAACGTCATGCCCAGGGAAGTCGGTTCCAGCCCTCGTCGGGGCGGCTGTGACGCGGCTGTATCCGTTCCCGGACACCCTGGGTGAAATGCGGCGGATGATCCATGGCAGGGTGGGCGGACGCGATTCGCCCCGGGGGAGTCCGACGGGGGCGGAGGGGAACAGTGGGAACAGTGGGAATGGGGTGGGGCGCATGAGGTTCTGCTTCCTGGTCGAGGAGCACTACCGCAACGACGGGATGCCGCTGGCCGTGGTCGAGCACCTGCGGGCCACCGGCCACCGGGTGGACGTGCTGCGTCCGGGCGCCGACCTGCTCGACCTCGCCGAGCTGGTGCGCGCGGGCGAGCACGACGCGTGGGTGCTCAAGACCGTCTCCGGCGGCCCGGGTCTGGGGCTGCTGGAGTCCGCCGCCGCGGCCGGTCTGACCACCGTCAACGACGCCCGGGCGATCCGTCCGGTCCGCGACAAGGCGCAGGCCGCCGTGGTCGCAGCGCTGCACGGCCTGCCGATGCCGCGGACCTGGGCCGCCGCCGACCCGGCCGCGTTCGCCGCGATCGACGCCCGCCGCTACCCGCTGGTCGTCAAGCCCGCCGACGGGTCCTCGGGGCGCGCCGTCCACCTGGTCGAACGGCCCGAGCAGCTGGCCGAGTTGGCCGCGCCCGCGGACGGCGGACTGCTGATCGCCCAGCCGTACGTCCGCAACGACGGCTGCGACCTGAAGGTGTACTGCGCGGGCGGCGAGCTGTTCGCCACCCGGCGCACCTCGCCGCTGCACCCGAACCGCCCCGCCGTGGAGCGGCCCGTCCCGCTGCCGCGCGAGGTCGCCGCGCTCGCCGCGCAGGTCGGCGAGGTGTTCGGCCTCGACCTGTACGGGCTGGACGTGCTGATCGGCCCGGACGGCCCGGTGGTCGTCGACATCAACGACTTCCCGAGCTTCCGCCAAGTCCCGGACGCCGTCGAGCGGGTGGCCGACGCCGTGGTCCGGCTGGCCCGCACCGGCTCCTCCTGGCCCACCCCCGGCGCGGGCCCGCTGCTCACCGACGCCGGGGTTCCCGAGGCCCGGGCCGCCCGGTGACGCCGCCCCGGCCGCCCCGACCGTCCCGGCCGGCCCCGACGCCCCGACCGCTGCGGATCGCCCTGATCGCCCGCGAACCAGACCACCCGCTGCTCGCCGGGGCCCTTCAACTGCTCCGGCGAGAAGGGCACGTGGCGGTCGGTCAGGACGAACCGGCGGACGTGGTGCTGCTCAAGGCGCGCGACCCGCACGCGCTGCGGCGGGCCGAGCGGTACGAGCGGGCGGGCACACCCGTGCTCAACTCGGCCGCCGTCACCGCCCGTTGCCAGGACCGCGCCTGGATGGAGCGCACCGCCCGGGCCGCCGGACTGCCGTTCGCCGCCACCCTCGGCGGCGGCGTCATCGCCGAACTCGCCTGGCCCGGACCGGTGGTGGTGAAGAGCCGGCACAGCCGCAAGGAGGACCTGGTGGCCCGGGCCGACACCCCCGCGCAGTGGCGCGCGCTCGCCGAGCGGTGGCCGGGGGAGCCGGTGCTGCTCCAGCGGCCGGTGTCCGGCGACGGCTGGGACCGCAAGCTGTGGGTGGTCGGCGGGCAGGTCTTCGCCGAGCTGCGCCGCTCCGAGCTGGAGCCCGGCGGGCCGGAGCGCCGCCCCTGGACGCCCGACCCGGGCGAGCGCGCCGTCGCCCTGGCCGCCGGGGAGGCGTTCGGGCTCCAGGTGTACGGCGTCGACCTGCTGCCGGGCCCGGACGGCCCGGTCGCCGTCGACGTCAACGCCTTCCCCGGCGTCCGCCACCAGGCCGGCGCCCCCGAGGCGCTCGCCGCGCTCGTGCTGCGCACCGCCGGACGCTGAGCCGCCCGCCCCGCCGGACGCTGAGCCGCCCCCACCGCCGAGACCGCCGCCCGTCCCGCCGAAACCGTTGCCCGGCCCGCCCGTTCCCGTCGTGACCTGCCGGTTCCCGGCGCGCGGAGCGCCTACCGCATCCGCACCCCGTCGGTCCACCCGCCCCCGGGCGTCTGCGAGAATCGGTGCGCGGCGGAGCCACGGACGAGGGAGGAACGCGGTGCGCGAGGAGGGACCGCGGTCGCGGATGCCGCAGCTGAGGCTGGACGAGCTGCTGGCCGAGCTGCAGGCCCGGATCGACGTGGCCCGGGGCACCCGGGACCGGGTGCATAGCCTGCTGGAGGCCGTCCTGTCGGTCGGCCGGGAGCTGGAACTCACCCAGGTGCTGCGCCGGATCGTGGAGGCGGCGGCCGTCCTCGCCGACGCCAAGTACGCGGCGCTCGGCATCATCGGCCCCGACGGCGACACCCTCTCGCAGTTCCTGACCGTCGGCCTGGACGAGGAGGAGATCGCCCGGATCGGCCCCTACCCGACCGGCAAGGGCCTGCTCGGCGAGCTGATCCGGCACCCGCAGCCGCTGCGCCTGGAGAACCTCACGGAGCACCCGGCGTCCACCGGCTGCCCCGCCCACCACCCCGAGATGCGGACCTTCCTGGGCCTGCCGGTGCGGGTGCGCGACGAGGTGTTCGGCAACATCTACCTGACCGACAAGCGCGGCGCGGCCGGGTTCGACGACGACGACGAGTCGGTGATCGCCACCCTCGCGGTCGCCGCGGGCGTGGCCATCGACAACGCCCGCCTGTACGAGGAGGCGCAGCGCCGGCAGCGCTGGCTGACCGCTACCGCCGAGATCAACCGCCGTCTGCTGTCCGGGAGTTCGCGCACCCAGGTGGTGGAGCTGATCGCCCAGCGGGCCTGCGACATCTCCGGCGCGAAACTGGCCGAGGTGTTGACCGCGCTGCCCGACGACAGCGGCCTGCGGGTCGAACTGGCCCTCGGCGGGGACGTCAACGGGCGGGTCGGGGTGGCGGTGGCGCTGGACGGCACGATCTCCGGCGCGGCCTGCGCGACCGGCTTCCCGGTCACCTCGCCCGACCTGGCGCAGGACCCGCGCTACCCCGGCTGCGTGCCGCGCTTCGAGGGCATGGGCCCGGCCGTCGCGGTGCCGCTGGGGCGGGCCGAGGGCCACACCGAGGGGGTGCTGCTGCTGGTGCGCGGCAGTGGCGAGCCGGAGTTCACCGAGCGCGAGACCGACCCGCTGCTGGGCTTCGCCGACCAGGCCGCGCTCGCCCTGGAACTGGCCGAACGGCGCCGCGACGCCGAGCAGTTGGCCGTCCTGGAGGACCGCGACCGGATCGCCCGCGACCTGCACGACCTGGCCATCCAGCGGCTGTTCGCCACCGGCATGACGCTGCAGAGCGCGTCCCGGTTCATCGACCACCCCGGCGCGGCCGACCGGGTCCTGCGGGCGGTCGGCGACCTGGACGAGACCATCAAGATCATCCGTTCGACGATCTTCGGGCTGCGGGTGCGCGAGGCCGGCGCCGGGCAGGGCCTGCGGGCCCGGGCCGTGCACGTGGTCGAGGAGGCGCAGGCCGCCCTCGGCTTCGCGCCCCGGCTGAGCATGGAGGGCCTGCTCGACACCGACGTGCCGCCCGCCGTCGCCGACCACCTGGTCGCCGTCCTCGGCGAGGCGCTCAGCAACGCCGCCCGGCACTCCCGGGCCGGCCGGGTCGAGGTCACTCTCCAGGCGGCCGGCGGCCAGGTCGCGCTGACCGTCCAGGACGACGGCGTCGGCATCCCCGCCCAGGGCCGCCGCAGCGGCCTGCGCAACCTGGAGGAGCGCGCCCGCACCCTCGGCGGCTCCCTCGCCGTCACCGCCCCGCCCGCCGGTGGAACCGTCCTCAACTGGACCGTCCCACTGGGCCACTGACGACCCGTCAGGTCTCGGGCACCGGGCCCGCCGTCAGCCCAGCGCCGCCGCCTTGCGCAGCAGGACGGCCCGTTCGCGGGCGTTGCCGCAGCGCCGGGCGGCGAGTTCGAGTTCGGCGCGGGCCTCGGCGGTGCGGCCCAGGCGGGAGAGCAGTTCGCCGCGCACGCTCGGCAGCAGGTGGGAGCCGGGCAGCCGGCCGGTGGCGAGCAGGTCGTCGACGAGGGCCAGCGCCTCGGCCGGGCCGCTCGCCATCGCGACCGCGACCGCCCGGTTCAGCTCGACCACCGGCGACGGGGCGATCCGGCCGAGCGCCTCGTAGAGCAGCACGATCCGCTCCCAGTCGGTCTCCGCCACCGAGGGCGCCACCGCGTGGCAGGCGGCGATCGACGCCTGCAACCCGTACGGCCCCAGGCCGCGCCCGGTCGACGCGGCCCGGCCGAGCGCCGCCACCCCGCGCCGGATCGCGGAGCGGTCCCAGCGCCCGCGGTCCTGGTCCTCCAGCAGCACCGCCTCCCCGTCCGGCCCGGTGCGGGCCGGGAAGCGCGCCGCCGTCAGCTCGAACAGCGCCAGCAGGCCGTACGGTTCGCCCTCGTCCGGCAGCAGGGCGGCCAGCGTCCGGGCCAGCCGGAGCGCCTCGTACGCGAGGTCCGGGCGGAGCAGGTCCGCGCCCGCCGTCGCGGTCGACCCCTCCGTGAACACCACGTACAGCACGCTCAGCACCGCGCCCAGCCGGGCCCGCCGCTCCTCGGCGGGCGGCAGCTCGAACGGGACGCGGGCCGCGGCGATGGTCTTCTTCGCCCGGGTGATCCGGGCCTGCACGGTGGGCACCGGCACCAGGAACGCCCGGGCGATCTCCTCGCTGGACAGGCCGCTCACCACGCGCAGCGTCAGCGCCACCCGGGCCTCGGGCGAGAGCACCGGGTGGCAGGCGGTGAACACCAGCGCCAGCACGTCGTCGTCGATCCGGTCCGGGTCCCACGGCAGGTCGTCCGGCCGCCCGCCGCCGGGCGCCGCGCCCGCGTGCGCCTCGCCCTCGGCGAGCGGGCCCGCCAGCAGCGCGTACCGCTCGTCCAGCGCCGAGCGGCGGCGGAAGGCGTCCACCGCCCGCCGCCGGGCGGTGGTCAGCAGCCAGCCCACCGGTTCGGCGGGCGCGCCGTCGCGCGACCAGCGGACCAGCGCCTCCGCCAGCGCCTCCTGCGCGACGTCCTCGGCCAGCGCGAAGTCCCCGGTCCAGCGCGCCAGCGCGCCGACCACCCGGGCGGACTCGATCCGCCAGACCGCCGCGACGGCCCGCCGCGCCGCCTCGGTGACCGGCGGGCCGTCGTCAGTGAGCGGCATCAGAGCTGACCGGTCCGCTCGCGCCACGCCCGCTCCTTGACGATCCACTCGTTGTCCTGCGGGAACTCCTCGATGCCCGGCACCCGCCGCACCTCGCACTTCGACCCCGGCATCGCCGGCAGCCGCTTCGCCCACTCCACGGCCTCCTCCTTCGAGGCGACGTCGATCAGGTAGAACCCGCCGAACAGCTCCTTCGTCTCCCCGTACGGCCCGTCCGTGACCACCGGCACCTCGCCGTCGAAGTCGACCACCGCGCCCTGCGACGCATCGTCCAGGCCCTCGGCGGCGACCAGCACGCCCGCCCGGATCAGCTCCTCGTTGAAGCGCCCCACCGTTTCGAGCATCTCCTCGAAGGGCGTCTCCATCATCTTCGCGAGCGTCTCGTCCGTCGCCCGCATGATCAGCATGTACTTCGCCATCGCCGCTCTCCTCGTTCTCGGGGCCGTGTCCCGACCCTCTCTACCCCAAGGTCGAACGGCGCGGGCGCGGATCGACACGGGAACCGAAAAAGTTCGTCCTTCTCCCCGCACCGCCCGTCCGACGGCCTCCGGCAGCCGCCGCCCGGGTCAGCGCGCGGTGGTGTGCGGGGTGCCCGGACGGCCGCTGACGGGGGCCAGGTCGATCGAGGTGACCCCGGCCTCCGAGCTCACCACGATCCGGTCCGGGCCGTACCACTTCGCGCCCTGGTGGGAGCCGGGCCCGTTGCCCTCGCCCCACGTGCCCAGGACCCGGTGGCGGGCGGACCAGCCGCCGCCGACCACCAACTCCAACTGGTGGACCGGATCGATGGAGAAGGCGACGTCGGTCACGGTCAGCACCCGGTCCGGGTGGTCGGGGTGCACCGACCGGACCACGGACGGCTCGTCGCCGGCCGCCATCGCGGACAGCAGCACGAACGGCGCCCCGGCGGCGATCGTCCCCACCAGGACGGCGGCGAAGCCGATCTGCGAGAACGCGCTGCGGAACTCGCACTCGACCACCACCGAGACCGCGCCCAGCACGATCGCCGCCCCGACCAGCAGCACCGGACGGTCGGGCAACTGCTCGACCTTCACCAGCCCGCCCGAGCGGGCGGCGTGCCGACCCGGCAGGTGAACCAGCACGGCCAGCAGCGCCACCCCCCTGAGCCACCAGGCGATCCGCCGGCGACGCCACGCCGGCATCCGTCCGCGGACCCGTCCGTCCGTCCGCCCGCCCCCGCACCCGTTCCCCTCCCCGATGATCGGCTGGGCGGACTGTACTACGCGCACCTGCCGGGCGTACGTCGGCCGTTCACCGGGCGGGAACGGGCGGGACGGGCGCGGGACGAAGACCGTCATGGTTCTGCAACAGCCTGCCGGAGCCCCTCCGGGCCCGGCGACCGGGGCGTCTAGGTTGGGCGGATGAGCCTTTCGACCGAAGCGGTCGCCGCGGCGGGGGCGGCCTGGGTGTGGATGCCGGACGACGCCGAGGTCGTCGAGGACGCCGGGTACACGATCCTGCGGCTGCCCGACTACTACGGGTTCGACCTGTCGGTGGTCTCCTTCACCCCCGCCGGACCGCTGGCCCCGGCCGTGGACGCCGTGCTGGCACGGGCCCGGACGCTCGGCCCGCCGGTGCTCGACTGGCAGGTGCTGATCGGCGACCCGCCCGGCCTGCGCGACGAACTGGCCGCGCGCGGCGGGCGGGTGAAGCTCGGCCTGGAGATCCTGGCCGCGGACCTGGCCGACGGCGCACCGGCGCTCCGGCCGCCGACCGTACCGGTGGAACTGCGCTGGGCCACCGACTTCGTGACGGTACGGGACGGAGCCGCCGTCGAGGTCACCGGCTTCGGCGGCGAACTCCCGCCCGCCACCCGGCTGGAGCGCACCGCGGCCAGGAACGCCAAGGCCACCCCGGCGGGCCGGGGCGGCACGCTCGTCGCCTACCTGGACGGCGAGCCGGTCGGAACGGGCGGCGTGGCGGTCGTGGACGGCGTCGCCCGGCTGACCGGCGGCGTGGTCGTCCCGGCCCGGCGGGGCCGCGGGGTGTACCGGGCGGTGCTGGCCGCCCGGCTCGACTACGCGGCGGCGAACGGCGCGACGATGGCCCTGGTCAAGAGCAACCCGGCCACCTCCGGGCCGATCCTGCGGAGGACCGGTTTCACCGCCTTCGGCCAGGAACCCGTCTACGCCCTCCCGTTGGGCTGACGGCGGAGCGGGAGGAACGTGGTGGAGCGACGGAGACTGATCGGGACCGGGGCGGCCGCGGCGGTCCTGCCCGCCTGGTGGGTGCTGCGCCGGGCGGTGGGCGGCGGTGGCGGCAGCGGTGACGGCGCGAACGGCGGTGGCGGCAGTGGTGGTGGTGGCGGTGGCGGGTGGCACACCGACCACGCGGCGCTGGAGCGGGTGTTCCCGGCGCTCGGCCCGCTCACCGACGCCAGGTGGACGAGCAGCCGGGACCACGACGACCGCGGCCTGCCCTCGCCGGACCTGGTGATCGTCGGCCTGGCCCGGCTCGCCCCCGGCCGGCTCGGCGAACTGACGGCGGCCCACCCCTTCGTCCCCGGCGGCCCGGCCGAGGCGGACGTCTCCGCCACCTCCTGGTTCACCGCACCGCTCAAGGGCCAGGGGCCCGAGGACCCCGAGTGGAACCGCTCGGACGACCTCGACCGCAGCGGCAACGGCCACCGGGCCGCCCTGTGGTTCGACCGGCGCAGCGACACCGTCCGCTTCCACGCGCTCGGCCCGGGCGCGGACCAGGGCACTCCGGCCGCCGGAGGGCCCGCGCCCGCCGCCGGGTGAGCAGGGACGGCTCGTACGGGTGTCAGGCCGGGACGTTGCCGATGACGGCCCTGGTCAGCGGGGCGAGCCGCTCCGACAGCCGGCCGAAGTCCGCGGTGCGGCCGTCGGACCACTGGGCCATGCCGACCAGCATGCCGCGCCCGTAGGCCGAGAAGTCCTGCACCAGCCCGCTGTCGGCCGGGAGCGCGCGCAGACCCGAGCCCTCGGGCGGGAGTTGGACCGCGACCTGGTAGTTCTCGGCGTCGGTGCCCAGCAGCATCAGCAGGTGCGGGATGTCGGCCGGGTCCTTCATGGTGAACAGCGCCAGGTCGTACTGGTTGCCGTCGGCGTCCCGGTACAGCGCCAGGTCGACGCCGAGGCAGCCGTGGCTCTGCGTGATCAGCCCGGCCAGGGTGGGGGCCACGGTGTCCGGCCCGGTGCAGTCCGGGTTCGCCACGTCCGCGACCAGGCTGTACCCCTGCACCTGCTTCGGGAAGACCGACAGCGGGATCGCCGCACCGGGCCCGCCGGACGAACCGGCCGGAGCGGCGGTCGTGGCGGCAGGCGAACCGGCCGGAGCGGCGGTCGTGGCGGCGGACGCAGCGGCGGGAGCGGAGGTGGCGGACGGCGCGGGTGCGGCGGCGGGCTCCGGGTGCAGCGGGCCGAGTGCGTACGCCCACGCCCCCGCAGCGGCCAGCAGGGCGGCGGCCGAGAGGAGCAGCAGGCGGTGCCGCGAGCGGCGCCGGGGAGGCCATTGCTGCCGGGCCGCCTGCTGGGCCGCCTGCTGGGCCGCCTGCCGGGCCCGTTCGGCGGCGCTCGGCTCTCGTACCGCGTTGTCCTTCTCGAACTCCCTGACGAATTCATCCCACAGATCGTCACCGGATCCACGCATAGTCACAGCCCCAGGACCATAGTGATCTTTGCTCCGCTTGGAAAGCGCGGTGTACGTCCCGTCCGGCGGGGAGTCGGACGGACCCGGAGGAAGGGGGACGGCCGGGTGCTGGTGGCGGTGGCGGGGCTGCCCGGGGCGGGCAAGAGCGCGGTGGTCGAGGCGCTGGGCCGGAAGTCGGCCGCGCCGGTGGTGTCGGTGGACCCGATCGAGGCGGCGATGCGGCGGGCCGGGACCGGACCCGAACAGCCCACCGGCCTGGCCGCGTACGCGGTGGCCGAGGCGGTGGCGGACGGGGTGCCGGCGCCGGGGCAGCACGTGATCGTCGACGCGGCCAACGCCGTCGAGGCGGCGCGCGGGCAGTGGCGGGCGCCGGCGTCCCGGCACGGCGGGTCGGCGCTGTTCCCGGAGGCGGTGTGCCCGGACCCGGAACTGCACCGCCGCCGCCTGGCGGGCCGCAGCCGGGGCATCGCGGACTTCCCCGAGCCGACCCGGGCGCCGGTGCAGTGGCTCCGGGCGGAGTTCGAACCCCGGCCCGCGCGAACCCCGGCCCGCGCGGGCCGCGGACCGGTCGGGCCGCCCGGAACGGCTGGTGCTGGACAGCACGGACGCGGCGGAGCCCAACGTCTCGGCGGCGCCGGCCTTCCTGGGCGCGGTCCACTGACCGACCGGTCACCCCCCGGGCGCCGCGGCGGCCCTGGAGCTCAGAAACCCCGCTCGCCGCTGCCGCCCGGCTGCGCGGCCAGGGTCTGGGTGGCGATCACCGCGGCCTGGACGCGGCGCTCCACGCCGAGCTTGGCCAGCAGCCGGGAGATGTGGTTCTTCACGGTCTTCTCGGCGAGGAACACCCGCTCGCCGATCTGGCGGTTGGTCAGCCCCTCGCCGATCAGCGCCAGGATCTCCCGCTCCCGGTCGGTCAGGTGCGGGAACTCCGGCGCGGGCGCCGGGGTGTCGCCGCGCAGCCGGGCCATCAGCCGGGTCGCCGCGCCCGAGTCCAGCATCGACCGGCCCGAGGCGACCGTGCGGATCGCGGTGACCAGGTCGGTGCCGCTGATCTGCTTGAGCACGTAGCCCGCCGCGCCCGCCATGATCGAGTCGAGCAGCGCCTCCTCGTCGTCGAACGAGGTGAGCATCAGGCAGGCGAGTTGCGGCATCCGTGAACGCAACTCCCGGCAGACCGTCACCCCGTCGCCGTCCGGCAGCCGCATGTCGAGCACCGCGACGTCCGGACGCAGCGCCGGCACCCGGGCCAGCGCCTGCTCGACCGTCCCGGCCTCGCCGACGACCTGGAGGTCCGGCTCCGAGTCCAGCAGGTCGTGCACCCCGCGGCGGACCACCTCGTGGTCGTCCAGCAGGAACACCCTGATCGGCGCCGAACCCTCGGACATGGCAGCACTCCTCCTGGCAGACCCCTGCACCCCGCGTACATCCCGCAGTCTGCCAAACCCGCCCCGCCCGCCGACAGGGCCACCCGCCCCCGACCGCCGCCCGTGCCGGGACCCGACCGGCTCCCGGCACGGTCCTGACCGGCCCTTGACAGCTTCCGCCCGGACGTGCTCGAACCGCCCGCCGCGCACAGCACCCTTCACCTCGCCGCGCCCACCGCCCACGTCACCCGCCCACCGCCCACGTCACGCGTCGCCCGCCACGCGTCACCGCTCGGCACGCCAGGGCGGCCGCCCGCCGCCCGGCCCGGCCCACCCCGCGGCGGAGCGGATCGCGCCGCACGCCCCCGCCCCGCCGGTGGTGCGGCTGCTGACGGCGGTCGAACCGGCGGCGGGTCAGCGGGCGCACGGACGGGCGGTGCGGACGGGGCGCGCGAGGGTTCCTCTCCTCGGCGGCGCGACCGCCCCCCGTGGGCGGCCGCGACCTTGGCAGCGTGTCGAAACGCTTCGGCGCGCGGCCAGGGGCAGGAGGTCCCGCGCACCGGGCCGATGGTCCCGGACCGGACGGACCGGACGGACCGGCCTGGACCCCCGCGCCCGGGCGAACCGTCCACCGGCCCCGCCCCGACGGCCCGGCGGCCCGGCGGCGTCCCGGGACCGCACTCCGCTCGGGCGCCGCCCGCTCGGGCCAATGAAGCGCGGGCCACGCCCCGGCCTGCCCCGGACGGCGGTGGACGTGACCTACATTGACCTGGGAGTCCGCCCGGCGGGCCGGAGCACCCGGCGGTCCCGGGCGGCCCCCTCCCGGACAGGAGCAGCACAGTGGTCGACACCGCCCCCGCGGACGGACGGACGGCGCGGCAGCGGTTGCGCGCCTGGCTGCTCGACGGCCTCTCCGACATGGCCAAGCAGTACCCCGGCCCGCACGCCGAGGCCCCCGACCAGCAGCACGGCCGGCGCTGGTGGAAGGTGATGTGCCTGACCGGCCTGGACTACTTCTCCACCCTCGGCTACCAGCCCGGCATCGCCGCGCTCGCGGCCGGCCTGCTCTCCCCGGTCGCCACCCTCGTGCTGGTGCTGGTCACCCTGTGCGGCGCGCTGCCGGTCTACCGCCGGGTCGCGCAGGAGAGCCCGCACGGCCAGGGCTCGATCGCCATGCTGGAACGGCTGCTGTCGTTCTGGAAGGGCAAGCTCTTCGTCCTCGCGCTGCTCGGCTTCGCCGCCACCGACTTCGTGATCACCATCACCCTGTCCGCCGCCGACGCCACCGCCCACCTGGTCGAGAACCCGCACCTGCGCGGCGCGCTGGGCGGCCACCAGGTGCTGATCACCCTGCTGTTGGTCGCGCTGCTCGGCGGCGTCTTCCTGAAGGGCTTCAGCGAGGCCATCGGCATCGCGGTCGTCCTGGTCGCCGTCTACCTGGCGCTGAACGTGGTGGTGGTCGCCGTCGGCCTGTGGCACGTGGCCACCGACCCGTCCGTGGTCACCGACTGGACGCACGCCCTCGGCCTGGAGCACGGCAACCCGCTCGCGATGATCGGCGTCGCCCTGGTGGTCTTCCCCAAGCTCGCCCTCGGCCTGTCCGGCTTCGAGACCGGCGTCGCCGTCATGCCGCACATCGAGGGCGACCCGGACGACACCGAGGAGCGCCCCACCGGACGCGTCCGCGGCGCCCGCAAGCTGCTCACCACCGCCGCCGTCATCATGAGCTGCTTCCTGATCACCACCAGCCTCATCACCACCCTGCTCATCCCCGCCGACGACTTCGAGCCCGGCGGCCCCGCCAACGGCCGTGCCCTCGCCTACCTCGCCCACCACTACCTCGGCGGCGCGTTCGGCTCCGTCTACGACCTCTCCACCATCGCCATCCTGTGGTTCGCCGGCGCCTCCGCGATGGCCGGCCTGCTCAACCTGCTGCCCCGCTACCTGCCCCGCTACGGCATGGCCCCGCACTGGGCCCGCGCGGTGCGCCCGATGGTGCTGGTGCTCACCGCGACCGCCTTCCTGATCACCTGGCTGTTCGACGCCAACGTCGACAAGCAGGGCGGCGCGTACGCCACCGGCGTCCTGGTGCTGATCACCTCCGCCGCGATCGCCGTCACCATCGCCACCCACGCCGCCCGCCAGCGCGGCTGGACCGTCGGCTTCGCGGTCATCGCCGGGGTCTTCCTCTACACCACCGGCATCAACATCGCCGAACGCCCGGACGGCGTGAAGATCGGCGCCTGCTTCATCGCCGCGATCGTGCTGGTCTCGCTCGCCTCCCGGCTCGCCCGGTCCTTCGAACTCCGGGTCACCGACGTCCGGTTGGACCAGGTCGCGGAACGCTTCGTGCGCGACACCGCGCACCGCACGATCCGCTTCATCGCCAACGAGCCGGCCGGCCGCGACCTCGCCGAGTACCGCGACAAGGTGCACCAGATCCGCGCCGACAACGACATCCCGGCCGAGGACGACCTGGTCTTCGTCGAGGTCACCGTCCGCGACGCGTCCGACTTCGAGGCCGAACTGCACGTCCGCGGCGAGGTCCTGCACGGCCGCTACCGGGTCCTCACCCTCGAACACTCCAGCGTCCCCAACGCGCTCGCCGCGACCCTGCTGCACGTGCGCGACACCACCGGCCAACTCCCGCACATCTACTTCGAATGGACCGAGGGCAGCCCCTTCGCCCAGTTCCTGCGCTTCTTCCTCTTCGGCCAGGGCGAGGTCGCCCCCGTCACCCGCGAAGTGCTCCGCGAGGCCGAACCCGACCGCTCCCGCCGCCCCCGCGTCCACGTGGGCTGAGGCCCGGCACCGTCCCCCGCCCGGCCCGGGTGGGGGTGGTCCGGGCGATTCCCGGTCGTGGTCCGGCTGCTGGTCCGCGAACCGGCCCGGGGGAGCGGGCCGCGGCGCATGATGGGGGAACCGTCGGCGGTGCCCGAACCGACGGGGAGCCGGCGCGCGAGCCGGCCGGTCAACGGCCCCTGCGGCAAGGCGGGTTCACCGGAACCGGAGGAGCGGGCGGAGCCCGCCCCCGGCCGGACCGACCGTCCCGGCCGCCCGGACGAACCACGCAGGAGGAGCAGGACATGGGACGCTACGTGATCAACGGCGAGGTGGTCGACGTGCGCGCCGACGACCCGACCGCGGAGCAGCTCAAGCGGGCGGCCGGCATCGCGACCGACGACTGGGTGATGGCGGCCATGCCGAACGGCAGGATCGAGCGGGTGGCGGACGCCGACCGGCTGCCGAACGGCGTGACCGACGTGACGATCGTCCCGCGCTACGAGTACGGGTCCTGAGGTGGCCGCCGACCTGAGCGCCACCGGGCGCCGCCGGAGCCGCCTACAGGCCGAGGTGCAGCTCCTCGCCCAGCGCTACCGAGCAGTCAACTACGACCGCCAGGAGGCCAGTTGGGTGCACATCGGAAAGTTCCCGGTGCCCGGCGGCTGGAGCCGCCGCGAGGTCGAGATCCTGATCGACGTCCCGCACGGGAACCCCGGCTACCCCTCGGTCGCCCCGCAGTGGTTCTGGACCGACCGCGACCTGCGGACCTCCGACGGCCGCTCGATCCAGCACTTCTTCACCGCGGGCGGCTTCACCGCGGCCGACCAGGAGTACCTCGACAAGGGGTGGGGCCACTTCTGCATCCACGTCAGGTCCTGGCACCCGGCCGGCGGCCTGCGCCTGCGCGAGGGGCACAACCTGCTCTCGTACCTGGACCTGATCGCGGCGGTGTTCCGCGACCGCGAGCGACTCGCCGGAGGGCGGCCGTGAACGACCTGGACATCGTCTTCCCCGGCCCGCAGTGGGACCTGTTCCGCCGGCACCTGCTCGGCCCCCACCCCGGCCCCGGCGGCAGCGACGCGGACGAGCAGCTCGCCTTCGCCCTGGCCGCCCCCGCCCCCGCACCCGGCCCCGGGTCCGGGCCCAACGGCGTCCGGCTGACCGTCCGCGAGCTGCTGCTCGCCGGGCCGGCCGACCTGGAGCGCCGGACGCCGGTGGCGGTCGCCCCCACCGCCGAGTTCGTCGCGGCCGCGCTCTCCCGCTGCCGGGAGGAGGGCTGGAGCCTGATCGAGGCGCACTCGCACCCGTTCAGCCACGGCCCGGGGACCACGTTCAGCGGCATCGACCGGGCGAGCGACCGGGCGAAGATGCCCCCGGTGGCCGACCTGCTGCCCGCGAACGCCCGGCACGCCACCATGGTGCTCGGCCACGGCAGCCTCGACGCCCACCACTACGACCGGGCCACCGCGAGCATCCGCCCGGTCCGCCGCATCCTGGTGGTCGGCGCCGGGGACGGCCGCCCGCCACTGACCCGGATCACCCCGAGCGGCGCGCTCCGGCCGCAGGGCCCGCCCACCCCGGCCGAACCGCCCGGCCGCACCCGCCGACGCCCCTGGCGCAGCCGCCACGCCTACCCGGACGCCCCGGAGGCCCCCGCCGTCCCGGCCGAGGACTCCCGCCACGACCGCCAACTCCCGCTGCTCGGACCGGAGACCCAGCGACTGCTGGCCCGCACCACGGTGGCGATCGTCGGACTCGGCGGCCTGGGCTCCTTCACCGCCCTGGAGTGCGCGCACCTCGGCTTCGGCCGGCTCGTCCTGGTCGACCCGGACACGGTCGAACGCTCCAACCTCAACCGGCTGCTCGGCGCGACCGAGGCCGACGTCGGCCGCCCGAAGGTCGAGGTGTACGCCGACCTGCTGCGCGCCGTCGCCCCGGACAGCACCGTGGAGGCGGTGCACGACCAGATCCTGAGCGACCGCGCCCTGGGCCCGGTGCGCACCGCCGACCTCCTGCTGGGCTGCGTGGACAGCGACGGCGCCCGGCTGGTGCTCAACCAGCTCGCCGTCCAGTACGTCCTGCCGTACCTCGACGCGGGCAGCGGCACCCGGATCGACGCCGCGCACCGGGTCACCCACGCCGGCGGGCAGGTCCAGGCCGTCCTGCCCGGGCTGGGGTGCCTGGAGTGCCAGGGCGCCATCAACGCCCGCCGGGCCGCCTTCGACCTCGCGCCGCCGGAGGTCCGGACCCGCGAGATCGCCCACGGCTACGGCACCCGCGAACCGGCGCCCTCGGTGGTGTTCCTCAACGGCGTGGTCGCCTCGCTGCTGGTGGCCCGGGCCGTGCAACTCCTCTCCGGCGCCCTGCCCGCCCCCGGCGGGGACGCGCTGCCCGCCCTCACCCTCTACGACCTGCTCGCCCCCTCCCTCACCCCCGTCACGGCCACCGCCGCCCCCACCTGCCCCACCTGCGGGCCCGGCGGCGTCACCGCCCTCGCGGACCTCTCCCCGCTGCACGACGCGGGCCCGACGCACGCCCCCGCCCCGCCGCCTGCCCCGGCCGCCGCACCGGCTCCCGCCCCGGCTCCCGCCCCGGCCGTTCCGGATGCCCGGCCCGTCGCCGTCGGGGAGGGCCCAGGTGGCGGCTGACCCGATCCCGGTCAACGGGAGCGCGGGCGAACTCCCCCCGCACCCCCGGCGGCCCCGCCCGGACCCGCCGCGCCCGGACCCGCCCCGGCGCGGCGGCGGGGGTGGCGGCGGCGGTGCGGGCGGCGTCATCGCCCTGATCCTGCTGGCCGTCGTGGGGATCGGCGTGGCGACCGAGAACCGCGACCCGGACCGCCCCACCCCCGGCCCGACGTCCACGGCACCCGCCGCCGCCTCCCACTTCGTCCTCCCCGCCCCGCCCCTCCTCACCCACTCCTACGACCCGCCGAGCCTCCCGGACACCGAGCCCGTGGACGTCGATCCGCCCGTCGTCGACCCGCCCAGTATCGACCCGCCCGTCGTCGATCCGCCGAGCCCGCCCCCGCCGCCGGTCCGCTACGGCGCGATCGCCGTGGACGGCAAGGGCGGCACCGGCCGGGCCTGGAACTACCCCTCCGCCGAAGCCGCCCAGCAGCGGGCGATGTCAGAGTGCCCGGGCACCGACTGCAAGGTCCTCACGGCGTTCTCCGACGGCTGCGGCGCGGTCGCCTACAACCCCACCGCCCGCCACTACTGGGGCGGCCACGGAAAGACCCGGGCCGAGGCCCAACAGGCCGCGATCGCCAACGCCGGCGGCGGAACCTGGATCGCCTGGGTCTGCACCGGCTGAGCCCGCCGCCCGTCTCCCCGCGAACAGGGCGAGCGGCGGGACGTCAGGACCCGTCCGGCTGCCAGGCGCCGACGCCGATCCGCCCCGTCGTGCCCAGGTCGAGTTCCGGCGTCACCGTCACCGGCGCGGCGTCCGGGGTGGCCCGCACCCGCACGTACGGGGCGTTCACCGGGGCCGAGGAGGCGTCGTCGGTGTTGCGCCACACCAGCGTCGCGTGCGCCTTCCCGCCCGGTGCGACGGTGAAGCGCCGGGGCGGGGCGTCCGCGCCGGCGCTCGTCGCGATCGCCGCGCCGCCCTTCAGCACCTGGACGCCGTCCAGCGGGGCGTGTGCCTCGTCGAACAGCTGGGTCTGCGGGTAGCCGTTCAGCGTGACGTCCTTCGTCCCGCAGTTCTCCAGGTGCAGCCCCACCACCCGCAGCCCCATCGCCGCGTCGCCCTGGTCCGCGTAGACCCGGATTCCGGCGGCGGGGCAGGCGCCGCCGGTCGACGGGGCCTCCGCCGTCGGCACGCTGCGCACCCGGGTGATCCGCACCTTCGGTACGGGCGCCGCGGCGCCGGACGGGCCGGGGGAGCGGGTGGACCGCGCGGCGCCCGAGAAGGTCGGGTCCGCGCCCACCGGGAGGTCCGGCGGGGCGGGACGCCCGGTCAGCGGAAAGGTGCCCCGGACGGTCGCCCCCGGCGCCACCGCCGTCCGGGTCCCCGTCGCGTTGGACGACAGCCGGGCCTCGGTGCCCGACCAGCCGAACGACACCGCGACGTCGACGGCCGCGGTGCCCGGATTGGTCACCTCGTACTCCAGGCAGTCCGCGCTGACGGCGAGGACGCGCACCGTGTCCCGGGTCCAGCCGTCCGGCCGCGCCGCCGGGGCCGCCCCGCAGGGGCCCGCGCTGCCCGTGGCGGACGGTGCCGCGGACCCCGCCGCGGTGCCCCCGCCCGCCGTGACCGACCCGCACCCGGCGGCCGCCCCGATCGCCACGACCGCGACCGCGGCCCCCACACCCACCCGAACCGTCCGCATCCAAGCCATCCGCCGAGTCGATCACGAACCTTCCGCCCGGGCTGTGGCCCGCCTCACACCTCGTGCAACAGCCCTGCAACGGTTGCCTGCCGACACCCCGTCAGACAAGCCCGCCAGGCGGCGTCAACTCCCCTCCACCGCAAGGGTGGTGGGCTGACTCGGCGTCAGAACGGCAGCGAGTGCAGCCGGACCGTCCCGCCTGCCGATCAGCCGGACGGCCCGGCGCGGTGTGGACCGCGCTCGCCCCGGGTTCAGCAGTCGCAGCCGCAGTCGCACCCGCTGCAACACCCGTCGCCCCCGCAGCAGTCGCAGCAGTCGCAGTCGCACGCGTCGCAGCAGTCGCCGCAGTCGCAGTCGTGCCGCTGGCAGAACCCCTCGCGCCGCTCGCGGGTGAACGGGTCGTCGTGGTCGCAGCAGAGCAACTGGCAGGTGCAGGCCATCGTCAGCCAGACCGCGCAGCCCGGGATCAGCGAGCGGGGCTGCTTCGGCTTCCTGACGTCGTGGGTGTGCTCCGGTGCCGACGGGGCGCCGGGGTCGGCGCCGGGGTCGGTGTCGGGCGGGGAGGTGCGCGCGGCGGCGTTCGCGCAGGCCCGGTGGTGGGCGCGGCGTCCGAAGACGCGGTCCACGGCCTCCTCGGTCTCGTGGCCGAGCAGGCGGTGGACGAGCGCCCGGTCGGTGAACTCGACCTCCCGGAGGGCGAGTCGGATGCCGTGGACGGCGTCCCGGCACAGCCGCTCGGCCTCGGCCCCGGTGGTGCCGGAGACGGTGAGCGGGTTCCACAGCCCGCGGGCCTCGTCGTCCGCGCGGTCCTCGGCGGCGTCCAGCAGGTGCGCCAGCCGCCCGAACAGCCGGCCCGCCTCGGCGAGCGCGGTGGCGTTCCCCGGCCGGCCCGCCAGGACCGCGGTGTGCGCGAAGGCCGCCGCCGTGGCCTCCTCCGTCGGCGCGGTGGCGAGCAGCAGCGGCCCGCCGGCGGTCACCGCGGACTCGGCCGCGCCCTGGCGCCCGGCGGCGGCGAGCAGGACGCCGGTGTCGAAGCCGACGGCGGCGCCGCCGCCCGCGCTCTGCCGGTCCCAGCGCCTGGTCACCCGCCGGGCACCGGCCGCCACGGGCCGGCGGGCGAAGACGCCGTCGCCGTCCAGGACGTGGTCGCGGACCTTCACCGAGGCCAGCGCCAGCGAGACGGCCGCCGCCAGCCGCGCCCCCTCGCCGGTCGCCACGGGCGCGGTGCGCATGCCGCGCAGCGGACACGGCCCGGCCGTGCGCCGGTCCGCCGCCCGCGGCGACTGCGCCTCGACCAGGACGGAGACGACCAGGCCGTCGTAGTTGGTCGCCGTCCGCGCCAACTGCCCGTGACCGTCGCGCAGGGCCAGGCACAGCCCGCACAGGTGCGCCGTCCACGACGCGTGCAGGCGCTCCGACAACCGGTGCCTGCACGGCCTGATGATTCCGAACACGTCCCGCCCCCTTCTCCCCGCCCACCCGCGCCGGTCAGCCGCGCTGGTCAGCCGTGTCGACCGGCCGCCATCCTAGTGACGCGAGGTCCGCCGCCGGGGTTCCCCCTCCCCGGCTCAGCGGTGGCCGGACGACACGTCCAGCGAGAAGTGGAACGCCACCACCGACATCCGCCGCGCGTGGTAGAAGCGGTGCGCGCCCTGGTTGACCACCCCGGAGTCCAGCTCCACCCGCGCGCAGCCCGCCAGGGCCGCCCGCCGCGCCAACTCGGCCAGCAGCCAGGACCCGACGCCGCCCGAGCGCAGCGCCGGATCGGTCACCAGGTCGTCGACGAACAGCACCCGCCCCCGGCTGGTCGCCAACGTCCGGTGCGTCGCCACGCCCACGCAACGGCCGCGTCCGGTCGGCGAGTTGTCGTACGCGGCGGTGAACACCAGCCCCTGGCCCGCCGCTTCGGCCGCGAACGCGGCGAAACCGGGGCCGCTCAGGGCGGGCCGCAGCGCTCTGATCAGCGGCTCAACATCCCTGGTCAGCACCGCACTTGGGACGTCCACATCCTGTGCCAGCAGTTCCATCCGCCCATTGTTGCCCGCCTCGAACGGCCGTCGCACCCGGGTATCGGGCCCCACCCCGGGCACACCGCCCGCGACGCACCGTCAGTGCGGGCGTCACAGGGCGGACGCGGACCTCACGGGCCGAACGAGCCGTCCGGGCCGCCGGTGCACAGCAGCCCGGCGGGGGAGGAGAGCTGCCAGGGGTGGACCGGCCCGCCGGGGGCCGGGTCGGGGGCGACGGCGAGGACCTGGCCGGTGTCGAAGGCGAGCTCCAGGCCCCCGGCCGGGGTGACGGTCGTCGCGGTGATGACGGCGTCCGCGAGCCGCCCAAGCGCGCCGGAGGTGGTCAGGCCCAGCGCGGGGTAGAAGTGCTCGACCTCCGCGCCGTGCCGCAGCCGGAAGTCGTTCTCGACCGTCAGCAGCAGCTCGCCGTCCAGGCGCAGCAGCAGCCGACTGCCGCCGCCGAGCGCCCGCACCGCACGGCCGTCCAGCTCGGACCCGAGCGACTTCCCCACCCCGCACCTCCCGGTCTTCCCGATCTCCGCGATCCGCCCGCCGCACCGGCGGACACCGCCCCGACCTGCCTATTCATACCCGGCCGGGCCCCCGGTACCCGCCGCGAACCGCCGACCGCCGCCCCGGCAGCGTCACCCAGGGGCCGTGCGGGGGGCCGCTCAGGGGCCGATCAACGGGGGCGCGCCGTCGACGAGTTCGACCGGCCCGGCCGTCGGCGGCAGGGCGCGCACCGCCAGGCAGGCCGCCAGCCGCCGGGCCTGCGGCGGGCTCAGCACCGCCGCGGCCTCCCGCGGGGTGAACAGCCGCCACTCGGCGATCTCCTCCTCCTGGACCCGGACCGCCGCCAGCATCCCGGGGCCCGCCGTCCCGCCGTCGTACACCAGCGACAGGTGCGGCGGCTCCGGCGCCCGCCCCGCCCCCGACGTCCGGCCGCCCACCCAGTCGACGGCCAGCAGACGGCCCGGTTCGTGCCGCCAGCCCAGCTCCTCCAGGGTCTCGCGGCGGGCCGCCGCCCGGGGCAGCTCCCGGTCCGCCTCGATCGAACCGCCGGGCAGCACCCACGGCGACTCGCCCCGCCACGGCGCCAGGCGCACCAGCAGCACCCGCCCGTCCGGGTCGCTGAACAGCGTCCGGGCCTTGGCCCGGATCCGCGGGCGGGTCGCGTAGTAGGTCGCCTTGTCCAGCGGCGGCGGCGGTGCGTCCCGCCCGCTGCCGGGGGGCAGCAGCCCCTCCAGGGCGGTCGCGCCGAGGTACGCGGGGGCCGGGCGCGGCGGCAGGTGCAGCGCGGAGTGGCCGACCGGCAGGCCGTCGGCGAGTTCCAGCGGGGCGGCGGCGCGCGGGGCCAGCACGCACGCCCCCATCCGGCGCGACAGCAGCGGGGGCACGGCGGAGAGCAGCAGCTCGGACGGCAGGTGGACCATCGCGTCCAGCTCGGCCCGCTCCAGCCGGACGGCCGCCAGCTGCTCCGGGGTCAGCGGGTCGGCCCAGTACAGGAACGCGGCGATCGGCGGCCGGTCGTGGTCCCGCGACCAGTCCAGGCAGGCGAGTTCGCGCAGCACGGGCGTGACGCCCAGCTCCTCGCGGATCTCCCGGACGGCGGTGTGCCGGGGCGAGGGGTCGGCCGGCTCCCAGCCGCCGCCGGGCACCGCGACGGGGTGCTTGGCCCGGTACGCGTTCCGCACCACCAGCAGCCGCCCCCGCTCGTCGGGGAACAGCACCCCCGCCGCCGCCATGATCTCCCGCCCGCTCACCGCAACCCCCTCGCTCGCCTCCGGCCGTCCCCGCCCAGCATGCCCCGGACCGCCCCCGCCGCGCCGCGACGCCGACGAGCCCGTGACGGACCGACAACTCGGTCGCCACGGGCCCGCGCTCCCGGCCCGCCACGGTCCACCGCCCGCAGCTCCCGGCCGGTGCGCCGCCGTCAGGCGTGCGCCGGAGTCTCCTGCAGCTGCGCGTACGGCGCGAGCTTGCGGATCGACTCGATGCTCTTCAGGCACTGCTCGCGGGACTCCTCCGGCTCGCCGATCACCACGACCGAACCGTTGCTCGCCTTGAGGCGGAAGCGGTGGTTGCCCGACTCGTCCACGTACAGCTCGAACTTCCCAGCCATGCCAGTACTTACCTCTCACTCGGGTGTCCCCCCGGACTTCCGCCCCCGAACCGCACCGTACGGACTGCCCGCCCCCGCCGCCCGCCGGGGCGTCCATCCGGGGGCCGGGTCGCCCACCCGCTCCGGGCCTCCTCCCCGCCGACGGGCGGGTCAGGACGTCAACGCCCGCTCCAGCGCGGGGCGTCGGTCCGCGAGCCAGGACTGCAGGCGGTCCCAGCGGGGCCAGCCGCCGTACGCGTCGAAGTACCGGGTGGACGTGGGGTCCCCGGCCGTGACGCGGCGGGCGACGAAGGTGCGGCAGACGGCGGTGGCCTGTTCCAGGACGGTCGGCAGGGCGAGGCGGTCGGCCGGCCGGAGGCCGTAGGCGGTGGCGAACAGGGCGAGTCGGGCCGGGACTTCGAGGTCGGCGCGGGCGGTCTCGGCGGCCGTCGCCGGGTCGAGCACCGGCACCCAGTAGCGGGCGGTCAGGGCGACGTCCCAGAGCGGGCGGCCGGGGGCGGCGAAGTCGAAGTCGATCAGTGCGGCGGCCCCGCCCGCGCGGAAGACCACGTTCTCCGGGCAGACGTCGTTGTGGCACAGCAGCGGCCCGCCCTCCGGGTCGGCGAACTCGCCGGGCCAGGGCGCCGCCGGGTCGAACGGCGTCCGGGCGGCGGCCTCGTGCCAGCGGCGCAGCAGCCGGGCCACCGACACCAGCGCGTCCTCGCCCAGCGCCCAGGCCGGGTACGGCGGCAGGGCGACCTCGCCCGGCAGGAACTCCAGCCGCTCCCGCCCGCCCGCCACCGGGCCCACCGGCACCGGCGCCCCCGGGAAGCCGCCCGCCCGCAGCCCGGTCAGGAAGGCGTGCAGCGCCCCGGCGTGCGGCGGCGCGGGCCGCTCCACCACGTCCCCGCGCCGCACCACGGCCCCCGCGTTCGCCAACCCGCCCGTCAGTGGTTCCCCGTCCATGCCCCGATCCTCCCACCGGACGGCCACCGGCGGCTCAGAGCAGCCGGGCGGTGACCGTCTTGGGCCGCTGGTACTCGCGCAGGGCCAGCGCCGACAGGTCGGTGCCCGCGCCGGAGGAGCGGCGGCCGCTGTGCGGGAGTTCGGCGGACTGGGCGAGGTGGCAGTTCAGCCAGACCTCGCCGGCCGAGATCCGGTCGGTGAGGGCCAGGCCGGTGGACAGGTCGGTGGTCCAGACCGAGGCGGCCAGGGCCTGCGGGACGGACTCGGCCAGCGCCACCGCCTCGTCCAGCGTCGCGGCCCGTTGCACGGTCAGCACCGGGCCGAACACCTCCTCGACCACCGCCGGGTCGTCGTCCGGCAGGTCGGCCAGCACCGTCGCGGGCCGCCACAGCCCGTCGCCGCGCCCCGGCGCGGTGTGCACGGTCTTCGCCCCGGACGAGGCCAGGAGGCGGTCGTAACGGGCCGCCTGGTCCGGGTTGTTGAGCGGGCCGAAGTCCCGCCCGGCCCGCCGCTCCGCCATCGCGGCGGCCAGCGCGGCCACCGCCTCCCGGTAGGCCGGCTCCAGCACGATCACCCGGGCGGGCGCGGCGCAGCTCTGCCCCGCGTTGTACGTGCACGCGGCGGCGAGCTGCCGCCAGGTGTCGGCGGGGGCGTCCGGCAGCACCAGCACCGGGCTGTTGCCGCCGAGTTCGAGACTGACCGGGGTCAGCCCGGCCCGGGCGGCCACGTCCGCGCCACCCGCCGGGCTGCCGGTGAAGGCGATCAGGTCGCAGCCCGCGCCGACCAGCAGCCGGCCGGTCTCCCGGTCGCCCGGCAGCGCGGTCAACACGCCCGGACCGAGGGCCTGTTCGGCGTGCTCGGCGAGCAGCAGCGCACTGTCGGGGGTGGTCTCGGCGGGCTTGAGCACCACCGGGTTCCCGGCCGCCAGCGCGGGCGCGCAGCGCCAACCCGCCATCAGCAGCGGGTAGTTCCACGGCACCACGGCCGCCACCACACCGACCGGCTCCCAGCGCACCCAACTCTGGTGCCCGGGAAGGTAGTCGCCCGCGGCGGGCGCCGTCGCGGCCCGCACCGCACCCCCGTAGAACCGGAACAGGTCGGCCACCTCGGACACCTCGTTCGCCGCCTCCGCCACCGGCTTCCCGGTCCCGGCGCATTCGGCCGCCACGTACTCCCCGGCGTGCCGCTCGACCAGCTCCGCCAGCGCGCCCAGCCGCCGCTGCCGCTCCCGCGGCGCCAGCGCCGCCCACCCGGCCCGGGCCGCCCGGGCCCCGGCCACGGCCGCCGCCACCTCGTCCGCCCGGCCGGGCGCCACCGTGCGGCGGACACCGCCGGTGCGGGGATCGATCAGTTCCATCGGCGCTTCTCCCTCGTTCGCACAGGACTTCTTCACCGGACTTTCCGCCGGACTTCCCGCCGGAATTCTCGCCGGTCCTCTCGCGGCACTTCTCACAAGTCGTAGGCGCGCAGCCACAGTTCGAGGGTGAGCAGCAGCCACAGCTTGCCGCCCTGGCGGGGCAGCAGCAGCCCGCCGCCGCGCATCCAGGTCTCCACCGTGTCCGCCCGGAACAGGCCCCGGGCCCGGGCGGTCGGCCCGAGCAGCAGGTCGGCGGCGAGCTCGCTGAGCGGGCCGTGCAGCCACTGCTGCACGGGCACCCGCATGCCGCTCTTCGGCCGGTAGGTGACGGTGTCGGGCAGCAGGTCGCGCACCGCCTCCTTGAGGATCCACTTCTCCTCCGTGCCGCGCAGCTTGAGCCCCGGCGGGGTGGCGAACGCGTGGTCCACCACCCGCCGGTCGAACAGCGGCGAACGCCCCTGCACGCCCTGCGAGGCGGTCAGCCGCTCCACCTTGGTGAGGATGTGGTGCGCGCCCTTGGTGCGCAGGTTGCAGTGCAGCAACTGGTCCAGGAGCGAAGGGAACCGGCGGTCCGTCAGGTAGGGGGCGACGTGTCGGCGCGGGTGCGGGGCCGGCTCCAGCGCGGCCAGCGTCTCGCCGGTGAGCAGCGCCGGCAGGTCCTCCCAGCACTTGCGGTACGTGTGCAGGTAGGCGTCCGCCCGAGCCTGCGCCGCGTCGTCGTCCCGCATCAGCTCGAACGCCAGCATCGGCAGGTTCTTCGGCCCGCCGAACACCGGGTCCCCGCCCTCGCCGTTCAGCGACACCGCGATGCCGTCACCCGCCACCGCCTCCGCCAGCATCAGGTTCGGCACCGTCAGCGGGTCCCCGACCGGGCTGTCCAGCAGCGCCACGGTGTCCGCCAGCCGCGCCGCGACCTGCTCCCCGGGCACCGTCAGCACCCGGTGCGCCGTCCCGCAGTGCGCGGCCACCAGGCCCGAGTAGCCCAGCTCGTTGGGCAGTTCGGCGCCGAAGCTGATCGAGTACGTGCGCACCGTCCCCCCGTGCAGCCGTGCCGCCAGCGCCGTCACCAGTGAACTGTCCACCCCGCCGGACAGCAGCACCGCCACCTCGCGCCCGCCGTCCGGCAGCCGCCGCGCCACCGCCCGCTCCAGCAGCTCCCGCAGGCCCTCCGCGTAGTGTCTGGTCGTCAACTCGCCGTCGGAAAGCCCGGGTTGGGGCTCCCAGAACACCTCGACGTCCACCCGCCCGTCCGGCCGCAGCCGGGTCACCCGGCCGGGCAGCAGCTCGTGGACGCCGCGCAGCAGGGTCTCCTCGCCCGGCAGGTAGGCGAAGGTCAGGAAGGAGCGGACCGCCGACAGGTTCAACCCGGTCTCCACGTCGGGGCGGGTCCGCAGCGCCCGCAGCGAACTGGACGCCGCCCAGCCGCCCCCCGCGGTCCGGCAGTGGAACGCCGTCCGGGCGCCGACGTGGTCGCGCACCAGCACCAGGTCCGGCCCGTCCAGCACCGCCAGGGTGAACATCCCGTCCGCCGCCCGCAGTCCGTCCGGGCCCAGCGCCAACCAGCAGCGCAGCAGCAACTCCCCGTCCGGGCAGGACGGTTCGGCCGGACGCCCGGCGGCGGCCAGCGCGGCCAGCAGCTCCGTCCGGTTGTGCAGCGTCACCTCACCGACCGCGGTGCGCCCGTCCACCGTGAACGGGCCGTCCGCGAAACCCGGCTCCCCGGTCAGCAGCGCCGCCGCGAGCCGCCGCCCGCCCGCCTCGAACGGGCCCGCCACCAGGCCGGGTTCGGGCCCGACCGGGGCGGGCAGCGAGCTGACCGCGTAGCGGGCCGGAGGGGTGGGGCGGTCGAGGTGGTCGAGGTGGTCGAGGTGGTGGGGCCGGGTGGGGGTGCCGGGCGAGGCCGCGGTGCGGGCCGTCGTCCCGGGGTGCTGCTCAGCCAAAGTCGTCCCCGTCCCAGCCGTCGTTGTCCGGCGGATCGCCGCCGTCGGCGCCGTCCCCGGCGCTCCCGAACCCGCCCGAGTCGAACCCGTCCGGGTCGAACCCGTCGTCGTGCCGGTGGTCGTCGCCCCCGTCGTCGAAGCCGCCGTCCCCGCCTCCGCCGTCCCCGCCGCTGCCGCCGTCGCCCCCGGCGCGAGCCCGCTCGGCCTCCTGGCGCAACTCCTCCTCCTCGTCGGCCGAGAGGAGTTCGGGCGCGTAGTGCGCGGCGGCCACGCCCGCGCCCAGGCCCAGCGCGCCGAGCACCACGCCGACCCGGCCCGGGAACGAACTGCGGTTGACCAGCACGTACCGCCCCTGGCCCCACACCGTGCGGCCGTAGCCGACGTCCCGGCCGTAGCCGACCCGGCCGTCCGCGTGGACGCGCTTGACCAGGTCGCGGCCCAGCCGCTCGTCGGTGCCCGCGTCACCCCGGTCGTCCCGCCAGTGGACGCGGCCGTCGGCGCCGCGGCTGCGCCACTCGCTGCGGCCGTCGGAGTACCGGCGGTGCACCGTGCCGTCGGCCAACAGCTCGTCGCTGTAGGTGATTTCGGGTGGCTGGGTCATCGTCCACGTCCTCGGGGGGTCAGGGCGTCGGCCAGGTCAGGAAGCCGGTGTCGCGGGCCCGGGTGGGCGCGGCCGGACGGGCGGGCGGGGCGAAGCCGCCGCCGCGGACGGTGCGCAGGACGGTCCGCAGCAGCCGGGCCGGACGGACCGCGGCCAGCTCGGCGACCCGGCCGCCGGCCAGCCAGGCCCGCTCGGCGGCCGGCAGCTCGGCGGGCAACTCCTCGACCGCGCACCGGGGTCGTCCGCCGGGCGCGGCCAGGTGCAGGGCGGCGGCGTGCCGCGGCAGCAGCCCCGCCGTGCGCACCCGCAGCCGCGGCCCGGCGTGCGCGCGCACCCGGACGAACAGCTCCAGCCCGGCGGGGGAGGCGTCGTGCAGGACGTGCACCACCGCCCCGTCGGCCCGCGCCATCGCCGCCAGCAGCCGCCCGTCCAGCGGCAGCCGCTCCGGGGTCAGGATCGGGCAAGCCCCTTCCAGGTGCAGGCGGTTGGCGCGCAGCATCCCGGCGATCGCCGGGTCCTGGCAGACCAGCAGCCGGGGGAAGGCGTAGTCGTACAGGTCGCCCTCCGGCCCCGGCCGGTGCGGCGCGGGGGTCACCAGGTCCGGCAGGACGTCCAGTTCGGGATGCCGGGCGAGCGCGGCGGCGAACCGGGGCTCGGACAGCAGCGGCCGGGTGGTGTACCGCAGGCGGTGCGGCCCCCGGTGCAGCGGGAACAGCGTCCGGTCCGTCTCGTAGTACAACTGCCGCGCGGTGAAGGCGAGTCCGCCGGGCCGGGCGCAGCGCTCGGCGGCCGACCGCAGGGCGCGGTCGAGCAGCCGGTCGGGCACCGGTATCGCGGCTATCGCCGGTGTCACAGCGAACCTCCCGGGCGGGCGGCCCCGCGCGGGGCGAACGGGCTTGGGGTGAAAGGGTGTTGAGCTGGTGCGAGGTGCGCGGTCATGGGGTGTCGTCCGTCGGGGTGGTGTCGGTTCCGGTGCGCGGGGCGGGAACCGCCTGCGGCCAGGTGAGGAAGCCGATCCGTTCGGCCCGTCGCCGGGTCTCCGCCGGGTTCTCGACCTCGGCGGCCCCGGTCCGGGCGGGCGGCCCCGCGCGGGGCGGACGGGCTTGGGACGAAAGGGTGCTGGGCGGGCGCGAGGCGTGCGGGCGGGTGGCTGGGGTCCGTGGTGTGCGCGGTCATCGGGTGTCGTCCGTCGGGTGCGGGGCCGGGGTGGTGTCGGTTCCGGTGCGCGGGGCGGGAACCGCCTGCGGCCAGGTGAGGAAGCCGATCCGCTCGGCCCGTCGCCGGGTCTCCGCCGGGCTCTCGACCTCGGCCGCCGCCCCGGCCCGGACGGGTGTGGCGGGGACGGCGACGGCCCGTTCGACGGCCTTGTCCAGCAGTGCCATCAGCTTCACCGGCGGCAGGGCGATCAGCGGGGAGGACCAGTTGTCGAGCAGCCACTCCCGTTCCCGGTCGGGCAGGCGCTGCCAGCCGGGGGAGCCGGCCAGCACGTCGGGCACCGCCAGCCGCTTGGCGCCGCCGGTGCGCAGCCGCACCGCCCGCGCGGGGACGTCGACGGCGCGGGGCAGCAGCCCGCAGTCCACCACCCGGCGGTCCGGCAGTTCGGCGCGCAGCCGCGCCGTCCGGGCCAGCGCGGTCAGGGACAGGTCGCGCACCACCACCACGGGCAGTCCGGCCGGGAGCTGCGCGGGCGTCCGGGCCAGTGCCACCCGGTGGCGTTCGGCGAAGCCGTTGACGTGCAGGAAGTCGAACACGCCGGGCAGTTCGCACAGCACCACGGCGCGCGGGCGGGTCGGCCAGGTGGGGATGGCGGCGGTCGTCAGCTCCGCCAGCCCGTCCGGGAGCGCGCCGTACACCTGGCGCCAGCGCCCGGCGACCCGCCGCTCGAAGTCCTCCGGCCGCACCCAGGTGCCGAACGGCCGGGGCGGGCGGTACTGCTTCGCGCCCTGGAACTGCCGGTAGGACAGCCAGCCGAAGAGGAACGCGAGCGGGTCGAGCAGCAGATAGGCGAGGCCGCCGATGCCGAAGGAGAGCGAGACGACGAGGACGACGGCCATCGCCAGCACCATCCCGCCGGTGACGCTGCCGCGCCGCTCCTGCCCGGTCGGGAAGCGGTACAGGCGGCGTTCGTTGACCCAGTACAGCTGTTCGACGGTGATCCGCAGCCCGCCGGGGGCGGCCTTCGCCACCAACTCGCGGAACTTGGTGTCGTGCAGGCGCCCCGGCTCGACCTTCGGGTCGAGCGCGAACACCTTCCGGCAGTTCGAGCAGGTGTGGCCGGTGCGTTCCCGCTGTCGGCGGTCGACGTGGCAGTGCGGACAGATCATCGGGCGTCCTCCCAGGGCGACGGGCGTCCTCGGTCGGGGGGCTGATCTCGGCGGGCCGTCATCGGACACTCCATCAGACGCAGCCGACAGCCGGGACGTTGCACCAACCCAACCAACCCAACCAGTCCAACCAGCCCAACCGACCGCCCCGGCCGTACCGGGCACCCGCCCCGGCCGGCCTCACCGGGTGTCCTCCAGTGCGGCGGCGGCCCGGCGCAGCCCGAGCGCCAGCCGCTCGCGGAAGGTGACCGTGCCCGGGCGCTGGGCCGCCGCGACCTCCCGCAGCGCGGCGGCGAGCCCGTCCTCGCCGCGCCGCTCGGCGGCCTCGGCGGTGATCGCGTAGTCCTCGTGGTCGATGCCGTAGCCGGTGTTCGCGGCCAGGATCGCCAGCCGGTCCCGGCCCCGGTTGCCGAACGAGTGCGGCATCAGCTCGGGTATCCGGATCAGCGTGCCCGGCGCCAGCCGGACCTCCACCACCTGCCGCCGGCGCGCGTCGTACAGGCCGCAGGAGGCCGGGCCGAGCGCCAGCACCAGGTGCTCACCGCCGTGCGCGTGCGGGGTGAACGCGCTGTGCGGGGCGA
Organism: Kitasatospora sp. NPDC090308; assembly: GCF_044769485.1. Classification (NCBI taxonomy): domain Bacteria; kingdom Bacillati; phylum Actinomycetota; class Actinomycetes; order Kitasatosporales; family Streptomycetaceae; genus Kitasatospora; species Kitasatospora sp. NPDC090308. The sequence goes on along the minus strand of NZ_JBIVXY010000005.1, from coordinate 31,902 downwards.
CCAGGCCGAGCTTGTAGGTGGCGTTCGACGGGCGTTCCGGGGAGGTCGCGGCGTCCCCGATGAAGTAGTGCGCCCACTGCCGGTCGTCGATGAAGCGCAGCAGCCCGCTGTCCGGGTCCTGCGGGCCGAGCTCCCGGGCGCCGGCGCGGTCCGCGCGCAGCACCCGCCCGTCCGGGCGCAGCCGGTACAGCTCGGCGCCGTCCGGCAGCCCGGACGCCTGCCGCTCCAGCGCGCGCAGCCCCCCGCGCAGGTCCCCGCGTATCGGCATCAACGGCCCCCTCGTCGGTACTCGCCGTGATGCTACCCGGGCTGCCGGGTGTGCTGACCAGCGGGATACTCGAACAGACGTTGAACTCTGCGGAGGTGAGAGCGATGCCCGCGACCGCTACCGGAACGCCGCAATCCAACCCGATCCGTCGAATGGCCGCCTGGCTGACCGCCAAGCACAACTCCTCGCTGGTCTTCCTGCTCGCCCTGTCGCTGGGCCTGGGCCTGGTCGCGCCGCAGGTCGGCCAGCTCTGGCTGCTGGTGGTGTTCTCGGTGGTGTGGGGCGTGACCGTCGTCGCGTTCGCCGCCCAGTTCGTCGGCCGCCACGAGCACGCCCACCCCCGCCACGCCCACCCGCACCACGCCTGAGCCCCTCCCGCCCCTCCCGCCCCGGGCGTGGCCGCGTCCACGGCCACGCCCGCGCCGGGGGCCGGGTCAGCTCCCGGACCACACCGTGGTGATGTTGCAGAACTCCCGGATGCCGTGACCGGACAGCTCCCGCCCGTAACCGGAGCGCTTGACCCCGCCGAACGGGAGGGCCGGGTGCGAGGCGGTCATCCCGTTGAAGAAGACCCCGCCCGCCCGCAGGTCGCGCACGCACCGCTCGCGGTCCGCGTCGTCCCGGGTCCAGACGTTGGAACTCAGGCCGAACGGCGAGTCGTTGGCGACGGCGACGGCCTCGTCCAGGTCGGCGACCCGGTACACGGTGGCGACCGGGCCGAACGTCTCCTCGCGGTGGATCCGCATCCGGGGGGTGACGCCGGTCAGCACCGTCGGCAGGTAGTACCAGCCGTCCGCCAGCGCCGGGTCGTCCGGTCGGCCGCCGCCGCACTCGGCGGTCGCGCCGAGCGCCACCGCGTCCGCCACCAGCTCCTCCAGGTCGGTGCGGCCCTGCTCGGTGGCCAGCGGGCCGACCTCGGTGCCGTCCGCCATCGGGTCGCCGACGGTCAGCGCCCGCATCCGCGCGGTGAATGCGGCCAGGAACTCCTCGTACACGTCCGTGTGCACGATGAAGCGCTTGGCGGCGATGCAGGACTGCCCGTTGTTCTGCACCCGCGCGGTCACCGCCCGCTCGGCCGCGGCCGGCACGTCCGCCGAGGGCAGCACCAGGAACGGGTCGCTGCCGCCCAGCTCCAGCACCGTCTTCTTGATCTCGTCCCCGGCCACCGCCGCCACCGAACGGCCCGCGCCCTCGCTGCCGGTCAGCGTCACCGCGGCGATCCGCTCGTCCCGGATCACCGCCTCGACCGTGCCGGAGGAGATCAGCAGGGTCTGGAAGCACCCCTGCGGGAACCCGGCGCGGGCGAACAGCTCCTCCAGCGCGAGCGCCGTGCGCGGCACGTTCGAGGCGTGCTTGAGCAGGCCCACGTTGCCCGCCATCAGGGCCGGCGCGGCGAACCGCACCACCTGCCAGAACGGGAAGTTCCACGGCATCACCGCCAGCACCGGCCCCAGCGGCCGGTACCGGACGTACGCCGACACCCCGCCCGAGTCCTCCACGTCGCCCGGCTCCGGGTGCTCGTCCGCGAGCAGCCCCTCGGCCCGCTCCGCGTACCAGCGCATCGTCTTGGCGCACTTCGCCGCCTCGGCCCGGGCCTGGGCCAGCGGCTTGCCCATCTCCAGCGTCATCGTCCGCGCGACCTGCTCGTTCGCCTGCTCCAGCAGCTCGGCGGCCCGCCGCATCAGCTCGGCCCGGTGCGCGAAGGTGGTCAGCCGCCAGGACTCGAACGCGGACTGGGCCCGGGCGAGCCGGCGCTCCACGCCCGCCTCGTCCAGCGGATCGAAGACCTCGACGGTCCGGCCGTCGGCCGGATTGACGGTGGCGATGGCCATCGGGCCATTCCTTCCTCGACTGCCGCCCGGCCAACCGGGCGGGGGGCGGACATCGAGGGGAGCGAGGAGGTGGAGATAGGAATCGAACCCATGTGCACGGCCCTGCAAGCCGCTGCCTCGCCTCTCGGCCACTCCACCCGGCTCCCTCGCGTGACTCAGAAACTAGCAGCGGGAAAACCCGGAGCGGGAGTCCGACGCACCCGGAACTCACCCGAATGCCGACCCTGCCCCGAAATGTGACGATCAATCAGCGGATGATCGGTTTTGCCCGCCGCCCTCGCTCCCTACCCCCTGCGCCCGCCCCTACTCCTCGCTCCTCGTCTCCTGCGCCTCACCCTTCACGCCTCACCCTTCACGCCCCGCCCGCCGTCCGGCTCCGCGACTACCCTGGGCGCCGTGCAGATCGACGACCTCAAGCGCCTCCGCAGGGCCCGCGACACCATGGACCGCGACTACGCCGAACCGCTGGACGTCGCCGCCCTCGCCAGGGTCGCGCTGATGTCCGTCGGCCACTTCCAGCGCAGCTTCCGCGCCGCGTACGGCGAGACCCCGTACAGCTACCTGATGACCCGCCGGATCGAGCGGGCCAAGACGCTGCTGCGCCGGGGGGACCTGTCCGTCACCGAGGTGTGCATGGCCGTCGGCTGTACCTCGCTGGGCTCGTTCAGCACCCGGTTCACCGAACTGGTCGGCGAGAGCCCCAGCGCGTACCGGGCCCGCGACCACAGCGCCGCCGAGCACATCACCGCGTGCGTGGCGATGTACCTGACCCGGCCGATCCGCGGCACCGACACCGGACGGCCGCAGTGACCCGAGGCGGTGGCCCGCCGGTCGCGGCGGACCGGGCCGGGAACGGATCAGGAACGGAGAAGCGCGGGCCGGGGCGGGTCAGTAGCGTCGGGGGCATGGACATCAAGCTTTCGCAGTGCTTCATCGCCGTCGACGACCACGACGCCGCGCTCGGCTTCTACCGCGACGCGCTCGGCCTGGAGGTGCGCAACGACGTCGGCTTCGAGGGGATGCGCTGGGTCACCCTCGGCTCGGCCGCCCAGCCCGAGGTCGAGGTCGTGCTGGAGCCCCCGGTCGCCGACCCGGGCGCCACCGAGGCCGACCGCCGGGCCGCCGCCGAACTGCTCGCCAAGGGCCTGCTGCGCGCCGTCAACTTCCGCACCTCCGACTGCGACGCCACCTTCGAGAAGATCCGCGCCACCGGGGCCGACGTGCTCCAGGAGCCGATGGACCAGCCCTACGGCGTCCGCGACTGCGCCTTCCGCGACCCGGCGGGCAACATGGTCCGCTTCGCCCAGCCCCGCCAGTAGTGTCCGCCCGCCGCCGCCCGGGAACCCCCCGGGCGGCGGCGCGCGTCCGGCCGCTTCCGGCCGCCGCCTCCCGCCCGGCTCAGCCCGCGAGCAGCGGGTAGTGGTCCGACAGGTCGGTGTAGGTGTACGAGGTGCCCCAGCTGCTGACCGTCCACGGCGCGGAGTGGAAGCGGTGCACGGTGTTGGTGTACTGCTGCGGGCGGGCGTGGTCGGCCCGGTACAGCACGTAGTCCAGGTCCTCCTTCGGCTCGCCCGGGTACCGGTAGGCCGCGATCGAGTTGTCGACGGTGTCGAAGGAGTTCGCCCAGCCGGTGCGGGTGGTCGCCGGGGCCAGGTTGCCGTTGGCCAGCAGCGCCGGGTACTCGCCGCCGTGCGAGTCGATGTTCAGGTCGCCGGCCAGCACGATCGGCTCGTTCGCCGGGATCTGCTCGGCGTCCAGGAAGGCCCGCATCGCCCGCAGCTGCTTGGCCCGGACGTCCGCGGCCTGCCCGCTCGCGCAGCCGGAGTCGGTGGACTGGAGGTGGGTGCCCACCACGTGGGTGCGCTGCCCGTTCACGTTGATCTGCGCGTAGACGAACCCCTTGTTGGACCACCAGTCCGAGCCGCAGGCGTCCTTGAACACATACTGCTCCTTGCGCAGGATCGGCCACTTGCTCAGCAGCAGCACCCCGCCGTCCTCCGGGGTGCTGCTGCTGTAGCTGCCGGAGGTGGCGTCCCAGCCGGAGGTGGAGCGGCCCACCACCGGCGTGCGGTACGGGTAGGCGGCGGACGCCTTCGCGGCCAGCGCGTCCGAGGCCGCGTTGTCGAACGCCTCCTGGAGGACCACCACGTCGTGGCCCTGGAAGAAGTCCGCGCCGGCGATCGCCTGGGCGCGCTGGGCCTGGCCCCAGTTCGGGTAGAGCGAGGTGCTCATCAGGAAGGTGTTGTAGCTGAGCACGTCCAGCGGGGCGACGGCGGCGGGCGCGGTCTCGGCGTGCGCGGCGGCCTGAGGAACCGTCAACAGGGCTGCGGCGGCGGTGAGTACGGCGGCGAGACGGGTGCTGCGGGTGGTGGTCACGGGAACTCCGGGGGTGAGGGCCGGTCGATGTTGTGCAGTCAACTCGGGCCTCCGTGACACGGACAAGACGGCGGACGGCGGCCGGGTGAACTCGGCCGAAACACCCGCTACCGGCGGGTAGGAATCGGCCCGCCATCCACTGTCAACCAACGGTTGACACCCCCGGACTGTCAACCTAAGGTTGCCTCATGGCTGACACCTCTGGAGCGAAACCCTCCGTCCGGCTCGACGACCTGATCGAGGGCATCAAGAACTCGTACCCCGAAGCGCTCGACCAGCTCTCCAACGCGGTCCTGGTCGCCGACCACCTCGGCGACGTGGCCGACCACCTGATCGGCCACTTCGTCGACCAGGCCCGCCGCTCCGGCGCGTCCTGGACCGACATCGGCCGCAGCATGGGCGTCACCCGCCAGGCCGCCCAGAAGCGCTTCGTCCCCAAGGATCCGGGCGAGGTCACCGCGATCGACACCGCGCAGGGCTTCAACCGCTTCACCCCGCGCGCCCGCAACGTGGTGATGGCCGCCCACCAGGCCGCCAAGGACGCCCACAACGACGAGGTCCGCCCCGCGCACCTGGTGCTCGGCCTGCTCGCCGAGCCCGAGGGCCTCGCCGCCGCCTACATCGTCACCAGCGGCGTCCCCCTCGACACCGTCCGCCGGGCCGCCCTGGCCGCGCTCCCGCCCGCCGTCGAGGACGCCCCCGAACTCGTCCCCTACGACGCCGGGGCCAAGAAGGCCCTCGAACTCACCATGCGCGAGGCCCTGCGCCTCGGCCACAACTACGTCGGCACCGAGCACCTGCTGCTCGCCCTGCTCGAACACGAGGCGGGCGACGGCATCCTCACCTCCCTCGGCCTCGACAAGACCGCCGCCGAGACCGAGTTCCTCGCCACCCTCGCCCAACTCGCCCCCGAATCCTGACGAACCACCCCCTCACCCCGCGGGCGGCGGGGCCGCCCGGGACGGGAGCGGCCCCGCCGCCCGCGGCTGCCGCCGTCCGCCACCGCCGGCCTCCGGCGGGCGAAACTCCGTTGACGCCGCGTCGGCGCGCCCGGTTCGCTGCTGCCGGGAACGATCCCGCGCGCACGTACGGAGGGTGGAGCACGCATGGCGTACCGACTGCAGGGCCCGGTGCTGGAGGGGCGGCTGGTGCGGCTGGAGCCGCTGGAGCAGCGGCACGCCGCGGAGTTGGCGCGGGCGGCGGAGGAGGGGCGGGACAGCTACGGCTTCACCTGGGTGCCGCGCGCCGACGAGGTCGCCGGGTACGTCGAGACCCAGCGCCGCCGGGCCGCCGACGGGCTGGCCGCCCCGTACGCGCAGATTTCCACGGCCACCGGCCGGGCCGTCGGCGCGACCGCCTTCCTGGACCCGCGCACCCTGCCGGACACCGGCGTCCTGTACGCCGTCGAGATCGGCTTCACCTGGCTCGCCGCCTCCGCGCAGGGCACCGGCGTCAACGCCGAGTCCAAACTGCTGCTGTTCCGGCACGCCTTCGAGGAGTGGAACGTCCGCCGGGTCGACCTCAAGACCGACGCCCGCAACGAGCGTTCCCGCGCCGCGATCGCCGCCGTCGGCGCCCGCTTCGAGGGCGTCCTGCGCAACTGGTCGCGCTCCTGGGCCCCGGGGGAGGACGGCCGGCTGCGGGACGCGGCGATGTTCTCGATCACCGCCGAGGAGTGGCCGCAGGCCGGGGCCGCCCTCCGGGAGCGCGTCGCCCGCTACGGGACGTGACCGTTCGTCCGGTCACTTCCCGTGCGGGGGAGGGGGGTTGGCCGGGCCGGGCGGGGGCGGGGGCGCGCCGCCCATGCCGGTCGGCTTCCCGGACGGAGCTTTCTGCGGTGCCACGGTTCCCCTCCTCGGTGCGTCCGGCGGCGGCGCGGGCCGCCGCCGGCAGGTGCGGTCAACGGCTGGATTCCCGCCGTGCGCCCGGCTGAAGCGAGCCCGCGTGCGGGCACGTCCGGGCAGCTCAGCGGCTGTGGAACGATGATCCGATCATCGTTCCGGGGTGGACGGTCCTTCCGGCGCGGACGGCCCCGCCGGGCGGACGGCCCACTGGTGGACGGTGCCCTGGTGCAGGGCGGCGTAGACGCGGTCCCGCAGCGCGTTGGCGTCCGCGTCGGTGAGGGTGCGGCGCAGGTCCCGCAGGACGACCTTGAGCAGCAGGTTCTGCTGGTCGGGACGGGCCCCCAGCCGGGCCAGGGCCTGCGGGGGGAGGGCGCGGCACGGGGTGGCGGAGAGGATCTCGACCGTCTCCACCCGGTCCGCGTCCGGGCCGAGGGCGTCCCGGACCCGGTCGCCGAGATCCTCGGCGAGGTCGGCCCCGTCCACCGCGACGGACAGGTCGCGGCGGATCGCGGGCAGCGCGGAGACCGGCCGGTACGGCGCGAGGTCGGTGAGCTGGGCGGCGACGGCCGGATCGGCCGAGCGCAGCAGGCGGATGTCCGGAACGCCCTTGCGCAGCATCAGCACCCGGTCCAGGCCCATCCCGAGCGCCAGCCCGCTCCACCGCGGCCCCAGCCCGGCCCCGGCCAGCACCCGCGGATGGGCGAGCCCGCATTCGGCGACCTCCACCCACGCGCCGTCCTGCCCGTTGCCCTCCTGCCCGTTGCCGTCCTCCGCGCCGCTGTTCCGCCCGCCGCTGCTCCGCCCGCCGCCGCCCGCCGCGACGTCCAGTTGGCGTCCCGCCAGGGTGTACGGGTGGACCCGCTCCTCGGTGCGGTACTCCGTGCCCGGCAGCAGCGCGTCCGCGAGCACGGCGATCATCTCCGCCAGGTCCGCCGGACCGGCCGGGACCGGGCGGCGGGTCAGGTACCACAGGTCCAGCTGGTGCGGGGTGCCGCTGTGCAGCCGGTCGATGCTGTCGCGCCGGTACACCAGGCCCGGGCAGACCAGCAGCACCGCCTCCGGCGCCTCCCCGGCCGCCTCCTGCGCGGCGAGCGCCCGCAGCGCGCCCGGGACCAGCGCGCTGGAGTGGCTGCGCAGCATCCGCCGGTCGTCGACGTACCGGGTGTAGCGGGCGTCCCGGGTGACGTCGTCCGCACGGTAGTTGAGGTGGTCGTAGTTGTCGGCGACGGTCACCGTCCGCTCGCCCCGGTGCACCCGCACCGCGCAGCCCCAGCGCCCGGCCAGCGCCTCCGCCGCGCGGTCGACGAGCAGTTGCAGGGCGTGCGGCCCGGCGGCCGGGTCGGTCAGGTCGCGGACGGCGAGGTCGCGGGCGAGCTGCTCCGCGGAGAGGTGGCGGACGGCGGTGGGGGCGGTGCTGCGGGCAGGGTCGGTGGACATGGCGGCCTCCGGAACTGGGCGGACGGACGGGACGACGAGGGGGGAACACCACACCCCCCGGCCCCTGGGCACGACCCGCCACCGGGGGCCGACCCGCTCCGCCGGAGCACTGCCTCTCTCGCTACCGGCGCGACGGAACCCGCCCCCTGCGGCACCCATCGGGAGCCGGGGGGCCGGTAAATCGGCGGCAGAGCGCGACGACGGCCATACCCGGAGTCTAGGCACCCCGCCCCGAGCCCCCGCAACCCGTTTTCCGACCGCCCCGCGACCGCCCCGCGAGCGTCCGCGACCGCCCCGGGACCTCCCGCGACCGCCTGACGCCCGCCGCTAGGCTGGGCGCCGCCATGGGAAGACCGGGGCGGCGGAGGGGTGCGGCGATGACGGCGACCGGCGGGGTCGGGCAGGCGTACGACGGGGTGGCGGAGCTGTACGCCCACCTGTTCCGGGGCGAACTCGGCGGCCGGGAGGACGAGTTGGCGGCGATCCGGCGGCTGGTCGCGGCACCCGCGGTGGCGGGGCGCGGACTGCCGGTGGGCGACCTCGGCTGCGGGCCGGGAGAGGCGACCGAACTGCTCGCCGGGTTCGGCGTCCGCGCCTTCGGCCTGGACCTCTCGGCCGGGATGCTGCGACAGGCCCGACTCGCCCACCCGGCGCGGCCGTTCGTGCGGGGCTCGCTGACGGCGCTCCCGCTGGCGGACGCCTGCCTCGGCGCGATCCTCGCCCGCTACTCGCTGATCCACCTCCCGCCCGCCGAACTCCCCTCCGTTCTGGCCGAGTTGCGCCGCGTCCTGGCCCCCGGCGGGCTGCTGCTCACCGGCTTCTTCGCCGCCGACCCCGAACTCGGCGACACCGACCGCCCCGTCCCCTTCGACCACAAGGTCACCACCGCCCACCGCTGGCCGGTCGACACCCTCGCCGGGCTCTTCCGCGCGGCCGGCCTCACCGAGACCGCCCGCACCCTGCGCGTCCCCGCCCCCGGCGAACGCTTCCCGCAGGGGACGCTGCTGCTCCAGGGCTGAGGCCGCCCGAACCGGCCCCCGCGGCCGTGCGGCCTCAGCCGTGCGGGTGGCGCACCACCAGCACCGCCTCGACCTCCTGCGCCACCGCCTCGTAGCGGTGCGGGACGTCCGCCGCCCAACTGTGGTGGCCGCCGGGGGCGACCGCGACGGGTGACGCCTCGGTGCCGACCAGCGCGGTGCCGGTCAGCACCACCAGGTGCTCCACCGTGCCCGGCGGGTGCGGGGTCGAACGGCGCACCCCGCCCGGCCGGATCCGGATCCGGTACGTCTCCGAGACCGCCGCCGCGTCCTCGAACCGCTCCAGCAGCACGGCGTCCAGCACCCGCCCGGACACCCCGGCGTTCAGCGCCCGCCCCGTCGCGGCCTCCCGGGCGGCCTGCTCGGGCGCCTGCAACGCGGCGCTCAGCGGCAGGCCGAGCGCGGTGGTCAGCGCGTACAGGGTCTCCAGGGTCGGGTTGCGGGTGCCCGCCTCCAGCCCCGAGAGGGTGGCCTTGCCGAGGCCCGCACGGCGGGCCAGCTCCGAGAGGGAGAGCCCGCGGGCGGTGCGCAGTTCGCGCAGCCGCAGGCCGATCCGCGCCGAGAGGCCGGCGCTCGCCGAAGCCGGTTGATCCTTTGCTCGCATGCGGTCTATCGTTCCACACACGGAACGTTCCGTATGTGGAACGCGAATGCCCCGAGGAGCCACCGTGGAACCAGCAGCACCCCTCGCCCTCCCGACCCGCAGCGCCCGGGTCGCGGCCGCCCTCGCCGCCGCCGGCCTCCCCGGGACGGTCCGCCGCCTCGCCGACTCCGCCCGCACCGCCGCCGAGGCCGCCGCCGCGCTCGGCTGCGAGGTCGGCGCGATCGCCAACAGCCTGGTCTTCGTCTCCGACGGCGAACCCGTGCTCGTCCTCACCAGCGGCCGTCACCGCGTCGACACCGCCGCCCTCGCCGCCCGCTGGGGCCGCGGCCCGCTCCACCGGGCCACCCCCGAGCAGGTCCGGGAGGCCACCGGCCAGGCCATCGGCGGCGTCGCCCCGACCGGCCACCCCCGCCCGCTGCCGACCGTGGTCGACCGGGCCCTCACCGACTACCCCCAGGTCTGGGCCGCCGCCGGCACCCCGCACACGGTGTTCCCCACCACCGCCGAAGAACTGCTCCGCCTCACCCGCGGCACCCTGCTCCCGGTCGGCCCCTGACCCCGCTGACCCCGCCGTCGGCCGACCGGACGCCGCCGAGCCCGGGCCCGCCGACGAACCCCGCCCGCCGGGCCCGGGGCCGGGGCCGGGCGTCCCGGGTCGGCGGATCGAGCCGCCGGGTCGCCGGGTCGTCGGGTCGCCGGGTCGTCGGGCCGCTGGTTGGACGGGCCGTCGGGTGGTCGGGCGGTCGCTTCGCCTGTGGCGGTGCGGTCTGGCCGGGTGGTTAGGCCGATACTTCGCCTGCGGCGGTGCGGTCTGGTCGGTGGACTTGATCGGGCCCGCCGGGTTGCCAGGTTGCCGGGTCGTCGGGCCGCTGGGCCGCCGTGCCGCTGGGCCGTTGGTTCGACAGGTGGCCGGGTGGTCGGGCGGTCGCTTCGCCTGTGGCGTTGCGGTCTGGCCGGTGGGCTCGATCGGGCCTACCGGGTCGTCGGGCCGCTGGTTGGACGGGCCGCCGGGTGGTCGGGCGGTCGCTTCGCCTGTGGCGTTGCGGTCTGGTCGGTGGGCTCGATCGAGCCCGCCGGGTGGTCGGGCCGGCAGGTCGTCGGGCCGCCGAGCTGTCGGGCCGCCGTGCCGCTAAGCCGTTACTTCGCCTGCGGCGGTGCGGTCTGGTCGACGGGTCCGATCCGTTGGTGGAGGTCGGTGAGCAGGCGGTCGAGCAGGGTGGCGAGGTGGTGGCGTTCGGTGGGGGAGAGGCCGGTGACCAGGTCTGCTTCGCGGCCCAGGACGGCGTCCACCGAGCGTTCGATCAGGGCGTGTCCGTCCGGTGTCAGGGTGACCAGTACCGCCCGGCCGCCCGCCGGGTCGGGGGAGCGGCGTACCAGGCCCTCCCGTTCCGCCCGGGCCACCCGCTGGGAGATCGCCCCCGCCGTGACCAGCGTCCGCCGGGTCAGCTCGCGGGTCGTCAGTTCGTACGGTGCGCCGGAGCGGCGCAGCACCGCCAGCAGGTCGAGCGTGGCCGCGTCGATCCCGGCGGCTCGCAGCACCCGGTTGCGGTCGTCCGCGAAGAGTTTGGCCAGCCGCCAGATCGGGGTGACGATCTCGATCGAGTCGGTGGGCGTGCCCGGCCGTTCCCGCTGCCACGCCGCCGCGATCGCCGCCGCCGAGCGGTCCCCCAGCGCCTCCGACCCAGGCCCGTCCAGCGGGCCGTCCGGCGCGTTGCGGCCGTCCGGGGAGCCGTCCGACGGGTCCGATGGCTCGGCCATGGGGGTTGCCTCCTGCCGTCCCTGAGCTATGTTTAGCGCTAAACGTAGCAGTCGCGGCCGCAGGAGGAAGCAGTGACCCGTACCGTGCTCGTCACCGGCGGAACCAGCGGGATCGGCCGGGCCGTCGCGGCCCGGTTCGTCGCCGACGGGGACGAGGTGCACCTGACCGGGCGGCGGGCGGAGGCGGTGGGGCGGGTCGCCGCGGAGCTCGGTGCGCACGGGGTGGTGTGCGACGCGACCGATCCGGTGGCGACGGCCGCGCTCGCCGGACGGTTCCGGACGCTGGACGTGCTGGTCAACGCGGTGGGCGGCCTGCCCGCGGCCCCCGCCACCGGGACGCCGCTCGGCGACGTGCTCGCCGCCTGGCAGGCCAGCCTCGCGCAGAACCTGCTCGGCGCCGTCCTCACCACCGAGGCCGTGCGCGCCCTGCTCGCGCCCGGCGGGACGGTGATCAGCCTGGGCTCGATCGGCGCGGAGCGGCGCGGCGGCGCGTACGGGGCCGCGAAGGCTGCCCTCGCCGCCTGGAACGCCTCGCTCTCGGCCGAGCTGGCCCCCCGCGGGGTCAGCTGCAACGTCATCGCGGCGGGCTACGTCGAGGGCACCGGCTTCTTCGGCGGGGCCCTCGCCGAGGAGCGCCGCCGCGCCCTGATCGAGGAGACCCACGACAAGCGCCCCGGCACCGTCGAGGACGTCGCCGCCACCGCGCACTTCCTCGCCTCGCCGGGCGCCCGCCACCTCACCGGGCAGACCCTGCACGTCAACGGCGGTGCCCACACCACCCGTTGAGCACCCGGCGCGGGTCAGGCGTTCTTCCGGGCCCGCTGCTCGGCCGCCCGCAGCAGCTCGGCGGTACCGGCCAGCCGACCGGCCGCAGTGGTCAGGGCCAGCCCGGCGTCGGGGGTGGTGCGGCGGTCGCCGGTGACGTCGGTCAGCTCCTGCAAGGACTCCATCAGCTCGGCGATCGCCCCCAGCAGCAGGTGCTCGTCCGCCGCCGGGACGGCCTCCCGGCGCACCCGCAGCGGGACGACCGCCTCCTCGCGGAGCTTGGCCCGCGACTCCTCCAGCCCGGTGACGGCCCTCTGCACTCCGGCGTCCACGCCCGCTCCTCTCCACCGCGGCCGGACGGCCGACCGCCGCCCGTAGGAGGGCGACCTACCCACCCCCGGACCGCCGCACCCCTCACCGCACCCACCCGGCGGCGCTCGTCCCACCCCCGCGCGCCCACCCGCCGACGCTCGCGCCCCACCACCGCTGTACGCCCCACCACCGCTGTACGCCCCACCACCGCTGTACGCCCCACCACCGCTGTACGCCCCACCGCCGTCCGCGCCCCACCACCGCTGTACGCCCCGCCGCCGTCCGCGCCCCACCGCCGTCCGCGCTCCGCCACCGCTGTACGCCACGGCCACCGACGCCGCGCGCCCGGCCGCGTCCGGCCGCGTCCTTCCCGCCCGCCGCCGCGCCCCGCGACTAGCCTGGCCCGATGAGCGAGCAGCACGGCGGGAAGGGGCGGCGGCCGCGGTACCGGGCGCTGTCGCCGCTGCGGGAGCACCTGCGCGAGGCGTTCTGGTTCGCCCCGCTGCTGACCTGTCTCGGCGCGGTGCTGCTGGCCGGGCTGACCGACCTGCTGGACCGGGAGATCTTCGCCGAGGCCGCGGCCGAGCAGGCCGCCGACACCCTGCTGTCGTTCGGCTCGGCCGCCAAGAGCGTGGTCTCCACCGTCAGCTCCGCGATGCTGACCTTCATCGGCGTGGTGTTCTCGATCTCGCTGGTCTCGCTCCAGATGGCCGCCAGCCAGTTCAGCCCCCGGGTGCTGCGGCTGTACGTGCGCAGCCGCCTGATCAAGGCGACCTTCGCCACCTGCCTGGCCACCTTCGTCTACACGCTGCTGGTCCAGCTCGGCTACGACGACACCACCGACCCGGCCCGCGCGGTGTCCGTCCCGATCGTCTCCACCGTGGTCGCGCTCGCCATGGTGATGCTCAGCCTGGCGCTGTTCGTGCTGTACGTGCAGGCGACGCTGCGCCTGCTGCGGGTGCCGCACGTGATCGACCGGGTCACCGGCGAGTCGCTGCGGGTGCTCCAGGACTACCGCTGGCTGGCCCCGCCGGGCGCCGGACCGGCGCCCGGCGGGGCCGCCGAGGGGCCGACCCTGCTGCACGAGGGACGCGGCGGCGTGCTGCGGGACGTCAACATCCGCCGACTGATCCGGGTCGCCCGGCGGCACGGCACGGTGCTGCACCAGGTGCCCCGGATCGGCGACTTCATCGCCCCCGGCACCCCCACCGTGGTGGTGGTCGGCGGCACCCCGCCCCGGCCGCGCCGGATCACCACCGCGCTGAACGTCGGCGTCGACCGGACCATGCACCAGGACCTCAGCTTCGGCTTCCGCCAGCTCGTCGACATCGCCATCCGGGCGCTCTCCCCGGCCGTCAACGACCCCACCACCGCCGTCCAGGCCGTCGACCGGATCCACCAGCTGCTCGCCGTGCTGGCCCCGGTCCACCTCGGCGAGCTGCGCCACCGCGACCGGGACGGCGCGGTGCGGCTGGTCCAGCCGGTGCCTGGCTGGGAGGCCACCGTCGACCTGGCGTTCACCGAGATCCGCGGCTGCGGCGCCGGCCAGCCCCAGGTCACCCGCCGCCTGGCCGCCGCCCTCGACGACCTGCTGCGGATCACCCCCGAACCCCGCCGCGCCCCGCTGCTGCTCCAGCGCGCCCTCCTCGAACGCGCCGTCGCCGAAGCCGTCCGCGACGCCGACAACCGCGCCTTCGCGCTGACCCCCGACCGCCAGGGCATCGGCTGACCCTCTCCGGTTCCCCCGCCGGAACGTCCGGTTCCCCACCGGAACGCCGCACCGCCCGGAACGGGAGCCGTTCCGGGCGGTGCGGTGCGCGGTGCGCGGTGTCGGGTCGCGGGTCGTCCCGTACGGGGGTCAGCCGATGGCGCGGTTGGCGCCCCGCTCCAGCGAGGCCAGGTACCGGTTGTACGCCTCCAGCTCGGCGTCGCCGTCCCGGTCGGCGGCCCGGTCGCGGCGGCGGGCCTGGCGCTCCTCGGACTTGGCCCACTGGAGGGTGAGCGCGATCAGCACGATCGCGGTGGGGATCTCGCCGAACGCCCAGGTGATGCCGCCCGCCAACTGCTGGTCGTCGTGCAGGTTCGTCCCGGCGGGCGCCGTCGCGGCGGAGAAGGTGGACACCAGCTGCCCGGAGGCCATCATCACCGCGACGCCGAAGAACGCGTGGAACGGCATGCCCATGAACAGCTCGATGATCCGCATCACGAAGCCGGGGCGGTGCGGGCCGGGGTCGACGCCCATGATCGGCCAGAAGAACAGCAGGCCGACGGCGAGGAAGTGCAGCATCATCGCCAGGTGCCCGATCCGGTACTGCATCAGGAAGTCGAACAGCGGCGTGAAGTACAGCACGTACAGGCTGGCGATGAACGCCGGGATGGTGAACGCCGGGTGCGAGACGATCCGTACGTAGGTGGAGTGCAGCAGGGCGACCAGCAGTTCGCGCGGGCCCCGGCCGCTGCCCTTGCGGGCCGGGCGCAGGGCGCGCAGCGCCAGGGTGATCGGGCCGCCGAGCAGCAGCAGGATCGGGGAGAGCATGGACAGCACCATGTGCTGCATCATGTGGGCGCTGAACAGCACCATGCCGTAGTCGTTCAGGCCGGTGTTGGTGACCAGCAGGACGGTGCCGACGCCCGCCGTCCAGGCGACCACCCGGCCGGCCGGCCACTTGTCGCCGCGCCGCCACAGCCGGACGGCGCCCGCCAGGTACAGGCCGAGGGCGAGCGCGCAGAACACCAGGTAGGGCCAGTCCGGCGACCACTCCAGGGTGCGGGAGAAGGTGAAGGGGGGGAGTGGTCCCCCTCCGTGGTGGTGCATCCCCGTCATGCCGTCGCCCATCGGGCGGCCCCGCTTTCGTCCATGCCGACCGGGCCGCCGCGCGCGCGGCGGCCCGGCGCGGCCCGGTGTGGCCCGGTCCGGTTTGGTCCGGTTTCGTTCGGGCCCAGCCTAGGCGGCGCTTACCGCGGCCCGGTGAGCGCCCCCGGGACGAGGGCGTTCCGGTCGGCGCGGCCCGGGGCGTGGCCGTCGGCCGCTCGACGGGCCCGTCGATCCGTCCGGTTCCCGCGCCCGGGGTCCGGGAGACCGCGGCTCACCACGTGACCGGCAGCGCCTGCAGGCCGCGGAAGACCAGTTCCGGCACGTAGGCGAGCTCGGACTCGTCCACGGCGAGGCGCAGTCCCGGATACCGTTTCAGCACGGACCCGATCGCCACCCGCATCTCCCGGCGGGCCAGCACCGCGCCGAGGCAGAAGTGCGGCCCGTGCCCGAAGGCGAGGTGCGCCGCCGGTCCTTCGCGGGTGATGTCGAAGCGGCCGGGGTCCGGGTACGCACCCGGGTCGCGGTTGGCCGCGACGATGACCGGCAGCACCGGTTGGCCCGCCGCCAGGCGGACGCCCTCCAGATCGACGGGCTCGGTCGTGACCCGGACCTCTGCCGAGGTGAAGAGCCGGCTGTAGCGCAGCAGTTCGTCGACCGCCGGTCCGATCAGGTCCGGTGCCGACCGCAGCAGCGCGAGCTGGTCCGGGTGGCGCAGCAGGGTCAGGAACGAGTTGCCCAGCTGGTTGACGGTCGTCTCGTGGCCGGCGATCAGCAGGCCCTCGAGGTTGGCCAGCAGCTCGGGCTCGGTGAGGTGGTCGCCCTCGTCGTTGGCGGCGACCATGGCCGAGATCAGTCCGTCGTCCGGCCGCGCCCGCTTCTGCCGCACCAGGTCGGCGAGCCAGTCCTGCATCTCGCCCTGGGCGGACCGCAGTTCGTCCGGAGTGATGTCCGTGACGAACAGCCGCCTGGTCCACCTGCGGATGGCCCCCGCCTCGGAGTAGGGCACGCCGAGCAGTTCGCAGATGACCATCAGCGGCAGCGGGGCGCAGAGACCTGCCACCAGATCCGCGGGGGGTTCGAGGGAGTCGAGCAAGGAGTCCACGACGGACTGCACCCGTGGTTCGAGCCGGTCGACCATGCGCGGGCTGAACGCCTGCGACATCAGCTTGCGCAGGCGGGCGTGGCGCTCGCCGTCCAGGCTGGTGACCAGTAACGGGTCGGCGGCGACGGACAGTTTCAGCGGGCTGCCCGGCAGCGTGGCCGCCTCCCGGCTGAACCGGCTGTCGCTCAGGACCTGCCGCACCGCCCGGTGGGAGAGGGCGAGCCAGACGTCCGCGGCCCCCATCGTCGCGAGGACGACCGGGGCCTGCGCGAGCAGGGCCTCGGCCTCGGGCTCGTTGTCGAGGTGGTGCGGCGTGGTGAAGGGGAACGTGGCGTGCATCGCTGCCTCCTGACTGGGCGTCACCGGGCCCGGGCGCCGGGTGCCGGGCCGCGAACGGCCGGGACCGGTGCAGGGAACGGTGACGGCCGGGTGGTGGGCCGCCGGGGGCGGGGGCGCTCCGCGGTCGTCTCGAAGCGACTCGAAGCGACTCGAAGTGACTCGAAGTGACTCGAAGTGAGGGGGGCGAACCGTTCGGCCGGAGCCGCCGACGGCGTCGGTGGCGTCGGTGGTCGGTCCGCCCGATCCGGGCGGTGAGCGCCGTGCGGCGGTTTTTCCGGGTGGCCGGACGACGGTCGAGGACGTTCTTCTGCGCGAGTGCGAACGGGATTCTAGGGCGTTGTCACCGGCGGCGTCGATGGTGCCCCGTGAACCCGTTCCGGGCGTGACGGCGCGGGGGGCGGCCGGACTTCCGCGAGAAACGGCGCGTTTCCCGGACACAGCACGAATCGCGCCACGGCGCCTTTGTCGTGCAGGCATATGACATTGCGATGTGCTTCGTTTGAGCCAGCCTTCGCGTGGCCTATGGCGACGGCGTGATGTTACTGCCATGCTCGTCTCCGCGGCGGGACGATCATCGCTTCGGCCCCCTCACGCTCAGCTCACCAGCGCATCTTCCTCGGAGAGCGTCGCCCACGCCGTCCCTTCCGAGGACCGCTCCACTGATCCAGGCGCCCGAAGCGCGGTCGAGTCCGTTTCGGATATCACCGGGCCGCCGGGCTGCCCGCGTGCTCCACGCCCCGGCCGCCCGCGCGGCGGGGCCGCACCATCGGGACTGCTACGGAAACACCCCGCCTTCCTTCATTCCCCGGCTCACGAGGTGTCGCTGCGATGCGCTTTCCCCTGGATTCGGACGCCGATCGTGTCGCTGTCATCGGCATGGCGGGCAGGTTGCCGAAAGCCCCGGATCCGGAGGCGTTCTGGCGACTGCTGTGCGACGGGGCCGACGCGATCACCGCGCCGCCCCCGGGCCGGCAGGTCGTGCGGCACGGCGGCTACCTGGACCGGGTGGACGGCTTCGACGCGGCGTTCTTCGGGATCTCCCCCCGCGAGGCCGCCGGCATGGACCCGCAGCAGCGGCTCATGCTCGAACTCGCCTGGGAGGCCCTGGAGGACGCCCGGATCGTGCCGAGCACGCTGACGGGCGGCCCGACGGGGGTGTTCGTCGGCTCGATGTGGGAGGACTACACCTCCCTGGCCCACCCGGGCCCCGTCACGCCCCACACGCTCACCGGCACCAGCCGGGGGGTCATCGCCAACCGCGTCTCGCACTTCCTCGGTGTGCGCGGACCGAGCATGACGGTCGACACGGCCCAGTCGTCGGCGCTGGTCGCGGTGCACCTGGCGGTCGAGAGCCTGCGCCGCGGCGAGTCGGCGCTCGCCCTGGCCGGCGGGGTGAACCTCAACCTGACCGCCGCCCGCGAGGAGGGGGCGGCGGAGTTCGGCGGCCTGTCCCCGGACGACCGCTGCTTCACCTTCGACGCCCGGGCCAACGGCTTCGTCCGCGGCGAGGGCGGCGCCTTCCTCGTTCTGAAACCGCTGGACCGGGCCCTGGCCGACGGGGACCGCGTCTACGGCGTCATCCGGGGCAGCGCGGTCAACAACGACGGCGCCACGCGGAGCCTGACCGTGCCCAGCGCGCAGGCCCAGGAACAGGTCGTCCGCGAGGCACTGGCCCGCGCCGGCGTGCGTCCCGCGGACGTGCAGTACGTGGAGCTGCACGGCACCGGCACCGCCGTCGGCGACCCCGTCGAGGCCGCCGCCCTCGCGGCGGCCTACCGCGGCCCGGCCGGGTCCGGCGACCCCGACAGCGCCCTGCGGGTCGGGTCCGCCAAGACCAACGTCGGCCACCTGGAAGGCGCCGCGGGGATCGTCGGCCTGCTCAAGGCCGTCCTCAGCGTGCACCACCGCGCACTGCCGCCGAGCCTGAACCACGAAACCCCCCACCCCGGCATCCCCCTCGACGCACTGGCGCTGCGGGTCCAGACCGCGCTGACCCCCTGGCCGCGGCCGGACGCGTCCCTGCTCGCCGGCGTGTCCTCGTTCGGCATGGGCGGCACCAACGCGCACGTGATCGTCGAGCAGGCGCCCGGTCCGGCCGCGCCGCCGGTCCGGCGGCCCGCCCCCGGAGCCGGGCCGGCGCCGTGGATCGTCACGGCCCGGACCAAACAGGCGCTGCGCGCGCAGATCGGGCGCCTGCGCGAACACGTGCGCAGCCACCCGGACCTGACCGCCGCCGAGGTCGCGCACGCGCTGGCCACCACCCGAACCCGCTTCGCGCACCGCGCGGTCCTGCTCGACTCCTCCCGGCTCGCCGCCGGCCGGGCCGGCACCCCGGGCCGCACCGTCTTCGTGTTCCCCGGCCAGGGCGCGCAGTGGGTCGGCATGGGCCGGGAGCTGTACGCCGCGTACCCCGTCTTCCGGACCGCCATGGACGAGTGCGCCCGGGCCCTGGCCCCGTACACCGACTGGTCCCTGGCCGAGGTCCTGGACGGCGCCCCGCTCGACCGCGTGGACGTCGTGCAGCCCTCCCTGTTCGCGGTGATGGTGTCCCTGGCGGCCCTGTGGCGCTCCTTCGGCGTCGAGCCCGACGCGGTGGTCGGGCACTCGCAGGGCGAGATCGCCGCGGCACACGTCGCGGGCGCGCTGTCGCTGCCCGACGCGGCCCGGATCGTGGCACTGCGCAGCCGCGCGCTGGTCGCGCTGACCGGCCGGGGCGGCATGGTGTCCGTGGCCCTGCCCGCCGAGCGGGCCGAGGACTACGTGTCGCGCTGGGGCGGCGCGCTGACGGTCGCCGTTGTCAACGCCACCGGTTCGGTCGTGGTGTCCGGCGACACGCAGGCCCTGGCCGAACTGGTCGAGTCCTGCGCGGCGGACGGTGTCCGCGCACGCGTGGTCCCGGTGGACTACGCCTCCCACTCCGCGCACGTCGAGGCGGTCCGCGAGCAACTGCGCACCGCACTGGACGGGGTGCGGCCGCGGCGGGGCACCGTCCCGTACTACTCCGCGGTCACCGGCGGCCTCCTCGACGACACCACGGCGCTCGACGCCGACTACTGGTACCGCAACCTGCGCGAGCCGGTCCGCTTCGACCTGGCCGCCGCCGCACTGCTGGCGGACGGGCACGACGTCGTGGTCGAGGTCAGCCCGCACCCGGTGCTGCTACCCGCCCTCGAACAGCTCCTGGAACAGGCCCGCGAGCGGACCGGCGCGCCCGGCGTCGCCACCGGCACGCTCGGCCGCGACCGGGGCGGGCCGGACGACTTCCTGACCGCGCTGTCCCGGCTGTTCGTGGCCGGCGTGCCCGTCGACTGGTCCCCGGCCGTCGCCGGGGCCGCGCCGGTCGACCTGCCCACGTACGCCTTCCAGCGTCGTCCGTACTGGCTGCCCGAAGCGGCGGCCGGGCGGGTCGGCCGGACCCCGGCCGACCCGGGGACGCGAACGGCGGACACCGCCGCGCCCGGTCCGGACACGGACGACCCCGCGTCGGGCGACGCGGGCGACACGGCCGCCGTGGTCACCGCGCAGATCGCGCTCGTGCTGGGCCACGAGAACCCCGCGGACGTCGATCCCGCGCTCACCTTCAAGGACCTCGGCTTCGACTCGATCACCGGGCTCGAACTGCGCAACCGCCTGGCCGCCGCCCTGGACCGGCCCCTCCCGTCCGGCCTCGTCTTCGACCACCCGACGCCCGCGGAGCTGATCGACTGGCTGCGCACCGGCCCCGGCGACCGGTCGGCCCCCGCCGCGCCGACCGCCCACGACGACGACCCGGTCGTCATCGTGGGCATGGGCTGCCGCTTCCCCGGCGGGGTGGCCTCGCCGGACGACCTGTGGCGGCTCGTCGCGGCGTGCGGGGACGCGATCGGCGGCTTCCCGGACGACCGAGGCTGGGACCTGGGCGGCCTGTACGACCCCGAACTGCGCGGCGCGGGCACCACGTACGTCAACCGGGGCGGGTTCCTGGAGGCGGCGCCCGGCTTCGACGCCCCGTTCTTCGGCATCTCGCCCCGCGAGGCGCTCGCCATGGACCCGCAGCAGCGGCTCGTGCTGGAGACGGCCTGGGAGACCTTCGAGCACGCCGGGATCGACCCGACCTCGCTGCGCGGCAGCCACACCGGCGTGTTCACCGGCGTCTGGTCGTCCGGCTACGCGACCGGACCGGGCCTGCCGCAGGACCTGGAGGGTTACCTGCTGACCGGCGTCGCGACCAGCGTCACCTCCGGCCGGGTCGCCTACCACCTCGGGCTGCGCGGTCCGGCGCTGTCCGTGGACACCGCCTGCTCCTCGTCGCTGGTCGCCCTGCACCTGGCCGCCCAGTCGCTGCGTACGGGCGAGTGCTCGCTGGCGCTCGCCGGCGGTGTCACGATCATGGCGACACCGCTGGGCTTCACCGAGTTCTCCCGCCAGCACGGCCTCGCGGCGGACGGTCGCAGCAAGCCCTTCGCCGCCGCGGCCGACGGTACGTCCTGGGCCGAGGGCGCCGGTCTGGTGCTGTTGGAGCGGTTGTCGGACGCCCGTCGCAACGGTCATCGGGTGTTGGCGGTGGTGCGGGGTTCGGCGGTCAACCAGGACGGTGCGTCGAACGGGTTGACGGCGCCGAACGGTCCGTCGCAGGAGCGGGTGATCCGGCAGGCGTTGGCCAGTGCCGGGTTGTCGGGGTCGGACGTGGACGTGGTGGAGGCGCACGGTACGGGGACGACGCTGGGCGACCCGATCGAGGCGCAGGCGTTGCTGGCGACGTACGGTCAGGGGCGGGACGAGCCGCTGTGGTTGGGGTCGGTGAAGTCCAACATCGGGCACACCCAGGCGGCGGCGGGTGTGGCGGGTGTGATCAAGATGGTGATGGCGATGCGGCACGGTCAGCTGCCGCGAACCCTGCACGTGGATGAGCCGAGTTCGCACGTCGACTGGTCGGCGGGCCGGGTCGCCCTGCTCACCGAGGCCCGGCCGTGGCCCGACAGCGGCCGCCCGCGTCGCGCGGGCGTCTCGGCGTTCGGCATCAGCGGCACCAACGCCCACCTGATCATCGAGCAGTCCTCCGACCCGGACCCCGGCCGCCTTCCCGAGCCCGCCGACCGGGCCGCCCCCACCGTCTGGCTGCTGTCCGCGAAGACCGACGCCGCGCTGCGCGCCCAGGCCGAGCGGCTGCACGCGTACGCGACCGCCCACCCCGACGTCCCGGCCGCCGCGATCAGCCGCGCCCTGGCCGCCCGCACCCGGTTCGAGCACCGGGCCGCGGTGGTCGGCACCGACCGGGACGACCTGCTGTCCGGCCTGGCCGCGCTCCCGCCGGCACCGCCCACCCGTACCGGCGGAACCGTGTTCGCCTTCCCCGGGCAGGGTGCGCAGTGGGCGGGGATGGGCCGTGACCTGTACGAGCAGTCCGAGGTCTTCCGCGCGGGCATCGACGCCTGCGCCGCCGCCCTGGCCCCGTACACGGACTGGTCGCTGGTCGACGAACTGCGCCACGGCGCGCTGGACCGCGTCGACGTGGTGCAGCCGGCCCTGTTCGCCGTCATGGTGGCGCTGGCCGACCTGTGGCGGTCCCACGGCGTGCGGCCGGACGCCGTGGTCGGCCACTCCCAGGCGGAAATCGCGGCGGCGTACGTGGCGGGCGCGCTGTCGTTGGAGGATGCCGCGAAGGTGGTGGCGCTGCGCAGCAGGGCGCTGGTCGCGCTGGCCGGGCACGGCGGCATGGTGTCCCTCGCGCTGTCCGTCGAACAGGCCGCCGACTACCTGGCCCGTTGGGGCGGGCGGCTGACCACCGCCGTGGTGAACGGGCCCGCGGCCGTCGTGGTGTCCGGCGGCCTCGACGCGCTGGACGAACTGCTGACGGCCTGTGAGTCCGACGGCGTCCGCGCCCGGCGGCTACCCGTCGACTACGCCGCCCACTCCGCGCAGGTCGAGGCGGTCCGCGAGCAACTCCTCACCGACCTGGCCGACATCACACCACGTCAGGCGGCGGTCCCGTTCTACTCCACCGTCACCGGCGAGCCGGTCGACACCGCCGCCCTCGACGCCGCCTACTGGTACCGCAACCTCCGCGAACCCGTACGCTTCGACCTCGCCGCCGCCCGGCTCACCGCCGACGGCCACTCCGTCTTCGTCGAGGTCAGCCCGCACCCCGTCCTGGTGCCCGCGCTGGACGTCGCCGCCACCGGCACCCTGCGCCGAGACCACGGCGGCCTCACCGAGTTCCTCGCCGCGGCGGGACGCCTCCACGCCGCCGGAACCGACGTCGACTGGACGCCGGTCCTGCCCCGCACCGCACCCGGGGCGGACCTGCCCACGTACGCCTTCCAGCGCGAGCCCTACTGGGTGACCGCGACCCCGCCGGTGCCCCGTGGCGACTGGCGGTACGAGGTGGCATGGGCACCGGCGAGCGGTGCCGCGGTCCCGGTGGACCCGGATCGCTGGCTCGTCCTGGCCGCGACCGGGCACCCGTGGGCCGAGGCCCTGCGCGAACGGGGCTTCCCGGTGGCCGACAGCTGGGACGCGGCCGGCACCGGTGACGCCCGGCCCGGGCCGGACGGCGTGCTGTCGCTGCTGGCGCTGGACGAGGAGCCGCACCCCGACCACCCGGTGCTCCCGGCGGGCCTGGTCCGCACCCTGGACCTGGTCCGCACCCTCGACCCGGCGCGCAGCCCGGACCCGGTGAGGGCGGCGGCCGTCCCGCTGTGGTGCGCGACCAGCGGCGCCGTGAGCACCTCGGACACCGACCCGGTCACCAACCCGGCCCAGGCCCTGGCGTGGGGCACCGGCGCGTCCGCGGCGCTGGAGTTCCCGCACCACTGGGGCGGCCTGGTCGACCTTCCCGCCGTGCCCGACGAGGAGAGCGTCAACGCGCTGCTCGTCGTGCTCGCCGGTACGGGCGAGGACCAGGTGGCGATCCGCGGCGCCCGGCGCCTCGCCAAGCGGCTGCGCCGCAGGGCCCCGTCGGGCCCGGCCGCGCGGTCCTGGCGGCCGCGGGGCACGGTGCTGGTCACCGGCGGCACCGGCGCGCTCGGCGGACACGTGGCCCGCCGCCTCGCCCGGCAGGGAGCGGAGCACATCGTGCTGGCCGCCCGCCGCGGCCCCGACGCACCCGGCGCGGCCGGACTGCGCGACGAACTGGAAGCAGCCGGGGCACGGGTGACCGTGGCGGCGTGCGACGTGGCCGACCGGGACGCCCTGCGGGACCTCGTCGAGCGCGTCGGCGACATCCGCGCGGTCTTCCACACCGCCGGCGTGATCAGGGCCACCAGGCTGGCCGACACGACACCGGCGGAGTTCGCCGAGGTCGTCACGGCCAAGGTCGCCGGGGCGGCGAACCTGGCGGAACTCCTGCCGGACCTCGACGCCCTCGTCCTGTTCTCCTCCACCGCGGGCGTGTGGGGCGACGGCCACGGCGCGGCCTACGCCGCCGGCAACGCCTTCCTCGACGCGCTGGCCGCCCAGCACCGCGCCCGGGGCCGCGCCACGACCTCCGTCGCCTGGGGCATCTGGGCCGAGGGCGGCATGGCGGCCCTGGAGCCCGTGCAGCGCCAGCGCACCCTGCTCGGGCTCGGCGAACTGGACCCGGGCCGGGCGCTCGACGCGCTGCAGGACGTCCTCGACCACGACGAGGCCCTCGCGGTCGTCACCGAGGCCGACTGGGCGCAGTTCGCCCGCGCCTACACCCACGCGCGGCCGAGCCGGCTGCTGCGGGACCTGCCCGAGACCCACGGCCGGACGCAGCACCCCCGACCCGCGCCCCCCGCCGCCGGCACCGACCTGCTGGAGCTGATCACCACCCACGTCGCCGTGGTGCTGGGACACGCCGCCCCCGAACGGCTCGACCCCCGGCGGGCGTTCAGGGAACTGGGCTTCGACTCACTGACCGCGGTGGAACTGCGCAACCGCCTGGCCGCCGCGCTCGGGGTGGAACTGCCCGCCACCCTCGTCTTCGACCACCCCACCCCGGCACGGCTGGCCGCCCACCTGTCCGGCGACCGGGACGCGCCGCAGGCCCCGGCCCCGGCCGCGACGGACGAGCCGATCGCGGTCATCGGCATGGGCTGCCGCTACCCCGGCGGCGTCGGCACCCCCGAGGACCTGTGGCGGCTGGTCGCGGACGGCGTGGACGCGGTCGGCGACTTCCCGGCCGACCGGGGGTGGGACGTCGACCGCCTCTACGACCCGACGGGGAGCCGCCCCCGCACGTCGAGCACGTCCCGGGGCGGCTTCCTCGACGCCGCCGGCGACTTCGACGCGGCGTTCTTCGGGATATCGCCCCGCGAGGCGCTCGCCATGGACCCGCAGCAGCGCATCCTGCTGGAGACCGCGTGGGAGACCATCGAACACGCCGGCATCGACCCGACCACGCTGGAGGGCACCCCCACCGGCGTGTTCACCGGCCTGTGGTCCACCGGCTACGCCGCCGGACCCGTCCCCGACGACCTGGAGGGCTACCAGGTCACCGGCACCGCGTCGAGCGTGGGGTCCGGCCGACTGGCGTACCAGCTGGGCCTGCTCGGCCCGGCCCTGTCCCTGGACACCGGCTGCTCGTCGTCCCTGGTGGCCCTGCACCTGGCCGCGCAGGCGCTGCGCTCGGGAGAGTGCTCCTTCGCCCTGGCCGGCGGCGTCACCGTCAACGCGACACCCACGCTGTTCACCGAGATGTCCCGGCAGGGGGCGAGCGCGCCCGACGGCCGCAGCAAGCCCTTCGCCGCCGCGGCCGACGGGGCGGGCTGGGCCGAGGGCGCCGGCCTGCTGCTGCTGGAACGCTTGTCGGACGCCCGCCGCAACGGCCACGAGGTGCTGGCGGTCGTCCGGGGCTCCGCCACCAACCAGGACGGTGCGTCGAACGGGTTGACGGCGCCGAACGGTCCGTCGCAGGAGCGGGTGATCCGGCAGGCTCTCGCCAATGCCGGGTTGTCGGGGTCGGACGTGGACGTGGTGGAGGCGCACGGTACGGGGACGACGCTGGGTGATCCGATCGAGGCGCAGGCGCTGTTGGCGACGTACGGTCAGGACCGTTCCGAGCCGTTGTGGTTGGGGTCGGTGAAGTCCAACATCGGGCACACCCAGGCGGCGGCGGGTGTGGCGGGTGTGATCAAGATGGTGATGGCGATGCGGCACGGGCAGCTGCCGCGAACCCTGCACGTGGACGCGCCGACCTCGCACGTCGACTGGTCCTCCGACGCGGTCCGCCTGCTCACCGAACCGGTCGCGTGGCCCGGGACCGGGCGGCCCCGGCGGGCCGCCGTCTCCGCCTTCGGCATCAGCGGCACCAACGCGCACGTCATCATCGAGCAGAGCATCCTCGAACAGCCCGCCGAGGCCGACTCCGCCGCACCCTCTCCCCGGGGCCGCGCGGACGACCAGGTCCTCTGGCCGCTGTCCGCCAGGTCCGAGCCGGCGTTGCGGGAACAGGCGCGCCGGTTGGGCGAGTTCGTCGCCGCGTACCCCGAGGTGGGTCCGGCGGCGGTCGGGGGCGCGCTGGCTGCCCGGACGGTGTTCGAGCACCGGGCCGTGGTGGTGAATGGTGCGGAGGCGTTGGAAGCGCTGGCGGAGGGCCGCACAGCGCCGGGTCTGGTGACCGGCGTGGCTGGTGTGGTGGGTCGGTCGGTGTTCGTGTTCCCGGGGCAAGGTGCGCAGTGGGTGGGGATGGGTGCGGAGTTGTACGCCTCGGAGCCGGTGTTCCGTGCGGCGATCGATGCGTGTGCCGCTGCTCTGGAGCCGTTCACGGGCTGGTCGTTGGTGGAGGTGCTGACCGGTGGTGGGTCGTTGGAGCGGGTGGAGGTGGTGCAGCCCGCGCTGTTCGCGGTGATGGTGGCGTTGGCGGAGTTGTGGCGGGCGCACGGGGTGGAGCCGGACGCGGTCGTCGGGCATTCGCAGGGGGAGATCGCGGCGGCGTACGTGGCGGGCACGCTGTCGTTGGAGGATGCCGCGAAGGTGGTGGCGCTGCGCAGCAGGGCGCTGGTCGCGCTGGCCGGGCACGGCGGCATGGTGTCCCTCGCGCTGTCGGCGGACGACGCCGTCGGCTACCTGAGCCCCTGGGGCGACCGGATCACCGTCGCGGTGGTCAACTCCGCCTCGACCGTCGTGGTGTCCGGCGGCCTCGACGCGCTGGACGGACTGCTGGCGGCCTGTGAGTCCGACGGCGTCCGCGCCCGTCGGCTGCCCGTCGACTACGCGGCGCACTCCGCGCAGGTCGAGGCGGTCCGCGAGCAACTGCTCACCGACCTGGCCGACATCACACCGCGACAGACAGCGGTCCCGTTCTACTCCACCGTCACCGGCGAGCCGATCGACACCGCCGCCCTCGACGCCGCCTACTGGTACCGCAACCTCCGCGAACCCGTACGCTTCGACCTCGCCACCCGCCTCTTGCTCGACCACGGCCACACCGTCTTCGTCGAGGTCAGCCCGCACCCGGTCCTGGTGCCCGCGCTGGACGTCGCCGCCACCGGCACCCTGCGCCGCGACCACGGCACCGTCGGGGAGTTCCACACCGCCCTGGCCCGCCTCCACGTCCAGGGCGTCGCCGTGACCTGGCCGCACGACCGCCCGCACGGCGTCAGGCTGCCGCGCTACGCCTTCCAACGCCGCACCTACTGGCTGACCCCCGCGGCCGGCGACCACGGCACCGGGCACCCGCTGGCGGGCACCACGGTCGAACTGCCCGACGGGACCACCGTGCACAGCGGCCGCGTCTCCACCCGCACCCACCCCTGGCTGGCCGACCACGCCGTCGACGGCACGGTCCTGCTGCCGGGCACCGCCTTCCTCGAACTCGCCACCCTGGCCGGCGGGACCCTGGACGACCTCGTCCTGCACCTGCCCCTCGCGCTCTCGGACACGCCCACGGACATCCAGGTCTCGGTCGGCGGCCCGGACGACGCCGGCCGCCGCCCGGTCACCGTGCACTCCAAGGGCGGCGACGGCTGGGTCCGCCACGCGTCCGGAACCCTCGGCGGCCGGGTGACGGCCGGTCGCCTCGACTGGCCGCCGAGGAACGCCGAACCCGTGGACCCCGAAGGGTTCTACGCCGTCCTCGCCGGACTCGGCTACCGGTACGGGCCCGCGTTCCGGGGCGTGCGGGAGCTGTGGCAGGGCGAGGACGAACTGTACGCCGAGGTGTCCGTCCCCGACGGCGCCCGCTTCGGCCTCCACCCCGCGCTCCTGGACGCCGCGCTCCAGCCGCTGATCCTGCTCAGCCCCGACACCCGGGTCCGGCTGCCGTTCTCCTTCTCCGGCGTCGCCGTGCACACCACCGGTGCGTCGTCCGCCCGGGTCCACCTGGTCCGCACGGGCACCGACACCTACCGCGCGACACTGGCCGACCCGTCCGGCAACCCGGTCGCGGACATCACCGCGCTGACCGTCCGTCCGGCCGCCGAGGCCCGGGCCGCGGTGCTGCACACCCGGTGGACGCCCCTCACCCCGGGCACGCCGACCGAGGTGGTGCCGAGCCCGGTGCTCACCGCGGAAGCCGACGCGGACTCCGTGCACGCCCTCGTCCAGCGGGCCCGCGCGCTCGTCCAGGACTTCCTGGCCGAGCAGCCGGAGCGGGCGGCCGCCCGCCTGGCCGTCCTGACCCGCGGCGTGGCCGGCGCGGCCGTGCGCGGCCTGGTCCGCAGCGCCGCCGCCGAGCACCCCGGCCGGTTCGTCCTGGTCGACGTCGGCGACGCGTCCGAGCAGGACGCGGTCCGGGCCGCCAGGACGGCCGGCGACGAACCCGAACTGGCCCTGCGCCCGGAAGGCGTCCTCGTACCGCGACAGGTCAGGTACGTGCCGGAACCGGCCGCCCCCGACGGCGCGTACCGGCTGAGCGAGTCCGGCACCGGGCAACTGGATGACCTGGCCCTGCTGCCCTGGCAGGAGGCCGCGCTGGAACCCGGGCAGGTGCGGGTCGCGGTACGCGCGGCCGGCCTGAACTTCCGCGACGTGCTCATCACCCTCGGCATGTACCCGGACCGGCCCCCGCTGGGCGGCGAAGGGGCCGGCACCGTCATCGAGGTCGGCCCCGGCGTCACGGCCTGGCGGCCCGGCGACCGCGTCACGGGAATGATGCCCGGCGCCTTCGGGCCGCGCGCGGTCGCCGACCACCGGCTCCTGACGGCGATCCCCGACGGCTGGAGCTTCACCACGGCGGCGTCGGTGCCCGTCGCGTTCACCACCGCCTGGTACGGGCTGTTCGACCTCGGCGAACTGCGCCCCGGCGACCGGGTCCTGGTCCACTCCGGCGCGGGCGGTGTGGGCATGGCCGCCGTCCAGCTGGCCCTGAACAGCGGCGCGGAGGTCTTCGCCACCGCGAGCCCCGCCAAGTGGGACGCCCTGCGGCGCCTCGGGCTGGCGGACGACCACATCGGTTCGTCCCGCGACACCCGGTTCGCCGACCGGTTCCCGGCCGTGGACGTCGTCCTCAACTCGCTCGCGGGGGAACTCACCGACGCCTCCCTCCGGCTGCTCGCGCCCGGCGGACGGTTCGTCGAGCTGGGCAAGACGGACGTCCGCTCGCCCCAGGGCCTGATCCACCGGGCCTTCGACCTCAACGACGTCGACCCCGCGCGGCGGGGCGACATCCTCTCCAGGGTCGTGGCGATGGTCGCCGACGGGACGCTGGAGCCGCTGCCGGTCACCGCCGC
This sequence comes from Kitasatospora sp. NPDC090308, assembly GCF_044769485.1. Lineage (NCBI taxonomy): Bacteria > Bacillati > Actinomycetota > Actinomycetes > Kitasatosporales > Streptomycetaceae > Kitasatospora > Kitasatospora sp. NPDC090308. The sequence continues at coordinate 2,802 of NZ_JBIVXY010000005.1, read as the reverse complement.
GGACCTCCGCCAGGCCGCCGACTCCTTCCGGCTGATGAGCCAGGCCCGGCACACCGGCAAGATCGTCCTCACCGTGCCCCGGCCGATCGACCCCGACGGCACCGTGCTGATCACCGGCGGCACCGGCACCCTCGGCCAGGCCGTCGCCCGGCACCTGGTGTCCCGCTACGGGGTACGGCACCTGCTGCTCCTCAGCCGCCGCGGCGGCGCGGTGCCGCACCTGGAGCTGGAGCAGCGCGGGGACGTCGACGTGCGGGTGGTGGCCTGTGACGTCGCGGACCGGGACGCGCTGGCGGCCGTACTGGACGCCATCCCGGCCGCGCACCCGCTCACCGCCGTCGTCCACGCGGCCGGCGTGCTCGACGACACCGTCGTGGCACGGCTGACCGCGGAGCAGCTCGACCGGGTGCTGCGTCCCAAGGTCGACGGCGCCTGGCACCTGCACGAGCTGACCCGCGAGCACGACCTCGCCGCCTTCGTGCTGTTCTCCGCGGCCGCGGGTGTGCTCGGCAACGCCGGCCAGGCCGGCTACGCCGCCGCGAACTCCTACCTCGACGCGTTCGCCGCACACCGGCAGGCCCTCGGACTGCCCGCCGTGTCGATGGCCTGGGGCCACTGGGAGCAGGAGAGCGGCATGACCGCCCACCTCACCGCGGCCGACCGCCGACGCCTCGCCCGCAAGGGCGTCCGCCCCCTCAGCACCGAACGCGCCCTGGCCATGTTCGACACCGCACTGGCCGCCGGACGTCCCGCGCTGACCACGGCCGACCTCTCGATACCGCCGACCCTGCCGACGCCCAAGGCCCCCGCGTCGGACCTGCTGTCCCTGGTGACCGCCCACACCGCCACCGTCCTCGGCCACTCCGACGCCGCCGCGATCACCCCCGGACTCGCCTTCCGCGACCTCGGCTTCGACTCCCTGACCTCCGTCGAACTGCGCAACCGCCTCGCCGGTGCCACCGGCCTACGGCTGCCCGCGACCCTCGTCTTCGACCACCCCACCCCCGCCGACCTCGCCGACCACCTCGCGGCCGAACTCTCCGGTGCGCCCAAGGGCGTTGAGCCGGTGGCGCCGGTGGTGTCGGTGGCGTCGGTGGACGGCGGGGTCGATCCGGTGGTGATCGTGGGCATGGGGTGCCGGCTGCCGGGCGGGGTGGGGTCGCCGGAGGAGTTGTGGGGCTTGGTGGCGGGCGGGGTCGATGCGGTGGGTGAGTTCCCGTCGGACCGTGGGTGGGACGTGGGCCGTCTCTACGATCCGGCCGGTGGTCCGGGGACGTCGTACACGCGGTCGGGCGGGTTCCTCGCGGATGCGGCGGGCTTCGATGCCGCGTTCTTCGGGATCTCGCCGCGTGAGGCGTTGGCGATGGACCCGCAGCAGCGGGTGCTGCTGGAGACGGCGTGGGAGACGTTCGAGGACGCAGGGATCGATCCGACGTCGTTGCGGGGCAGCCAGACAGGTGTGTTCACCGGCATCTGGTCCTCCGGCTACGTCGGCAGCCCCGACCAGGCGCCGCCCGACACCGAGGGCTACCTCGCCACCGGCATCTCGCCGAGCATCACCTCCGGCCGGGTCTCCTACCTGCTGGGCCTCCAGGGCCAGGCCGTCTCCATCGACTCCGCCTGTTCCTCGTCACTGATGGCGATCCACCTCGCCGCGCAGGCACTGCGCTCGGGCGAGTGCTCGCTGGCCCTGGCCGGCGGGGTGACCGTGAGCGTGACACCCCTTCAGTTCACGGAGTTCTCCCGCCAGCGCGCGCTGGCTCCCGACGGTCGGTGCAAGCCCTTCTCGTCGACGGCCGACGGGACGGCGTGGGGCGAGGGTTCGGGGTTGGTGCTGCTGGAGCGGCTGTCGGACGCCCGCCGCAACGGTCACCGGGTGCTGGCGGTGGTGCGGGGTTCGGCGGTCAACCAGGACGGTGCGTCCAACGGCCTGACCGCGCCCAACGGCCTCTCCCAGGAGCGGGTGATCCGGCAGGCGTTGGCGAACGCGGGTTTGTCGGGGTCGGACGTGGACGTGGTGGAGGCGCACGGTACGGGGACGACGCTGGGTGATCCGATCGAGGCGCAGGCGCTGCTGGCGACGTACGGTCAGGGGCGCACCGAGCCGCTGTGGTTGGGGTCGGTGAAGTCCAACATCGGCCACACCCAGGCCGCCGCCGGTGTGGCGGGTGTGATCAAGATGGTGATGGCGATGCGGCACGGGGAACTGCCGCCGACGCTGCACGTCCAGGAGCCCACGCCGCACGTCGAGTGGGACACCGGTGACGTCCGGCTGCTGACCGAGGCCCGGCCGTGGCCGGAGACCGGGCGTCCCCGCCGCGCGGGCATCTCGGCCTTCGGGGCCAGCGGCACCAACGCCCACGTCGTCATCGAACAGTTCCCCGAGAAGACCCCCGAACAGCCCGCCGCGGACGACTCCGCGGAGCCCACCGTGTGGCTGCTGTCCGGCAAGTCGGACGACGCCCTCCGCGCCCAGGCCCGACGGCTCGCGGACCACGTCACCGCCCACCCCGGCCTCCGACCGGCCGCGATCGGCCGGGCCCTCGCCACCACCCGCACCGTGCTCGCCCACCGGACGGCCCTGGTGGGCAGCACCCGGGCCGACCTCATGGCGGACCTGACCGCCCTCGCCGACGGAGACCCCCGCATCGTCACGGGTGTCGCGGGTTCGCCGGGTCGGTCGGTGTTCGTGTTCCCGGGGCAGGGTGCGCAGTGGGTGGGGATGGGTGCGGAGTTGTACGCCTTGGAGCCGGTGTTCCGTGCGGCGATCGATGCGTGTGCGGCTGCTCTGGAGCCGTTCAC